>CAJNCU010000003.1:0-179692 GCA_905221355.1 bacterium
CGAACACAGTAGTTAAGCCCTAGAACGCCGGAAGTAGTTGGGGGTTGCCCCCTGTGAGATATGGAAGTCGCTTAGCTCGAGGGAGTTTAGCTTAGTTGTAATTGAGAGGAAATCGAAATTACAATCGGCGGATGAGAGAAACGAAGTTTCTTACCGTTGGCTGAGCTAGACTCCGCCCTTTGGGAGTTTAGCTCAGCTGGGAGAGCATCTGCCTTACAAGCAGAGGGTCAGCGGTTCGATCCCGTTAACTCCCATATAGGTCCCGTAGTGTAGCGGTTATCACGTCGCCCTGTCACGGCGAAGATCGCGGGTTCGATTCCCGTCGGGACCGTTTAAGATAACGGAAGTTATTTTAGACTCGTTAGCTCAGTTGGTAGAGCAATTGACTTTTAATCAATGGGTCACTGGTTCGAGCCCAGTACGGGTCATACTTGCGGGTTTGGCGGAATTGGCAGACGCACCAGATTTAGGATCTGGCGCTTAACGGCGTGGGGGTTCAAGTCCCTTAACCCGCATAATAGAAAGTAGCCGGCTTAGCTCAGTTGGTAGAGCATCTGATTTGTAATCAGAGGGTCGCGTGTTCAAGTCATGTAGCCGGCATTTTTTTATATAGAATAAGAGGTCGATGCGAACGTAGTTCAGTGGTAGAACACCACCTTGCCAAGGTGGGGGTCGCGGGTTCGAATCCCGTCGTTCGCTTAGAGAGGCCGGGGTGGCGGAACTGGCAGACGCACAGGACTTAAAATCCTGCGATTGGTAACGATCGTACCGGTTCGATTCCGGTCCTCGGCATATAATGATGAGCACCCTTAGCTCAACTGGATAGAGTACCTGACTACGAATCAGGCGGTTAGAGGTTCGACTCCTCTAGGGTGCATTTTTTTAGTTAACGCGGGAAGTAGCTCAGCTTGGTAGAGTACTTGGTTTGGGACCAAGGTGTCGCAGGTTCGAATCCTGTCTTCCCGATTGAGTATGGGGATACTTAAGGGTATCTTTTTTATATGTGTTAAGGAGATTCTGAGAATCTTCTTTTTTGTTTTTAAGGAATGAATTTAGGAAAACTAGCAGTGCTTAAGGAATGATAGTGGCTATATATTTTCTTTAATTATGGTAAAATAGTAAGAGAATAATGTGAGGAAATTGAATGTCAAGTAAGTTTGAAATTTTAATGAATCAAATAGGAGTCTCTGATCAATTGAGACAGGATCCTGCTCTTGTTAATGCAAGTATTGAGGGTGTTGTGGTTCATAAAATTAGTAAGATTTGGGAATTTCATTTTGTATTTTCTAATATTTTACCGATTGAAATTTTTTTAGAGTTAAAGAAAGGGATTAGTGAAGAATTTTCTAAGACAGGGAATCGAGCTGTTTTCGAAATCAAAGCTCTCTCTCCAGAATTTTCAAATGAACTCTTGCAGGCCTACTATAAGGAGGCCTTTTCTGAAGGCCCATGTGCTAGCCAAGGGTTTAAGTCTCTTTATCAGAATTTGCAAGTTCGTGCAGAGGGAAATCAGCTCTTTATTGAAGGTTCAGAGGTGATTGATAAGGAACACTTTAAGAAAAACCATCTTCCTAATTTAACAAAGCAACTTGAAAAGTTTGGTTTTCCAGCTTTTGTCTGCCAAATCGAAAAGAATGATGCTCTTACACAGGAGCAGGAGGAAGCCTTTCATGTGGAGAATGAACAGATTGTTCAGGCTGCCAACGAAGAAGCTTTGCGGGCTATGGAGCAACTGGAACAAATGGCTCCTCCACAAGTAGAAGAGAAACCAGCCTTTGATTTTCAGGCTAAAAAGGCTACCGCTAAGCCAAAGTTAGATAAGGCAGAAGTTACCCAGATGATTGATGTGACGACTGAGGAAAATCGTTTGGTATTTGAAGGGGTCGTTTTTGATGTGGAGCATAAAGTGACCAGGACAGGGCGTGTCTTGATTAACTTTAAGATGACGGACTATAGTTCAAGTTTTTCAATGCAAAAATGGGTTAAGAATGAAGAAGAGGCTCAGAAGTTTGACATCATTAAGAAAAATTCTTGGCTCAGAGTTCGTGGGAATGTAGAGATGAATAACTTCACACGCGATTTGACTATGAACGTGCAGGATGTGCAGGAAGTTGTTCACTATGAGCGGAAGGATCTCATGCCAGAAGGTGAGCGTCGGGTTGAGTTTCATGCTCATACTAACATGTCGAGTATGGATGCTCTGCCTGAGGTCGAAGAAATCGTTGCGACAGCTGCTAAGTGGGGACACAAGGCGGTTGCCATCACGGACCATGGGAATGTTCAGTCCTTCCCACATGGCTATAAAGCAGCTAAGAAAGCTGGAATTCAGCTGATCTATGGAATGGAAGCCAATATTGTAGAGGACCGTGTTCCTATCGTTTACAACGAAGTGGAGATGGACTTGCCAGAAGCAACCTACGTGGTTTTTGATGTGGAAACGACGGGACTTTCAGCCATCTATAATGACTTGATTCAGGTTGCGGCTTCTAAGATGTATAAGGGAAATGTTATTGCTGAATTTGATGAATTTATTAATCCTGGATATCCCTTGTCAGCCTTTACTACCGAGTTGACTGGTATTACAGATGACCATGTCAAAAATGCCAAACCACTAGAACAAGTTTTGCAAGAATTCCAAGAATTCTGCAAGGATACGGTTCTAGTTGCCCACAATGCTACCTTTGATGTTGGCTTTATGAATGCGAATTATGAGCGTCATGGTTTACCTAAGATTAGCCAGCCAGTCATTGATACGCTCGAGTTTGCTAGAAACCTCTATCCTGAGTATAAACGTCATGGTTTGGGCCCTTTGACTAAGCGTTTTGGTGTGGCTCTGGAACACCACCACATGGCCAACTACGATGCGGAAGCTACTGGTCGTCTTCTCTTTATCTTTATCAAAGAGGTGGCCGAAAAACATGGTGTGACGGATTTGGCTAGACTCAACATTGATTTGATCAGTCCAGACTCTTATAAAAAAGCTCGGATCAAGCATGCGACCATCTATGTCAAGAATCAAGTTGGTCTAAAAAATATCTTTAAACTGGTTTCTTTGTCCAATACTAAGTACTTTGAAGGAGTGCCGCGGATTCCGAGAACAGTTCTAGATGCTCATCGGGAAGGTTTGATTTTAGGTTCAGCCTGTTCAGAAGGTGAAGTTTTTGATGCAGTCGTTTCCCAAGGTGTGGATGCGGCGGTCGAGGTGGCCAAGTATTATGACTTTATCGAGGTCATGCCCCCAGCTATCTATGCGCCATTGATAGCCAAAGAGCAGGTCAAGGATATGGAAGAACTCCAGACCATTATCAAGAGTTTGATAGAGGTCGGAGACCGTCTTGGCAAGCCCGTTTTGGCTACGGGTAATGTTCATTATATCGAACCAGAAGAAGAAATTTACCGTGAAATTATCGTTCGTAGTTTGGGACAGGGGGCTATGATTAACCGAACCATTGGTCACGGTGAACATGCCCAACCAGCTCCTTTGCCAAAGGCTCATTTTCGAACAACCAATGAGATGTTGGATGAATTTGCCTTCTTGGGAGAGGAACTAGCTCGTAAACTGGTTATTGAAAACACCAATGCCTTGGCAGAAATCTTTGAACCAGTTGAGGTCGTTAAGGGTGACTTGTACACTCCTTTCATTGACAAGGCGGAAGAAACAGTCGCTCAGTTGACCTATAAGAAGGCTTTTGAGATTTATGGAAATCCGCTACCAGATATTGTCGATTTGCGGATTGAAAAAGAACTAACCTCTATTCTGGGGAATGGTTTTGCCGTGATTTATCTAGCCTCGCAGATGCTGGTGCAACGTTCCAATGAACGGGGTTACTTGGTTGGTTCTCGTGGATCTGTCGGTTCCAGTTTCGTTGCGACCATGATTGGGATTACGGAGGTTAATCCTCTCTCTCCTCACTATGTTTGTGGTCAGTGTCAGTATAGTGAATTTATCACAGATGGTTCTTATGGTTCAGGTTTTGATATGCCTGATAAGGATTGTCCAAAGTGTGGTCACAAACTCAGCAAAAATGGGCAGGATATTCCGTTTGAGACTTTCCTTGGTTTTGATGGGGACAAGGTTCCCGATATTGACTTGAACTTTTCGGGAGAAGACCAGCCTAGCGCTCACTTGGATGTGCGTGATATCTTTGGTGAAGAATATGCCTTCCGTGCAGGAACGGTTGGTACGGTGGCTGCCAAGACTGCCTATGGCTTTGTCAAGGGCTATGAGCGGGACTATGGGAAGTTTTATCGTGATGCAGAGGTGGAACGCCTCGCTCAGGGTGCGGCTGGTGTCAAGCGGACAACAGGACAACACCCGGGGGGAATCGTTGTTATTCCTAACTACATGGATGTCTACGATTTTACACCTGTCCAGTATCCAGCAGATGACGTGACGGCTGAATGGCAGACGACTCACTTTAACTTCCACGATATCGATGAGAATGTCCTCAAACTTGATATACTGGGGCATGATGATCCGACCATGATTCGGAAATTGCAGGACTTGTCTGGTATTGACCCTAATGAAATTCCCATGGATGATGAAAGCGTTATGGCTCTCTTTTCTGGAACGGAAGTTTTAGGGGTGACGCCTGAGCAAATTGGAACTCCAACAGGGATGCTGGGAATTCCAGAGTTTGGAACCAACTTTGTACGTGGAATGGTAGATGAGACACATCCGACGACTTTTGCGGAGTTGCTTCAGCTGTCTGGTCTATCCCACGGTACCGACGTGTGGCTGGGGAACGCCCAGGATCTGATCAAGCAAGGGATTGCGGACCTATCGACTGTTATCGGTTGTCGGGACGATATCATGGTTTATCTCATGCACGCTGGTCTTGAACCTAAGATGGCTTTTACTATCATGGAACGGGTACGTAAGGGCATGTGGCTAAAGATTTCCGAAGAGGAGCGAAATGGCTACATCGAGGCTATGAAGGCCAATAAGGTGCCAGAGTGGTATATCGAGTCTTGTGGGAAAATCAAATATATGTTCCCTAAAGCTCACGCGGCAGCCTACGTTATGATGGCCTTGCGTGTGGCCTACTTCAAGGTTCACCATCCGATTTATTACTACTGTGCTTATTTCTCAATCCGTGCCAAGGCTTTTGATATCAAGACCATGGGGGCGGGTTTGGATGCCATCAAGCGCAAGATGCAAGAAATTTCTGAAAAACGGAAGAACAATGAAGCCTCTAATGTGGAAATTGACCTCTATACAACTCTTGAGATTGTCAATGAAATGTGGGAACGTGGTTTCAAGTTTGGCAAACTCGATCTCTACCGTAGTCAGGCAACAGAGTTCCTCATCGATGGGGATACCCTCATTCCGCCATTTGTAGCAATGGATGGTCTGGGAGAGAACGTTGCTAAGCAGTTGGTGCGTGCGCGTGAAGAGGGTGAGTTCCTCTCTAAGACAGAACTGCGCAAGCGTGGCGGACTGTCATCGACCTTGGTTGAAAAGATGGATGAAATGGGGATTCTTGGCAATATGCCAGAGGATAACCAGTTGAGTTTGTTTGATGATTTGTTTTAAGGATTAGAACGGAGAACATCTTTATGAAACTTAGAATCTTTGCGGAAGACAAACCAGCTGAAAAGGTTTTTAACTATCAGCTAGAGCTGGCAGATGAAACAATTATCCTATCGACAGTGCTTCTGTCGGGTGCCATTGCTTTAGCAGGATTGTTTTCTGCTTTAAAAGAAAAATAGAAAAGGAAAAACAAAATGGTTTTACCAAATTTTAAAGAAAATCTAGAAAAATATGCGAAATTGTTGGTTGCGAATGGAATCAACGTGCAACCTGGTCACACCTTGGCTCTCTCTATCGATGTGGAGCAACGTGAATTGGCGCATTTGATCGTTAAAGAAGCCTATGCCTTGGGTGCGCATGAGGTCATCGTTCAGTGGACAGATGATGTCATCAACCGTGAGAAATTCCTCCACGCTCCGATAGAGCGCCTGGACAATGTGCCAGAATACAAGATTGCTGAGATGAACTATCTCTTGGAGAACAAGGCTAGCCGTCTTGGGGTTCGTTCTTCTGATCCAGGTGCCTTGAACGGTGTGGACGCTGACAAGCTTTCAGCTTCTGCTAAAGCTATGGGACTTGCCATGAAGCCAATGCGTATCGCAACGCAATCTAACAAGGTTAGCTGGACTGTAGCAGCCGCTGCTGGACTTGAGTGGGCTAAGAAGGTCTTTCCAAATGCTGCGAGCGATGAAGAAGCAGTCGATCTCCTTTGGGACCAAATCTTCAAAACCTGCCGTGTCTACGAAGAAGATCCTGTTAAGGCCTGGGAAGAACACGCTGCTATCCTCAAGAGCAAGGCAGATATGCTTAATAAGGAGCAATTTTCAGCCCTTCATTATACAGCGCCAGGAACTGATTTGACACTTGGCTTACCTAAGAACCACGTTTGGGAATCAGCTGGTGCTATCAATGCACAGGGCGAAGAATTCTTGCCAAATATGCCAACAGAGGAAGTCTTCACAGCGCCTGATTTTCGTCTCGCAGATGGCTATGTTACTTCTACAAAACCACTTAGCTACAACGGAAATATCATTGAGGGAATTAAAGTAACCTTCAAGGATGGTCAAATCGTAGATATCACTGCTGAGAAGGGTGATCAGGTCATGAAAGACCTTGTCTTTGAAAATGCGGGTACGCGTGCCTTGGGTGAATGTGCCTTGGTACCAGATCCAAGTCCAATTTCACAGTCAGGGATTACCTTCTTTAACACTCTTTTCGATGAAAATGCTTCAAACCACTTGGCTATCGGAGCAGCCTATGCGACCAGCGTTGTTGGTGGAGCAGAGATGAGCGAAGAAGAACTTGAAGCTGCAGGACTGAACCGTTCAGATGTTCACGTGGACTTTATGATTGGTTCGAATCAAATGGATATAGACGGTATCCGTGAGGATGGAACACGCGTACCCCTTTTCCGTAATGGAGACTGGGCAAATTAAGGAGAAGCTATGATTGGAAGCATGTTTGTCGGCCTTTTAATTGGACTACTAGCAGGGGCTATCACCAATCGTGGAGAACGTATGGGATGCTTTGGGAAGATGTTTCTCGGTTGGATTGGTGCCTTTTTAGGACAATTACTCTTTGGTTCTTGGGGGCCAAGCCTAAATGGTACAGCCATTATCCCAGCAGTTCTCGGTGCCATGATTGTGTTAGCTATCTTCTGGGAAAGAGGAAGTTAGCTTCCCGACTCTGAAAAGGAAAGGAGGTTGGCTATTGAGCCAGCCTCCTTTTGAGTATGATATAATAGTTCTATGAGATTAGATAAATTTTTAGTTGCTTGCGCTGTAGGGAGTCGAACTGAGGTCAAAAACTTGCTCAAGGCTGGGCGCGTGACGGTAAATGGTAAAAAAGAAAAATCAGCTAAACTGCAGATTGATGAAGAAAGAGACGAGATTCGCTTTGATGGTCAAGTGCTAGAGTACGAGGAGTTTGTCTATTATATGATGAATAAGCCCCAAGGAGTCATTTCAGCAACTGAGGATCCTAAGCATAGAACAGTTTTAGAGTTGTTAGATGACTATGCTCGCGCCAAGGAAGTTTTTCCTGTCGGTCGTTTAGATATTGATACCCATGGTCTTTTGCTTTTGACTAATGATGGTCAGCTGGCCCATGCTCTTCTTTCACCAAAACGTCATGTGGATAAGACCTATCTGGTACACGTCGAGGGAATTATGACTCAAGAAGATGTGGAGACATTTGTCAAGGGCATTCCGCTCAAGGATTTTACCTGCCAGCCAGCTAAGCTGGAGATTGTGTCGGTAGATTCAGTAAAGAATCAAAGTTTGGTTCGTGTAACCATTGCAGAAGGGAAGTTTCACCAGGTCAAACGCATGGTATCCTACTGTGGCAAGGAAGTGGTGGACCTACAACGTTTGACGATGGGAACGTTAGCCTTGGACGAGAACTTAGAACGAGGAGAATGGCGTCGCCTGACCAAGGAGGAGTTAGAGGTTCTCCTTGCGAGTATTGCTTAATTTAATTTATGCTAGAAAAGGTGAGGAGAATGTCCTTGCCTTTTTATGTTTTCAGTTGCTTCCTTTGTGAAAAGAGTTATAATAGACAGTAGAATAAAAGGAGGAATCTATGAACGCGATTCAAGAATCATTTACAGATAAACTTTTTGCCAACTATGAAGCAAATGTCAAATACCAAGCGATCGAAAATGCTGCCAGCCACAATGGAATTTTTGCAGCTCTAGAACGTCGCCAAAGTCATGTAGACAATGCACCTGTTTTCTCATTGGATTTGACCAAGGACAAGGTTACTAACCAGAAAGCGTCTGGTCGTTGCTGGATGTTTGCAGCTCTCAACACCTTCCGTCACAAACTCATTTCTCAATATAAATTGGAAAACTTTGAATTGTCACAAGCGCACACTTTCTTCTGGGACAAGTATGAAAAATCTAACTGGTTCTTGGAGCAAGTCATTGCGACTGCAGACCAAGAATTGACGAGCCGTAAGGTTAGCTTCCTACTCCAAACTCCACAACAAGACGGTGGACAGTGGGATATGGTCGTTGCCCTCTTTGAGAAATACGGTGTCGTTCCTAAGTCTGTTTATCCTGAGTCTGTTTCATCTAGCAGCAGCCGTGAGCTCAATGCCATCCTTAATAAATTGCTTCGCCAAGATGCTCAAATCTTGCGTGACTTGCTCGCTTCTGGTGCAGACCAAGCGACTGTTCAAGCTAAGAAAGAAGACATCTTGCAAGAAATCTTTAACTTCCTTGCTATGTCACTAGGTCTTCCACCACGTCAGTTTGACTTTGCTTATCGTGATAAGGACAATAACTACCAAAGCGAAAAAGGCATCACTCCACAAGAGTTTTACAAGAAATATGTCGACCTTCCATTAGAAGACTACGTTTCTGTTATCAATGCTCCAACTGCTGATAAACCATACGGTAAATCTTATACCGTTGAGATGTTGGGAAATGTTGTTGGTAGCCGTTCGGTTCGTTACATCAACGTACCGATGGAACGCTTGAAAGAATTGGCCATTGCCCAAATGCAAACAGGAGAAACTGTCTGGTTTGGTTCAGATGTCGGACAGCTCAGCAACCGCAAAGCTGGAATCCTTGCGACTGATGTTTATGACTTTGAATCAAGTATGGACATTAAACTCACTCAAGACAAGGCTGGACGTTTGGACTACAGCGAAAGCTTGATGACCCACGCTATGGTCTTGACAGGTGTTGATTTGGATGAAAATGGTAAATCAATCAAGTGGAAAGTTGAAAACTCATGGGGAGACAAAGTCGGTACAGATGGGTACTTTGTTGCCTCAGACGCTTGGATGGATGAATATACTTACCAAATCGTTGTCCGTAAGGAATTGTTGACAGCAGAAGAACAAGCCGCATATGAAGCAGAACCAATCGTACTTGCACCTTGGGATCCAATGGGTGCCTTGGCAGAATAAAGTATAAAGAAAAGAGGTTAGGGGAATTCTAGCCTCTTTTTAAGTTCTTCTTGAAGTAGCGATAGATGATGCTTGCCAATGGAGTTCTTCTTATTTTGAGTCTTTAAGTGACAGAGAAAAAGATATGTGTTACTATAGTAGTACAAAAGGATATCGGAGTAGAAATGAAGTATTTAAGCAGTCAAGACATCAAGGATCGTCAACGAAATATCAGTGACATTAAACCCTATAAAACAACCAAGGAAATAGTCGTTTCAAATATCTTTACCTTCTTTAATGCCATGAACTTGGCTCTGGCAGTTCTGGTAGCCACAACCTTGCGATTTGAGAACATGCTCTTTTTAGGTGTGATTGCCATCAATACAGCCATCGGGATTTTCCAAGAAGTGCGTTCAAAAAATGCTTTGGAAAAGCTGAGTTTGCTTGGTAAAAGTAAGTACAGAGTCAATCGAGATGGTCAAACGATTGAGGTTGCTCCAGAGGACATCGTTCTAGGCGAGTACCTGCATCTCAATCTGGGAGATCAGGTACCTGTAGATGCAGAAGTGCTTGAAGGGAATATTGAAGTAGATGAGTCCTTGCTGACGGGTGAGAGTGATTCGGTCTTTAAAACGGTTGGTGACAAGCTGATGAGCGGAAGCAATGTCGTTAGCGGATCCTGCCTGGTCACTGCGACGGAGGTCGGTCCCGATAGTTATATCAACAAACTCGCAAAATCCAGCAAGGAATTCAAAAAATACCCTTCTCAACTGCGCGATTATATGGATAAGATTTTAAAAATCGTCTCTATCTTGCTGGTGCCGGTTGCCATTCTGCTCTATGTCAGAGGTTTTAGTCTAGGGCGGACTTATGTTGAGATTGTCTTGGGAAGTTCTGGTGCTCTGGTCGGCATGATTCCAGAGGGATTGATTCTACTGGTCAGTGTGTCTCTGGCGGTAGCGGCCATGAAGCTGGCTAAAAAGAAGGTTCTGGTGCAGGAACTATACTGTGTGGAGACCTTGGCGCGTGTAGATGTTCTTTGTTTTGATAAGACAGGAACCATCACGACTGGTAATATGAAGGTCCAAGAAATGGATGCTAATGTAGCAGAGAAACTATCTTCTTATCTGGCTTATTTCGAGGATGAAAATGCAACTTCGCGGGCTCTGAAGACTTACTTAACTTGTGAGAAAAAGTGGGAAGTTCAAGAAGTCGGTGCCTTTTCAAGCAAAAACAAGTATTCCTTTGTCCAAGTAAAAGAGGGTGGGACCTATTTCTTCGGAGCCTATGAGTTTTTAGGCTTTACCCAGCCGATGGATACCTACTATGAGCATCTGAAACAGCAAGGTTTTCGAATCTTGACATTTGCCCATAGTAAGGACCACATCACGAGTCCAGCCAATATGGAACTACTAGGGTACGTCGTTTTGTCAGATGAGATTAAGGACAATACCAAGGAAACCTTTGACTATTTCGAATCTCAAGGTGTTGAAGTGAAGATTATCAGTGGTGATAATCATGTGGCTGTATATGGGGTAGCTCGTAAGGCAGGTTTTAAGGAAGAAGCACGGGCGATTGATATGACCAAGGTGAGCAATGATGACTTTGAAAGAGTGGTCTTGGAACACGAAATATTTGGTCGTGTGACACCTGAACAGAAGCAAAAGATGGTATCTATTTTGCAAAATGCTGGTAAAACAGTTGCCATGAGTGGTGATGGAGTCAATGATGTTCTAGCTCTTAAGAAAGCAGATATTAGTTTCGCCATGAAGGGAGCAACGAGTGCAGCCAAAAGTGTATCCAATATTGTTTTCCTGACAGATGATTTTGCGGTATTTTATGATATCTTGATGGAAGGTCGCCGTGTCATCAATAACATCCAAAAGGTTGCCTCTCTCTTTCTAACAAAGACCTTCTTCTCCATCGTGTTTGCGATTTTGAGTGTGGTATTTGGTTTGGAATTCGCCTTTATCCCTATTCAGTTTACAATCATTTCAGCTATTACGATTGGGATTCCATCTTTCTTCCTAACTTTTGAGTCCAATAAAGAAAAGGTCAGCACACATTTTATGCGAGATATTTTGACCAATGCTGTGATTGGTGGTAACATTCTGGTTGCTAGTGTACTCTTGACGAACTTCTTTATCACTGTCCCAGGTCAAGTCAAATTTATTTGCTTCCTCCTTGCTTTGATCAATGGTCTGTGTCTAGTTGCCAAGGTCAGCATTCCCTTTAATCGATACAAGCTGGTCTTGCTCGCATTTTTGAGCCTTGCAGCCCTTGTTGGCGTACTTGCCAATACATTTATCCTGCAAGGAGCATTTGTGCCTCTAGAAACCACTCAAGTGCTCTATGTGGCCGTCCTAGCAGTGGTGATTGGGAGCCTGCATTATCTGACTAGAAGAAAAAGTTGATACACAAAAAGAATCAGGATTTGATCCTGATTCTTTTTTATCTATATTCTCGATGGATTGGATTACATGATACCGAGGAAACGAGCTGCAATACCTACTGCAAAGAGAGCAAGGATGATTGCGATTGGTGATACTTTTTTCTTAAGCAACCACATGCAGAGGAAAGTAAGGAGAAGTCCCATCAATCCTGGAATCAATGAGTTCAACTGACCTTGAAGTGTTTGTGGTTGAACGCTATCCAAGCTCAAACCACTAAGAGCCTGACCAAGAATTCCTTTCAATTCTCCACCTGTTACAGGTCCTTCTGGGAAGTTGATGTAGGCACCTTCAGCCAATTGTTTACCTGGAAGGTTCACAGTAAAGTTGATAGATACCCAACGTTGTACAAGAACAGCAAGGATGAACATACCAAGGATAGATGCTCCTTTAGTGATGTCTTTCAAGATACCACCAGACATGTCTTTAGTGATTTCAGATCCAGCTTTGTAACCGAACTCTTGTGTATACCATAGGAAGGCCATACGGATAGCATTCCATCCGAAGAAGAAGAGAAGGGGACCAACAATGTTACCAGATGCAGCAAGTGATGCACCAAGAGCTCCAAGGATAGGACGAACTGTAAACCAGAATACTGGGTCACCGATACCAGCAAGAGGTCCCATCATACCGATCTTAACCCCTTGGATAGCCGCGTCGTCGATCTCAACACCGTTAGCGCGCTCTTCTTCAAGTGCAAGAGTAACCCCCATGATTGGAGCAGCGACGTATGGGTGAGTGTTGAAGAACTCAAGGTGACGCTCAAGAGCAGCCGCTTGGTCTTCTTTTTTAGTGTACAATTTTTTGATAGCTGGGATCAATGAGTAAGCCCAACCCAAGTTTTGCATACGCTCGTAGTTCCAAGAACCTTGAAGGAATTGTGAACGCCACCAAACTTTTTGACGATCTGATTTTGATAATTGAATTTTTTCAGCCATGATTGTTCCCCTTTCTAGTAGTCTTCTAGGATATCACCGATTGGGTCGTTAGAAGTCGCGGCTCCGCCGCCACCGTTTCCACCTTGTTTTGTAAGGTTAAGGTAGATGAAGGCAAGGGCAACACCGATGACACCAAGGGCAATCAAAGTCAATTGAGAGATTGCTGCAAGAGCAAAACCGATAGCGAAGAATGGCCATACTTCACGAGTTGCCATCATGTTGATAACCATAGCGTAACCAACGGCAACAACCATAGCACCACCGACAGCCATACCACCATTCAACCATTCTGGCATTAGGCCAAGAGCGTCTTGAACAGCAGAAGCAGGGATAGCGATAAGGAAGGCTGCAGGGATAGCGATACGAAGACCTTGAAGAACAAGGGCAAAGTAGTGAGCGCGTTCAACAGCCGCAATGTTTCCTTCTTTTGCAGCTGCGTCAGCTGAGTGAACCAAGGCAACTGAGATTGTACGAACAATCATTGTCAAGAAAAGTCCAGCTACGGCAAGAGGGATAGCTGTGGCTGTTGCGACGGCGATACCTTCGGTAGTAAAGTTACCACCTTTGATCAAGATGATCGCTGCGGCAACAGATGCAAGAGCAGCGTCAGGAGCTACAGCAGCTCCGATGTTAGCCCAACCAAGGGCGATCATTTGAAGAGATCCACCAAGCATAACACCTGCTTCAAGGTTACCTGTTACAAGTCCGATAAGGGTACATGCGACGATTGGTTGATGGAATTGGAATTGGTCGAGGATACCTTCAAGACCTGCAAGGAAGGCAACAACTACAACCAAGATAGCAGAAATGATTGAAATATCTGACATGGTTTTATTCCTTTTCTATTTAGTTTTAATAAAGTATTTAATCCTGTTTTCAAAAATGATAGAAACAGATTAAAATTATTGAACGTTTGCTTTTTTAATCAAGTCAAACAAATCTTTTTTCGTGTCGTTTGGTACTTTACGTACATCAAATTCAACACCGAGGTCACGCATTTTTTCAAATGTTGCAACATCATCTTTGTCCATAGACAAGACGTTGTTGATCATTGTTTTACCTGTTGAGTGGGCCATAGAACCAACGTTAAGGGTCTTGATTGGCACGCCACCTTCGATGGCACGAAGGGCATCTTGAGGTGTTTCAAACAAGATAAGAGCATGTGTGTTACCAAAACGAGGATCTTTTGCAACCTCAATCAATTTTTTGATTGGTACAACGTTCGCTTTTACTCCGTTAGGAGCTGCTTGCTTGATCAATTCTTTACGCAATTCGTCGTTTGCAACGTTATCTGAAGCAACGATGATACGGTCTGCTTTTGAATCTGGTGTCCAAGCAGTTGCGACTTGTCCGTGAAGAAGACGTGTGTCAAGACGGGCAAGATTGATTTTCAATTTACCGTCTCCGATAACAGTTCCTTCTGGAATAGCAGCTTGGGCAACTGGAGCAGCCGCAGCACTAGCCCCTTCCTCAACTGGGTTAAGCTCTTCTGGAAGAGCCTTGATGCCATCTTTGGCTTCTTTAATGATATTCGCAGCGACTTTATCCACACCTGCAGTAGCATCCATAAGGCGCTCAGTGTAGGCTTGGATCAACATCGGCAAGTTAAGCCCTGTGATGATGGCAAACTTACGCTCAGGATTTTCTCCCATCACGCGGCTAGCTTGGTTGAATGGAGATCCACTCCAAAGGTCAGCCAATACTAGAACCTCATCTTCTGCGTCAAATGCAGCCACAGCGTTGTTGAATTTAGCGTAAAGATCATCTGGACCTTCATTTGGCATAAAGGTTACAACTTGAACCTTTTCTTGTTCACCAAAGATCATAGATCCTGACTGATGAATACCCGCAGCAAATTCGCCGTGGCTCGCAATAATGATTCCGATACTCATTATTGTCATTCCTCCTTTTAAAATGTTTGACTTATAGGTTTCCTAAAAAACCTCAGACGTACCTAGTATAAATCGTTTTCATATAAAAATCAACTACTTTTTCGAAAATTGTAAAAGTTTTCAATGAAAATAGGCTTACAAAATGTTAATATATAAATAATTTCAAAAAATATATGAAAATAGCAATAGAAAATTTAATATAAAAATACTGAAAATAAGCCCTAGTTATGAAAACAAAATGAAAACAAAAGGGAAAGGTTGCAGAACAGCAACCTTTCCCTTTTATAGGAATAAATTTTGTAAAGCGTGGGCAACACCATCTTCTTCATTGGTTAGTGGGAGTTGCTCATCTGCATAGGGAAGCAAGTCCGGATTGGCATTTTTCATAGCATATCCCTTGCCTGCGAAAGCCAGCATTTCCCTATCGTTTTGTTCATCGCCGAAGGCAATTAAGTCTTTTTTATCACGATTCATCACATTGAGCAAGTACTCTAGAGCAAAGGCTTTGTTTACCCCCTTGGGTGTACATTCGAGGATGTTGAGAGGGCCACCCCAGGTATTGATAGCTAGTTGATGCTGATAAAAACGATTCATCTCGTCCGCTAGAGCGTATTTGTCCTCAACCCTTGTTTGCAAGAGAATGCAGTTAGGATTCTTGGTTACTCGTTCGGGTTTGAATTGATTTTCCGGTTGGAAGTTCTCTACGCCAAATAGTTTAGGGTCCGCAATTTCTTCATTTGGAGCTGTAATGTAAAATTTCTTACGGTATTCTCCTGCAATAAAGTCGGCCTGAATATCCTCTTTACGTTTGACCATATCTAGGAGATATTTTTTGTCCAAGGTTAAGCATCTTTCGTGCTCCCAAGCCTGTCCTGGCAGATGGGTGAGGGAACCATTAAAGTTAATCATAGGGGTTTCAAGTTCAAGTTGGTCATAAAACTCTTTAGCCATACGGTAAGGGCGGCCTGTCGTGATGATAACATGGTGTCCCTTTTCAGTAATTTTTTTGATTGTCTTTTTGGTAAAATCGGAGAGCTTGCTTTCACTATTAAGCAGGGTTCCGTCCAAATCGACTGCGATAATTTTTTTAGTCATATAAACCTTCCTAGTAGATTCCAGATAAGATGTCTTCTATTATATCAAAAAGAAAGAAGAAAAACAGACTCAAAACAAAAAATAAAAATTTCATTTTATTAAATAAATCAAACAAACATATTGAAAAGGTGAATGATAAATGTTATAATAATCATATTGTTCGTAAAAAACAAAAGGAGATTTATAATGGATAAACTATTTAAACTAAAAGAGAACGGGACGGACGTTCGTACGGAGGTTCTCGCTGGTTTAACAACTTTCTTTGCAATGAGTTACATTCTCTTTGTAAACCCACAAATGCTTGCGCAGACAGGGATGCCTGCTCAAGGTGTCTTCCTAGCAACGATTATTGGTGCAGTAGCTGGTACCCTGATGATGGCCTTCTATGCGAACCTGCCATACGCTCAAGCACCAGGTATGGGACTCAATGCCTTCTTTACCTTTACAGTCGTATTTGGACTTGGTTATTCATGGCAAGAGGCCTTGGCTATGGTCTTTATCTGTGGGATTATTTCGCTAATCATTACCTTAACAAATGTTCGTAAAATGATTATTGAATCCATTCCCAATGCGCTTCGTTCGGCTATTTCAGCAGGTATCGGTGTCTTCCTTGCCTATGTAGGGATTAAGAATGCTGGTCTTTTGAAATTCTCTATTGATCCAGGAAGTTATACAGTTGCTGGTGAGGGTGCTGATAAGGCCCAAGCAGCCATTACAGCAAACTCTTCAGCAGTTCCAGGTCTGGTTAGCTTTAATAATCCGGCTGTTTTAGTGGCTATTGCAGGTTTGGCTATTACGATTTTCTTTGTTATTAAGGGCATCAAGGGAGGAATCATTCTTTCTATCTTAACAACGACAGTTCTTGCTATCGCTGTTGGTTTGGTTGATGTATCAAGCATTGATTTTTCTAATAACCATGTAGGTGCAGCCTTTGAAGATTTGAAGACAATCTTTGGTGCAGCGCTTGGCTCACAAGGATTGGGTGCTTTAATCTCAGACACTGCTCGTCTACCGGAAACACTTATGGCTATTCTGGCCTTCTCGTTGACAGATATTTTTGACACAATTGGTACCTTGATTGGTACAGGTGAAAAAGTCGGTATCGTAGCGACAAATGGTGAAAATCACCAATCAGATAAGTTGGATAAGGCTCTTTACTCTGACTTGATTGGTACTTCAATTGGTGCCATCGCAGGTACTTCAAACGTGACAACCTATGTTGAGTCTGCAGCGGGTATCGGTGCGGGTGGACGTACTGGTTTGACTGCCTTGGTAGTTGCGGTTTGTTTTGCAATTTCAAGTTTCTTTAGTCCACTTTTGGCAATTGTTCCATCAGCTGCGACGGCTCCAATTTTGATTATCGTTGGGATTATGATGCTCGGTAGCTTGAAAAACATCCATTGGGATGATATGGCTGAAGCTGTCCCTGCCTTCTTTACGTCTATCTTCATGGGATTCAGCTACTCTATCACACAAGGGATTGCAGTTGGTTTCTTGACTTATACGTTAACAAAAGTTGTCAAAGGTCAAGCCAAGGATGTGCACGCGATGATTTGGATTTTGGATGCCTTGTTTATCCTTAACTATATCAGTATGGCGCTTTAAATGATATAATAGTAAGAAAGGGGATCCCCCTTCTTACTATAAGGAGGTATATCATGAAAGAAAAGACGATCTGGCGAGAGGTTTTGGACAGGGGGAAGTGGATCCTCATCCTTTTAGCAGCTTTTGTCCTATCACAATTTCCTTTAGGGTTATCCGCTTGGTTGACTTCTAGACAATTTCCGCTTTTGCAGTCAGGACTCTTAGTTGGTGCCTTGTCAATTGTCGTTTTGGTGGTATTTATTATTGGTGCGCGGAAAACAAAGCTTGCTACTTTTAATCTATCCTTTTTTAAAGCTAAGGACCTAGCTCGCTTGGTATTGAGTTATCTAGTAATCTTTGCTACTAATTTGTTGGGCTCAGCTTTGCTTCGCATGATGAATGAAACAACGACGAGTAATCAATCAACACTTAATGGTTTGGTTCAGAATAGTTCCTTGATTTCTACCTTCTTCTTGATTGTATTGGTTGCTCCGATTTGTGAGGAAATTTTGTGTCGTGGGATTATTCCCCAAAAGATTTTCCGTGGAAAAGAAAAACTAGGTTTTATTGTTGGTGCAATCGTCTTTGCCTTGCTCCATACGCCAACCAATCTGCCTTCTGTGATTATTTATGGAGGGATGTCAACAGTTTTGACTTGGACAGCCTATAAGACTGAGCGTTTGGAGATGTCCATTTTGCTTCATATGATTCTCAATGGTATTGCATTTTGTTTGTTGGCCTTATTGGTATTGATTAGTAGAAATCTAGGCCTATCATTCTAAGCCATTGACCTACTTGGAAAAGATGAATACTAGCGTGTCCATCTTTTTCTTTTTATGGTAAAATAGAGAGATAATATGGTAAAGAACCTTAAGGAAGTGACCGTTATGTCCAATAAAGTCAACTACGTAAAAACAGCCATTTGCGGCATTATCAATGTAACCCCAGATTCTTTTTCAGATGGTGGTCAATTTTTTGCTGTTGACCAGGCGCTCCAGCAAGCTCGTAAATTGATAGCTGAAGGAGCGAGCATGCTAGATATCGGTGGGGAATCGACTCGCCCGGGCAGCAGCTATGTAGAGATAGAAGAGGAAATCCAGCGTGTTGTTCCAGTGATTAAAGCTATCCGTGAGGAAAGTGATGTTCTCATTTCCATCGATACTTGGAAAAGTCAGGTGGCAGAGGCTGCTTTGGCTGCTGGTGCCAATCTGGTAAATGACATCACGGGTCTTATGGGTGATGAAAAAATGGCGGATGTGGTTGCTAAGGCTGGAGCGAAAGTGGTTATCATGTTTAATCCAGTTATGGCTCGTCCTCAGCACCCTAGTTCGCTCATATTTCCTCATTTTGGTTTTGGGCAAGCTTTTACAGAGGAAGAGTTAGCTGACTTTGAAAAAGTGCCAATCGAAAACTTGATGGAGGCTTTCTTTGAACGTGCTCTAGCGAGAGCGAATCAAGCTGGTATTGCACAAGAAAATATCATGTTGGATCCAGGAATTGGCTTTGGTCTGACCAAGAAAGAAAATCTCCTTCTTCTACGTGATCTGGATAAACTACACCAGCAAGGCTATCCAATTTTTCTTGGAGTTTCGCGTAAGCGATTTGTCATCAATATCCTAGAAGAAAATGGTTTTGAAGTCAATCCTGAGGTCGAACTTGGTTTCCGCAATCGGGACACAGCTTCGGCTCATGTAACCAGTATCGCTGCGAGACAGGGTGTGGAAGTAGTGCGCGTGCACGATGTTGCCAGTCACAGGATGGCAGTTGAAATTGCCTCCGCTATTCGTTTGGCAGATGATGCAGAAAATCTAGATTTAAAACAATATAAATAAGATGAACGAAATTCAAAACAATCAGTGGATTGCCCACTACCGGACGGACCAACCGCATTTCGGTTTGGAACGAATGGTGGAACTCCTAGCTTTACGAGGCAATCCCCATCTCAAACTCAAGGTTATCCATATCGGCGGAACAAATGGTAAAGGTTCGACCATTGCTTTTTTGAAAAAGATGCTAGAAAAGCTAGGCCTGAGAGTAGGTGTGTTCAACTCGCCCTATCTCATTCATTACACAGACCAGATTAGCATCAATGGGGAATCCATCCCCAAAGCGAAACTAGAAGCTCTCATGGCAGACTATCAGTCTTTGCTTGAGAGAGAATCTGCTGACAATTTGCAGGGAACAACCGAGTTTGAGATTATCACAGCTCTAGCTTATGATTACTTTGCCTCAGAGCAAGTAGATGTAGCCATCATGGAAGTCGGTATGGGTGGTCTTTTGGATAGTACTAATGTCTGCCAGCCAATTTTAACAGGAATTACGACCATTGGACTGGACCATGTAGCCTTACTTGGGGACAGCTTGGAAGCTATAGCAGAGCAGAAGGCTGGTATTATCAAACAAGGTATTCCCTTGGTGACAGGTCATATTGTTCCTGAAGCCTTGACTGTGATAGACTATATTGCAGAAGCTAAAAATGCGCCTAGACTTGCCTATGGAAAAGATTATCAGGTTTGTCATCAAGAAAGCGTGGTAGCGGGTGAAATCTTTGATTATACCAGTTCTGTCAGACAAGGTCGCTTTCAAACAGGTCTGCTTGGTTTGCACCAGATAGAAAATGCGGGGATGGCGCTTGCTCTCCTAGACACTTATTGCCAGGAGACTGGACGGGAGTTGGCAAGTAATGACTTGGTTGCTCAAGCTTTGAAAGAGACCAGATGGCCAGGGCGTTTGGAGGTCGTGTCTAGCGACCCCTTGATGATTTTGGATGGGGCCCACAATCCCCATGCTATCAAGGCTTTACTAGCAACCTTACAAGAACGCTTTGCGGATTATCATAAGGAAATCCTCTTTACTTGCATCAAAACCAAGGCTTTGGAGGATATGCTGGATTTGCTAGAAACGGTGCCAGATAGTCAATTGACTTTAACCCATTTTGACGATAGTCGGGCGACGGATGAAAGCGTGCTGAAAGAGACTGCCAAGTATAGAAATCTCGATTACCAAAGTTGGCAGGATTTTCTAGAGCAGAAATTGACAGATAAAAAAGAAGAGAAACAAACAGTTAGGATTGTCACAGGTTCCTTGTATTTCTTGAGCCAAGTGAGAGCCTATCTGATGGAGAGGAAGAACGAGAATGGATACACAAAAGATTGAAACGGCTGTAAAAATGATTATCGAAGCTGTTGGTGAGGACGCTAACCGCGAGGGCTTGCAGGAAACACCTGCTCGTGTAGCCCGTATGTACCAAGAGATTTTTTCAGGTCTTGGCCAAACTGCTGAGGAACACCTGTCAAAATCCTTTGAGATTATTGATGACAATATGGTGGTAGAAAAGGATATCTTTTTCCATACTATGTGTGAGCACCACTTCTTGCCCTTTTATGGGAGAGCGCACATTGCCTATATTCCAGATGGTCGGGTGGCAGGCTTGTCCAAGCTAGCCCGTACGGTTGAAGTTTATTCTAAAAAACCACAGATTCAAGAACGGTTGAATATTGAGGTGGCCGATGCCTTGATGGACTATCTGGGGGCTAAGGGAGCCTTTGTTGTCATTGAGGCGGAACATATGTGTATGAGCATGCGTGGTGTCAGAAAGCCAGGCACGGCAACCTTGACGACAGTAGCGCGAGGTGTATTTGAAACAGATAAAGACCTAAGAGATCAGGCTTATCGTCTAATGGGACTATAAAAAAGAATCCGCTTCATGCGGATTTTTCTAGAAAGGACTAGTTATGGATCAACTGCAGATTAAAGATTTGGAAATTTTTGCCTATCATGGTCTTTTCCCTAGTGAGAAGGAATTGGGGCAGAAGTTTGTTATTTCCGCAAGCTTATCCTATGATATGACCAAGGCGGCTACAGAATTAGATTTGACAGCTTCTGTCCATTACGGAGAATTGTGTCAGCAGTGGACGACTTGGTTTCAGGAAAGCACTGAGGACTTGATTGAAACGGTAGCCTACAAACTAGTTGAACGTACCTTTGAGACCTATCCTCTTGTCCAAGAGATTGAGTTGGAACTAAAAAAACCTTGGGCGCCAGTTCATTTACCGTTGGATACCTGCTCGGTGACCATTCACCGTCGTAAGCAACGGGCCTTTATCGCTCTAGGAAGTAATATGGGAGACAAGAAAGCGAACTTGGAACAAGCTATTGATAAACTGCGGACTCGAGGTATCCATATTCTCAAAGAGTCCAGTGTATTAGCGACGGAGCCTTGGGGTGGTGTGGAACAAGATAGCTTTGCCAATCAGGTGATTGAAGTAGAAACCTGGCTTCCAGCATCAGTCTTATTAGAGACCTTGTTAGCCATTGAGTCAGAAATGGGACGGGTTCGAGAGGTGCATTGGGGGCCACGTTTGATTGATTTGGACCTGCTTTTTGTAGAAGACCAAGTCATCTATACAGACGAGCTCATCTTGCCTCATCCTTATATAGCAGAACGCCTCTTTGTTCTTGAGCCGTTAGTAGAAATAGCTCCCCATTTTATCCATCCAATCCTAAAGCAACCAATTCGATACTTGGTTGACCAGTTGGAGCAAGGAAATGCCTAAGCTTTCCGAGACCTATAGTAAGTGGAAGAGTATCGGGGAGGGACTACTTGCTATTGTTTTAGGGCTTCTCTTGATTCGTTTTGGACAAGTTATTCCGCGAATGGGGTACCAGTTGCTGATGGGCTACTTTTCCTTGTCAGCAGTTTGGCACTTGTTGACTCGCTGGTTTCAGGATAAAAAACGTCGGGAAAATATCTTTGTAACCTTGGGCAAGCTGGTGGTTGCGGTTCTCGTGTTTGACTCTATCATCTTGCAAGACCTTGCCCTCTATCTCCTGGTTTTTATCATTGCGAGCTACCAGCTGTTTACGGGCATCATTAGTCTTGTGACCTGGTCTCTCTATCGAAAAAATGCCATTCATCCTCGGCTCCATCATCTCTTCGATGCTGTATGGATGATAGGATTCGGTCTTTATAGCATCTCTCCTTTTCACGATGCAGCGAATTTTGAATTGCTCTTGCTTGGATTTTACTTGCTCATGCTAGGAGCCAGTAGCCTCCGGGACGGTTTCTTTTTTGAAAAGATAGAAAACAATCCCAAGCTGAAACGACGAATGCGAATGACTCTGCCGATCTTTGTGACAGCCCTGATTCCTATCAGCACCTTGCGCAAACTAAATGAGTGGCTGTCAAATCATGAAAGCCAAGAAGGGGAAGTTCATTCAGAAAGAAAAAATAACCAGACGGTTGATCTGGAAATTTTTGTTCATACATCAGAAACCTCCTTTTTCCTTGCTATGGGACATGTGGATATTTGTTATCAAGGTCAGGTTATTTCCTATGGTTCCTATGATCCCCACTCGGAGCGTTTATTCGGCATGGTTGGAGACGGTGTTTTGTTTAAGGCCAATCGGGAAAAATACATCGAGCTCTGTAAGAGGGAAAGTCAGAAGACCTTGTTTGCTTATGGTCTGAGTTTGACGGACCAACAGAAAGCAGCTATCCAAGCGCGTTTAGCAGAGATAGAAGACTTGTTAATTCCTTGGGAACCAAGCTCGCAGTTGATGAAAAGAAGAGAGGGAGAGGTCAAGCATACCTACTCCTACCAACTGAAAGAGGAGGCGGATGCGACCCTCTATAAATTCAGCTCATCCGAGTTTAAGACCTACTTTGTTCTCAGTACCAATTGTGTCTTGCTGGCAGACTCTATCGTGGGAAAAGCTGGAACTGATATATTGAGTCCCCAAGGTTTCATTGTACCAGGGACTTATCAGGATTACCTTGATTTAGAGTATATAAAACCCAATGGTCTAGTAGTTAGTCGATCCATTTATTAGAAAAAGAAAACTCTAGTTCCTCAGCAGTTTGCGCCGAGAAGCTAGAGTTTTTTAAAATAGGTCATTTTCTTCTGGAAGGAGGATGGTTTCTCTACCGTCCAAGTCTAAAACAAGGACCCTAGGAGGATAAAGCGGATCAAAAGGATGATTGAAATCAAAATCAATACTAGTCGGAAGGTGCTGGCTAGAAAAATGGAAGGTGATGGTCCCCTTATTGTTGAGCAGTTGAAACTCAAGTTCTTCTTCTAATTCAAAGACATTTTTCAGGAAATGATCGATAATATACCATAAAGAGTCAATGACATCGTCAGGCAGGCTGGTCACAACACCAAAACTAGCGGAACGTCTCTGTGTATTTGTAAAAGCCATAAGAGTCCCCTCCCCCTTTTATTTTTCCTTATCATACAGCAAAATATCTCAAAAATCAAGAAATCGTACTCGCTTTTTCAAAATGAGAATGAAGAATGAAATTTTTTCAAAGTTTCTCCTAAAAATACTTGAAAGTGTTTACAATAAGTGATAAAATGGAGTAAGTAGATGCGTGAAAGCGAAATTTTCATTATAGAAAGGAAACGGAATGAACACAGATGATACAGTAACGATTTATGACGTCGCCCGTGAAGCAGGAGTTTCGATGGCAACAGTTAGCCGTGTCGTTAATGGCAACAAGAATGTTAAAGAGAACACTCGAAAAAAGGTCCTAGAAGTGATTGATCGCTTGGACTATCGTCCCAATGCGGTAGCACGTGGTTTGGCTAGCAAGAAAACAACGACAGTCGGAGTTGTGATTCCTAACATTACCAATGGTTATTTCTCAACGCTTGCTAAGGGAATTGACGACATTGCTGAAATGTACAAGTATAACATTGTCCTTGCAAATAGTGATGAGGATGATGAAAAGGAAGTTTCAGTGGTCAACACTCTCTTTTCAAAACAAGTCGATGGGATTATCTTTATGGGCTATCACTTGACTGAAAAGATTCGTTCAGAGTTTTCTCGTTCACGGACACCGGTTGTTCTTGCTGGTACTGTGGATGTCGAACACCAACTTCCAAGTGTGAATATCGACTACAAACAAGCAACGATTGATGCTGTTAGCTACCTTCTCAAAGAAAACGAAAAAATTGCTTTTGTGAGTGGACCACTTGTCGATGATATCAATGGCAAGGTTCGTTTGATCGGTTACAAGGAAGCCTTGAAAAAAGCTGGACATTCTTATAGTGAGGGCTTGGTCTTTGAATCAAAATACAGCTATGACGATGGTTATGCCTTGGCAGAACGCTTGATTTCATCACAAGCTACAGCCGCAGTTGTAACAGGTGATGAATTGGCAGCAGGTGTGTTGAATGGTTTAGCTGACCATGGTGTATCTGTGCCGGAAGAGTTTGAAATCATTACGACAGATGACTCTCAGATTGCACGATTCACTCGTCCAAACTTGACGACTATTGCCCAACCTCTTTATGACTTAGGTGCTATCAGCATGCGTATGTTGACTAAGATTATGCATAAGGAAGAGCTGGAAGAACGTGAAGTTCTCTTACCTCATGGTTTGACAGAACGCCGTTCAACACGAAAACGTAAATAGAAAAAATCAGGGAATCATGAAGATTTCCTGATTTTGCGTTCTAGAGAAGAGGTTTATCCTTCCATATAGTCTTTCAAAGCCTGTCCTTTTAGTCCAGCATTAAGGGCAATTAATAATTTGAGGCGAGCTTTTTGAGCGTTGAGTTCTTTGACAAAGAAAACACCAGCTCGTTGCAACTGCACCCCTCCACCTTGGTAGGCGTAGACAGGTTCAGCAATACCATTAAAACAACGTGAGACCAAGGCGACTGGGATTCCTTTTTGGAGGAGATTTTCCAACTTTTGAGCTGTTTCTTTGGGAATATTGCCTGCTCCAAAGGCCTGAATGACTAAGCCATCCAGCTGTTCCAAGTCCAACATATCGATCAGCTCGTCTGTCATACCTGCATAGGCTGAGATGATGGGAACTAGACCTTGAATATGCTCAAGATCAAACCGGACACGAGGTTCAGCCGTTTTAAAGTAGAGGATTTCTTGTTTCATGATGAGACCAAGAGGTCCATGTGTTGGGGTTTGAAAGGTGCTGACATTGGTCGTATGAGTTTTGGTAACATACTTGGCTGCGTGAATCTCGTCGTTCATGACGACCAGTACACCTTTGTCGGCTGCTTTATCATCACTGGCAACTCGCAGAGCACTCAGATAGTTATATACACCGTCGCTACCAAGTTCATTAGAACTACGCATGGCCCCTGTTAGAACGATGGGGATGAGCGGAATTTTCATGGTATCAAGGAAGTAAGCTGTTTCTTCTAAGGTATCTGTACCATGTGTGATGACAACTCCGTCGTAATTATCAGCTTCCTCTTTGATTTTATGATAGAGTGCAAGCATATGCTTGGGTTTGATATGGGGGCTTGGCAGGTTAAAAAAGTCTAGGGCATGAACCTCAATCCCTTCAAGCGGATTGGAAACATGGTTCATGGGATTTTCCTGGCTAGTTACAACGGCACCAGTGGCGTCTGCTTGCATGGAAATAGTCCCACCTGTATGTAAAACAAGAATTTTCTTAGGCATGATTTAGTCACTCTTTCTGAAATGTGGTATAATCATTGTAACACAAAAGGGGAGAATGGGACAGGATGGAAGTCAAGGCTGTTTTTTTTGATATCGATGGAACGCTAGTCAACGATCGTAAGAGTGTTTTGAAATCCACTAAGGACGCGATTAAGATTGTCAAAGAGCAAGGAGTGCTTGTTGGAGTAGCGACAGGACGAGGGCCGTTTTTTGTCAAGAAATTGATGGAAGACTTGGACTTGGATTTTGCGGTGACCTACAATGGCCAATATATTTTTAATAAAGAAAAGGTACTCTTTGCAAGTCCGATTGCTAAGTCAAGCCTGCGTCAACTGATTGCTTATGCTAAAAAGGAGCGTAAAGAAATCGCTCTTGGAACCGAGCATGCCGTTGTTGGTTCGAAAATTATGTCATTTGGTCTCGGATCCTTTTCTCAACTGGTTAGTCGTTTTATCCCGACTGTGCTGACAAGAACCGTTAGCCGATCCTTTAATCGAATGGTCAGCAAGGCAGTTCCTCAAAAGGAAGACGACCTGCTTAACTTGATTAATCAGCCCATTTACCAAGTTTTGATGCTGATGACGCCAGAGGAATCTGAGAAAGCTGCAAGTGATTTTGAAGATTTGAAATTAACTCGAAGCAATCCTTTTGCAGCAGATATCATTAACCAAGGAAATTCCAAACTAGAAGGCATTCGCCGAGTAGGAAAAGAATATGGCTTTGATCTCAATCAAGTCATGGCCTTCGGTGATTCAGATAACGACCTGGAAATGTTGGCGGGTGTTGGTATGTCGGTTGCTATGGGAAATGGCAGTAGCAGTGTCAAAGAAGTTGCCAAGCATATTACGGCAAGTAATCAACAAGATGGTATCCACAAGGCGCTCGAGCACTTTGGTGTTTTGGCTTCAGAAAAAGTGTTTGTCAGTCGGGACTACCACTTTAATAAGGTCAAGACCTTCCACCACATGATGGATGAACGAACTCAAGAAGAGCCACAGGCATGGGATGCTAAAGGTGCAACCCACCGCGCAGATTTTAAAATTGAAGAATTAGTAGAGTTTGTCCGCGCGGCAAGTTCTTCGGAGGAAGAATTTCAAGCCTCCCTTGCAAGCATGCATGAAGCACTTGATAAGGCGGCAGAGAAAGTGGCGAAAAAGACACCTGCTAAGCAAAATCTGGTCGGTCAAGTGGATGCTTTGATCGATACATTGTATTTCACATACGGCAGTTTTGTTTTGATGGGAGTAGATCCAGAACGCATTTTTGATATTGTTCATGAAGCGAATATGGGGAAGGTCTTCCCTGATGGGAAAGCTCATTTTGACCCAGTTACACACAAGATTTTAAAACCGGATGACTGGGAAGAAAAATATGCTCCAGAACCTGCCATTAAACAGGAGCTACAACGTCAGCTTAAGGCTTATGAGCGACATAAAGAAAGAAATAGAAATAATAAGTAACAAAAAGGAGCTCTAGGCTCCTTTTTTAATAATTATAATGTTTTTTCACTTTCTCTCACGACCAGCAAATCGACTTTTGCGTGGCGGAGAATATATTCAGATGAAGAGCCGACTAAGAGGCGTTCAAAGGCATTGAGACCTGTAGCACCAACTAAAATCAAGTCAACATTTTCTGCATCCGGAATCGTCCGAGCGAGGAGAGTTTTGGGATTTCCCATTTCGATGACGATGTGGATATCCGTTAAACCAGCATCTTTTGCACGCTTTTCATACTCTTTCATCATACTTTCAGCATCGGCTTGGAGTTCTTCGTAAACTTCAGCATCAAAGGTAGATACGCTTTGAAGAGCGCGTGTGTCAATAACATGGACAATGGTGAGCTTGGATTCATTGCGTAGAGCAGTGTAAACACCTTTGACGAAAGCCAAGTCCGCTTCTTTAGAACCATCAATTGCGACCATAACATTTTGGTAACGTTGTGCCATAATGAAACCTCCTGAAATTTTCTTACTTTTATTGTAACCCTTTTCACTAAAGAAGTAAAGTAAAAATCATATTTTAAACCATATTGTTGGTCATAGACTTAGTGCGTATATAGAAATAAAAGAAAAGAGAATTGGTGAGGATTCTCTTTGTCAATGTTTTTCTTTTGCTTCCTTGTTTATGGAAGCTTGTCGCAGCGACTTTCTAGTGGTATAATGTTACTATCCTGACGAATTGAGGAAAAAAGATGAAAGAATTTAACAAATCTAGCAAGCTAGAGCATGTTGCTTATGATATCCGTGGTCCTGTTTTAGAAGAAGCCATGCGTATGCGAGCAAACGGAGAAAAGATTTTACGCCTGAATACAGGGAATCCAGCAGAATTTGGCTTTACAGCGCCAGATGAGGTCATTCATGATTTGATTATGAATGCGCGTGATAGTGAGGGATATTCTGACTCCAAAGGGATTTTCTCAGCCCGTAAGGCTATCATGCAGTATTGCCAACTGAAGAAATTCCCAAATGTGGATATTGATGATATTTACCTTGGAAATGGTGTCAGTGAACTGATTGTCATGTCCATGCAGGGGCTTTTGGACAATGGAGATGAGGTCTTGGTGCCTATGCCAGACTATCCTCTCTGGACAGCGGCTGTCAGCCTAGCTGGGGGAAATGCCGTCCACTATATCTGTGATGAAGCTGCAGAATGGTACCCTGATATTGACGATATTAAGTCAAAAATTACTTCCAATACCAAGGCAATCGTTCTTATTAATCCGAACAACCCAACTGGAGCCCTTTATCCTAAGGAACTCTTGTTGGAGATTATTGAGATTGCTCGTCAAAACGATTTGATCATCTTTGCAGATGAGATTTATGACCGCATGGTGATGGATGGGCATGTGCATACGCCTGTAGCGAGCTTGGCACCAGATGTTTTCTGTGTCAGCATGAATGGTCTGTCAAAATCTCACCGTATCGCTGGTTTCCGTGTGGGATGGATGGTCTTGTCTGGTCCTAAGCACCATGTTAAGGGCTATATCGAAGGTCTCAATATGCTGTCCAATATGCGTCTTTGCTCCAACGTTTTGGCCCAGCAAGTCGTACAAACTTCGCTAGGTGGGCACCAGTCAGTGGATGAATTGCTCCTTCCTGGTGGACGGATCTACGAGCAAAGAAACTTCATTTATAATGCCATTAAAGATATCCCAGGTTTGTCTGCGGTCAAGCCTAAGGCGGGTCTTTATATCTTCCCTAAAATTGACCGTAATATGTACCGAATCGATGATGATGAACAGTTTGTTCTTGATTTCTTGAAGCAAGAGAAGGTTCTCTTGGTTCATGGTCGCGGTTTTAACTGGCAAGAACCAGACCATTTCCGTATCGTTTACCTCCCTCGTGTAGATGAATTAGCACAAATCCAAGAAAAGATGACTCGTTTCTTGAAACAGTATCGTAGATAGGGCTTACATGAGAAAAAGCTGGAAACATTTGCCTAGAGCTATTGACAAAAGTATCAGAATCAGATAGAATAGTAAAGTATGTTTAGTAACTGATCACTTTATAGCCGGCTAAACGAATACAAAATCTATGAGGAGGTATTCATCGTGAAACGTACTTATCAACCAAGTAAAATTCGTCGTGCGCGCAAACACGGATTCCGTAACCGTATGTCAACTAAAAACGGTCGTCGCGTATTGGCAGCTCGTCGTCGTAAAGGACGCAAAGTTTTGGCTGCATAATCCAAACAAATTCAGCAAAGAAGCCAGTAGGAACTCGAGTCTACTGGCTTTTGTTTTGCTCAACAAATATAGATAGTGAAAGATTCATACATTTCAGTATGAGTTTTGTATCATGGAATAAGTCTCTGATCTATAAGAAAATTTGAGAAGTTCAGATAAAAAAGCTCAAAATCAAAAACAAATGATTTTGAGCTTTTGTTTATTCTTTTAAGTGATAAGAGTAGCTAGCGACAACGACGTCTTCGTGCCATCTGAGAGCGTATTTTAGTTTGAGGCTCATTTGATTGTGCAGGATATTTTGCCAAGGCTTGTTAGGGATAAACTGCGGTACAAGGACTGTAACGGTGTAGTTTTTTTGCTTAGCTTCTTGGGCGATTCGTTTGACATACTTGACGCTAGGGGTGATGATGTCGCGGTAGCTGGTGTTGATATTCTTCAGAGTGATACTTGGGAAGTAATCGGCAAATTCCTGAAGAATTTCTTGGTCTTTTTCTGCCGTTTCTTTAGTAGAAATGTGCATGGCCAACACTTCATCACCGATACTTTGAGCGTAGTTAATGGCTCCGACACTTACTCGAGTAACATTTCCTACTAGGACAAGGACAAGGTTGCCGTCATAAGTGCGCTTTTCAATTCCTTCGTAGAGTCGTAGTTGTTTAGCCACCTTTTGGTAATGGTTGTGGATGGACAAAAAGAGGAAGGTTAAGACTAGAATAATTGGGAAGAATGGCCAGATATCACCCAGTCTGAAGAGGAGTAAAATGAGGACAATAGCATAACAAATGATGGCCCCAAGGATATTAGCGAAGGCAGATTTTAAGAAGTTTGCTCCTTTTTCCTTTTTCCAATGGCGAATCATCCCAGTCTGAGAAAGGGCAAAGGGAACGAAGACCCCGATAGTATAAAGAGGAATCAAGCGTTCAGTATTCCCATTAAAAATGAGAAGAAGGATCATAGCTCCAAAAGCCAGAGTTAAGATACCGTTGGAGTAGCCAAGGCGATCCCCTTTTTCCATAAAGAGATGGGGCATGTACTTGTTTTTGGCCATATTGTAGGACAGCATAGGGAAGGCTGAAAAGCCAGTATTTGCAGCTACGGCTAGAATCAAGGCTGTCGAGAACTGGAAGAGATAGTAGCTAGCATGACCAAAGAATGAATCACCAAGAATGCCCTTGGCCATTTGCGAGAGGATGGTTTCTCCGTGTTGAGGCGTGATACCCATCCAGTAGTTTAGGAAGGTGATGCCTGCAAAAAGAAATCCTAAAATCAGTGACATGATGGTCAAGGTTTGAGCAGCATTCTTTTCTTTTGGAGTTTTGAAAAATGGTACCGCATTTGAAATAGCTTCAACCCCTGTCAGAGAGGCAGAGCCACTGGTAAAGGCTCTTAGTAGGAGAACGATGGAAAGGCTTGGAACGGTTTGTCCAATGGTTGAAGTTGCCTGATAGTTTAGGGAACCTGTAAATAGTTGAAAGAACCCATAAAGCAAGAGAAAGACGGTACTGAAGATAAAGAGGTAGACGGGAATCATCAGAGAGCTGGCAGATTCTTTCAATCCTCTTAAATTCAAGAGCATGAGCAGGCAGACTAGGAAAATAGAGATATGAAGATTGTAGGGATGGAGGGCAGGTATGGCTGCTGTAATAGCATCAGCTCCAGAAGCAACGGATACGGCTACTGTCAGCATATAGTCAACAAGGAGGCTACCTCCTGCAATCAAGCCTAGTTCAGGGGAGAGATTTTCCCGAGTGACCATATAAGCCCCACCACCTTGAGGATAGGCGTGAATAATTTGACGATAGGAAATGGTCAAGCTAGCGAGGAGTAAGAGGACAAAAATACCGATAGGGAGGCTCCACCAAATAGCGAGAGGAGAGAGACTAACTAAAACGAGAATGACTTGTTCAGGTCCATAGGCAATAGAAGACAGGGCATCACTGGATAACATTGCAAGTGCCTGCATTTTTCCAAGTAATCCCCCTTCGCCGTCTGTGAGAGACTTGAGTGGTCGACCGATAAAGGTATATTTTAATTTTCTAAACATTTTCTTTTCCTTTGCTGAAAATTTCAATAAGTGTTATTATACTGCTTTGAAAAAGGGCAGTCAAGGGAGAATGACTGGTTTTTGGATATTTTTCCAAGCCGAGGGATGCTATTTTTGGTATAATAGATGGAAGAATGAGGTTAGAAGAGATGATTTTTGATACACATATCTAGAGTGTTTGGAGTACAGTTTAAGGACTCTTGACATTATTAAGGTATAAATTAACCATAGAACTAACCAAAGGAAAGTTAAAGTAGCATACAAAAAGAGGAATTCATTCAGAGTTCCTCTTTTAATCTATATTTTTAACAATTTCATTGAACAAAGAAATGATTTTTAATTTTTTTGTGTGTGGTAAATCTGAGATGTTTTCAGTCAATGTAGTGATAGGGATGGAATTATCTGAAAGTGGGAAATTAAAGAAGTCTTCTACGGTCATGCCTAAAGCTGTAAGAACCTTTTCAAGTGTGTGTATTTTAAAATCGTATTTCATATTCTCGATGTTTTGTATTGCTTTAACACCTAGTCCGGCTTTATTGGATAATTGTTCTTGGCTGAGATTCTGTTCTTTTCTACATTCTCTTATACGCTCTGCTATGTATTTTTGTAATTGATTAGCTTCCATCCGTAATTTCCTCTTTTGTACTATTCTACTATCCTTTATATGATTTTTTAAGTACAATTAACTGTCTAAAATATCAATAAAGTATAGCGTACCGTACTATTTTGTGTTAAAATAGATAAAAAACAATACAAAAATCAAGGAGAATAAGATATATGAGAAAGCAGAAAAACGAAGAAGGTAAAAAGGATAATAAGAATGGCAAGAAAACTAAAAAATTTAGTTTAGTGAGAGTCATATTACTTACGATTGTTATATTGGGAATCTTTGCCGCTGCAGGTATAACTATATCTAATTATTTTTCCGAAAATTCATCAAGTGATAATTTGTTTGATAAGAAGTGGGGTTCAGTAGGACTTAAAACTAGTGTTTGGGAATTTTCAGGTTCAGAAAAATTAAAAATTGACTATATGCTAAAAAATAATGAAGTATTTAATTATGATGTAACTATTCATGATTCATATTCTGATTTTAAAAATATCACAAAAACTAAACTTTCGGAAGAAGATATCGTCAAATCATTTAAGGAAAATTTCGAGATATTAAAAAATAGTGAAATCAAAAAAGAAGATTTGAAGTTCATTTCATTACTTGATAATAAAGACCAAGAACGTTACGGAAGAATCCTGTATAAGATAGATCAACATAAGATGGTATATCTTGATATAATTGGTGAGAATACATCTGTACCATATGAGTTAGTACCATTAGTAAACACAAAAATTAGCGGAACTTATCGTGTTACGAAGGTTTATGGAACTAAAAGTTCTGTGGAAGAAGATCAAAAAAATATAGATAGATTACCTAATATTAAGTTTTCAAGTGATAGAATTATTGTAGGAGATAAGGTGATTTATTTAACTTCATATGAGTCATTTACTAATACTGTTAAGGATTTGAAAACAAAAGAGCAAATTATCACAATCATGGAAAGTAGAGGATATAAGATAAAGGATACAGAAAAAATATATGTTGATTTAGATAGAGTGCAATTCTATATCCCGGTTGAAAATGGTAAGAAAGTATTCATAGGATTTTTGAAGAATGATACCTCAAATAAAGAAAATAACGCAGTAATGGAACTAGAAAAAGTAGAACTAAAAGAATAATTGAATAAAAAAGACAAATAGCATATAGATTTGGCTCTAAAAAATGCATAGCAGTTATACGATTTTGTATAACTGCTATTTTTTTATACATCTGACTGTTTCTATCTAAAATGACTACTAAGTTTTTTCCACTGGCGATAGCGTGAAGAGACAAACTCTGTATAGTTGGTAAACCCTAGCAGGAGGTACCAACATATGGTAGATTTAAAAAAAGTAGAACAACGTAGAGAAGAAGCGATTCAAAGAGCTGTACTTACTGACGATTGGAAAAAGGTAGATAACTTATTAAACCAGTCTTATGAGAATTTATGTAGAAAAGATAGATCTTATGGTCTGTGTAGTTTAGACAGTAGTTCAATTGATAAAGGTTCTTTATTAGATACGATAGCAGATGATAGTGATGCATTATCTCTCTTAATTAAAAAAGAAGAAATTGCTATTATAAACGATGCTATTGAGAGATTGTTGAGTGATAGAGACAAAAAAATCTTGTTTGGAGTTGTTTTTGAGAATAAATCATTCTTGCATCTTGCAAAGGAAGTTAGACTTACTGACAAAACTGTAAAAAGACACTATGAGCGTATTGTAGAGATTCTACGAAAAGAATTAAAAAATTTATAATCTCCTCCGAATTCTGTTGAAATTTCTCCTAATAGATAAGGAGGTGTAAGTTTAAACGTTGTTATCTGTAATCGTCACAGTGTTTATTTGCTTAAAAGTAGACGATTTACTTTTAAGTTTAGAAAGAAGGTATTGAATTATGGCACTTAAGAACTTAACTTATTTTACAGAGTTTAATACGTCACTTTTCCTTTCTCGCAAAGAACTACGTTTTGTGTCCGCAACAAGGTGGATAGAAAAAAGTGAAACTGGTTCGGAAACGGAGAAAGGTGTAAAAGTTTGCGTGCTGGTCTTTGCGGATGAAAGTGACTATCCCAACGAAAAAAATAATACTGGGGAGCAGCTCACTGTAAAAGTTCCATTTGCATCTATGAAGGATTATGATACGTTTCAACCAATGCTGACATCTGTAGAAATTGTAGACATTGAGAAAGCAATTGTATACGGAGAATATCGTAACCAACTTAGTTTGACTGCAAAAGTCATTGAAGTTGTCGCACTTTAAAGGAGGCAAATATGCCATCGATTATCGAAGAATTACCTATGAAGATTTTTGAAGGTGCTAAGGAAGTTTATCATCTTTTTAGTAGAAAACTTGAGGAGTACCAGATGAAAGTCCAGATAGAAGAAAATCAAAAAAACTGGAATAGATTTCTAGCTTCTACGCAAAATGTATTGGTAGAATTAGTGAAAGAAAATATTCAGGAAAATCAGTTTGCATATAAGCTATCTCCGATTTATGAGGAGCAGGAAGTTGATCAAGCTGATGGGAGTAAGTCAATTCAGAGAGTGCATGTAGCAGATGAAAGAGTTCCTTTATGTGCAATTGATAACCATGGGATTCGAGAATTTGAAGCTAGGTGTGTAGTTTTCCGGTTTCAAGTTTTTGGAGAGCTACCCCCAGAAGTTCTATTACGAATACAGGATACTTGGATTTTTTATTTGCACAAATATGCTCTTCATGGTCTCGCTGATCTATATGTAAAGCATGGGTTACGCTATCTAGTATTCATCATATGTAATGAATCAGATAAACGAACGATTAAAGGGGCGTTGTTCAAGTTGAAACATCCGTGGTCTTAGATGGTTAAATTCTTTATGCCGTGAAAGTTTATTGGCTATAGGTTAAGATAGATTAGACTGGTTGGGGCGGTGCGGTCGAACTTTGTTCGCCGCGCCGACACAATCAGTTTTATAATCTTAGGGTCCCTATTGTCAATAAATCATGGAATAAATCTGAATTTAATCATCGATAGTACGACGCCTTAACTTGATAAGCGTCACACAAAAGCGCAAAGCATATTTTTATAGGTATAGAGTATGAAGCAAATAGAACTTAGTAAAATTGTGAAAAGTTACGTTTATGGTAATACGATCGAAATGACAACCGCGAACGGTCAACAAGAGCAAGTTATAAAAGTTATTGAAGGGAAACGCTATGTAAACTTGGAAACAGGCGAAATACATAACATGGATACTTCTAGTAGTACACGACTCGATAATTTGAAGTCTACTAAACAGACTATGAAAAAACTACGCCGTCTAGTAGCTCATAATTTTACGGGAGGTATCAACCAGTTATGGATAACGTTGACTTATCGAGACCATATTACCGAGCCAGCAATTGTTTACATGGATTTCAAAGCGTTCATTCGTCGTATTCGTAATCAGTTTGGAAAGGTTGATTACATTACGGTCATTGAACCACAAGCTAGTGGAAGGTGGCATTTACATGTGTTATTAAAGAATGATTCAGAGCTAACAATTCCTAACAATGACCTTGCTAAGATGTGGGGGAAAGGTTATACAAAGACCAAAAGGTTAAGGAGAGCTGATAAGGTTGGGAATTATTTGATTGCTTATTTATCTAATTTGCAGATAGGTGATGAGGGTTCACAAAACAAATCCATTGTAAAAGGAGCTCGTTTATACATGTATCCAAAAGGAATTCGAATTTATCGTACAAGCAGAGGAATTGAAAAGCCTTTGGAAATTACAACAACAAAGGGTGAGCTTATGGAAACTTATAAAATTAACAGTCCTCCGACGTTTTCACGTGCCACAAAACATAATACTCCTTATGGTGTGAAAGAATATACTACGGAGTTTTACGATAACATAAAAAGCCTGTCAGACACTTTTAGCGGAGTAACTGACAAGCTAAGTAGGTAATAAAAGAGAATGTCTTTTACCATTCCTATTATATCAAAATAGGAGAAATTTATGGAAAATATATATAAAAGCAAGAAAGGGATTACGGAATTGTTTGATGTTCCGCTAAAAACCTTAAATAATGATCTAACAGAGATGCGACGAAATGAAAAATTCCAAGGATACATTTTAAAGCCTTCTCATAAGAGGGTCTATATAGATGTTGAAGGTTATAAGGAATTTTTGCAGTATAAACAAAAGAAATATGAGGAAGCTGTGTAGTTATGTTATAATTAAGCTATGCTACATAGCTTTCCTTTGCTTTAAAAAGTACAAGGAGAAAAAATGTTTTTTAAAGAATTGGATAATGGGAAATACCGTTATTATGAAAAATTCTATCATGAACGAGAGGAAAAGTGGAAACAAGTCTCTGTGACTCTAAAATCAAAATCTAGAGTTTCTCAAGCAGAAGCAAAACGTCGTTTAGCGCTAAAAATCGAAAAACTCCTAACCGCGCCTACAAAAGAGGAAGTTGAAAAGAGACAACTAGAAGAAATGATTTTTAGTCAACTATTAGAAGAATGGAAAACGATTCGTTCCAGTGAGATAAAATCCTCTAGTTATAGAAGTGAGATGAAAAGTTTAGAACTTTTCATGGAAACAGTAGGAAATTTGAGAATATCAGATTATACTACACAGTTAGTTCAAACATATTTAATGAATTTGAATGTTCAAAATTCAACAAGAAAAAATCGGAAGATATATTTGAATGGTCTCTTTAATTATGCTGTAAAGGTCGGATATATTTCTGATTCTCCAGTTAAAGGGGTGGTAATTCCAAAGCAGAAAGCGGACTATGAGAAGTTGCAAAAAGCTAAGGATAATTTCATTAGTAGAGAGGAACTAGGACAGGTTTTATCGTATTGTGAAAGTCACAATAAAGATAAGCGTTATGCTTTGGCAATGGAATTTATCTTTTTAACTGGTCTTCGTTTCGCAGAGTTTATAGGGGTTCGCTATCAAGATGTAAACTTCAAAGCAAATCTTTTAACAATTGATCATACAATAGATTATGTTGCTCATAGATATGATGAGAGAATCTTACAGACAACGAAAACAGTAGGTTCTGTTAGAACGATAGTACTAAGTGAACGTTGCTTAGAAATTATTGAGTACTTTCGTAGAAACTGTTTTGATGAGGAGTTCATTTTTGTGACTGAGCAAGGTAACATTATGAGGCAGCCTTTGTTATATAGATTTATCAAAAATATTTGTGAAGTAGTGTTAGGTGGGCACAGATCCTATAATATTCACATGCTTAGACATTCTCATATTAGTTTGTTGGCTGAACTAGGGATACCCATAAAGGCTATTATGGAGCGAGTTGGACATAGAGATGAATCTATCACTTTAAGGATCTATAGTCATGTAACAAAAAATATACAGGATGAATTGAGAGAGAAACTTAATCAAATTCATCTGTAGATGCTAACCATAGAACTAACCAAGTACTAACCAAAGTGAATAGAAACTAGAGGAAATATAGAGAAGTATAGAAGAAAGAAATTCTTTTATTCTGGTAGTTAAGGAATATTGAGGAAAGAGAGGGAAATATAGTATGGATATTTTTGATACGCACACACATTTAAATGTAGAAGAATTTGCAGGACGCGAGGCAAAAGAACTCGCCCTGGCTGCTGAGATGGGTGTGACACAGATGAATATTGTTGGTTTTGATAAACCGACCATTGAGCGAGCCCTAGAGTTAGCAGATGAGTATGAGCAGCTCTACGCAACTATTGGCTGGCATCCGACGGAGGCAGGGACTTACACAGATGAGGTCGAAGCTTACTTGCTTGAAAAACTAAAACATCACAAGGTTGTTGCTTTAGGTGAGATTGGTCTGGACTACCATTGGATGACAGCACCTAAGGAAGTGCAGGAGCAGGTTTTTCGTCGTCAGATTCAGCTGTCTAAGGATTTGAATTTGCCTTTTGTGGTCCATACCCGTGATGCGCTGGAAGATACTTATGAGATTATCAAGAGTGAGGGCGTTGGTCCTCGTGGTGGGATTATGCATTCATTTTCAGGCTCTCTCGAGTGGGCTGAGAAATTTGTCGAGCTTGGTATGACCATTTCTTTCTCAGGAGTGGTGACTTTTAAGAAAGCGACAGATATCCAAGAAGTTGCTAGGGAACTTCCTTTGGACAAGATTTTGGTAGAGACGGATGCGCCCTACCTGGCTCCTGTTCCTAAACGTGGCCGTGAAAACAAAACAGCCTACACACGCTATGTGGTGGACTTTATTGCCGACTTGCGTGGGATGGCGACCGAGGAGTTAGCAGCAGTAACGACTGCAAATGCAGAGCGTATCTTTGGATTGGACAGCAAGTGATGAAAGAAAAAATTTCCCAAGTCATCGTGGTCGAAGGTCGCGATGATACGGCCAATCTCAAACGTTACTTTGATGTAGAGACCTATGAAACACGAGGTTCCGCAATAAATGACCAGGATATAGAGCGGATTCAGCGCCTGCATGAACTGCATGGAGTCATTGTCTTTACCGATCCAGATTTTAATGGTGAACGCATTCGTCGCATGATTATGACGGCCATTCCAACAGTGCAGCATGCCTTTCTCAAGCGAGATGAGGCTGTTCCCAAATCCAAATCCAAGGGACGTTCTCTGGGAATCGAACACGCCAGCTATGAAGATCTAAAAACAGCGCTGGCTCAGGTGACAGAACAATTTGAAAACGAGAACGAGTTTGACATCAGTCGTGGTGACTTGATTCGCCTAGGTTTCCTAGCGGGAGCAGACAGCCGTAGGCGCCGAGAGTATCTAGGCGAACAGCTCCGCATCGGCTATTCCAACGGCAAGCAACTCCTCAAGCGTTTAGAGTTGTTTGGCGTAACCTTGGCAGAAGTGGAAGAAGCTATGGAAAGTTATGATAATAGCTAGATAGCCCAAAAATACAAAGGGAATGTGTTACAATAGAAGTGAATAGATTGAGATGCTGGCTGTATGGGAACTGGTGTCCTACCTCATAAGATAGAACTTGAAATTTCTGAAGATATGTTGAAAGTCTATATAGATTTATCTACGGAAGAGGGATGAGTAGAATTCCATATCTTACTTTTAAAAAATTGAAAGGAAACAACATGGCCAATAGAAGCCATATTTACTTAAAAAACGGAGATGAAGCCCGTATTCTAACAGAGGGAATTTACACAATACCCTATTTTTGGCAATTGTTTTGGGATGAAGAAGATTTAAAAGCTCCGATTGCTCTCTGGAAAACAGCAGCAAAACTGGAAGAAGATGAAGAGCAAGCAGAAAGATTTTACCAAGAGCAGAATGTAGATATCTTGCTTTCTATTGAAAAATTCCAGCAGAATGCCCTCAAAAACCGATCTTTTTTAGAAGAGAATGCCCCGCAATCCGTGCAACTATATGATGACTTTGTCCGCTATATTCTTGCAAATGTCAAAGACGGTGATGTGCTCGGATTTGATCTTTTAGATGTTGTTTTTATGGACCAAGTGTCTGTTGTTTCTGATAAACTGTTAAAAAATATACGAGCTATTCGGGAAAATCAACCCAAAGATTTAGATTTTTCTGTGACAGAAAAGAACTTAATTGGTCTTGCTATGGGCTTTCCTGATTATTATGCTTCAGAATTATTACCAGAAGACAATATTCTAGATTCGGTTGCCTATCAGGATGAACTGAAGAAAATGAACCCCCAAGAAGATAAGAAAGCGCTTGATATGACTGGATCCGATTCAAACAAGCATCGTATTCATTTTGTGTTTTGGATTGTATTGGCACTAGTAATTATGTGGGTTTTATATATTATTTTTAGCTAATAAATAGAAAAGAGAATAAATGAGAATTGCAGATTATAGCGTGACCAAGGCAGTGCTGGAGCGTCACGGTTTTACTTTTAAAAAGTCCTTCGGGCAAAATTTCCTGACGGATACCAATATCCTTCAAAAAATCGTGGATACAGCTGAAATTGATGATCAGGTTAACGTTATCGAAATCGGGCCAGGGATTGGTGCCTTGACAGAATTTTTGGCTGAGCGTGCAGCTCAAGTCATGGCATTTGAGATCGACCGCCGTTTGGTGCCAATTTTAGCAGATACTTTACATGATTTTGACAATGTAACAGTAGTCAACGAGGACATTCTCAAAGTTGACTTGGCGCAGCATATCAAGAATTTCAAAAATCCTGAATTGCCAATTAAAGTAGTAGCCAACTTGCCCTACTATATCACGACACCTATTCTCATGCACTTGATTGAAAGTGGCATTCCTTTTAGTGAGTTTGTCGTCATGATGCAAAAAGAAGTGGCGGATCGCATCTCAGCACAGCCCAATACCAAAGCTTACGGTAGTTTGTCGATTGCTGTGCAGTATTATATGACAGCCAAGGTTGCCTTCATCGTGCCTCGTACGGTCTTTGTGCCAGCCCCAAACGTGGACTCAGCCATTTTGAAAATGGTACGCCGTCCAGAGCCGGCTGTAGCAGTAAAAGATGAGAACTTTTTCTTTAAGGTTTCCAAGGCTAGCTTCACTCATCGTCGCAAGACCTTATGGAACAACTTAACAGGCTACTTTGGGAAAACTGATGAAGTCAAGGATAAGCTGACCAAGGCTTTGGACCAGGCAGGCTTATCTCCATCTGTGCGTGGTGAAGCTCTCAGCTTAGAAGAATTTGCCAGTCTGGCAGATGCGCTTAAAGGACAAGGACTCTAAGATGCAGGGACAAATCATTAAAGCCTTGGCAGGATTCTACTATGTGGAGAGTGATGGTCAGGTTTATCAGACACGCGCGCGTGGGAATTTCCGCAAAAAAGGTCATACGCCCTATGTTGGGGATTGGGTAGATTTTTCTGCAGAGGAAAATTCAGAGGGTTATATCCTCAAGATTCATGAACGGAAAAACAGTCTGGTCCGTCCACCTATTGTCAATATTGACCAAGCTGTGGTTATCATGTCCGTCAAGGAACCGGACTTCAACAGCAACTTGTTGGATCGTTTCTTGGTTCTTTTGGAACACAAGGGCATCCATCCCATCGTCTATATTTCTAAAATGGACTTGCTGGAAGATAGAGGAGAACTGGATTTTTATCAGCAGACTTACGGTGCCATTGGTTACGACTTTGTGACTAGTAAAGAAGAACTTTTGCCTTTGTTGACAGGAAAAGTGACGGTCTTTATGGGGCAGACAGGTGTTGGAAAATCAACCCTCCTCAATAAAATCGCACCGGACCTCAATCTTGAAACAGGAGAGATCTCAGACAGTCTGGGTCGCGGTCGTCATACCACTCGAGCTGTTAGTTTTTACAACCTCAATGGGGGTAAAATTGCGGATACACCAGGATTTTCATCGCTGGATTATGAAGTGTCAACAGCTGAAGACCTCAATCAGGCCTTTCCAGAGATTGCCAGTGTCAGTCGAGACTGCAAGTTCCGTACTTGTACCCATACCCATGAGCCGTCCTGTGCGGTTAAGCCGGCTGTTGAAGAAGGAATCATTGTAACCTTCCGTTTTGACAACTACCTGCAATTCCTCAGCGAAATTGAAAATCGCAGAGAAACCTATAAAAAAGTCAGCAAAAAAATTCCAAAATAAGGAGAAACCTATGTCTCAATACAAGATTGCTCCGTCAATTCTGGCAGCAGATTATGCCAACTTTGAACGTGAAATCAAACGCCTAGAAGCAACTGGTGCAGAATACGCCCATATCGATATTATGGATGGTCACTTTGTACCACAAATCAGTTTTGGTGCAGGTGTGGTCGAGGCTCTTCGCCCTCATAGCAAGATGGTCTTTGACTGCCACTTGATGGTGGCTAATCCTGAGCACCATTTAGAAGACTTTGCGCGTGCAGGTGCAGATATTATCAGCATTCATGTCGAAGCAACGCCTCATATCCATGGTGCTCTTCAAAAGATTCGTTCGCTCGGTGTTAAACCTTCGGTGGTTATCAATCCTGGTACGCCGGTTGAAGCTATCAAACACGTACTTCACCTAGTTGATCAAGTCTTGGTCATGACGGTTAACCCTGGATTTGGTGGGCAAACTTTTCTGCCTGAAACCATGGACAAGGTTCGTGAGTTGGTTGCCCTTCGTGAGGAAAAAGGTTTGAGTTTTGAGATTGAAGTCGATGGCGGTATTGATGACCAGACCATTGCTCAAGCCAAAGAAGCTGGAGCGACCGTTTTTGTAGCAGGATCCTATGTCTTTAAGGGAGATGTCAATGAACGAGTGCAAACTCTCAGAAAACAATTGGACTAGGGTTGCCGTTTTTGCAGGCGGAGATCGCGGTCATTATCGGACGAATTTTGATAGCTTTGTTGGTGTGGATCGAGGCTCACTCTGGGTCTTGGAAGAAGATCTGCCTCTCGCTCTAGCAGTCGGGGATTTTGATTCGGTGACTGCAGACGAACGTCAGGTGATTCAAAAACGTGCCCAACATTTTGTTCAAGCCCAGCCAGAAAAGGATGATACGGATCTGGAATTGGCTCTCTTGACCATCTTTGAGCAAAATCCTCAGGCTCAGGTCACTATTTTCGGTGCTCTTGGTGGTCGAATTGACCATATGCTGGCTAATGTCTTTCTGCCTAGCAATCCCAAGTTGGCATCCTTTATGCGCCAGATAGCGATTGAGGATGGGCAAAACTTGATTGCCTATTGTCCAGAAGGGACCAGTCAGCTAGAGCCCCGTTCAGACTACGACTATCTTGCTTTTATGCCAGTTCGGGATAGCCAGCTGACTATTCTTGGTGCCAAGTACGAATTGACAGAGGAGAATTTTTTCTTTAAAAAAGTGTACGCTTCTAACGAATATATAGATAGGGAAGTTTCGGTGACTTGCCCAGATGGTTATGTCGTCGTGCTACATAGCAAGGACAGGAGGTAGGATGGAGACTGTATTATTACTATTATTAATTGTCAACCTAGCTGGACTCTTTCTGATTTGGCAAAGGCAGGATAAGCAAGACAAGTACCTAGCCAAGAGCTTGGAGGATCAGGCAGACAATCTTTCAGATCAACTGGATTATCGCTTTGAACAAGCCAGACAAGCCAGTCAGCTAGATCAAAAAGACTTGGAAGTGGCTGTCAGCGACCGTTTGCAAGAAGTGCGAATGGAGTTGCACCAAGGCTTGACTCAAGTTAGACAGGAGATGAACGAGAATCTCCTTCAAACTAGAGATAAGACCGACCAACGTCTCCAAGCCTTGCAGGAGTCCAATGAGCAACGCTTGGAACAAATGCGCCAGACAGTCGAGGAAAAGTTGGAAAAGACCTTGCAGACGCGCTTGCAGGCTTCCTTCGAGACAGTTTCTAAGCAACTGGAGTCAGTCAACCGTGGTCTTGGAGAGATGCAGACAGTTGCCCGCGATGTTGGCGCTCTTAACAAGGTTCTCTCTGGGACCAAGACGCGAGGGATTCTGGGAGAATTGCAACTGGGGCAAATCATCGAAGACATCATGACGCCTGCCCAGTACGAACGAGAATTTGCAACGGTTGAAAACTCCAGCGAGCGAGTAGAGTATGCCATCAAGTTACCTGGTCAAGGTGACCAGGAAACTGTCTATTTGCCGATTGACTCCAAGTTTCCACTGGCGGATTATTACCGCTTAGAAGAAGCTTATGAAGCAGGCGATAAGGACGAAATCGAACGCTGTCGCAAGTCACTCCTAGCAAGCGTCAAGCGTTTTGCCAAGGATATCAAGAGCAAGTACATAGCGCCGCCTCGGACGACCAATTTTGGGATTTTGTTTGTTCCGACAGAGGGACTCTACTCAGAAATCGTCCGCAATCCGGTCTTCTTTGATGATTTGAGACGGGAGGAACAGATTATTGTTGCTGGTCCAAGTACCCTATCAGCCCTGCTTAACTCTCTATCAGTTGGCTTCAAGACTCTCAATATCCAAAAGAGTGCCGACCATATCAGCAAAACCCTAGCTAGTGTCAAGACCGAGTTTGGCAAGTTCGGAGGCATTCTGGTCAAGGCACAAAAGCATCTCCAACACGCCTCTGGCAATATTGATGAATTATTAAACCGTCGTACTACAGCTATCGAGCGGACGCTCCGTCACATTGAGTTATCAGAAGGTGAGCCTGCGCTTGATCTACTCCATTTCCAAGAAGATGAGGAAGAATATGAAGATTAGTCACATGAAAAAAGATGAGCTGTTTGAAGGTTTTTACCTGATTAAGTCAGCTGACCTAAGACAGACGCGTGCTGGGAAAAACTACCTAGCCTTTACCTTCCAAGACGATAGTGGCGAGATTGAAGGGAAACTCTGGGATGCCCAACCTCATAACGTTGAGGCCTTTACCGCAGGGAAAGTAGTCCACATGCAGGGACGCAGAGAAGTTTATAACAACACTCCTCAAGTCAATCAAATTACTCTCCGCTTGCCTCAGCCTGGCGAACCCAATGATCCAGCTGACTTCAAGGTTAAATCTCCGGTTGATGTCAAGGAGATTCGTGACTACATGTCGCAAATGATTTTCAAGATTGAAAATCCTGTCTGGCAGCGTATCGTTCGTAGTCTCTACACCAAGTATGATAAGGAATTCTATTCCTATCCGGCTGCCAAGACCAACCACCATGCCTTTGAAACGGGTTTGGCCTATCATACAGCAACCATGGTGCGCTTGGCAGATGCCATTAGCGAGATCTATCCTCAGCTCAATAAGAGCCTCCTCTATGCCGGGATTATGTTGCATGATTTGGCCAAAGTCATTGAGTTGACGGGACCAGACCAGACGGAGTATACAGTGCGAGGCAATCTACTTGGACATATCGCTCTGATTGATAGTGAAATTACCAAGACAGTCATGGAACTCGGCATCGATGATACTAGAGAAGAAGTGGTGCTACTGCGCCATGTCATCCTCAGTCACCATGGCTTGCTAGAGTATGGAAGTCCAGTCCGTCCACGCATTATGGAGGCAGAGATTATTCATATGATCGATAATCTAGATGCCAGCATGATGATGATGTCAACAGCTCTTGCTTTGGTGGACAAAGGAGAGATGACCAATAAAATCTTCGCAATGGACAATCGTTCCTTCTATAAACCAGATTTAGATTAATAATTTAAGAAAAACGAGCATTTTTTACGCAATAATGTTCGTTTTTTTATGTGAATGTGGTATAATGGATAAAATATCAAAATTAAATGGAATGGTAAATAAAAATGAAATTAAGAAGAAGTGATCGGATGGTTGTCATTTCCAACTATTTGATTAATAATCCATACAAACTAACCAGTCTCAACACCTTTGCAGAAAAGTACGAATCTGCTAAATCCTCTATCTCAGAGGATATCGTGATTATCAAGCGTGCCTTTGAGGAAATTGAAATCGGCCATATTCAGACTGTGACTGGAGCAGGTGGTGGCGTTGTCTTTACACCATCAATTTCGAGTCATGAAGCCAAAGAAATGATCGCAGACTTGCGTGACAAACTTTCAGAAAGCGATCGTATCTTGCCAGGCGGCTATATCTACCTGTCTGATCTGCTTAGTACGCCTGCCATTTTGAAAAATATTGGTCGTATCATTGCCAAGAGCTTTATGGACCAAAAAATCGATGCCGTTATGACAGTAGCAACTAAAGGGGTTCCGCTTGCAAATGCAGTTGCCAATGTCCTCAATGTTCCATTTGTCATTGTGCGCCGTGACTTGAAAATTACCGAAGGTTCAACGGTCAGCGTCAACTATGTTTCAGGTTCAAGCGGTGACCGCATAGAGAAAATGTTCCTTTCAAAACGTAGCCTCAAGGCAGGCAGTCGTGTCTTGATCGTGGATGACTTCTTGAAAGGTGGGGGAACTGTCAATGGGATGATCAGTCTCTTGCGTGAGTTTGATTCGGAACTAGCTGGTGTCGCAGTTTTTGCAGACAATGCCCAAGAAGAACGTGAAAAGCAGTTTGATTACAAGTCACTCTTGAAAGTAACCAATATTGATGTTAAGAACCAATCCATCGATGTTGAGATTGGAAATATCTTTGACGAAGACAAATAAGAAATAGAACTAAAGGTTGGAACGATTGTCCCAGCCTTTCTTTGCAAACAGAATAGAAGGAAGCTTATGAAAACACCATTTATCAGCCGAGAAGATTTAGAAACGATTGTTGCAGAGTTCCCGACTCCTTTTCACTTGTATGATGAGAAGGGGATTCGCGAGAAAGCGCGAGCCGTCAACCAGGCCTTTTCTTGGAATAAGGGATTCAAAGAATATTTTGCAGTTAAGGCTACTCCAACCCCAGCCATCTTGAAAATTCTCAAAGAGGAAGGTTGTGGTGTGGACTGTTCTAGTTATGTGGAGCTTTTGATGAGCCATAAACTGGATTTTCCTGGTTCTGAGATCATGTTCTCTTCTAACAATACCCCAGACCAAGAGTACGCCTATGCGCGTGAATTAGGTGCGACCATTAACTTGGATGCCTTTGAAGACATTGAACATCTGGAGCGAGCGGCAGGCATTCCAGAAATCATCTCTTGTCGTTACAATCCTGGTGGCGTTTTTGAACTGGGGACAGACATCATGGACAATCCTGAAGAGGCTAAGTTTGGGATGACCAAGGACCAGCTTTTTGAAGCCTTTGCAATTTTGAAGGAAAAAGGAGCCAAGACATTTGGGATTCACTCTTTCCTAGCATCCAATACCGTCACCCATCTCTACTACCCAGAGTTGGCACGTCAGCTTTTTGAATTAGCCGTTGAAATCAAGGAAAAGTTGGGCATTTCGCTAGACTTTATCAATCTTTCTGGCGGTATTGGTGTCAACTATCGTCCTGAGCAGGAGCCAAATGATATTGCGATGATTGGTGAGGGAGTTCGTAAGGTGTATGAAGAAGTCCTTACGCCGGCAGGTCTTGGTCAGGTCAAGATTTCTACTGAATTGGGCCGTTTTATGCTGGCGTCTCACGGAGTTCTCGTCACCAAAGTAACTCATAAAAAGAAAACTTACCGTACCTATCTAGGTGTGGATGCATCAGCAGTCAACCTCATGCGTCCCGCCATGTATGGAGCCTACCACCATATCACCAATCTGACCCATCCAGATGGACCTATTGAGGTGGTAGATGTGGTCGGTTCACTCTGTGAAAACAATGATAAATTTGCAGTGAATCGCGAACTACCTCATACAGAAATCGGTGATTTGCTGGTAATTCATGATACAGGTGCACATGGATTCTCCATGGGTTACCAGTACAATGCCAAACTACGCTCGGCAGAAATCCTCTATACCGAAGAAGGAAAAGCCCGCCAAATCCGCCGTGCAGAGCGCCCTGAGGACTATTTCGCAACCTTGTATGGTTTTGATTTTGAATCGGATCATTAAAAGAAATTGAAAATGAAAGTGAAAAACAGATTGCTTTCTAAAAAATAGACAAAAAAACCTTGTTTTTCACCTTACTCGTGATATAATAAAACTATAAAACGGTTTCAAGGAAGGTGACGATATGTCTGAAGAAACAATTGACTATGGACAAGTGACAGGAATGGTGCATTCGACAGAGAGTTTTGGGGCGGTAGATGGCCCCGGGATTCGTTTCATTGTCTTTTTGCAGGGTTGTCACATGCGTTGCCAGTACTGCCATAACCCTGATACATGGGCTATGGAGACCAATAAATCACGCGAACGGACAGTAGACGATGTCTTGACAGAAGCCCTTCGCTACCGTGGTTTCTGGGGAGACAAGGGGGGAATCACTGTTAGTGGAGGAGAAGCCCTCTTACAGATTGATTTCCTAATTGCCCTCTTTACCAAGGCCAAGGAAAAAGGAATCCACTGTACCTTGGATACCTGTGCCCTTCCGTTCCGTAATAAACCACGTTATCTCGAAAAGTTTAATAAACTCATGGCGGTGACAGATTTGGTTCTCTTGGATATCAAGGAAATCAACGATGAACAACACAGAATTGTTACCAGCCAAACCAATAAAAACATCTTGGCTTGTGCAAAATATCTATCAGATATTGGGAAGCCTGTGTGGATTCGCCATGTGCTGGTTCCAGGCTTGACAGATAGAGATGAGGACTTGATCGAACTTGGTAAATTCGTCAAAACCCTCAAAAACGTTGATAAGTTTGAAATTCTACCTTATCACACTATGGGAGAATTCAAGTGGCGTGAACTTGGAATTCCATACTCACTTGAAGGGGTAAAACCACCAACAGCAGACCGTGTCAAGAATGCCAAAAAACTCATGGATACAGAAAGCTATCAAGACTATATGAAACGTGTACATGGATAAAAAAGAAGCCTGATGGAAACATCAGGCTTTTGTGATGCAAAAAAGGCCTAGCCTTTCAGCTAAGCCGTTACTTTATTTTCTAGAATGTTGTTTACCAGCATTACGTTTTTTATGTTTCTTAGTAGTCGTAATTGCAGTTACTTGGTTAGGAGTGATATCTTTTCGTCCGCCTGTAGTTGATGCTGAACTTGCTTTTGGTGGATTTTTGGCAAATTCTTCACGTACTTTTTGACGAAGTTTTGGACGAACAACATAGTTAACGATGAACTGTTGGAGAATCATCATGAAACCACCGACAACCCAGTAAAGTGTCACACTGGCTGGTGCGAAGAGGGAGAAGACGACAATCATGAGTGGGCTCATGTAAATCATTTTCTTGAGTTGATCTCTTTGCATCTCGTCTTCTACTCCGTGAAGTGAAAGGAGTGATTGGAGATAGTAGAGGATACCAGCGAAGGCGACAAGGATCATACTTGGAGAACCGAGATTGATACCCAAGAAGGTAGAGCTAGATACTCCATCAGTATACTGGGCTGCAAAGTAGATAGCAGAGAAGAAAGGCATCTGAATGAGGATAGGGAAGCATCCTACACCACCGAACATGCTGATGCCGTTTTCTTTTTGTGCAGCAAAGAGAGCCTGTTGTGCTTCTAGTTTTTCTTCCTGAGTTGTTGCCTCTTTAAGGCGTGTTTGATGTGGTTCGAGCACATGTTTGAGAGCATTCATCTTTTCAGAGTGAAGCGTTGCCTTCCATGATTGGTAGATACCAAGTGGCAAAATAATCAAACGTACGATAATGGTTACGATAATGATAGCCACACCAAAGCCTAGACCTTTATCAGTAGCGAAGTATTTGATAGCCTCTGCCATAGGCGATCCGATAGTGTTCCAGATAAAACCAGTAGGTTGTCCTGTTGCTTTGTCTACTTGGACACAGCCTGTCAAGACGAGTAGCATAGCCACTCCCATAGCAGAGAGGGCAAAACGTTTAATAGATTTCAATGTTTTCATTCCTTCTTTAAAAATTATACCTTTCTATTCTACTGTTTTTTTGTAAAATATACAATAGTTCTAGAGACCTAATTTGCGACTTTGAAGTCTGGATAGGATGAAAAGTTGCTCATTTGTACATCTAGATAGGTAACTTTTGAAAAGGGTGTCGGACCTTTTCGGATTTCTTGTATAAATTTTGCCATGGTGGCAGAAGAGTCTGCCTGAGCGAGAATTTCCACTGTGCCATCGTCATTATTCCAGACACGACCGGTGATGCCACCAATTTCAAGCGCTAAAGTATAAACGCCCCAGCGAAAACCAACACCCTGCACCCTACCTTGGGCAATCATTCTAACCTTTTGCATACCAAACCCCTTTGATTGTGTTATAATACTTCTATGACTATTATAACCTCAAAAGCCAATTCTGTGGTAAAAAATGCCAAGAAATTGCATCAAAAAAAATATCGAAAGTCTACCTATTTGATTGAAGGCTGGCACTTGTTTGAAGAAGCTGTTCAAGCAGGAGTGACGATTGAGAAGATTTTTGCCTTAGAAAGTTACCGAGATCAGCTAGCCACTTTTCCTCAAACTGTCTGGGTCTCTGAAGAAGTTTTGCTAGATTTAGCAGATACGCAAACTCCTCAAGGGATTGTTGCAGTGATTCAAAAAGAGGAAGTAGGACTGCCTGATTTCCGTCAGGGTAAGTTTCTATTTTTAGAGGATGTCCAAGATCCTGGTAATGTTGGCACCATGATTCGAACTGCGGATGCGGCAGGTTTTACAGGGGTTATTGTTTCAGATAAGTCAGCAGATATCTACAGTCTCAAGACCCTGCGTTCCATGCAAGGAAGTCATTTTCATTTGCCTATCTATCGTATGCCCGTTGCCACTTTTGTAGAATGGGCAAAGAAGAGCAACTTGCCCCTTCTGGCAACGACCTTATCGAGAGATTCAAAGGATTATCATGAGCTTTCTCCCTTAGAAAACTTTGCTTTAGTCATGGGAAATGAAGGACAGGGGATTAGTTCTGTCATGGCTGAGAGTGCTGATCAGCTGGTTCATATTGACATGAAAGGTCGAGCAGAAAGTCTCAACGTGGCAGTTGCAGCAGGTATATTGATGTTTTATTTTAGCTAATTTATAAAATCTTTGTTATAATCAAGACATATTTATAGAAAAAGGAGAATCAGAATGAATCAAACGATTATTCAAGAACGTTCAGGTCTCAATCAATTTTACGCTAAGGTTTATGCCTTTGTAGGACTTGGGATTGGTCTATCAGCTCTCGTGTCAGCTTTGATGTTGACAGTTTTTCAGTCCCAGTTGATTTACTTTTTAATGCATGGTCGTCTCTGGTTGATGATTGCAACTTTTGCAGAACTTGCTCTAGTCTTTGTTGCAAGTAGCATGGCTGCGAAGAATAGCCCAGCAGCTCTCCCAGTATTTTTAGTTTATTCTGTTTTAAATGGCTTTACGCTCAGTTTTGTCGTAGCCTTTTATACACCTGGGACCGTCTTATCAGCCTTTATATCCAGTGCCCTTCTCTTTTTTGTCATGGCGGTGATCGGAATTTTCAGCAAGAAAGATTTGAGTGGCATGGGTCGAGCTTTGATGGCGGCGCTTGTTGGTCTCATCATTGCTATGGTTGTGAATCTATTTTTAGCCAATAGTTTCTTTGACTACATGATTAGTATTGCCATGGTCTTGGTTTTCTCAGGTTTGATTGCTTGGGACAACCAAAAGATTCGCTATGTTTATGAGCAGTCACGAGGACAAGTAGCGACAGGTTGGGTCATTTCAATGGCTCTCAGCATCTACCTAGACTTTATCAACCTCTTCCTTAGCATCTTACGAATCTTTGGTCGAAACGATTAATGAATGACGGAGTCAGTGTTTGAAAGAGCACTGACTTTTTCTTATTTACTCTTTTCTTTTCTTGGAAATAGGTGTATAATGCTTTTAACTAATTTTTGAGGAGCCGTTTATGAAGAAAAGTTTTATCCATCAGCAAGAAGAGATTTCCTTTGTCAAAAACACCTTTACCCAGTATTTGAAAGATAAGTTAGAAGTTGTTGAAGTTCAAGGCCCTATCTTGAGCAAGGTTGGTGATGGGATGCAGGACAACCTGTCCGGTATCGAACATCCAGTATCCGTAAAGGTCTTGCAGATTCCAGATGAAACTTATGAAGTCGTTCACTCACTAGCCAAATGGAAGCGCCACACCTTGGCTCGCTTTGGTTTTGGAGAAGGTGAAGGTCTATTTGTTCATATGAAGGCCCTTCGTCCAGATGAAGATTCGCTTGATGCGACTCACTCAGTTTATGTGGACCAGTGGGACTGGGAAAAAGTGATTCCAAATGGTCAACGCAATATCGCTTATCTTAAAGAAACCGTTGAGAAGATTTACAAGGCTATTCGTCTGACAGAGCTAGCCGTAGAAGCGCGCTACGATATTGAATCCATCTTGCCAAAACAAATCACCTTTATCCATACAGAAGAGTTGGTGGAACGCTATCCAGATTTGACACCGAAAGAGCGTGAAAATGCAATCTGTAAAGAGTTTGGTGCTGTCTTCTTGATTGGTATTGGTGGCGAGTTGCCTGATGGCAAACCTCATGACGGCCGTGCACCTGACTACGATGACTGGACAACAGAGTCTGAAAATGGCTACAAAGGGTTGAATGGCGATATTCTAGTTTGGAACGAATCTCTTGGATGTGCCTTTGAACTTTCCTCAATGGGGATTCGGGTAGATGAGGACACGCTTCGTCGCCAAGTGGCTCTTACAGGAGACGAAGATCGGCTTGAGCTGGAATGGCATAAAGCCCTGCTCAACGGCCTTTTCCCATTGACAATTGGTGGAGGGATTGGACAGTCTCGGATGGCCATGTTCCTTCTTCGTAAGAAACACATTGGAGAAGTTCAGACTAGTGTTTGGCCTCAAGAAGTCCGCGATACTTACGAAAATATCTTGTAGAGAATCGAACCGCAAGGTTCGGTTTTCTTTCTCTTTTTGCCTATAATTTGGTATAATAAACGGTATGAAAATCGTATCAGGAATCTACGGAGGGCGTCCTCTCAAGACGCTAGAAGGCAAGACGACGAGGCCGACATCGGATAAGGTGCGTGGAGCTATCTTTAACATGATAGGTCCCTATTTTGAGGGCGGTCGTGTCTTGGATCTCTATGCTGGTAGTGGCGGCTTATCTATTGAGGCAGTCTCGCGTGGGATGTCCCATGCTGTCTTAGTGGAACGGGATCGAAAGGCACAAGCTATCATCGCTGAAAATATCCAAATGACCAAGGAAGTTTCCAAATTTCAGCTCTTAAAGATGGAGGCTGAACGAGCCTTGGAGCATGTGAATGGTCCCTTTGACCTGGTCTTTTTAGACCCTCCCTATGCCAAGGAACAAATCGTTGCAGATATCGAAAAAATGGCAGAAAGAAACCTTTTCTCCGAAGAAGTCATGGTCGTCTGCGAAACCGATAAGTCTGTAGAACTTCCAGAAGAAATCGCCTGCTTAGGCATCTGGAAGGAAAAAATATATGGGATTAGTAAGGTGACAGTCTATGTCAGATAAAATTGGATTATTTACAGGATCATTTGATCCGATGACAAATGGACATTTAGATATCATTGAACGTGCCAGCAAACTCTTTGATAAGCTCTATGTCGGGGTGTTCTACAATCCCCACAAACAAGGTTTTCTCCCTGTTGAAAACCGCAAACGAGCAGTCGAAAAAGCGGTGGCACATTTAGATAATGTAGAGGTCCTGGCTTCTCATGACCAACTAGTCGTCGATGTTGCCAGAAGACTGGGTGCTAAAACCCTTGTCCGTGGCTTGCGGAATACCACCGACTTGCAATACGAGTCTAGTTTTGATTACTACAATCATCAACTGGCTCCAGAAATCGAAACCATTTACCTATATAGTCGCCCAGAGCATCTTTATATTAGCTCTTCAGCCATGAAAGAACTTCTGAAGTTTGGTCAGGAGATTCAGCAATATGTCCCAAACAGTGTTGTGGAGGAATTAGAACATGAAGAAAAAAACTAGATGGCCCTTATATGTCATCCTAGCATTAGTATTGACTTTTTTAGCCTTTGTAGTACCTTTACCTTACTACATAGAAGTTCCAGGTGGAGCGGAAGATATTCGTCAAGTTTTAAAAGTCAATGAAACAGAAGATACAGAAGCAGGAGCTTACCAGTTTGTGACAGTCGGTATTCGACACGCAACCCTGTCGCATCTTGTCTATGCTTGGTTAACACCTTTCACGGATATTAGAAGTGCCAAGGAGACTACGGGTGGCTCTACGGATGCAGAGTTTATGCGGATCAATCAGTTCTATATGCAAACGTCCCAAAACATGGCCAAGTATCAAGGATTAAAGACGGCTGGAAAGGATATCGAACTCAAGTATCTGGGAGTTTACGTCTTAACCGTGACAGACAATTCAACTTTTAAGGGCATTCTGAACATCGCAGATACCGTGACGGCTGTTAATGACAAAACATTTGACAGTTCCAAAGACTTGGTCGACTATGTCAATTCTCAACAATTAGGGGACACGGTCAGGGTAACCTATGAAGAAGACGGAAAAGTAAAGTCTGCAGAAGGTAAAATTATCACTCTCGAAAATGGGAAAAACGGGATTGGGATTGGTTTGATTGACCGTACGGAAGTGACCAGTGACGTTCCAATTCGCTTTTCAACAGCTGGTATTGGCGGTCCAAGTGCAGGTCTCATGTTTAGCTTAGCTATCTACACCCAGATAGCAGATCCAGGACTTCGTAATGGTCGCATCGTTGCGGGAACGGGAACCATTGATCGCGATGGAAATGTTGGCGACATCGGTGGAATTGACAAAAAGGTAGTTGCAGCCTCTCGTCAGGGAGCGAGCGTCTTTTTTGCTCCTGACAATCCAGTCACTGAGGAAGCAAAAAAAGCAGATCCCAATGCGAAAAGCAACTATGAAACAGCTTTAGAAGCTGCTAAAACGATCAAAACAGAGATGAAAATCGTTCCTGTTAAGACCCTGCAGGATGCGATTGATTACCTTAAAAACAATCCCTAATTTGTAGAAAAATCGAAAACTAGCGCGCAAGCGGATAAGATGGTATAATAGTCAAATGGTTCAATTATTATTCACTCTAAGTAGTCATATACTCTTTATTTATTTGAGTTTTTACCTTTTGAAGGATCTTGTGAGATGGGAAAAGGTTTTAAAAGTAACTGCTACTAACACAAAAAAAGTTCGTCTGTTGGTCGGCTTCTGTAGTATTGTAATGGGCTACATCTTGAGTTCATTCTTTATCAGTTTGTACCAACTGTGGCAAGAAGCACTTAGAGGACTATTATAAAATCAAAAGTAAAGGAAACAACTATGGAAAAAATTGTGGTTCAAGGCGGAGATAATCGTCTGGTCGGAAGTGTGACGATTGAGGGAGCAAAGAATGCAGTCTTGCCCTTGTTGGCAGCGACTGTTCTAGCAAGCAAGGGTAAGACAGTCTTGCAGAACGTCCCAATCTTGTCAGATGTTTTCACCATGAATCAAGTAGTTCGTGGTCTGAATGCCAAGGTGGACTTTGATGAGGAATCTCATATTGTCGAGGTCGATGCGACTGGTGATATCACGGAGGAAGCTCCTTATAAATATGTCAGCAAGATGCGAGCATCCATCGTTGTCTTGGGACCAATCCTTGCTCGTGTAGGCCATGCCAAGGTATCCATGCCAGGTGGTTGTACTATTGGAAGTCGTCCCATCGACCTCCACCTCAAAGGTTTGGAAGCTATGGGGGCTAAAATCACTCAGACAGCTGGTTACATCGAAGCCAAGGCAGATCACTTGCATGGCGCTCATATCTACATGGACTTCCCAAGTGTTGGCGCAACACAAAACCTGATGATGGCAGCAACTCTAGCTGATGGTGTGACAGTGATTGAAAATGCTGCGCGTGAGCCAGAAATTGTTGATCTCGCTATCTTCCTTAATGAAATGGGAGCCAAGGTCAAGGGAGCTGGTACAGAAACAATCACAGTGACTGGTGTCGAGAACCTCCATGGTACAACTCATACTGTAGTACAGGACCGTATTGAAGCTGGAACCTTTATGGTGGCGGCAGCCATGACAGGTGGAGATGTTCTCGTTCGTGATGCAGTATGGGAGCATAATCGTCCCTTGATTTCAAAACTACTTGAGATGGGTGTTGAAGTGACAGAGGAGTCAGAAGGTATCCGTGTTCGTTCTCAACTTGAAAATCTCAAAGCTGTTCATGTAAAAACCTTACCACATCCAGGATTCCCAACAGATATGCAGGCGCAATTTACAGCTCTGATGACAGTCGCAAAAGGGGAATCCACCATGGTGGAAACGGTGTTTGAAAATCGCTTCCAACACTTGGAGGAAATGCGCCGTATGGGCTTGCATTCAGAGATTATCCGTGACACAGCTCGTATTGTAGGGGGGCAGGCTTTACAGGGGGCAGAAGTTTTATCAACGGACCTTCGCGCTAGTGCTGCTTTGATTTTGACAGGTTTGGTGGCGCAAGGAGAAACAGTTGTCGGTAAACTAGTCCACCTTGATAGAGGTTATTACCGCTTCCATGAGAAGTTAGCTCAGTTAGGAGCGAAGATTCAGCGAATTGAGGCAAATGATGAAGAATAAAAACTTACGCTATGTACTCCGTCGCCTACTGTTGATTTTTATCGTACTCTTGCTAGGTTTCCTTGCTTTAGGAATCGGCTTGATGGTTGGCTATGGCATCCTAGGAAAGGGACAGGATCCATGGGCAATATTGTCTCCGGCAAAGTGGCAGGAATTGATTAGCAAATTTACAGGAAATTAGACTGGGAGACCAGTCTTTTTCTAAAGAAATAAGGAGAAAAATGGACAAAAAAACAAGACAGACTTTGATAGGGTTACTTCTATTATTACTCTTGGCTGCTGGAAGCTATTATATCAAGCAGATGCAGTCGGCATCAAATAGCCCTCGAACTAAGGTTAGTCAGAAAAAACAAGCTTCAGAAGCTCCCAGTCAGGAGCTGGCTGAAAGTGTCTTAACTGAGTCGATAAAGAACCAAATCAAGGGGGATCTCGAGTGGAATGGAGCAGGGGCTTTTGTTGTCAATGGCAATAAAACCAATCTAGATGCCAAGGTTTCAAGCAAACCCTACGCGGATAATAAAACAAAGACAGTTGGAAAAGAAACAGTCCCAACTGTTGCCAATGCCATCTTATCCAAAGCGACTCGGCAGTATAAGAATCGTGAAGAAACAGGAAATGGATCCACCTCTTGGACGCCACCAGGATGGCATCAGGTCAAGAATCTAAAGGGAGCCTACACACATGCAGTCGATAGAGGACACCTGCTGGGCTATGCCTTGATAGGTGGTTTGGATGGTTTTGATGCCTCTACCAGCAATCCTAAGAACATTGCAGTCCAGACAGCTTGGGCTAACCAAGCGCAGGCTGAAGATTCGACAGGTCAGAACTACTATGAGAGTTTGGTCAGAAAAGCCTTGGACCAAAACAAGAGAGTCCGTTATCGCGTGACGCTCCACTATGCGACAAATGAGGACCTAGTTCCATCCGCTTCACAAATTGAAGCCAAGTCTTCAGATGGCGAATTGGAATTCAATGTCCTAATCCCCAATGTTCAAAAGGGAATCCAGCTTGATTACCGAACAGGGCAAGTAACAGTGACGGATTAGAAACAATAGATACTATAAAAACAGCTCCTTTGTCTTCTAGAGACGGGGGAGCTGTTGTTTAAATGAAAAATAATGTGAATCCTGATCGATTTTATGATATAATGGAACACAAGATACTATTTTAGGAGAAGGACTATGGAAGACCCGAGCAGTCAGAATTTGTTGCTACAGTTTGTATTGTTATTTATCTTGACCCTGTTAAATGCTTTTTTCTCAGCCACTGAAATGGCGATGGTGTCACTAAACCGTTCCCGAGTGGAGCAAAAGGCAGAAGAGGGAGACAAACGTTACATTCGTTTGTTAAAGGTACTTGAAAATCCTAACCACTTTTTATCAACAATTCAAGTCGGTATCACCTTGATCACGATCTTGTCAGGGGCAAAATTGGCAGATACACTTGGACAAGTAATTGCCTCTTGGATGGGGAACGGAGAAACAGCTTATGCCATTGCAAGTTTCCTCTCTTTGGCATTCTTGACCTACATCTCTATTGTTTTTGGTGAACTCTATCCTAAACGGATTGCCCTTAATCTAAAAGATGCTTTGGCAATTCGAACAGCACCAATTATTATTGGTCTTGGAAAGATTGTCAGTCCCTTTGTCTGGCTGTTATCTGCTTCAACCAATTTGTTAAGTCGTTTAACACCAATGACCTTTGATGATGCGGATGAAAAGATGACACGTGATGAAATAGAGTACATGCTCACCAATAGTGAAGAAACACTGGATGCAGATGAGATTGAAATGCTACAGGGAGTCTTTTCTTTAGATGAACTAATGGCTCGTGAGCTAATGGTGCCCCGAACAGATGCCTTTATGGTAGATATTCAGGATGACAGTCAAACGATTATCGAGAGTATTTTAAAGCAAAATTTCTCACGTATCCCTGTTTATGATGGGGATAAGGATAATGTTATTGGTTTGATTCACACCAAGCGCTTGTTGAATGCTGCTTTTGTAGATGGCTTTGACAATATTGTCTGGAAACGAATTCTCCAAACGCCACTGTTTGTTCCTGAGACTATCTTTGTGGACGATCTTCTTAAAGAACTTCGAAATACCCAAAATCAAATGGCCATCTTACTAGATGAATATGGTGGAATGGCTGGTTTGGTAACTCTGGAGGACCTCTTAGAAGAAATTGTTGGTGAGATTGATGATGAGACTGACAAGGCTGAAATTGAAGTCCATCAAATAGGAGAAGATACCTATATCGTTCAAGGTACCATGAATCTTAATGATTTTAATGACTACTTTGATGTAGAACTGGAAAGTGATGATGTTGATACCATCGCTGGTTATTATTTGACGGGTGTGGGAATGATTCCAACGACTGAAAAACTCAGTTATGAATTGGTCAGCCAAAACAAACAAATCATCCTAACCAATGACAAGGTGAAAAACGGACGTGTTACCAAGGTAAAAGTCCAAATCACTGAAATAGAGACTGAAGAAGAAACAGAATAAAGCAGCGACTTGAGTCGCTGCTTTTTGTAAATCTATATGGTAGATACAGTTATCCCTATCTATTTGGAATAACAAAAAAGCCCGATTTTACGGGCTTTTTTATTCGGATAATTCCTGTTAATTCAGGTACTGAAAGGCGGTAGACGGATTTGAACCGACGATCAAGCTTTTGCAGAGCCGTGCCTTACCACTTGGCTATACCGCCTCAACGTTTATTATTATACCTTGAAAATCATTTCCCGTCAATAGTTTCTTATTCTAAAATCCAATTTAAGAAGATAGATTATGTGATGTGAAGAAAAAAGAGAAAAGCGACTTGTAAAAATGAAGCTTACAGAGCTAGACAAATCAATTTTCTTTTCTTATAAATACAAATAAAGAATGGGGAAATTCTGACAAAGAGAAGTTTTTTGTAGATATACGCCTAAATATTCTGAAAATTCGTTTACTTTTTGGAAGATATATGTTATAATTTCCAATAAGCCTAAATTTTTCAAGAGGAGTTAAAAACATGAAAAAAAGTAGAGTATTGGTTGCAGCAGGAGTTGCTTTATTAGCAACTGGAGTACTAGCTGCTTGCGGTTCTAAATCATCTGATTCAACGGCGCCAAAAAATTATGGTTATATCTATTCAGCTGACCCAGAAACGTTGGATTACCTCATTTCAGGTAAACAAAGTACTAAGATTGCCACTTCAAATGGTATTGATGGTCTCTTCACAAATGACAAATATGGGAATTTGACTCCCGCAGTGGCAGAAGATTGGTCAGTCTCAAAAGATGGTTTGACTTATACCTACAAAATCCGTAAAGGTGTTAAATGGATGACATCTGATGGAGAAGAGTACGCTGAAGTAACAGCTAAAGATTTCGTAAATGGTTTGAAACACGCAGCAGATAAGAAATCCGAAGCCCTATATTTAGCAGAAACTTCTGTTAAAGGATTGTCTGATTATTTGTCTGGAAATTCAAAAGACTTTTCTACGGTAGGTGTGAAGGCAGTTGATGATTATACTCTTGAGTATACCTTGAACAAACCAGAACCATACTGGAACTCTAAGATGGCTTATTCAATCTTCTGGCCATTGAACGAAGATTTTGAAAAATCAAAAGGATCAGATTTTGCCAAAGCAACAGATCCTACGTCCTTGCTTTATAATGGTCCGTTTTTGCTAAAAGGTTTGACTACTAAATCTTCTATCGAATTTGCTAAGAATGAGCAGTACTGGGATAAGGATAATGTTCACCTTGATAAAGTTACCCTTGCTTTCTATGATGGGTCAGACCAAGAGTCCATTGAACGTAACTTTACAAGTGGAGCATACAGCTATGCTCGCCTTTTCCCAACAAGTTCAAACTATTCTAAAGTAGCAGAAAGCTATAAGGATAACATCTTCTACACTCCATCAGGACCAGGGATTGCTGGTTTGGGTGTGAATATTGACCGTCAAGGTTACAAATACACTTCTAAGACAACTGATGAAGAGAAGACTTCTACTAAGAAAGCCCTTCTTAACAAAGACTTCCGTCAGGCTTTGAACTTTGCCTTTGACCGTACTTCTTACTCAGCACAAATCAATGGTAAAGAAGGGGCCCCCCTTGCAGTTCGTAACCTCTTTGTGAAACCAGGTTTTGTCTCTGCAGGTGAAAAAACTTTCGGTGACTTGGTAACTGAAAAGATGGCTACTTATGGTGATGAGTGGAAGAATGTAAACTTTGCGGATGGTCAAGATGGACTCTTCAACGCCGATAAAGCCAAAGCCGAATTTGCCAAAGCTAAAACTGCATTGGAAGCAGAAGGTGTGAAATTCCCTATCCACTTGGATATTCCAGTAGACCAAACATCTAAAAACTATATCGCACGTATCCAATCTTTCAAACAATCAGTTGAAACAGTACTTGGTGAAGGCAATGTAGTCATTGATATCCAACAAGTTTCTAAAGATGAGTTGAACAATATCACTTACTATGCAGCAAACGCTGCGGCAGAAGATTGGGATCTCTCAGGAGCAGTTGGATGGAATCCAGACTACGAAGATCCGTCAACTTACCTTGATATCTTGAAAACAACGAATGCTGAACAAACAAAAACATACATGGGTTACGAAGGTGCAGATAACGCTGCGGCTGCTCAAGTTGGTTTGAAAGAATACGATAAGTTAGTTGATGAAGCTGCTAAAGAAACGAACGACTTGAATGTTCGTTATGAAAAATACGCAGCAGCTCAAGCTTGGTTGACAGATAGCTCTCTCTTCCTTCCTGCTATGTCATCTAGTGGAGCAGCACCATTCATTTCTCGTGTAGTACCATTCTCTGCGTCATACAGTCAATCTGGAGATAAGGGTTCAGATGTATACTTCAAGTATATTCAGTTGCAAGACAAGGTTGTAACGAAAGCTGATTACGAACAAGCTCGTGAGAAATGGCTCAAAGAGAAAAAAGAATCAAACGAAAAAGTTCAAAAAGAATTGACGAATCACGTTAAATAAATAACTCTCAAGAGAACTTTCTCTCCATGAGGAGAAGGTTCTTTTGGGATTTTAAAAGGAAACGATATGAAAAAATATATTTTTATGCGTGTCTTGCGCTCATTGTTGTCTATTTTCTTGGTGACAACCTTGACCTACACGATTATCTATACGATGGTTCCTCGGAAACTGATTTTCAAGCAGGATACCAACTACAACAAGATTGCAACGACTCCAGATAAGCGGGATAATTATGAGAATACCGTTTATGAACGTATGGGCTATATTGAGTACTACGATACCAAGGAGTTGCAAGAAAAAGCTAGCTCAATGGACTCATCTGTAACAGTAGATGCCAATGATACCAATAAGGCAATCTACGAAAAATACATCAACCAACTCGGTAATGGTTGGACGTTAGGTGTCTTTTCAGAGAGTGGTCAGTTCTATGCTACGCGTGAAATTCCAATTTTTGAACGTGTTTTCAAATTCTATGCGAACTTACTTGATATTGATCATACAAACAAGATTCAAGACCCTGAAAATCCAAACTTGGAACGTTATCTTCGTTTTGAAAATGACCCTGCTATCGGTTGGTCATTGGTTGGTTCAGGTACCAAACATAAATACCTTTTGTATTTCAACAATCAATTCCCGTTTGTACACCAAAACTTTGTGAACATTAACTTGGGTGACTCTTACCCAACTTATGCGAACACGCCAGTGCTTCAAGTTATCACACAAGGCCAAGGACAAACCAAAACATCAGAAGTTCAATTCCCTACTGGTAAAAAGACTTCGTCTGTAGATATTTACTCTCGTACCTACAAATCTCCAAGTCAAGCAGATGCGCGTGAAATAGCTAACTATGGTAAGGACGATCCATATACAGCTACAGAAAGTAACTACCAATATCCATCTATGATTGCAAGCTCAGCTGTTGCTGGTTTGATTGGTTTGATTATTTCTTATGCTATTGCGATTCCTCTTGGATCTGCTATGGCTCGCCACAAGAATACTTGGATTGATAGCTTCTCAACAGGTGCTCTAACCTTCTTGCTTGCACTTCCAACGATTGCTTTGGTTTATATCGTTCGCTTGATTGGATCATCTATTGGTCTTCCAGACTCATTCCCTATCCTAGGTGCTGGAGATTGGCGTTCCTATGTCTTGCCAGCAGTCATTTTAGGTTTGCTGGGAGCACCAAGTACAGCAATCTGGATTCGTCGTTATATGATTGATTTGCAATCTCAAGACTTCGTCCGTTTTGCTCGTGCAAAAGGTTTATCTGAAAAAGAAATTTCAAATAAACACGTCTTTAAAAATGCCATGGTTCCTTTGGTTTCAGGTATTCCAGGTGCCGTAATCGGGGTTATTGGTGGTGCAACATTGACAGAAACAGTCTTCGCCTTCCCAGGTATGGGTAAAATGTTGATTGACTCTGTTAAGGCATCAAATAACTCAATGGTAGTTGGTCTCGTCTTCATCTTTACATGTATTTCTATCTTCTCACTCTTTGTAGGAGATATCTGGATGACTATGCTTGACCCACGTATTAAATTGACAGAGAAAGGAGGCAAATAATGTCAACAATTGATAAAGAAAAATTTCAGTTCGTAAAACGTGATGATTTTGCCTCTGAAACGATTGATGCTCCTGCCTACTCTTACTGGGGCTCTGTATTTAGACAGTTTTTAAAGAAAAAATCAACAGTCATTATGTTGGGAATATTGGTAGCTATTATTTTGATGAGTTTTATCTATCCGATGTTTTCAGACTTTGACTTTAACGATGTAAGTAAGGTTAATGACTTTAGCGCTCGTTTTATTAAGCCCAATGCCGAACACTGGTTTGGTACTGATAGCAATGGTAAATCCTTGTTTGATGGAGTTTGGTTTGGTGCGCGTAATTCTATCCTCATTTCTGTAATTGCTACTTTTATCAACCTTGTGATCGGGGTTATTGTTGGTGGAATTTGGGGGATTTCAAAATCTGTTGACCGCGTCATGATGGAAGTTTATAACATTATTTCAAACATTCCATCTCTCTTGATTGTTATCGTCTTGACTTACTCAATTGGTGCTGGCTTCTGGAATTTGATCTTCGCTATGAGTGTGACGACTTGGATTGGTATTGCTTATTCAATTCGTATTCAAATCATGCGTTACCGTGACTTGGAATACAACCTTGCTTCTCAAACACTTGGAACACCAACCTTTAAAATCATCGTGAAAAATATCATGCCACAATTGGTATCTGTTATTGTTTCTACGATGACCTTGATGTTGCCAAGCTTTATCTCTTATGAGGCTTTCCTTTCCTTCTTTGGATTGGGGTTGCCTGTAACAGTGCCAAGTTTGGGACGTTTGATCTCAGATTACTCACAAAACGTTACGACCAATGCGTACTTGTTCTGGATTCCATTGACAACCTTGATCTTGGTATCCCTATCTCTATTCGTTGTTGGTCAGAACCTAGCGGATGCTAGTGATCCACGTACACATAGATAGGAGTAGACATGACAAAAGAAAGTAATGTAATTTTGACTGCTCGCGATATCGTCGTGGAATTTGACGTTCGTGACAAAGTTCTGACGGCTATCCGAGGCGTTTCTCTAGAACTGATTGAAGGAGAAGTTCTTGCCTTGGTAGGTGAGTCTGGTTCTGGTAAATCTGTATTAACAAAAACCTTTACAGGGATGTTGGAAGATAATGGACGCATTGCCCAAGGAAGCATCGATTATCGTGGACAAGACTTGACAGCCTTGACTTCGAACAAAGAATGGGAGAAAATCCGTGGTGCTAAAATCGCAACCATCTTCCAAGACCCAATGACAAGTTTGGATCCAATTAATACAATCGGTAGTCAAATCACAGAAGTTATCGTTAAACACCAAGGGAAAACAGCTAAGGAAGCCAAAGAAATGGCAATCGACTATATGAACAAGGTCGGAATTCCAGACGCTGAAAAACGTTTTGACGAGTATCCTTTCCAATATTCTGGAGGGATGCGTCAACGTATCGTTATTGCGATTGCCCTTGCTTGTCGCCCAGATATTTTGATCTGTGATGAGCCAACGACGGCCCTTGATGTAACCATTCAAGCGCAAATCATTGATTTGCTTAAAACTTTACAGAACGAGTACCACTTTACCATTATCTTTATCACCCATGACCTTGGTGTGGTAGCAAGTATTGCGGATAAGGTAGCAGTTATGTATGCTGGGGAAATTGTAGAATACGGAACGGTTGAGGAAGTTTTCTACGACCCACGTCATCCATATACTTGGAGTCTCTTGTCTAGCTTGCCTCAGCTTGCTGATGATAAAGGGGAATTGTACTCTATCCCTGGAACACCACCGTCTCTTTATACTGAGTTGAAAGGTGATGCCTTTGCCCTTCGTTCAGATTATGCGATGCAAATTGACTTTGAACAGAAAGCGCCTCAGTTTTCAGTCACTGATACTCACTGGGCTAAGACTTGGTTGCTTCATGAGAATGCTCCTAAGGTTGAAAAACCAGAAATCATCGCAGATTTACATGATAAAATTCGTGATAAAATGGGCTTTGCTCATCTAGAAGACTAGGAGGAAGGAAATGTCTGAAAAATTAGTAGAAATTAAAGATTTAGAAATTTCCTTCGGTGAAGGAAGTAAGAAGTTTGTTGCCGTTAAAAACGCTAACTTCTTTATCAACAAGGGAGAAACTTTCTCTCTCGTTGGTGAATCTGGTAGTGGGAAAACGACGATTGGTCGTGCCATTATTGGTTTGAATAATACTAGTAAAGGTGAAATCATCTTTGACGGTCATAAGATCAATGGGAAAAAATCTCACAAGGAATCTTCAGAGTTGATCCGCCGTATCCAGATGATTTTCCAAGACCCTGCAGCCAGTTTAAATGAACGTGCGACAGTTGACTATATCATCTCTGAAGGTCTTTACAACTACCACTTGTTCAAAGACGAAGAAGAGCGAAAAGAAAAAGTTCAAAAGATGATTCATGAAGTCGGTCTTTTAAAAGAGCACTTGACCCGTTACCCACACGAGTTTTCTGGTGGTCAACGTCAACGTATTGGGATTGCTCGTGCTCTTGTGATGGAACCTGATTTCGTTATTGCGGATGAGCCGATTTCAGCCTTGGACGTGTCTGTTCGTGCGCAAGTCTTGAACTTGCTCAAGAAGTTTCAAAAAGAATTGGGCTTGACCTATCTCTTTATCGCGCATGACTTGTCGGTTGTTCGCTTTATCTCAGATCGTATCGCAGTTATCTATAAGGGTGTTATCGTCGAAGTGGCGGAGACAGAGGAGTTGTTTAACAATCCTGTTCATCCGTACACTCAAGCACTTCTATCTGCTGTACCGATTCCAGATCCAATCTTGGAACGTAAGAAGGTCTTGAAAGTCTATGATCCTAGCCAACATGACTATGAGACAGACAAGCCGTCTATGGTGGAAATTCGTCCAGGTCACTATGTTTGGGCCAATCAAGCAGAACTTGCTCGTTACAAAGAAGCACTTAAAAAATAAACAGATTAGGAGAGGACCGAAAGGTCTTCTCATTTTTAATAGAAAAGCTCCCCTTTCACTAGCTTGTAAAAGGGGAGCTTTATTGTGATTAGCGTTTGGACCAGGTACGTTTCATAAAGAGAAGCAAAATGGGATAAATCTCTAGACGACCCGCAATCATTGCAAATGAGAGAAGGATTTTAGAGATGGGGCTAAAGATAGCAAAACTAGAAGTTGTACCTAGAATAGGTCCGATGTTATTGAAACAGCTGAAGACAGCACTGGTAACAACTAGAAAATCATTGTTATCTAGACTGACAATGAAGATAAGTGACAGTAAAATCATCACATAAATGACAAAATATTTTAGGACCTTGTGCTGGGTATCCTTATCAATCACCGTTTTATTGACATGTAAAGTCAAAACACGGTGAGGAGATAAGATGGACAAGATCTGATTTTTGGCAATTTTTGAAAGGATGAGCCCTCTGATAACTTTGAGTCCACCTGCGGTTGATCCAGCAGAGCCACCGATTCCCATGAGGAAGAGGAGTATAAATTGGGAGAAGAGGGGCCAGTTGGTAATATCTCCGTAACCAAAACCAGTTGTTGTAATGATATTGGAAACCTGAAAGAGGGCCATTTCAAAGCTCTTAGAGACACCTTGGTAGAGGTGGAGCGTATTGAGAGTAATCAAGCCGGTAGAAACTAGGACAATGATTACATACGTGCGAAGTTCTTCATCACCAAAGAAAGCCTTAACCCGACGGAGCATGAGGTAGTAGTAGAGATTAAAGTTGACCCCAAAAACCAGAACTCCAAAACTGACGAGATAGGTGATGAGTGAGCTGCCGTAGTGGGCAATTCCGTCGTTATAGACGGTGAAGCCACCGGTTCCTGCCGTTCCCATAGCGATGACAAAGCTATCAAATAGAGGCATACCAGCTAGATAGTAGATGACTACAAAAAGTGAGAAGAGCCCTAAATAAAGCAGATAGAGAATCTGGGCAGTATTTTTCAGTTTGGATACAACCTTACCGAAGACAGGCCCAGGGACCTCAGCCTTCATCACCTCTAAGTGACCATTCTTGGCATTGTCCATAATGGCAAGCGCGAAGACGAGTACCCCCATCCCTCCAATCAAGTGAGTAAAACTTCGCCAGAAGAGGAGGGAACGGCTGAGAACGGAGACATCTGTCAGAATGGTTGCTCCTGTAGTTGTAAAACCAGAACTGATTTCAAAGAAGGCATCGATGACACTTGGGATTTGTCCTGAAAAGACAAAGGGAAGCGCTCCAAAGAAAGACCATAGAATCCAACAGAGGGCGACGATTAAGACTCCCTCCTTAGTATAAATTCGCTGATTTTTGGGTTTCCGTAAAATTCCCAAGCTACCAAGAAGTATTAAAATTCCAATTGTTGTAAAGAGAGCTGTAAATACTTGGCTGGATTCTTGATAATAGGTTGCTACGCTAACGGGTACTAGAAGGAGAACCGCCTCAATCAAGAGAAGTTTTGAGAGGAGGTAACGAATCATACTTTTATTCATCTTTTACCTCTCAATCAGATCATAAATCTTGGTGATATTTGGTAATAAGGTCGTCACGAGTAACTGATCTCCTACCTCAAGTCTATCCTCTCCAGTAGGGAAGATTGTTTTTCCTTTTCGGATAATGGCTGCGATGAGAACCCCTTTCTTCAATTTCAGATGTGAAAGAGGTTTGGCAGTCATTTTATTAGCTTCCTTGATTTGGAATTGAAGAGTTTCAATTTGACCGTTTGCTAGATGGTGCATGGCTTGAAGGTCTGAGTATTGAGCGTTTACTCGACCACGGATAAAGTGCATAATGGTATCCACTGCAATGCTTTTGGGTGTGATGATACTTGAAAAATCAGGTGCATGGATAATCTCTAAAAGGCTAGTGCGATTCACCTTGGTGATATTCTTATGAACACCAACACGGTCTAAGAACATAGAGGTAATGATGTTTTCCTCATCAACCCCAGTCAAAGTTGCAACTGCATCATAGTTGGGAGCACTTTCCTCAAGCAAGATATCTTTGGCAGTTCCATCTCCCTGTACGATATAGAGATTTGGAAATTTTTCACTAAAGAGACGAGCTCTCTCAGGATTAATCTCGATAACTTTAGTGTCAATACGGCTATCTTTTAAAATGCCAAGTAGGTAATAAGCAATTTTTCCAGCACCAACGATGAGCAAGCTTTTCACTGTACGTGATTTGAAATAGTTATGGAAGAGCATCATATCCACACGATTCCCAGTAACAAAAATTCTATCTCTGTCCTGAATGGTGATATCACCGCTCGGAATCGTAAGTTGATGGTCTCGTTCCATAGCGCAGACAATGATATTGCCAAATTTTTTACGAAAATCTGAGATTGGCATTTGACAGAGACCACTGGAATCTTTGACAACAAACTCCATCAGGTTGACCCTTCCCCCTGAGAACCGCTCAACTGAGAGTGCATTCGGAAAATCAATGATATTTGAGATAGCACGGGCGGCTAGGAGTTCTGGGTTAACAATAAGTGAGAATCCAAGAATATTTTTCTCTTTGAAATAGGTATTGGAGTATTCAGGATTTCGCACTCGAACGATAGTTTCTTTAGCGCCCATTTTTTTAGCAAGTACTGCTGAAATCATATTCACTTCATCGTGTTCCGTTAGAGCGATAAAGATATCACACTCTTGAACGCCGGCTTGCTCTAAGATAGCAAAGTCTGCTCCATTTCCAAGGAGTCCCATGATATCAAAGCGACTGACAATATGATTGAGAACAGCCTCATCTTGTTCGATGAGGACAACGTCGTGTTTTTCTGCAACCAGTGAACGACAGAGGGCGAAACCGACTTTCCCTCCACCAACAAGGACAATTTTCATATAAAAACCCTACTTTTTCATGATGTAACTATCATACCCTTTTTTCGCAAAAAATGCACTTGCCAAGGCATTTTAGAGGATAAGAAAAGCCTTTTTTTAAGTGTTTAAAGATAAAATCGGTCACCTTTCATAGAAATGTCTATCATATGAAATGATTTCGCTCATTTAATATCCTTTCTCAGAAAAAGAATAACTAAGTATGGAAATATTATCAAAAAAATAAAAAAATCAAGTCATTTCTATTGACATTGGTTCTGAAAGTGTTATACTAAGAAGGTAGTTTCGCTGATTTACTTCAAACCTGTTGTGAGGTAAGTTAACGACGCCTTAACCACGCTGTTTGCTGAGCTTGACTCCGGGCAGTGTGGCTATTTTTTTTGCAATGATAAAAGGAAGCAAGTCATGACAAATCACATTGTATTATTTGAACCTCAGATTCCACAAAATACAGGTAACATTGCGCGTACTTGCGCTGCGACCAATTCTCCCCTTCACATCATCAAACCGATGGGATTTCCTATTGATGATCGCAAGATGAAGCGAGCTGGATTAGATTATTGGGATAAGTTAGATATTTATTTTTATGACAGCTTGGAAGATTTCATGTCTCAGATGAAGGGAAAACTCTATCTGATTTCGAAATTTGCTGAGAAGGTGTATTCTGAGGTAGATTTATCGACTGACGAGGACCATTATTTTCTCTTTGGACGTGAAGACAAGGGCTTGCCTGAGGACTTTATGAGAGAACATCCTGAGAAAGCTCTCCGTATTCCCATGAACGATGAACACGTCCGCAGTCTCAATGTGTCTAATACCGTCTGCATGATTGTCTATGAAGCGCTTCGTCAGCAGAATTTTGCAGGTCTTGAGCTTGTTCACACCTATGAAGCAGATAAATTGAAATAATCAAAATGCTTGCACTTGCAAGCGTTTTTTGTTATGATTAAAGGGTCTTCAGGGCTGGGTGTAATTCCCGACCGGCGGTGACTTTAATACTCTTCGAAAATCTAATTCAAACCACGTCAGCTTTGCCTTGCCGTACTCAAGTACAGCCAGCGGCTAGCTTCCTAGTTTGTTCTTTGATTTTCATTGAGTATCATTAGGAAAAAATTTTTCCTTTAAAACTTTGTTGACAAGTTTTGCCTAACTAGAAGTTATGCCTACAGCTTGTCGCCTAGCCTAAAAGAAAAATCTCTATTTCCTTCCTTTTAAAGAAGTCCGCGAGCGCAAGCTGATGTGGTGCGATTCCACAACCGACAGTATAGTCTGGATGGGAGAAGACGAAAGAATAGCTTTGTCTGTTCTGATGAGTTTATAGATGAATTGCAACCGCTTGCTCAAAAGAGTGAGAGGGAGCTTTTGGGATATAAAAAGTGAGAATAGATAGAGGGATCCTTTCCAACTTCTTCTGATTTTATAGAAAATTGGAGGAACCTGTTATGACAAACACACGTCGACTTTCGACCATTGCGATTTTATCAGCCATTTCATTTGTGCTGATGTACTTTGACTTTCCGCTCTTGCCAGCTGCAACCTTTCTCAAGATCGAGTTTAGTATCTTGCCAGTCCTTGTGGGCTTGGTCGTGCTGGATTTGCCAGCTGCTCTAGGGATTCTCTTGTTGCGCTCACTCTTGAAGTTGCTTCTGAACAGCCAGGGAGTGAATACTTACATTGGTTTGCCAATGAATATCATAGCTTTGGGAGTTTTTGTTATCGCCTTTGGTTTGATTTGGAAAAAGGAACGTAGCACCCTTCGTTTCCTACTAGCATCTCTAGCGGGAACTATTGGATTGACTTCTGCGATGTTGGTTCTCAACTATGTTTATGCGGTTCCTTTGTACGCGCAGTTTGCTAACTTTGATATTGGAAAAATTTTGGGACTTTCCAACTACCTAATGACCATGGTTTTACCTTTTAACTTGATTGAGGGTATCATCTTTGCTGTTTCATTCTGGTTGTTATACGTCCTCTTGAAACCAACCTTAAAACATTATGAGAGATAAACAAACATTTTTAATGAAGGGCAGTTTTGCCCTTTTACTTTTCGTCCTTCTTGGTTATATGGTTAAGTTCTATCCTGAAACGTTGGTCGGTTTTGATCAACCGATTCAGACTGCCCTTCGTGGGGACTTGCCAAATTATTTGACAGTTCTGTTCCGTGCCCTTACGCATTTGATTGATATTCCAGTAATCATCACCTGGGTTGCTATCGTAGCCTTTATCTTTTATCGTAAGCGGTGGAAGATAGAAAGCTACTTCATGGTGGGTAATCTAGCCTTAGCCGGTCTTTTAATCGTGACCTTTAAAAACATCTACCAGCGCCCACGGCCAGCTATTTTACACTTGGTAGAGGAGAAGGGTTTTTCTTTTCCAAGTGGCCATTCTCTGGCTGTGACGCTGATGGTGGGGACATTGATTGTCATTCTCAGTCAACGGATTAAAGATCCAGTCTGGAGAAAAATTGTGCAAATCGTCCTTGGCCTCTACCTAGTCAGTGTGCTACTATCTCGGGTCTATCTGGGAGTTCATTACCCATCAGATGTTCTTGCCAGTCTCTGTGTGGGTTTGGGAATCCTGTTTATCGAGTTTCCCTTCTATGACAAGCTTCGCTTCCAATGGCGATTTAAAGGCAAGCAGAAGTGAGTATCGAATTCCCTTGAGGAGAAAGAAATGAAAGGGAAAGCAGATGAAACAGATTTTACAAATAGATAATGCACTGCGTCTTGTTCCTTTTTATATTGAAATTAGTCTGGTCTAACTTGTTTTTTAACTAAAAATTTGATAAACTATGTAGTAATCGAATAGGAATCCGCAAGACTAGTAACTCAAGGGAAGTATATCAGGGAGGAGAGCCATGACTGCAAGCTCTCTATATGAAAGCTGAGTGAATTCACTTGCGCATGGATTTAGAAATGAAGGTCTGACTTGTCAGATGAAACGGATGGTACCGCGTGTCAACGCTCCGAGTGGAGTTTTTGGCATGTGGTTTTCTTTTTATCTACGAGCGACTGATGGAGGAATTATGTCAACTATTGAAGAACAATTAAAAGCGCTTCGCGAAGAAACGCTGGCTAGCTTGAAGCAGATTACTGCTGAAAATGAAAAAGAGATGCAAGAATTACGTGTCTCTGTCCTTGGGAAAAAAGGTTCACTGACTGAAATCCTTAAAGGGATGAAGGATGTATCGGCTGAAATGCGCCCTGTTATCGGGAAACACGTCAATGAAGCTCGTGATATCTTGACCGCAGCCTTTGAAGAAACAGCGAAACTCTTGGAAGAAAAGAAAGTTGCAGCTCAACTGGCTAGTGAGAGCATCGATGTAACACTTCCAGGTCGTCCTGTTGCGGTTGGTCACCGTCATGTTCTTACACAAACCAGTGAAGAAATCGAAGATATTTTCATCGGTATGGGGTACCAAGTCGTGGATGGTTTTGAAGTGGAGCAAGACTACTACAACTTTGAGCGTATGAACCTTCCAAAAGACCATCCAGCCCGTGATATGCAGGACACTTTCTACATCACAGAAGAAATCTTGCTTCGTACTCACACGTCTCCAGTTCAGGCGCGTGCTATGGATGCTCATGATTTTTCAAAAGGTCCTTTGAAAATGATCTCACCAGGACGTGTGTTCCGTCGTGATACTGACGATGCAACTCACAGTCACCAATTCCACCAAATCGAAGGTTTGGTAGTTGGGAAAAACATCTCTATGGCTGACCTTCAAGGAACGCTTCAGTTGATCGTCCAAAAAATGTTCGGTGAAGAGCGCCAAATCCGTCTGCGTCCATCTTATTTCCCATTCACAGAGCCATCTGTTGAGGTGGATGTTTCTTGCTTCAAGTGTGGTGGAGAAGGCTGTAACGTATGTAAGAAAACAGGTTGGATTGAAATTATGGGGGCCGGTATGGTTCACCCACGTGTTCTTGAAATGAGTGGTATCGATGCAACTGTATACTCTGGATTTGCCTTTGGTCTTGGACAAGAGCGCGTAGCCATGCTCCGTTACGGAATCAACGATATCCGTGGATTCTACCAAGGAGATGTCCGCTTCTCAGAACAGTTTAAATAAGATTGAAACCTGAAACACAGTCCTATACAGTCCTAGTCATTTTCTCTCGATGAGAAGGTGAGGACTGACTCGAAGAAAAAGAAAGGAATTGAAAAGGTCTTACTTGGTGAGATCTTACAATCAGAATTATGCTTGTATCTTATAAATGGTTAAAAGAATTGGTGGACATTGATGTGCCATCACAAGAGTTGGCTGAAAAAATGTCAACTACGGGGATCGAGGTCGAAGGTGTCGAATCACCGGCTGCCGGTCTCTCAAAAATTGTCGTCGGTGAAGTCTTGTCTTGCGAAGATGTGCCAGAAACACACTTGCATGTCTGTCAGGTTAACGTTGGTGAAGAAGCCCGTCAGATCGTTTGTGGTGCCCCAAATGTGCGTGCTGGTATTAAGGTCATGGTGGCACTTCCAGGAGCTCGTATCGCGGATAATTACAAAATCAAAAAAGGGAAAATCCGTGGCTTAGAATCACTTGGAATGATCTGTTCACTTGGTGAATTGGGAATTTCTGACTCAGTTGTACCAAAGGAATTTGCAGATGGTATTCAAATCTTGCCAGAAGATGCAGTACCAGGTGAGGAAGTCTTCTCTTACCTAGACTTGGATGATGAAATCATCGAACTTTCCATCACTCCAAACCGTGCAGACGCTCTTTCTATGCGTGGAGTAGCGCACGAAGTAGCAGCCATCTATGACAAGGCAGTTAACTTTAAAGAATTTACTCTGACAGAAACAAATGAAGTTGCAGCAGACGCTCTTTCTGTAGGCATTGAGACAGACAAGGCACCATACTATGCAGCCCGTATCTTGGACAATGTGACTATCGCACCAAGTCCGCAATGGTTGCAAAATCTCCTCATGAATGAAGGTATCCGTCCCATCAATAATGTGGTCGACGTGACCAACTATATCCTACTCTATTTTGGTCAGCCTATGCATGCTTTTGACTTGGATACCTTTGAAGGCAATGACATCCGTGTGCGTGAAGCGCGTGCTGGTGAAAAATTGGTAACCTTGGATGGTGAAGAACGTGACTTGGAAACAAATGACTTAGTCATCACTGTCGCTGACAAACCAGTAGCCCTTGCAGGTGTCATGGGTGGAGAGGCTACAGAAATCTCTGAAAAATCAAGTCGAGTTGTGTTAGAGGCAGCTGTTTTCAATGGCACATCCATTCGTAAGACTAGCGGACGCCTTAACCTTCGTTCGGAATCATCTTCTCGTTTTGAAAAAGGGATCAATGTGGCAACAGTCGATGAGGCCTTGGATGCTGCAGCTAGCATGATTGCAGAACTTGCAGGTGCGACGGTACGTAAGGGCATCGTTTCAGCGGGTGAGCTTGACACTTCAGATGTAGAAGTATCTTCAACTCTTGCCGATGTCAACCGTGTTCTTGGTACGGAACTTTCCTATGCTGATGTGGAAGATGTCTTCCGTCGTCTTGGCTTTGGTCTTTCTGGCAATGCAGAATCATTTACAGTCAGCGTACCCCGTCGTCGTTGGGATATCACTATCGAAGCAGACCTCTTTGAAGAAATCGCTCGTATCTATGGTTATGATCGCTTGCCAACTAGTCTTCCAAAAGATGACGGTACAGCAGGGGAATTGACAGCGACACAAAAACTTCGTCGTCAAGTTCGTACTATTGCCGAAGGAGCAGGTTTGACAGAAATCATCACCTACGCTCTAACAACGCCTGAAAAAGCAGTTGAGTTCACAGCTCAACCAAGTAATCTTACAGAACTCATGTGGCCAATGACAGTGGATCGTTCTGTCCTCCGTCAAAATATGATTTCAGGTATCCTTGATACGGTGGCCTACAACGTGGCTCGTAAGAACAAAAACTTGGCACTTTACGAGATTGGAAAAGTCTTTGAACAAACAGGCAATCCAAAAGAAGATCTACCAAACGAGATCAACAGCTTTGCCTTTGCCTTAACCGGCTTGGTTGCAGAAAAAGATTTCCAAACGGCAGCAGTTCCAGTTGATTTCTTCTATGCTAAGGGAATCTTAGAAGCGCTCTTTACTCGCTTGGGACTTGCAGTGACCTATACAGCAACAGCTGAGATTGCAAGTCTCCACCCAGGACGTACGGCCGTGATTTCAGTCGGTGACCAAGTTCTTGGTTTCCTTGGCCAAGTGCATCCGGTCACTGCCAAGGCTTATGATATTCCAGAAACGTATGTAGCGGAGCTCAACCTTTCAGCCATTGAAGCTGCCCTTCAACCAGCTGCTCCATTTGTGGAAATCACCAAATTCCCAGCAGTCAGCCGTGACGTGGCCCTACTCCTCAAGGCAGAAGTGACTCACCAAGAAGTAGTCGATGCCATCCAAGCTGCAGGCGTGAAACGTTTGACAGATATCAAACTCTTTGATGTCTTCTCAGGCGAAAAACTGGGAGTTGGAATGAAGTCAATGGCCTATAGCTTGACCTTCCAAAATCCAGAAGATAGCTTGACAGACGAAGAAGTCGCACGCTATATGGAAAAAATCCAAGCATCACTTGAAGAAAAAGTTAAGGCAGAAGTGCGTTAAACCATCAATCCATCCTTCGGGGTGGATTTTTAGTTTTAAGAGAACAGTTCAGAAGAGAAAAGCGACAGTTGAGGAGAAAGACACCCTATCCAATTTTTAATGAGCTATACTAAACCTATTACTAGAGCGCTTAACAACCTTAGATTTGGTAGATTTTTACTATAAATAATATCGATAAAAATGGACACAAAACGTTGTAAATGCTATCAAAAAGGAGTATAATAAGTGCAACATATCTAGGAGGTGGAAGATGCTAGAAGTAAGAAATCTAGAGAAAAGTTTCGGTTCCAAGCAAGTCTTGTTTGGTGTCGATTTTCAGGCAAATCCAGGAAGGATTCTGGGCTTGGTCGGGAAGAATGGGGCTGGGAAAACAACGATTTTCCACAGTATGTTGAAATTTTTAGAGTATCAAGGAGAAATCAGTCTGGATGGGCAGGAGATTCGTCAGGAAACCTATGCTCGGATTGGCTATCTGCCTGAGGAACGCAGCCTCATGCCCAAGTTGACAGTCCTTGAACAAGTTCGCTACTTGGCGACTCTAAAAGGCATGGATGCTAAGGAAGTCAAGGAAAAACTCCCTCAATGGATGGAAAAACTCGAAGTGAAGGGCAAATTGACTGATAAAATCAAGAGTCTCTCCAAAGGGAATCAGCAGAAAATTCAGCTCATTATCACCCTGATCCATGAGCCAGACTTGATTATTCTGGATGAGCCTTTTAGTGGTTTGGATCCAGTCAATACCGAGTTGCTCAAACAAGTCATCTTGAAAGAGAAAGAGCGCGGTGCAATCATTATCTTTTCTGACCATGTCATGACCAATGTCGAGGAGCTTTGCGATGATATTCTGATGATTCGAGATGGGCGTGTGGTCTTGCATGGGCCTGTTCAGGATGTCCGTAATCAATACGGGAAAACACGTCTCTTTGTTTCAAGTGAACGAAGCAAGGAAGAACTGGAAAAACTTCCTCACGTCAAACAGGTGAGCTTGACTAAGCAAGGCAGTTGGAAATTAATCCTAGATGATGAGGACGCTGGAAGGGAACTCTTCCCAATCCTCACTCAAGGTCAATATATTGCGACCTTTGACCAACAAGCTCCAACAATCGATGAAATCTTTAAACTAGAATCAGGGGTGGAAGTATGAGAAATATGTGGGTTGTAATGAAGGAAACCTATCTTCGACATGTCAAGTCGTGGAGTTTCTTCTTCATGGTGATTTCGCCGTTCCTCTTTTTAGGATTATCTGTAGGAATCGGCTATCTCCAAGGGTCTTCTATGGCCAAGAATAGCAAGATAGCAGTAGTAACAACAGTACCATCTGTAGCTGAGGGTCTCAAGGGTACCAATGGTATCAACTTTGATTATAAGGATGAAGCCAGTGCTCAAGCTGCTATCAAGGATGAGAAAATCAAGGGTTACTTAACCATTGACCAAGAGGACAGCGTTCTCAAGGCTGTCTATCATGGTGAAACCTCTCTTGAAAGCGGCATTAAGTTAGCAGTAACCAATAAGTTAAATGAACTGCAATATCAACTCAATCGTTCGGCAGCCAATTTGTCTCAAGAACAGGAGAAACGCCTGAGTCAAACCGTTGACTTTACTGAGAAGATTGATGAATCTAAGGAAAACAAAAAAATTGTTCAAACCATTGCGGCCGCTGGGCTTGGTTTCTTCCTTTATATGATTTTGATTACCTATGCTAGTGTCACTGCTCAGGAAGTAGCTAGCGAGAAAGGAACCAAAATCATGGAAGTGGTCTTCTCTAGTATTCAAGCTAGCCATTATTTCTACGCTCGTATGCTGGCTCTGCTCCTTGTGATTTTGACTCATATTGGGATTTACGTCGTGGGTGGGCTGGCTGCGATTCTGCTCTTTAAAGACCTACCAATCTTGGCTCAATCTGGTATTTTAAATCATCTAGGAGATGCCTTCTCGCTCAATACCTTATTGTTTGTCTTGGTTAGTCTCTTTATGTATGTTGTTTTAGCAGCCTTTCTAGGTTCTATGGTTTCTCGTCCTGAGGATTCAGGGAAAGCCTTGTCACCATTGATGATCTTGATTATAGCAGGATTCGTTGGAGTGACTGCTCTAGGTGCTGCTGGTGACAATTTAGTTCTGAAAATTGGTTCCTATATTCCTTTCATCTCAACCTTCTTTATGCCATTTAGAGCTATAAATGGGTATGCAAGTGGTCTAGAAGCTTGGATTTCGCTTGCCATAACGGTTGTTTTTGCAGTCATTGCAACAGCCTTTATCGGACGCATGTATGCTAGTCTAGTCCTTCAAACAGATGATTTGGGAATCTGGAAAACCTTTAAACGTGCCTTAGCTTATAAATAGGAGAGCCTCGCAAAAGCGAGGTTTTTCTAGATGTTAAACACTGAAATCGGCAAAAATATTTTTCATATCTATTGACTTTTAGTAGTAAAATTTGGTATGATAGTAGACGGTATTGTTTACCCCATTTGTAAGGCCCCGGAACCTTTCAAATACCCCGCGGACCGGAACATCCGCCCTGTAAACAAAAACGATATTCATATAGGAGAAATCATGAACAAAACTACATTCATGGCTAAACCAGGCCAAGTAGAACGCAAATGGTACGTTGTTGACGCAACTGATGTACCTCTTGGACGCCTTTCAGCAGTTGTTGCTAGCGTACTTCGCGGAAAAAACAAACCAACATTTACACCACATACTGATACAGGTGACTTCGTAATCGTTATCAATGCTGAAAAAGTTAAATTGACTGGTAAAAAAGCAACTGATAAGATCTACTACACTCACTCAAACCACCCAGGTGGATTGAAATCAATCTCTGCTGGTGAACTTCGTTCTAAAAATGCAGTACGTTTGATTGAAAAATCAGTTAAAGGTATGCTTCCACACAATACTCTTGGACGCGCTCAAGGTATGAAATTGAAAGTATTCGTTGGAGCTGAGCACACTCACGCTGCACAACAACCAGAAGTTCTTGATATTTCAGGACTTATCTAAGGAAAGGAACAATAAAGTATGTCACAAGCACAATATGCAGGTACTGGACGTCGTAAAAACGCTGTTGCACGCGTTCGCCTTGTTCCAGGAACTGGTAAAATCACTGTTAACAAAAAAGATGTTGAAGAGTACATCCCACACGCTGACCTTCGTCTTGTTATCAACCAACCATTCGCAGTTACTTCAACTGTAGGTTCATACGATGTTTTCGTTAACGTTGTAGGTGGTGGATACGCTGGTCAAGCAGGAGCTATCCGTCACGGTATCGCTCGTGCCCTTCTTCAAGTAGACCCAGACTTCCGCGATTCATTGAAACGCGCAGGACTTCTTACACGTGACTCACGTAAAGTTGAACGTAAGAAACCAGGTCTTAAGAAAGCTCGTAAAGCATCACAATTTAGTAAACGTTAATCAATACGATTATATCAACGTTTCAAAGCACTCAAGAGTTTACCTCATGGGTGCTTTTTTCGTGTTTTTTTAAAAAGTTTACCTCAAAGTTTACCTTATTTTCACCTTATTGATTTAGATGTTCCAAAGTAAATGCACCAACTGCCATAGGAACTACATTCGAAGTATTGACATAAATTTGAGTTGTACTTGTGTCGCTGTGGGTTAGTGCTTCAGAAATATCTTTTAATGTCATTCCTGCTTGTTTAGCAAGCGTGGCTCCTGTATGTCGCAGTTGTAGCATGTACCAGCCCTTTATGTCGCTTTCTAATGCTTTTCATTTTATTGTTTAGATAGTCAGCGTGTAAAGGCTTATTAATGTTTCCTTTTGTGTCGATATATGTAAAAACAAATTGTTCTGGATTACTGATGATACCAAACTTTGCTAGTTCATATTTTTGTTGTTCTTTCCAAGAGGTAAGGAGCTGAAGTAAGTCGTTAGAAATAGAGAAAATAGTTTTCTTATTTCCCTTAGTTGATTTTACTTGTCCATATCTATCTAAAGCTTGAATTAGCTGAATCTGTGATTTTGAAAAATCGATATGTTTCCATTGAAGAGCGTAGGTTTCAGATTTTCTATCGCCTAAGAAAAAAGTGAGATAAAATATGTGACTTTTTTTCTACAACAAAATAGGCTCCATAATTTCTACAGTAGTTTTACCCACTACAGAAATTATAGAGCCAGATGATTTTCAGTTAGTTCTTAGGAAGTAATTGGAAAGGAAATAGTCCAGAACAACTGTTCTGGACTATTTTTTTATCTTGAGAAATCAGTGACGCTTTTAAACGTTATTAAGAATCAATTTACATAATATTTATAAGTAATTTTTTCTATAAATAATAAAGTATGCCCTTGAACTTTTTTAGTATTCTAGCCTATAAAGCATAGGGTATTGATGGAGACTTGTCATCTGAAATGAAATAATAGATCGTTAAGGGATAACAATTGATTTGAGAAGTGTTTGTCCTACTAAGTGATGAATGTGAATTCTGTGAATGGAGATGGCTCGAGTAAGTTTTAGAGGAAACTATTTAAGTAGGAGGCTAGAAAAATATGTGCCTCCAGTACTGTGAATGTATAAAAAGTTCAATTAAATTTTGGGATCCTTTATGGATTTTTTCACACAAGGTTGATCGTGAAAAAAGAGAAGACCAAATGGTCTTCTCAATGGGGGAACTGAATAATTAGAAGGAATCGATCAAAGAGGGTTATTAGTCTTTAAAATTCCTTTGGAAGATGAGGAGAGACAAGATTGAAGTAATGGCTGCCAAGAAGAGGAAGGCAGTTGCTTCTTGTTCCCCAGTTGCAGGGAGTTCTCTTTCCTTGTCTTCTTTGATTGTAGCTGTAACAGGAGCTTTTTCATCTTTTGATGATGAATTATCTGTTACGACTGGAGCAGGTTTTTCAGTCTCTATTGGTAGAACATACTCAGGAAGAGTCACAACTGGTGGCGCTTCTGTTCCAACTGAGCTTTGTTTGCTACCTACCTCAATCACTCGATCTTGAGCTGGAGTTACTTCTGTTTGGAGAATCTTGCGATTGTCACCGTCCACTTCAACATACTCGACTAAGAGACCGTCTTTCCCTTCTGATAGAACTTGCTCTTTTCCTTTGTCTAATTGTGGGTTTTCGCGACGAATCATCTTAAACGGTACGACCCTATTGACGATTTCCAAGCTTGGAAGTGTAAAGACAAGGTCTTTAACCCCTTCCTCAGGACTTGAAGAAGTAATTGGTTTCTCAGGTTGAGCAGGAGTTTCCGGTTGAGTCGGATTTTCAGGCTGAGCTGGTTTCTCAGGTTGAGCAGGTTGTTCCGGTTGAACTGGATTCTCAGGTTGAGTCGGATTTTCAGGCTCAGCAGGTTTCTCGGGCTGAACTGGCTTTTCCGGTTGAGCTGGTTTCTCAGGTTGAGCAGGCTTTTCGGGTTCAGCCGGTTTCTCAGGTTGAGCAGGAGTTTCCGGTTGAACAGGAGTTTCCGGTTGAGCAGGAGTTTCCGGTTGAGCCGGTTTTTCCGGTTGAGCCGGTTTTTCAGGCTGAGCAGGAGTTTCCGGTTGAGTCGGATTTTCAGGCTGAACTGGCTTTTCAGGCTGAGCAGGAGTTTCCGGTTGAGTCGGATTTTCAGGCTGAACTGGCTTTTCAGGTTGAGCAGGTTTTTCAGGCTGAGCAGGCTTTTCAGGTTGCGCCGGTTTCTCAGGCTGAGCAGGCTTTTCGGGCTGAGCAGGCTTTTCCGGTTGAGCAGGTTTCTCAGGCTGAGCTGCTTCGAGCTTGCTGATTTGTTCGAGAGCAGTTTCTAGCGCTTGATTGACTGCTTCCTGAGTTTTAGCTTCTTGGATTGCAGCAATGGCTTGGTCAGCAATTGCTAACAATTGCTTCTTAGCTTCCTTGTTGGATCCAAGTTCAGCGACTTTTTTCTCGATAGCTTTCGTCAAGCTGTCCATAGCCTTATCGTACTCAATTTCCGGTTGTTTTGGTTCGGCTGGTTGCTCAGGCTGGTCAGGTTTCTCAGGTTCTTCTGGCTGTTCCGGTTGCTCTGGACTAGGCTCCTCTTGGCCTCTTTGATAGTTCTCGTCCTTGGATAGGATATCTTGTAGTGCACTGACTGTCAACATGACTTCTTGAACATCCACTGCTTCAGCACTGAGTTGGTTTCTCAATTTTTCTAGATTTGCTTGGAAAGCTTGGCGTGCAGTAGCCGTATTTTTCAAGCCTGCTGGATCAAAGTTGGACAGATCGTCTTTCCATTTTGAGATAGACTGGATGATATCTGCCTTGCTGTAGAGTTCGCTACCTTCGCCACGAGTGATAAATTGGTCTACCTGAATACCGATATTTTGAGACAAATCGTTTCGATCAGGATCTAGTTGAAGTGTGACTGCGTGCAAGTTTTCGTCCAGACCTTTTAGGCTAACCAGAGTTTGATTGCCTTGGCGTTGAGCTGCACGACCGCTAAAGTATTTCTTACCATCAATAGTTGAAGCATTTCCCATGCCATCTTGGTAAGGAACTTCTTTGCCATCTAAGAAGACTTTGTAGATACCATGATTTGGATCGACATAGCCCTTGATATCAAGTCCAGTACCGTAGAAATAGGCTGTGACAGTTGTCTTTTTCTTTTGCTCATCAGTTAAGCGACCAAAGGAAGCCCAAGACTCTGTTTTTTGATACTTGTCTGCCGAATTGGTTTCATGGTGCCAGCCAGGACTGTAATCCAACTGACTAGCTTGGTCATCATAACTTGTTTGGTCCTTGATAAGCAATTCGGCTTTCATTACTTGGATTGTTGCATCGGTAGCAAAACCGAGCAAGGCACCATCAGAAACAGAAGTGAGCTTGGCTTTAAAGTCAAAGATAGAGTCGGCTTGTTCTGTAAAGTCAATCGTTGGGATGGTCACAGTCTTTTCTGTTTCTCCATCTTCAAAAGTCACATCTTGAGTTGTATCTTGGTAAACTTTACCGTGAACTCCAGTTCCAGGTTCCGTGATGAAACGCACAGTAGCAGCCCCTTTGCTTCCACCAACACGTTTAATCTTAACAGTGACTGGTTTTCCTTTTTCGACTTCGTAGTTAGTAGATTCGAGTTCAAACATTCCCTTGCTATCATTGTTTAGGGTGTAGATCCCTTCTGTAGCAATTGGTTCGCCTGTTTTATTTACAAGAGTAATAGTGTGTTGGCCTGGTGCTAAATCACCTGTCTCAAAGACTTTTTGGCTACGTTTACGGTTAGCGTTCTTAGTTTGCACATCCGCAACTTTTTGACCATCAACGTAGACGGACATTTCTCCATGACCTGGGTCGACTGTAGAGACGACATAGGCCTTGGTTCCTGTGAAGGTATAGCTGACTTTGGCATCTTTTTGATTGGTCCACATAGAAGTGCCACGAACACCTTCAGATTCATTGTACCAAGTTGTACCAGCTGTATCCGCTGTTGTATTTGAGTGGTATTCAAGTCCAAGAGGGTAGCCGTCTGTCTTTTCGATACTACTTGGCGTTTTGTAGACAGAGAAGTTGGTCAAGATTGGTGTAGCTTGTGCCCCTGTGATGGTCACACGGATTTTTTGTGCCTCTACAGGTTTACCTTGGATCAAGCGACGGTAACCAACCGTTGAACCTTCCCCGTAAGTCACCCAGCGTCCGTTGATTTCAACTTCAATCTTGAAACCAGAGATACGTTGACCTTTGGCGATGTCTTCTTTGAGTTCGACAACGTCAAAGCGTCTCTTTTGTCCTAAATCGACTGTAAAGCTACCGGTTGTGGCATCATTTGAGAGCGCCCAACTAGTATCATCTTTACCGTCAGTCAGGTGACTTTCCTTGTAGAGGTGGTTCTGACGAGTAGAACTTGCTGTTACAGTGGCCCCTTTGGCAAAGTCAGTCGCATACATTTGGTCTAGGGTTGCTTTGAATTCCTTCAAGCGAGCCACATCCGCATCTGCGAATTTTCCTTCTTTGTTTGGTGGAATGTTGAGAAGGAGTGGGGTTCCACGACCAACAGACTTGAAGTAGATATCCATCAACTCTTTGAGTGATTTCGGCTGTTGATTGTCATGATAGAACCAACCTGAACGGATTGAAACGTCAGCTTCCCCTACAGAGTACATATCACCATCAGGGTCACCGTGGTTGAGGTATTCGTTTTTCACATCGTCTGTGATGTTGGCTCTCTTGACTTTATGCCAGACAGGGTCACCTGCAATCCCCCGTTCATTTCCGATCCAGCGAACACTTGTCGGTTGAGCAGAGAAGATAGCAATATCTCCTTCAGCTTCTTTGATGTATTTGAACCATTCATCAAAGGTATAGGTTACTTTTTGGGCACCGCTACCACGCGCACCGTCCATCCAAACCTCGATAAATTTCCCTTTGTTACCGTATTTCGGATTACCAAGGATTTCTTTCAGCTGGTTGAGATAGTATTGGTTGTATTCTTTTTCGGTTGCAACATGGTATTTAGGATGATTGGCATCCCATGGGGATAGGTAAACCCCCATATTCATGTCATACTTGCTAGCAGACTTGGAAACTTCTTCGAGAAGGTCACCCTTTCCATCTTTCCATGGACTAGCAGCTACGGTATGGTTGGTGTACTTAGATGGGTAAGCAACGAATCCGTCGTGGTGTTTAACAACCATAATAGTTCGTTTGAAGCCCGTTTCCTTCAGAGTGCGAATCCACTGGTCAGTATCCAAGTTGGTTGGATTGAAGTATCGAGGGTCTTCTTTCCCATTTCCCCATTCAGAATTGGTATAGGTGTTCATTCCGTAGTGGATGAAGGCAGCCAATTCTTCCTTGTGGTAATCGAGTTGAGCCTTGCTTGGAAGAGGTCCATGATTGCCAATTTCGGTTTCTTTATCTTCTGGATGAGCCACTGGTGGAGTCGGTGTCGTTGGATTAGCTGTATCAGCGACTGGCTCGTATTCAAAGACGACCTCATTCACCCCTTTTTGCTGGATCCTTGCTTCCAGGCTAGCCTTGACTGGACGGTAGCCAGCAATGTCTTTTGCATGGAAGGTGTTGACAAAGGAAACGTCATACTCTTGGCCGTCATTGTTATCAACTGTCGCTTCCGCTAGTTCAGTAGTGGTTCCTTTTTGACGGTAGTAAACTTTGAAGGAGCCTTTGTTAATTTTATAGACCACCTTGATGACACGTGTACCGGCAGGCGCTTTGCTGACAACATTGTGATCTTCAGACCAAGTATCTTTTAGCTGTTTATTGACTGCTACGCCATCAATGGATACAATTTCGTATTTGTCTTTATTCTTCTGATAGAAGTCCGTCTTCTCGATTTCTTTTTTGAAATTATAGTCAAATGGCGAATCAACAGCTGTCTGTTCGATAAAGGTGTCATTATCTTTGACAGGATTTCCTTCTTCGTCTTCGTGTTGGATAACCACACGGCCGTATTCAACTCCTTTGGTCAAGGTAGCAATCCCATCTTGGTTGAAGGAATATTCGTTGCTTCCGATAACAGCTTTCTCATTCCGAAGCATACGTCCTTCATCGGTAAAGTAGTAACGATTTCCGTTATCTCCTTGGTACCAGCCTTTCACACCATACTTGGCAATCATGTCCTTCACCCATTTCAGTTGTTCAGGTGAAAGGACGAGTCCGCCACCAAAGCGATCCTTTTCAGCCACACCATTGTCAACGGTTCCGTGTTGGTGAACCCCCAGAACTTTTCCTTGGCTATCGACAATCCCGCCACCAGACAAACCAGATACAGAAGTGGTTTTATAGGTAATACCGGTTGTTCCCTTATCATCATAGGACTCAACAGATCGGATGGTCCCATCTGCCTTGTAAAGCTGACCAGCTAGGATAGGCTGTTTCAACTCTTTTGAGCTCGAGTCAGTTGGGTAGCCAATCGTACTGATGGCTTCTCCCGGCTGATGCGTCTTGTGATCCGCTAAAGGCGCAAAGGTTGCTGCTTTGTTTGGACTAGCAATCGGAAGAGGAATAGGAGCTTCTACAAGAGCAAGGTCGTTCTTATAACCTTTTCCAAACTCTTTCTTGTTCCAGAAATGGATGTCCTTTTCTCTGAATAAAACCGTAGTTCCAGAAGATGGCAGTGAATTTTTCTTTTCGCTATTTGAACCAACGTTATAGTAAAACTGGGCAGATTTTCCACCACGAATGTGACCTTCGCCCGTTTCTTTATTGGCCTCTAGGAAGTTATGAGCAACGGTAAGGATTAGGTTAGGGGCTACAAAGATTCCGGAGCCTGAAACGAGGTAGCGTTGCTCCCCTGCATTGTAAGTGCTGTAAACCATAGTAGCAGCAGTAGCAGGTTGTCCCTCGTAGTTGATGTGTTTGAGGTCTTGTCCACCGTTAATGATGGCACGGTTTCCGTTCTCAGTTTCTTTTGGAGCTTCTTCCTTGTCCTTTAGAATGCTCTTAGTTTCTACTTTTGGACTAGCTTTCTGGTCAACGATAGTAGTCGTATCGAGTTCTTTGACAGGTGTGTCGGGATAGGCACGGTCCTGAATGTCTTCAGGGAGCAAGTCAGCACTGTTGGTATCGGCAACAGGTGTTTCTTGTTTTTCAGCTTCTACACGACCCTCTTCTTTGACTGGTTCAGCCTTGGTCTCTTCTATATCTGCGACTTGTTCAATTTGCTGATCTAAATTGGATCTTGTGGCAGGAGGGGTTTCGTCCGCACGCACGGTTCCAGAAGCAAAAAATGCCAGTCCGACGATGACAGAGGCTACTCCCACAGTTAACTTCCGAATGCTAAATGTTTGCCCTTTTTCAAAAAGGTATCGATTCATAATATACTCCTAGTTTTTAGAAAGGCAGTCAGCTACTGCCCAAGCCCAAGTCTGACTTGGTTACAACTTGATTTAATGAAAAAAACTCTCTGATAATTTGTAAGCTACCTTACCTCCCTATTTATAAAGCGCTTTCATTTTAAGATAAAAAAATTTAAAAGGTCATTTCTCCCTTAAAATGACTGAAAACTTTTAATATAACAAATATACTAAATTAATGAAAGAATTGCAATAGCAAAAAAGCAAAAAATAAATATAAATTAAAGAAAATCAGTTACTTTTTAAAGAAAAAACGCATCCTTTCAGGGCTCAAACTAAATGAAAGGATGCATTTTAAAAAGAAATTAGAGTATTTTTTGGAGAGAATCTTGGATGGTTTGGGGGTCTGTTTTGGAAGAGAAGCGCTCAAGGACTTGCCCATCTCGACCAATGAGAAATTTAGCAAAATTCCATTCGATTCGTTTTCCTAGCGGGCCAGATTTCTGGTCTTTTAGCCAAACATAAAGAGGATCTGCTTCCTTGCCGTTGACCTTGATCTTGGCAAAGCGAGGAAAAGTGGTCTGATAGTGTAGGCTACAGAAACTATTGATTTCTTCTGCGCTGCCGGGTGCTTGTCCCATAAACTGATTGCAAGGGAAATCTAAGATTTCGAAGCCCTGATCTTGATAGCGTTCATAGAGTTCTTGAAGTCCCTGGTACTGGGGCGTTAGACCACATCCAGTAGCAGTGTTGACAATCAAGAGAACCTTGCCACGATAGCTCTCCAGAGGAGTTGCTTGGTTATTTTGGTTTAAAACGGAAAAATCATATATACTGGTCATGAGAGCCTCTTTTCTTTTTCTACATTGTAACAGTTTTTCTTTTTTTCGTCGAGTTGGATGAGAGAAGTTGTTGAAACATACACAATTGTACATAAATCAGGACAAAATGATGCTCCTTTTGTGAAACATGGTATAATAGGCCTATATAGCTAAATGAAGTAAACCTATCACAAGGGATTGAAAAAAGGATAAAACAGTCATGTCAACAGTAAAAAGTGATCTAAATCTTGCTCAAATGTATGCGAGTCAGCTGAAAAATGCTTGTCAATCTTTAACAGATATCGCTGTGGCTAGCCAAGACGAATTAACGACCCTTCAAGGGAATAACAAGGCCCATCAATGTCTGACAAAGTCTCAAAATCTAGCTAGTCAGATAACAGCCGCTGTCACGCTAACTTCCGAACGACTTCACTCTATAGCGAGTGATTTTGAGGCGCTAGATGAAGCGGGTGCCAATGGTTTTAGGAGTCATACATGAGCAGGTTGGATGAGTTGAAGAAAAGAGAGCGAGAACTCTTGTACCAGCTAGAAGACAATGGAAAAGAGAAGTATCGTACCAAAGAACTGATAGAAACCTTTGAAGGATATGATAGAGCTAGTCACCGTTATCAAAATGATTTGTGGGAGGCGGCCTATCAGAGTCGATATGCAGGACAGTTGGAAGAAACGCTCCTGCAAAGAAACCAACTTAAAAACCAAATCCTTGAGGAGCTCAGCTACCGCATGGATGATTTGAAAAAAGAAAAATTCCGGTTAGAGGGAGACTTGGATGCGGTTTACTATGAAAGACGAAAAGAACTAGAAAGAGAGGAGGAGAAACGACATGGGTATTGATATGTACTTGGAACAATCACAACTACAAAGTTCGAGTGTAGCGACCATGTGCCAATCACAGGTGGAGGTTTATCAAGACTTGCAATCAGCCATTCAAAAGTTTTCAGAGGATACAGAGAGTCTAAAGGGCGACGCTTATGATTCGGCTAGAAGTTTTTTTGCAAGTGTCTTACTGCCCTTGAGCAAAGGGGGACAACTCTATGCAGAAACATTCTCCCAAGCTATCAAGAAATTACCAGATGACTACCAAACGATGGTCGACAGTAAGAGTTGGCGTGAGGATGATCTGCTTGATAAGATCCGTCAGGAAGAGCAAATGATTGCTTATCTAGATGAAGTCAACCAATCTCTTTCTAGCTTGACCATGGATAGTGAAGAAAAGGGGAGATTGAGACGCAGTAATGTGGAACTCATGCGAGGACACCATGCCAATAAACGCGTCTATGAAACGATTTTGAGAGATCTGCGCGCCTATGATAGCTACTCAGGAGGACTTTTCGATGATCTAGCTAGTATCGATGTGCAACTGAGTCGCGGATTGGCCCAGATCGAAACGAGCTGGGATGCAAGTAATGGGGTCTTTAAAGTCCCATCTGACCTGACTTGGGCCAACTACCTGACTGCCTATGCTGATACAAAGGACATGAAGCTCAGTCGTCAAGAGAAAGTCTTTGTCCAAACCATGATGGCAGAATACGGCTTTGATGCAGAGACAGCCCAGCAACTCTTGACCATCAAGCAAGGAATAGACAGGAAATTTCCAACCTCAAGTCAAGAGTTTCGTGACTATATCTTTTTGCGAGTCGTCGGTGTGGCAAATTATAACGAATTTAAGTGGAATGAAACAGCAGGTGGTTTGGGGCATTATTTTTATAACGAATTTGTGAGTGATCCGCAGACAGGCCAAAAATTGAGAACTTTGAAACCAATTCTTGAAATTTATCAAGAATTGGGATTGAAAGAAGAAAAGGCCAAAGAACTGTATTATAACCTTAGATTGCAGCATGAGATGGCCGGGGGGAAATCTGATAATATAGATCAAATTAAGAAATATGATCAAAAAAATGGAACTAACCATTATGATTCCTATAAAAGTACTTATGAAGGGATTTATGGTGATACGGGTAATTTTGACCAATTTTGGGATAGCAAACTGAAGATCTATTCTAACAATGGGGCAGGCCACGCAGACTTCACTCATCAGTCCATCACTATGGCCACTCATCTTAATTCTAATCAAGTTCAGCTATCCGATGTCTATGGTGGTAGAGAGCATGTCAAAGACCTCTCAGGCTGGGAGGGAGACACGACCTTTAATGCAAACGATATGAAGCCAAGCATCGGGGAAGATGACTATAAGGCGGATTTGGACTCGGTCAATCTTATCGGCCGTATGCAGAAGGGACAATCCTATGACCAAGCCACATCTTCTTACTATGCTGACCTTCAAAAGGATTCGACTCTTAGAGAAAGAGAATTTTTGAAAAATAAGGATTGGAAAGAGGTCAAAGGTACAATCTACGCAGGGGTAGCGCCTGCAGATATACTGAGAAAGGGTGAGGCATCTATTAAAGAGTATATTGAGGAAAAATACCCAGAAGTATCCGCATTTTTAAATCGTTTAGAGGCTGTGGCAGACTAGGAGGGAAAGTTAATGAAGAAACTACTAGGTATAACAGCGTTAATGTCGTTTATCATATTCATCTGTTTTTATTTCTTTATCAAACAACCAAAAAATATTTTTGATGAAATCTACCAAGAGACCGAGAAGACATATCGTACAAATAATATTTTAAGAAACATAGATGGGTTTAAAATTAGTCCAGGTTGGCCTAATGATGGAGAATATTTTGCATACACCCCTTCAGGGAAGTATCAAACTCATCCTGAAGGTTATAAAGACATAAGTATTGGATTTAATTTTGGTTCAGGTATTAAAGGAATGACGATTCTTTTTGAAAGAAAGACTAATTCGAATATTACCCTATGGTATTCAGCACACTATAATATAAAAAAGAAAATCCTCAAAAAAGAGCTTGCGATTTTTGAAGAGCCAAGGCAACCAGGTCAATTTATTGATGATGAAGAAAAAGTAAGAGAATATTTAAGAAAAAATAATATTTCCAAAGAAGAATTAGAGAAAGACTTTGACGAAATCGTCAACCAGAAAGTCTTGAAAGACTGGTGTTCCATCTATGACAGTAAGTATTCACCAAGCAACTATGGTGAGGTGAAGGTAGAGACTCAGTGGGAGAATTGGTGATAGGTCATGCAGACTTCACCCACCAATCCATCACTATGGCGACTCATCTTAATCCTAATCAAGTTCAGTTAGCCGATATCTATGGCGGTAGAGAGCGTGTCAAGGGCCTTTCTGGCTGGGAGGGAGACACAACCTTTAATGCAAACGATATGAAGCCAAGTATCGGCGAAGATGACTACAAGGCAGACCTAGACTCGGTCAACCTCATCGATCGTATGCAAAAGGGGCAATCCTATGACCAAGCCATCTCTTCTTACTATGATGACCTTCAAAAAGACTCCTCTCAGAGAGAAAGAGAATTCCTAAAAAATAAGGATTGGAAACAGGTCAGAAGTGCTATCTATGCTAGTATCCTCCCATTAGAGGTTATGGAAAAAGGGGAAGATACCATTAAAGCATATATCAAAGGTAACTATCCAGAAGTATCGACATTTTTAAATCGCTTGGAAGCCGTGGCGGAGTAGGAGGATGATGATGAGGAAAATATTCAGTTTATTAGCTTTAGTCTTACCAGTTGTATTATTTTATTTTTACTTTTTTCCTAAACAACCTAACAACATTTTTGATGAAATCTACCAGGAGACAGAGAAGACATATCATACAAATAATATTTTAAGAAACATCGATGGGTTTAAAATCAGTCCAGGTTGGCCAAGTGATGACCCAAATATATCCTATACTCCTTTTGGAAAGTATGAAACTCTTCCCAAAGGCTATAGTGATATAACCATTAACTTTAATTTTGGTTCAGGAATTAAAGGGATGTCAATTCGTTTTGAGAGAAAGACTAATTCGAATATTACCCTATGGTATTCGGCTCACTATAATATAAAAAAGAAAGTACTCAAAAAGAAACTTGCGATTTTTGAAGAGCCAAGGAAACCAGGTCAATATCTAGAGGATGAAGAAAAAATAAGAGAATATTTAAGAAAAAATAATATTTCCAAAGAAGATTTAGACAAAGACTACGACGAAATCATCAACCAAAAAGTCCTGAAAGATTGGTGCTCGATTTATGACAGCAAGTACTCGCCAACAAATTATGGTGATGTCAAGGTTGAAACCCAGTGGGAGAATTGGTGACAGGTCATGCAGACTTTACCCACCAGTCCATTACCATGGCTACTCATCTGAATCCTAGCAGTTTCCAATTATCCGATTTCTATGGCGGTAGAGAGCGTGTCAAGGACCTTTCAGGCTGGGAGGGAGACACGACTAAAAATGCTACGGATAAAAAACCAAGTATTGGCGAAGATGACTACAAGGCAGACCTTGATTCAGTCAATCTTATCGGTCGGATGCAACAGGGGCAATCCTATGACTAAGCCATATCTTCCTATTATGCTGACCTTCAAAAGGATTCGACTCTTAGAGAAAGAGAATTCTTAAAAAATAAAGATTGGAAGCAGGTTAGAAGTACTATTTATGCTAGTATCCTTCCATTAGAGGTTATGGAAAAAGGGGAAGATGCCATTAAAGCATATATCGAAAGTAACTATCCAGGTGTATCTAAGTTTTTAAACCGCTTGGAAGCCGTGGCGGATTAGGAGGATGATGATGAAGAAAATATTCAGTTTATTAGCTTTAATCTTACTAGTTGTATTATTTTGTTTTTACTTTTTTCCTAAACAACCTAAAAACATTTTTGATGAGATTTACCAAGAAACGGAGAAAACCTATCGTTCAAATAATATTTTAAGGCATATAGATGGGTTTAAAATCAGACCGGATTGGCCAAGTGATGACCCCAATATTTTGTATACTCCGTTTGGATTATACAACAAAGAGAAAACACCGTCAGATTACTCTGAGATAGAAATTGGTTTTAATTTTCAAAACTCACAGAAGGTTTTGTTCATTTACTCTGAAAGAAGACTATCTTCTAATGTTAGTGTAAAAGTATGGGGAAGCTACAATTATAAATTAGGTGTTTTGAGTAAAGAAGTTACTATAATAAAAAAAGAAAATAATTCCAAAGTATATATTGATGAGCAATCAGAGGTGAAATCATACCTAGAACAGTACGGTATCACTGCCAAGGACTTGGATTCTTATTACGACGAAATCGTCAACCAGAAAGTCTTAAAAGATTGGTGTTCGATTTATGACAGTAAGTACTCACCAAGCAACTATGGCGATGTCAAGATTGAAACCCAGTGGGAGAATTGGTGACGAGGGTCAGTAGATGTTTTGGAAATTATCCTATGAACTGAAGAGGAAATCCCACCTAGAACGCTCTAGGTGGGATTATTTGCCTATAAAATGAGAAATTTGCGAATCTTGGTCTATTTTTTAACGTGTTCCGATAAAAAGGCATAGATCATGGTTCCAAAGATGGCACCAATTCCCAATCCCAAGACTAGTAAAGGGAGCGTTTTATCGAACTGGGAGAGATTGTCCCAAAAGGTATTGAGGGGGAGATGCTGAACAAAGAGTTTGTGAAAGGCTGATAAGATAAACAAGCCAATTGGAATACTGATGAATACACCCCAACTACGAACTTTAATTTGGCTTTTGCTGTAGCTTTTGTGATGGATTTCGGACTGGTCATCCTTGTCTAAATGTAAGTCGCGAACTGCTAGTCTCGCCCTAGATGAGAGGACGAAGATAAGTCCAAAATAGAGGTAGGGCATGGCATCTCGCACCAACTCTATGAAGCGTCCAAATAGGAGATAGAACAAGAAGAGTAGGAGGGAGGAGTAAACGATTTGGATCAAGGCACGGGCACCAGCCCTGTAGATTATCTCTTGGCGGCATTCATCAAAGGGGCCTTGTATGTGAAAGAACAGTTTGAGTAAGCGAGTGGTGAAATCTTCTTTTTTCATGGGAGTAACCTTCTAAATGAGCGATTTTTGATTGACTTCTTTAAAGAGTTGATAGAGAGTATAGAAGTAAACCAAATTAAAAATGATACAGATTATTAGAAATACCAGGTATCTCCAATACATAGGATTTGTTAAAAGTTGTGGAAAGGATACGAGGATAAAACAGAGAGATGCGTTTAGAAGACGTATTTTTTTTGATTGGATTTTCTGGAATCTCTGTCCCTTGTTCAATACAGGAAGGAATAAAAGAAAGATAATCAAGAAAGGATGCTCAATATGTCCAGAAAGTAGGAAAAAGGTAACAAAGATACTGATAAAAACATGACTGATCAGTAGTCTAGCTAGTGATTTCATAAGGCACCTCCTAGTCGTCTTCTTGGTCTTTCTTGGCCTTTTGAATGCGAAGAGAGACGATAATTTGTATGGTCACTCCGAAGAAGAGGGTAGCTAGGATAGTTGATACAAAATGCCCTGTATTTAAAAGAGAACCAAGATAATCCTTGCTATCATCGGTTAGGACATTCAGAAGCGGTATTCCAAAGAACATGCCCATGCCATAGATCAGACCGGCTCTTAGACCAGGAAAATGTAGCTGTTTACTTTCTTTTTGACTCAGCATTTCGGGATCAATGGCTGTGATGCCTGTTTTCTTGGTTTGGGAGACCACATAGAGGGCAGCTACCATCGAAATACCAAACATCACGAGAGGATAGCCGATAGCGACAATTTGCGGGTATTTATAGGCAAGAACAAAGGGGATGAGGTTGCCAAATGTCATCAGATAAAAGAGAACGATAAAGACCTGATTCCCGATACGATCGGCCTCGCGCCGTTTGTGTTCGTCAAGGGGACCAGAAATACCGTATATGCGTTTGATGAGTTTTTCAGTGAGAGTTTCTTTTTTCATTTGTTTGCTCCTTTTTTAAAAATCGTCTTCCCAAAAGAGGCTATTGAGGTCAGTTTGGAGGCTGCGGGCGAGGTTGAGACAGAGTTCCAGGGTTGGATTGTACTTGTCGTTTTCAATCATGTTGATGGTCTGTCTCGAGACACCGATATCTTTGGCGAGCTCGAGCTGGGAAATGCCCAATTCCTTGCGGAATTCTTTGACACGATTCATAGGGGCTCCTTTCTGATATGTCGTATATATTTGACTACATTATATTCTTTTAGGGATGAGATGTCAAGTATATATGACATATTTTTGAGAATTATTTTCGAAGAAACTTAGCCTTGTCTGACAAGTGCAAGCTGGTCAGATTTGTGGTAAAATAGATAGGATATGACAAAAGAATTTCATCATGTAACGGTCTTGCTTCATGAAACGATTGATATGCTTGACGTAAAACCTGACGGTATCTACGTTGATGCGACTTTGGGTGGAGCAGGCCATAGCGAATATTTATTAAGTAAATTGAGCGAAAAAGGGCATCTCTATGCCTTCGACCAGGACCAGAATGCCATTGACAATGCGCAAAAACGGTTGGCACCCTATATCGAAAAGGGGATGGTAACCTTTATCAAGGACAACTTCCGTCATTTGCAGGCACGATTGCAGGAGGCTGGTGTCCAGGAAATTGATGGAATTTGTTATGACTTGGGAGTGTCCAGTCCTCAGCTAGATCAGCGTGAACGTGGCTTTTCTTATAAAAAGGATGCGCCACTGGATATGCGGATGAATCAGGAAGCTCGTCTGACGGCCTATGAAGTGGTCAATCATTATGACTATCATGACCTGGTTCGGATCTTTTTCAAGTATGGTGAGGATAAATTTTCTAAACAGATAGCTCGTAAGATTGAGCAAGCGCGTGAGGTGAAACCCATTGAGACGACGACGGAGTTGGCAGAGATTATCAAGTCGGCCAAGCCTGCCAAGGAGCTCAAGAAAAAGGGACACCCTGCCAAGCAGATTTTCCAAGCTATCCGAATCGAAGTCAATGATGAGCTGGGCGCTGCAGATGAATCCATCCAGCAGGCTATGGACATGCTGGCTCTAGATGGGAGAATCTCGGTCATTACCTTCCATTCTCTGGAAGACCGCTTGACCAAGCAACTATTTAAAGAAGCTTCAACAGTGGAAGTTCCCAAAGGATTGCCCTTCATTCCAGATGACCTTAAGCCTAAGATGGAATTGGTATCCCGCAAGCCAATCTTGCCAAGTGCCGAAGAGCTAGAAGCCAACAATCGTTCGCATTCAGCCAAGTTGCGCGTGGCTAGAAAAATTCACAAGTAAGAGGAAAAACATGGCAGAAAGAATCGAAAAAACAAGCCAGTTATTGCAAACGAAGTTTAAAGGTTTTTCACGTGTGGAAAAGGCCTTCTATGTTTCGATTGCTGCAACAATGATTATCCTGGCAATTAGTGTTGTGTTTATGCAGACCAAGCTATTACAAGTTCAGAATGAATTGACCAAGGTCAATGCTCAAATCGAAGAAAAGAAAACCGAGCTAGACGATGCCAAGCAAGAGGTCAATGAATTGATTCGTTCAGAACGTTTGAAAGAAATTGCAAACTCTAAGGATTTGCAGCTGAATAACGAAAATATCCGAGCAGCGGAGTAAGAAATGAAACAGTGGAAAGAAAAAATCATCCGTTATGCCGTTCGTAACCGTAAATCTCCAGAAGAAAATCGCCGAAGAGTAGGGAAAAGCCTGAGTTTATTGGCTGTCATACTCTTCGCTGTCTTTTTGGTCAACTTTGCGGTCATTATCGGAACGGGTAAAAAATTTGGTAAGGACTTGGTTCAAGAAGCAAACAAGGTCCATCAAACAACCAAGACGATTCCTGCAAAACGGGGAACCATTTACGATCGTAATGGAACGCCTATTGCTGAGGATGCGACTTCGTATAATATCTATGCCGTTATTGACAAGACCTACAAGTCAGCAACAGGCAAAATTCTCTATGTAGAGGATTCTCAATTTAATAAGGTAGCTGAGATTTTCCATAAGTATCTGGATATGGAAGAGTCTTATGTCAAAGAACAGCTTTCTCAGCCAGATCTAAAACAGGTATCCTTTGGTACCAAGGGAAATGGGATTACCTATGCCAATATGATGGCCATTAAAAACGACCTCAAAACTGCTGGTGTCGAGGGAGTTGACTTTACAACCAGCCCTAATCGTAGTTACCCCAATGGTCAGTTTGCTTCTTCCTTTATCGGTTTAGCACAACTCCATGAAAATGAGGATGGCACCAAGAGCTTGATTGGAACATCTGGTTTGGAGAGTTCTTTAAATAGCATTCTGGCAGGTACAGATGGGATTATCACTTATGAGAAGGATCGTCTGGGAAACATCGTTCCGGGTACCGATCAAGCTTCCCAACAAACAGTAGATGGAAAGGATGTGTACACAACCCTTTCTAGTCCCTTGCAATCCTTTATGGAAACCCAGATGGATGCCTTTCAGGAAAAGGTAAAAGGCAAGTATATGACGGCTACCTTGGTCAGCGCTAAGACAGGGGAAATCCTGGCTACAACCCAACGGCCGACCTTCAATGCTGATACCAAGGATGGCATCACAAAAGACTTTGTCTGGCGTGATATCCTCTATCAAAGTAACTATGAGCCAGGATCAACTATGAAGGTGATGATGTTGGCCTCAGCTATTGATAACAATACCTTCCCTGGTGGCGAGTACTTTAACAGTAGTGAATTGAAAATAGCTGATGCGACCATTAGAGACTGGGACGTCAATGAAGGATTGACTAGTGGTAGCACCATGACCTTCTCTCAAGGATTTGCTCACTCAAGTAATATCGGAATGACCTTGCTTGAGCAAAAGATGGGAGATGCAACCTGGTTGGACTACCTTAACCGCTTTAAGTTTGGAGTACCGACCCGTTTTGGTCTGACAGATGAGTACACAGGTCAATTACCTGCTGATAACATTGTTAATATCGCCATGAGTTCATTTGGACAAGGGATCTCTGTCACCCAGACCCAGATGCTTCGTGCCTTTACAGCTATTGCCAATGATGGGGTTATGTTGGAGCCGAAATTTATCAGTGCCCTCTATGATCCAAATGACCAGTCTGTCCGTAAGTCTCAAAAGGAAATTGTTGGAAATCCTGTGTCAAAAGCAGCAGCGTCCTCTACTCGGGAGCACATGGTCATGGTCGGAACAGATCCTGTCTACGGTACCATGTACAACCACAGCATAGGAAAGCCGAATGTCAATGTTCCAGGTCAGAATGTCGCCCTGAAATCAGGGACTGCTCAGATTGCCGATGAGAAGAATGGGGGTTACCTTACAGGTGAAACCAACTATATCTTCTCTGTTGTGTCGATGCATCCTGCAGAAAATCCTGACTTTATCCTCTATGTGACGGTGCAACAGCCAGTGCATTATTCGGGTGTTCAGCTGGGAGAGTTTGCCAACCCGATCCTTGAGCGAGCCTCTGCTATGAAAGAATCCCTCAATCTTCAGTCAACTGCCAAGAGCTTGGATCAGGTCAGCAAGACGACAAGCTATGCTATGCCAGCTATCAAGGACTTTACTCCGGGTGACCTAGCAGAGGAATTGCGTCGTAACCTTGTCCAACCAATCGTTATCGGAACAGGAACCAAGATCAAGGAGCTCTCGGTTTCTGAAGGAGATAATTTGGAAGCTAATCAGCAGATCTTGATCCTATCTGATAAGGTAGAAGAAATGCCTGATATGTATGGCTGGACAGATGAAAATGTGCAAACATTTGCTAAATGGCTAAATATAGAAGTCGAGTGGGAAGGTAGTGGCAAAACGGTCAAGAAACAAAGTGTCCGTGCCAATACTGCTCTCAAAGACCTTAAAAAAATGAAAATAACTTTAGGAGATTAAGATGATTAGTTCCATTAATGCTGGAGTTCTAGCCTTTCTATTGACCTTGATAGGTATTCCAGCCTTTATCCGATTTTATCGAAAAGCGCAGATTACAGGACAGCAGATGCACGAGGATGTCAAGCAACACCAAGCTAAAGCTGGGACTCCAACCATGGGAGGTCTTGTCTTCCTGATCGTTGCAGTAGTAGTGAGCTTCCTTGTCGCTCTCTTTACCCAACAATTGACTAACAATGTAGGCATGATTTTGTTTATCTTGGTTTTGTATGGTTTGGTAGGTTTTTTGGATGATTTCCTCAAAATTTTCCGTAAGATCAACGAAGGATTGAATCCTAAGCAAAAGCTTGCTCTCCAGTTGCTTGGAGGAGTGATTTTCTACCTCTTTTATGAGCGTGGTGGCGACATGCTTTCAGTTTTTGGCTACCAAGTTCATCTGGGTATTTTCTATATTTTCTTTGCCCTTTTCTGGCTAGTTGGCTTTTCAAATGCGGTGAATCTGACTGACGGGATCGACGGCTTAGCAAGTATTTCCGTGGTGATTAGCCTGTCGGCCTACGGTGTGATTGCTTATATGCAAAATCAACTGGATATTCTTCTTGTGATTCTTGCCATGATTGGTGGTTTGCTAGGCTTCTTCGTCTTTAACCACAAACCTGCCAAGGTCTTTATGGGAGATGTGGGAAGTTTGGCTCTTGGTGGGATGCTGGCAGCAATCTCTATGGCGCTCCACCAAGAATGGACCCTTTTGCTGATTGGGATTATCTATGTTTTTGAGACAAGCTCTGTTATGATGCAGGTTACCTACTTCAAATTTAGTGGTGGAAAGCGTATTTTCCGTATGACACCTGTGCATCATCATTTTGAGCTTGGAGGATTCTCAGGCAAGGGCAATCCTTGGAGCGAGTGGAAGGTTGATTTCTTCTTTTGGGGAGTTGGGCTTCTAGCAAGTCTCTTGACCCTAGCCTTTTTATACCTACTGTAAAACTAACTTTTGATTACAAAATAAAACAGGATGAAGAACAATTTCATCCTGTTTTTGTGATGTTAAAAGTTAGTTGGATTCATCCTTTCTTCCTTTGAGCATAAAAGTAGCTGTAAGGGCTAGGCTGAGGCCTGCTAAGAAGAGGAGTGGGTTGGACGTTTCTCCTGTTGCTGGAAGTTGTTCTTTAGGAGAATGATATCCAGTTTTAGCAAGGCTAGGACTAGATGAAAGTTGTTCAGTCTCGTGTGCCAAGGTTTCTTCATCTGAAGCACTTGGTTTTTCCTCTGTGTTAGAGGTTGTTCTAGCAGCTTGATAGACGACAGCATAGGTACTGAAATGACTAGTGATGAATTCTGCCTTTCCTTCTCGAACGTCGAAATCAAGGGCTTGCAACTCCTTGGTCGGAGTGATGTAGTAGATATTTTCGACGCTAGCTAAAATAGGCAAGCGAACCAGAACAGAGCCTTTTGGCTGCAAGCTATGATCGGTTGGATTTTTAAGTTGTAGGTCGTAAGCATCATAGGTCTTGCCAAAGAGTTCCTGAGCTAGGACACGTCGGCTAGAGATGTGAGAAATTCCTTCTAGGTCACTGACTCCACCAATGATTTCCACTCCAGTTTCCTTATCTTTTAAGACTCGAACTGGATAATCAGGAAGAGTAAGGGTTGGAGCAGACTGATCCCCACTAGTTCCGATAGGGTCAGTGTACTCAGGTTTTTCAACAGTAGGAGCTTCCTCTTGCCCTGCCGTTCCGATAGGCTCGGTGTACTCAGGTTTTTCAACAGTAGGAGCTTCCTCTTGCCCTGCAGTTCCGATAGGCTCGGTGTATTCAGGAATTGTCACTGTAGGCGGTTCCTCTTGACCTGCAGTCCCGATAGGGTTGGTGTATTCAGGAATTGTCACTGTAGGCGGTTCCTCTTGACCTGCAGTCCCGATAGGGTTGGTGTATTCAGGAATTTCTACTGTTGGAGCTTCTTGTTCTCCCGGAGTTCCGATAGGATCAGTATATTCAGGCTTTTCAACTGTAGGTGGCTCTTCTTGTCCTGCAGTTCCGATAGGATCAGTATATTCCGGAATGTCAACGGTAGGAGCTGGTTCGTCCCCCTTGCTTGTAGTTGGCTTCTTCTCGTCAACCTTCTTCTCATCTTTTTTAGTAAAGACAGCTACGACAGGACTACTTGTGGTAGTTCCTTGAATGGCATAAGCTTCGATCGCTTTTCCAGTTTGTCGATCAGTAGCCTCAGGGATTGGGATTTGAACTTGATTGTCTTGGATTGATAGCACGGTCTGATCCCCACTTGTAACCAGATGCGTTTCGTCCACTTTGCGTAAGACCAGAGGATCTTTGACACCAGGGAAGGTTACAGCGATGGCTTCCCAGTCTCCAGATGGTAGGGTTAAGGAAATTTCTTTGTCGTTTTCCTTAAGAGGCGCGATACTTGGGCTATCTAAACCAACAGCTGGAGCTTTGATGATATCAAAGGAGTCCAGAGAAATTTTCTTGCGACCCTCTGGCGAATCTGGGTCAACTTGTAATGTCAGGGTGTGCGGACCGTCAGTAAGGTTTGTAAATTCACCAATAAAGGCCCTCTTTTCAGTTGCACCTGAAGTGTAGAAGTCTAGACTTGACATTTCTTTGCCATCTAGTGTAACACGTGCTCGTCCAAGAGCGAGGCTCTTCAAGCCAAAGATACGAATACCTGTCCCTGTAAAGGAAATAGTTGCCTGAGCTTCTGAAGCTGCACTAGAGTCGCTGCTGTTGATGTCAGCGTATTTTTCCGTACCACCGTAGAGTTCAGGGTCAGACCAGTCCTTAAACTGGGAACCATACTGGATGCGCGAATCACGATCATCTATTTTTTCAATTGAATTGCCTGTTCCTGCTAGGATCTTGAAATAATCTAATGAAATTTTCGAGCGCTCACTACCACGTCCTTTGTGCTCACGTTTAACACGAAGAGTCAATGTGTGAGGTCCGTCAGATAATCCTGCGAAACGACCGATGAGACTACTTTTTTCAGTTGCCCCAGCAGTATGGAAGTCAAGTTCGCCGACCTCTTTGCCATCAATTTTAGCAGTAGCAAGACCTAGTTCAGACGATTTTAGTCCATAGATTTCGATACCAACGCCATTGAAAGGAATGGTAGCAGTGAGATCTTCGTCTGAGTAGTCTCCTTTTGAAAGGTCAGCAAATTTCTCTGTTCCTCCAAATAATTCTGAGTCTGCCCAGTTTCCAAAGGCAGCTCCGTACTGGATGCGGCTATCTCGGTCGTCCATCAACTCGCTATAGGTTTCAACAGTGGCCTGTTCAGACACTTGTGTGGCAAGTTCGCCCAGTATAGCCTTGACAGTATAGGTGTAGGCGAGTTGAGGATCCAGTAATCGATCAATAAAATGGGTTTGATTGGTTACAAATTCTCTGGTCGCAGAGGCTTGGCCAGATTCGTCTTTTACTTGTCTTTGGATGACATAGTGGGTAGCGCCTTCTACTTGGTTAAAGGTGAGTTCAGCAGTGACTCCATTTTGTCGAACTGCTGTCAGACTGGTTACACGACCAGAGAAATGTTCAAAGGTAATGACATCACCTTTTTGTGTTGCCAGTTGGATGCGACCATCTTTGAGGACAGTTGCCTTGACTGGTTTGCCATTGACCTTGATTTGACTGGCTTCGATATTTGGATAGTCTACAACTAAGTCTCCACCGACATTTGAAAGGAAGGACAAGCTTTGCAGGTTTTTATCTTTCCACTTCATGCTAACTTCAAAGTTTCCTCGAGCAACCAAGCCAGAAACCTGACCGTCTTTCCAGGCATCTGGAAGAGCTGGTAATGGTGCAATATAGCCTGTATGAGATTGGAGGAGCATTTCTGCCATCCCACTGGTCGCTCCAAAGTTGCCATCAATTTGGAAAGGCGCGTGGGTATCCCAAAGGTTTTCTAGAGTTGAATACTTGAGTTGTTCAGCGAGCAAGCGATGGGCACGGTTACCATCCAGCAGACGAGCCCAAAGATTGATCTTATTGGCCTTAGACCAACCTGTACCACCATCTCCACGGTGGTTCAAGGTAGCACGCGCAGCCTCTAGGTATTCAGCCTGGTCCTTGCTAAAGAGCGTACCTGGGAAGAGACCAACTAGATGGGAAACGTGGCGGTGGTGATTTTCAATCCCTTCATTGGTGAATTGGGGGCTGTCTTCTTCGTACCATTCCTTGATACGTCCCTCTTTGTTGATGTGAAGTGGTTTTAGTTTGTCAAATTTAGCCTTGACCTCTGTGACTAAGTCTTTGTCGACATTCAGATGGTTAGCAACTTCCATGTAGTCGTGGAATAGCTGCCAGACTAGCGATTGGTCAAAGGTATTTCCGATGGTGATGGTCCCGTGTTCAGGTGAGTAGGATGGAGAAGACACCCAACGGTCACTGGCCTTGTCATAGTGCAAGAAGGAGTTCCAGAACTTGGCAGTCTCCTTGAGCATTGGGTAAATCTTTTCTTTGAGATAAGTCTCATCCTTGGTGAATTTATAATAGTCATAGACATTCTGCATCATCCAGGCATTAGCGGCTGGCGACCAACCCCAATAGTAATTCCAACCAGGAGTAGTCCAGCCAAATGGTGTTGCTTGGGTGTGGACCAGCCAACCATTTTCTTGTCCATCTTTGGATTCGATACCAGCGTATTCCTTAGCAGCGATACGGCCATAATAACGCATATCGTCAATGTAATTAATCATTGGCTTGGCTGTTTCAGCAAGGTTGCTCATGTAGGCTGGCCAATAATTCATTTGCAAATTGACATTGAGGTGGTAGTCAGCGTTCCAAGGTGGATTGTCTACAGCATTCCAGACTCCTTGTAGGTTTGCAGGAAGGGCATCTGTTCGATCACGAGAAGAACTGATGAGTAAATAACGTCCGTATTGGAAGAAGAGTTCTTCCAATTTTTGCCCTTTTTCTGGGTTATAGCCTTGAAGGGCCTCTTTCGTCGTTTGAGCAGTCTTGTTTCCGCCTAGGTTTAGTTTAACGCGGTTAAAGAGACTTTGATAGTCCTTGATATGGGCTTTTTTAAGTGTCTCGTAGTCTTTGGCCTTAGCAGCTTCAACAATCCCTTTAACTGTTTTTTCGAGGTCAATGTCTTTTCGATAGTTGGTTTTTGGATTCTGAGCAAAGTTAGTCTTGGCACTGAGATAGAGGGTTGCATAACTTGCGCCTGTAACGGTCAGAGTTTCGTCCTGAACAGTCACCTTTCCGTCCGTTTTAATTCCTAGATAGGATGCAAATTTGAGGCCGTTATCTTTGACAGTTCCCTTTAGAAGGATTCCATGTTCATCTGTAGTGACATGACCATTCTTATAGTTGGAATATTCCCAAGAGTATTCACCATTAGCAAGCAAGTCTTCTGTCAGGCTATTCCAAAGGGTAAAGTCAAGCGTCTTGTTTCCTTTTTTGGTCAAGTGGGTCACAGTGACATCATCAGGATAGCTGGAGAAGGTTTCGCGTTTGAAGGTCGTCCCATCTTGGGTGTAAGAAGTTGTTGTAGTGGCTTCTGTGATATCCAGATTACGGTGATAATCAGTTACAGTATCTAACCCTTTCTTCTGGTTATTAAAGACCATGAAGATATCTCCAAAGGCTAGGTAACGTCCATACTGGGCGTTGTTTGGTCCAACTAGATTTTGTTCGGCGAGTTGTTTTGCTTTTTGGCGGTCTCCAGCTTCGAGGGCCTTACGAATCTCCGCCAAGACCTTGTAACGATCCTTGTAGTTTCCTCCATTATAGTCGGTGCTATCGGGTTGTGGTCCTCCTGACCAGAGGGTCTTTTCGTTGTACTGGATTCTCTCTTCCCCGATGAGACCGAAAACCTTGGCTCCCATTTCTCCATTTCCGACAGGGAGGGCTTGTTTTTCCCATCCATCATAGGAGGGAGATGTTGGCTGATCGTAGTTGAGTTGATAGTTTTCTTGCTTTGTCACCGGCTGATCTGCTTTTTCAGGTTCCTTATTTTCTTTGGCTTCTACAATGGCTTCTTCACTAGCTTGACTATTTGTTGTCTGAGTCTCGTTAGCTGGCTTGCTTTCGGAAACTACGGGACTTTCGGCTAGAGACGGATTTGTAGTTTCAGTCGCTTCAGCTGCTTTGGGTTCGCTATCAGGCTTAGTGATAGCTTCGACAGAGGTTGGTTCAGTTTGCTTGACCTCAACACTGTCTGCGGCTACAGTATGGTTGACTAGAAAAACAGCCCCCAGTAAAACAGAAGCAGTCCCAACAGTCAGCTTGCGGATGCTATAGCGACAGGATTTCTCCCAAAATCTTTTATCCATAGAAATCTCCTTTAGCATTTGGAACCGTTTACATTTTGTAAAGCAAATCCCTATATTTTTGTTTCTATTTACCTCCCATTCTACTGGTCATCTAGCATTTGTCAATAGCTTTTTAGCAAGAGTCATATTTGTTGTTGTTTTTTCTTAAAATAGTAGAATAAGTGGCAAGCAGTCCCTCTTTTCCAACTATTAACTCCTTTATTTACTACTAAAAAACAGTTGAGAGTATCCCCAACTGTAGGTGTTTATTTCGGATGTCTTTTGGCAAAGTCAACAAAGTGAAATTTTTCTAATTTATGGCGACTTTCGGTGAATTGGAACTGGCGCCCGTCTTGGAGATAGACTTTTGATTTAATCGAAACGACATAAGGGTCTTTGCCAATGTCCATGAGAATCTTGTCTCGATCACCCGTGTGGTCAATGGTGATTTCTTTCTGAGCATAATCAATAAGGAGTTTGAGGTCGTCCTCTATATACGAGTAGATAGACTGCTCAGCGATTTGGCGAGTGAGATTTGGGATCAGTTCCATATCCAGATAGTCCGTATCCAGAACCGATACCAGGTCATCCACCACACGCTGGCGGACCACCTTCCACACCATCCGAAACTCTGGAAAGCCGGTTATCAGTGAGGATTTTTTATCGATAATGATCTTGTCCAGACTGACCACATTGGTCTTAGAGCGAAGTCCAAGTTCCTGTACCAGTTCTTGGTAGCTAGTTAGGTTGGAGACAGGGAAGTTGACCGTTTCTTCTTTGACAACTTGAGAACCTTGCCCCCTTATCTTTTTGATTAATCCTTCTTCTTGTAGGAGGGACAGAGCTTTTCGGACGGTGTCACGGCTCACCTGATACTGGTTCATGAGTTCGTGCTCGCTGGGGAGGAAATCTCCGACAGCGTATGTTTCGTTTTGAATGGTTTTTTGGATTTGCTTAAATAGTTGTTGGTATTTCTTCATTTTGCTTCCTTAAATGGGTTTTTAGTCTAGTTCAATGGACACCTGTATCTATTTTACCATACAAGTTCTAGAAAATATCCAAAAATATCCTCTTTTTACAACAAACAAGTTGCCTACAGGTTTGGTATCGTTTACAATAGTCTTATCAAATAAAACTTGCTTTGACAAGTATAAGGAGAATCAAATGGGAAAATTTGAACAAGAAGCCAAAGATCTGCTTCAAGCAATCGGAGGCAAGGAGAATGTTACTGCTGTCACCCACTGTGCGACGCGGATGCGCTTTGTTCTCGGAGACGAAAAGAAGGCCAACGTCAAGGCTATTGAGTCGATTCCAGCCGTCAAAGGGACCTTTACAAATGCAGGTCAATTTCAGGTGATTATTGGGAATGACGTGCCGATTTTTTATAATGATTTTACAGCTGTTTCAGGTATTGAGGGTGTCTCCAAAGAAGCAGCCAAGTCCGCAGCTAAGAGCAATCAAAACCTGGTCCAACGTGTCATGACCACTCTAGCAGAAATCTTTACGCCGATTATTCCAGCCTTGATAGTCGGAGGATTGATCCTCGGTTTCCGTAATGTTTTGGAAGGTGTACATTGGTCAATGTTGGATGGTAAGACCATCACAGAATCCTCTCAGTTTTGGGCAGGGGTTAATCACTTCCTCTGGTTGCCTGGTGAAGCAATCTTCCAGTTCTTGCCAGTAGGGATTACCTGGTCTGTCTCTCGTAAGATGGGAACCAGCCAAATCTTGGGAATTGTTCTCGGAATCTGTTTGGTTTCACCTCAGTTGCTCAACGCCTATCTAGTAGCTTCTACTTCAACAGAAGAAATCGCAGCCAACTGGGTCTGGAATTTTGGTTACTTTACTGTTAATCGTATCGGTTATCAGGCTCAAGTTATCCCAGCCTTGCTTGCAGGTTTGAGTCTGTCTTATCTTGAAATTTTCTGGCGCAAGCATATCCCAGAAGTCATTTCCATGATTTTTGTGCCTTTCTTGTCTTTGATTCCAGCTTTGATTTTGGCTCACACTGTCTTGGGGCCAATCGGTTGGACAATTGGACAAGGACTTTCAGCAGTTGTCTTGGCAGGTTTGACGGGTCCTGTTAAATGGCTCTTCGGTGCGATTTTTGGTGCCCTCTACGCTCCATTTGTCATCACAGGTCTTCACCATATGACCAATGCCATCGATACACAATTAATTGCAGATGCTGGTGGAACTGCCCTCTGGCCAATGATTGCTCTTTCAAATATTGCCCAAGGTTCTGCCGTATTTGCCTATTATTTCATGCACCGTCATGATGAGCGTGAGGCTCAGATTTCACTTCCTGCAACCATTTCAGCCTATCTCGGTGTTACAGAACCAGCCCTCTTTGGGGTCAATGTCAAATACATCTATCCATTTGTAGCTGGGATGATCGGTTCAGCCCTTGCCGGCATGTTGTCCGTTACTTTCAATGTAACGGCGGCTTCTATCGGTATCGGTGGTTTGCCAGGTATCCTCTCTATTCAACCTCAATACATGCTGCCGTTTGCAGGAACCATGCTAGTTGCTATTGTTGTACCAATGCTCTTGACTTTCTTCTTCCGCAAGGTAGGCCTCTTTACAAAGACAGAGGATGATACAGCCTTGCAGGCAGAATTTGCTGCCCAAGAAGAAGCAGAATTTGTGACTCACGAACCAGTAACCCTTGTTCCAGTAGAAATTGTCAGCCCACTTACTGGTCAAGTAAAAGAATTGAGTCAAGCGACAGACCCTGTTTTTGCATCAGGTGTCATGGGACAAGGTCTGGTCATTGAACCAAGCCAAGGTGAGTTGACTTCTCCAGTCAATGGGACAGTGACGGTTCTTTTCCCTACCAAACATGCCATCGGTATTGTCTCTGATAAGGGGGTAGAATTGCTCATCCACATCGGTATGGATACAGTAGGGCTTGATGGCAAAGGTTTTGAAAGTCTTGTAGCCCAAGGAGACCACGTCACAGTAGGTCAGAAATTGATTCGTTTTGATATAGATGTCATTAAGGCTGCAGGTCTCGTGACAGAAACTCCAGTTATCATCACTAACCAAGATGCTTATACAGCGACTATCACTGGAACTTATCCAACAACTATCCAAGCTGGGGAAGCTCTCATGGTCGCTACACGAATCTAATACTCTTCGAAAATCTCTTCAAACCACGTCAGCTTTATCTGCAACCTCAAAACAGTGTTTTGAGCAGTCAGCGGCTAGCTTCCTAGTTTGCTCTTTGATTTTCATTGAGTATAATTGAAATAACACAAACAGGGAAGGAACATGGGTTCCTCCCTTTTATCAGAAAAGGAGAAACAGATGGCACTTGATAAAGGAAAAGTAGTCTATCAAATCTATCCAAAATCATACAAAGACACCACTGGAAATGGTATTGGGGATTTCCGTGGGATTATCGAAAAGATCCCCTATCTAGCCAAACTGGGCGTGGATATGGTCTGGCTCAATCCATTCTACCCAAGCCCCCAACGGGATAATGGCTACGATATTTCAGATTATATGGCAGTGGATTCTCTTTTTGGTGATATGGTTGATTTTGAGGAGATGGTGCGTGTCGGTAAGGAGCACAAGATTGACTTTATGCTGGACATGGTGCTCAATCATTGCTCGACAGAACACGAATGGTTTCAGAAAGCCCTAGCTGGCGACCAGTACTACCAAGATTTTTTCTTCATCCAAGACCAACCGACAGACTGGCAGTCTAAGTTTGGTGGCTCTGCCTGGGCGCCTTTCGGGGATACAGGGAAATATTACCTCCACCTCTTTGACGAGACTCAGGCTGACCTTAATTGGCGCAATCCCAATGTCCGCAAAGAGTTGTTCAAAGTGGTCAACTTCTGGCGGGATAAGGGTGTCAAAGGTTTCCGATTTGATGTGATCAATTTGATTGGCAAGGATGAGGTCTTAGTGGATTGCCCTGAAAATGAAGGAAAGCCAGCTTACACGGATAAACCCATCGTCCATGACTATTTGCGCATGATGAACCAGGCCACTTTTGGAACAGAGGATAGCTTTATGACAGTTGGGGAAATGTCCTCTACAACCATGGGAAATTGTGTCCTTTATTCGTCGCCTGACCGTCAGGAATTATCCATGACCTTTAATTTCCATCATCTCAAGGTAGATTACAAGGACGGGCAAAAGTGGACCCTATTTCCCTTTGATTTCGAAGAGTTGAAAAGTCTTTATCATAGCTGGGGCAAGGAAATGAGTGACAAAAACGGCTGGAGCGCCCTTTTCTGGAATAATCACGACCAACCACGAGCCTTGAACCGTTTTGTCGATATTCAAAACTTCCGCAATGAAGGGGCGACCATGCTGGCGGCCAGCATTCACCTGTCACGTGGAACACCTTATATCTACATGGGCGAGGAAATTGGAATGATTGACCCAGACTATGATTCCATGGCTGACTATGTGGATGTCGAGTCCATCAATGCCTATCAGATGCTCTTAAAAGAAGGGAAAAGTGAACAAGAAGCTTTCCAGATTATCCAGGCCAAGTCACGAGATAATTCACGCATTCCCATGCAGTGGGATGCTTCAGAAAATGCTGGTTTCTCAAAAAGAACTCCTTGGTTGAAGGCAGGAAAATCCTACCCTCAGATCAACGTAGAAAATGAAATCAAAGGTCCAATTTTCGCCTTCTATCAAAACTTGATTCGACTTCGTAAGGAAATGCCGATTATTTCAGAAGGAAGCTACAAACCAGCCTTTGAAGACAGCAAGCAAGTCTATGCTTTTGAACGTCAGTATGAGGATGAAAAGTTACTGGTCCTCAATAACTTTTATGCCACAGAAATAGAAATTGAGCTACCAGCAGCCTACCAAAATGGACAGATTCTGATTTCAAACTATAAAGATGTAGAATTATCAGAAAAAATTCTTCTGAAACCGTATCAAACACTTGCTATTTATGTAAATTAAACGCAGCAAGGAGCTCTCTTTCATTGAAATGCAGGGCTCCTTTTTTGTCGCCTATTGCCCTCCTTGAAAGCGTAAAACAAACTAGTCAGGAAAGTCACTTTATGGTATAATATAGAAGACTCAAAAAGAAACAGGAGAAAAAGAATGGACTTACTTTTAGCAATTATCTTGATTGTGCTAGCTTTTCTAGGAGGAGCTCTTGGAGGTATGTATTTGGTGCGTAAGCAAATTGAAAAAGAATTTGCGGACAACCCACGTTTGAATGCTGAGGCAGTTCGTGCTCTCTTGAGCGCAAATGGTCAAAAACCAAGCGAGGCCAAGGTACAACAAGTTTACCACCAAATCATCCGCCAACAAAAAGCAGCTCTTGCTAACAATAAAAAGAAATAAATAGGAAAAGTCTGGGATGAAAGTTCCAGACTTCTCACTATGTTCAATAGTTCTCAAGGATAAGACTTTTTCCTTGCATTCTATTGATATTTGATTATGATTAAGAGAGGGGCGGTTGCCATTCTATGAAGCTGTCTATCCGTTCATTTAGGAAGAGTAATCATGATGAACTATCAATCAGAAAAAAGACTAGAAAGAAGACTGTATGGATAATCGACCAATTGGTTTTTTGGATTCGGGTGTCGGGGGCTTGACCGTTGTTCGTGAGCTCATGCGCCAGCTTCCCCATGAAGAAATCGTCTATATTGGAGATTCAGCACGGGCGCCCTATGGTCCCCGTCCTGCTGAGCAAATTCGTGAATATACTTGGCAGTTGGTGAACTTTCTCTTGACCAAGGATGTCAAAATGATTGTCATTGCTTGTAATACTGCGACTGCGGTCGTCTGGGAAGAAATCAAGGCTAAACTAGATATTCCCGTCCTAGGTGTGATTTTGCCAGGAGCTTCGGCAGCTATCAAGTCCAGTCAAGGCGGGAAAATCGGAGTGATTGGAACACCAATGACGGTACAATCAGACATCTACCGTCAGAAAATCCATGATTTGGATCCAGACTTACAGGTGGAAAGTTTGGCCTGTCCCAAGTTTGCCCCCTTGGTCGAGTCTGGTGCCTTATCAACCAGTGTGACCAAGAAAGTAGTTTATGAAACCCTGCGTCCCTTGGTCGGAAAAGTGGATAGCCTGATTTTGGGCTGTACCCATTATCCGCTCCTTCGCCCTATCATCCAGAATGTCATGGGACCAAAGGTTCAGCTCATCGATAGTGGGGCTGAGTGTGTACGAGATATCTCAGTCTTACTCAATTATTTTGAAATCAATCGTGGTCGTGATGCTGGACCACTTGATCACCGTTTTTACACAACAGCTAGCAGCCAAAGTTTTGCCCAAATTGGAGCAGAATGGCTGGAAAAAGAGATTCATGTGGAGCATGTAACATTATGACAAATAAAATTTATGAATACAAGGACGACCAGGACTGGTATGTCGGTGTCTGGGATGTCTATGGAGGCATCTACAGCCTCATCAAAGATCCGCTTAATCTTGATTTTATGGATTTGGCTCGGATTTTTCGTGATGAGGAAAATGGCTTTCCGATTACGATAACGGTGATGCGCTGGTCTTCTAACTTCCGTCTGCTCTCCTTTATCGTTGAGATTTTAAATGCCGAAGCAGGACGCAACTTGGAAGTCATCCAACGTCAAGGAGCCCTGCTCTTGGTTGAAAATGGGCAACTCCTGCATGTAGAATTGCCTAAAGAAGGGGTCAATGTTCAAGCCTTCTTTGAGACTAGCAAGGTCAGAGAAACTCTGCTCATTGCGACTCGTAACGAAGGCAAGACCAAGGAATTCCGAGCTATCTTTGACAAGCTAGGCTACGATGTGGAAAATCTCAATGACTATCCAGATCTTCCTGAAGTAGCTGAAACAGGCATGACTTTTGAAGAAAATGCCCGCCTGAAGGCAGAAACCATTTCTCAATTAACAGGCAAGATGGTGCTAGCAGATGACTCAGGTCTCAAAGTCGATGTCCTCGGCGGTTTGCCAGGTGTTTGGTCAGCCCGTTTTGCAGGAGTGGGAGCGACAGACCGAGAAAACAATGCCAAACTCTTGCACGAATTGGCCATGGTCTTTGAACTCAAGGACCGTTCGGCACAATTCCACACAACCCTGGTTGTAGCTAGTCCAAACAAGGAAAGTTTGGTCGTCGAAGCTGACTGGCCAGGTTACATTAATTTTGAACCTAAGGGTGAAAATGGTTTTGGCTATGATCCCCTCTTCCTTGTAGGAGAGACAGGTAAATCCTCAGCAGAGCTAACCCTTGAAGAAAAAAATAGTCAATCCCACCGTGCCTTAGCCGTTAAGAAACTTTTGGAGGTATTTCCATCATGGCAAAGCAAACCATCATTGTAATGAGTGACTCCCATGGCGATAGCTTGATTGTCGAAGAAATCCGTGACCGCTATTTAGGTAAAGTTGATGCCATTTTTCACGATGGTGACTCTGAACTCCGTCCAGACTCTCCGCTCTGGGAGGGCATCCATGTCGTCAAAGGCAACATGGACTTTTATGCTGGTTATCCAGAACGGTTGGTGACTCAACTTGGTCCAACCAAGATCATCCAGACGCATGGACACTTGTTTGACATCAATTTCAACTTTCAAAAGTTGGACTACTGGGCTCAGGAAGAAGAAGCGGACATCTGTCTTTATGGTCACTTACATGTGCCAAATGCTTGGATGAAAGGCAAAACACTCTTTTTAAATCCAGGCTCCATCAGCCAACCACGAGGAACCATCAGAGAATGCCTCTATGCCCGTGTGGAGATTGATGACAGCTATTTCAAAGTGGACTTTTTGACACGTGATCATGAGGTTTATCTAGGCTTGTCCAAGGAGTTTGCTCGATGATTGCCAAGGAATTTGAAGCATTTTTACTGGAGCAGGAAGAGACTTTTCTTACCCCTGCTGACAATCTAGCAGCCTTGATTGATACCCATAACGCTGACCATGCGATTTTGGTATTGAGCCAAATCACCTATACCCGTATCCCTGTTGTGACCTTTGACAAACGCTTTGTCGGAACCATTGGTCTGAGAGACATTTTGGCTTATCAAATGGAGCAAGGTTTAACAGATGAACAGATGGCAACGACAGATATCGTCAATATGACCAAGACAGATGTGGCAGTCGTCGCTCCAGACTATAACATCACAGAGGTCCTCCATAAACTGGTCGATGAACCCTTCTTGCCAGTGGTAGATGATGAAGGGATTTTTCAAGGAATCATCACGCGCAAATCTATCCTCAAGGCTGTCAATGCCCTCTTGCATGACTTTAGTAAGGAATATGAGATTCGATGCAAATGAGAGATAGGATTTCAGCCTTTTTAGAGGGAAAGCAGGGTTTGTCTGCCAATTCCAAGCAGTCTTATAAGTATGATCTGGAGCAATTTTTAGACATTGTGGGTGAGCGGATCTCTGAGACCAGTCTTAAGATTTACCAAGGCCAGCTAGCCAATCTAAAAATCAGCGCCCAGAAGCGAAAACTTTCGGCCTGCAACCAATTTCTCTACTTTCTCTATCAAAAAGGTGAAGTGGACAGTTTTTACCGTCTGGAATTAGCCAAACAAGCTGAAAAGAAGACTGAAAAGCCAGAGATTCTAGACCTAGACTCTTTTTGGCAGGAAAGTAATTATCCAGAAGGACGCTTGCTGGCGCTTCTTATCTTGGAGCTAGGGCTCTTGCCTAGTGAGATTTTAGCGCTCAAGGTTGCAGATATCAATCTGGATTTTCAAGTGTTGAGAATCAGCAAGGCTTCCCAACAGAGGATTGTCACCATACCCACGATCTTGATTCCAGAGCTAGAACCCTTGATGGGGCAGACCTATCTCTTTGAAAAGGCAGGGAAAGCCTATTCTCGTCAGTGGGCCTTTCGTCAGCTGGAGTCCTTTGTCAAGGAGAAAGGTTTCCCAACCTTATCCGCTCAAGCCTTGCGGGAACAGTTCATTCTAAGACAGATAGAAAACAAGGTCGATTTGTACGAAATTGCAAAAAAACTAGGATTAAAAACAGTCCTGACCTTAGAAAAATATAGATAATGGATATTAAATTAAAAGATTTTGAAGGGCCGCTGGACTTGCTTTTGCACCTGGTTTCTAAGTACCAGATGGATATCTACGATGTGCCCATTACGGAAGTCATCGAACAGTATCTAGCCTATGTCTCAACCCTGCAGGCCATGCGTCTGGAAGTGACGGGTGAGTACATGGTCATGGCCAGTCAGCTCATGCTGATCAAGAGTCGCAAGCTTCTTCCAAAGGTGGCAGAAGTGACAGATTTGGAGGATGACCTGGAGCAGGACCTTCTCTCTCAAATTGAAGAATACCGCAAGTTCAAGCTCTTGGGTGAGCACTTGGAGGCTAAGCACCAAGATCGGGCCCAGTACTATTCCAAAGCGCCAACAGAGTTGATTTACGAGGATGCGGAGCTTGTGCATGACAAGACGACTATTGACCTCTTTTTGGCTTTTTCAAATATTCTAGCCAAGAAAAAAGAGGAGTTCGCACAGAATCACACGACCATTTTGCGGGATGAGTATAAGATTGAGGACATGATGGGTATCGTAAAAGAATCCTTGACTGGACGAGACCAGTTGCGTTTGCAGGATTTGTTCAAGGAAGCCCAGAATGTCCAAGAGGTCATTACCCTCTTTTTGGCGACCTTAGAGTTAATCAAAACCCAGGAACTGATCCTCGTGCAAGAGGAGAGTTTCGGAGATATCTATCTCATGGAAAAGAAGGAAGAAAGTCAAGAGGCACAAAGCTAGACTTGATAGAGAGGAAAGATGAGTACTTTAGCAGAAATAGAAGCGCTCTTGTTTGTAGCAGGTGAAGATGGGATTCGGGTCCGTCAGTTGGCTGAACTCCTATCGCTTCCCCCGACAGGTATCCAACAGAGTTTAGAAAAATTAGCCCAGAAGTATGAGGGAGACCAAGATTCGAGCTTGTCCCTAATTGAGACAGGTGGTGCATACAGATTGGTCACCAAGCCTCAATTTGCAGCGATTTTGAAGGAATACTCCAAGGCGCCCATCAACCAGAGTTTATCTCGGGCGGCCCTTGAGACCTTGTCCATCATTGCCTACAAGCAGCCGATTACGCGGATAGAAATTGATGCTATTCGTGGGGTCAATTCGAGTGGGGCTTTGGCAAAGTTGCAGGCTTTTGACTTGATAAAGGAAGACGGGAAAAAAGAAGTGTTGGGCCGCCCTAATCTCTATGTAACTACGGATTATTTCCTAGATTATATGGGGATTAACCATTTGGAAGAACTGCCAGTGATTGATGAGCTTGAGATTCAAGCTCAAGAAAGCCAATTATTTGGTGAAAGGATAGAAGAAGATGAGAATCAATAAATATATTGCCCACGCAGGTGTGGCCAGTAGGAGAAAAGCAGAAGAGTTGATCAAGCAAGGCTTGGTGACTGTCAACGGCCAAGTGGTACGTGAACTCGCAACGACCATCAAGGCTGGTGACAAGGTCGAAGTTGAAGGTCAGCCGATCTACAATGAAGAAAAGGTTTATTATCTGCTTAACAAACCACGCGGTGTGATTTCCAGTGTGACAGACGACAAGGGTCGCAAGACTGTTGTCGATCTTTTGCCGAATGTCAAAGAACGCATTTACCCTGTAGGGCGTTTGGACTGGGATACATCTGGTGTCTTGATTTTGACCAATGATGGTGATTTTACGGATGAAATGATTCACCCCCGTAATGAGATTGACAAGGTCTATGTCGCGCGTGTTAAAGGTGTGGCCAATAAGGATAATCTCCGTCCCTTGACCCGTGGTCTTGAGATTGATGGCAAGAAAACCAAGCCAGCTGTTTATGAAATTCTCAAAGTGGATCCAGTTAAAAATCGTTCTGTGGTACAGTTGACCATCCACGAAGGGCGTAATCATCAGGTTAAAAAGATGTTTGAAGCCGTCGGTCTTCAAGTGGATAAGTTGTCTCGGACACGTTTTGGGCACCTAGACTTGACAGGTCTTCGTCCGGGAGAATCCCGTCGCCTTAATAAAAAAGAAATCAGCCAACTACACACCATGGCTGTAACCAAAAAATAATGAAACGAATCTTAATAGCGCCTGTACGCTTTTACCAACGTTTTATCTCACCAGCTTTTCCCCCCTCTTGTCGCTTTGAGCCTACTTGTTCCAACTACATGATCCAGGCTATTGAAAAACATGGCTTTAAGGGTGTTTTGATGGGCTTGGCTCGAATTTTCCGATGCAATCCTTGGTCGCCAATAGGAAAAGATCCTGTCCCAGACCACTTTTCTCTCAGACGAAATCAAGAAGAAAAATAAACCCAACATCATTTGATGTTGGGTTTTCTTGTTTATTTCAAAGCTTTTTGAGCATCTTCAATCATGAGTTTGGTTGATTCAAGCCCGCCACCACTTAGATACCAGAGGTCTGGTGTTAGTTGGATAATTTTACCATTTTTAGCGGCAGGAGTTTCAGCGATGAGGGCATTTTCTAGGACGCCATCGTTGCTAGAGTTGTCCCCACCGATGGCAAGGGTACGGTTGATGACAAAGAGGATGTCGGGATTGATTTCTTTGACACTTTCAAAGCTGACTTCCTGGCCATGGCGAGAGTCTTCAAATTTGGTGTCAGTTGGCTTGAATTTTAAGGTTTGATACAAGAAAGAGAAACGAGATTGGGCACCAAAGGCAGCCATTTTTCCTTCATTGAGGAGGATAGCAAGGGCTTTTTTGTCAGAACTTTCGTTTTTAGTAGCGACTTCCTGAATGCTCTTGTCTAGATTAGCTAATTCTTCTTTAGCTTTCTGTGTACCAGTTTCGCTAAAGGCGCTTGCTAAGGATTCGATGTTAGCCTTGGTTGAAGTCCAGTAGTCGTCCTTACTTGCTTGGAAGAGCACGGTTGGAGCAATTTCTTTGAACTTGTCTACGAATTTTTGGGTACGTGGTGAAGCGATAATTAGGTCTGGTTCAAGAGCAGCAATGGCTTCTAGGTCTGGCTCAACCATGGAACCCACATTGTTGACATTTCCTGCAAGATCTTTTAGGTAAGCCGGAACAGTTTTTGTAGGCATTCCGACGATATTCTTTTCAAAACCTAAAGCGCGAATAGTATCCGCAGCACCGAGGTCAAAAGTCACAATCTTTTCAGGAACCTTTGAAAGTTTGACCTCATCTAGTGAACTTTTAATGGTTATCTCTGTTGGAGAAGAGCTACTTGTCTCTGTCTGGCTAGTGCTTGAGTTTGTATTTGTACTACATGCACCAAGTAAGAGCAAGAAGCTGGCAGCTAGGGCAGTGAGATAAAGTTTAAGGGATGTTTTCATGATTTCTCCTTTTTAAAATGTGATAACGATGTAGGGAGTCTCTTGAATAGGCTTGTTAGCTAAGAGACAGAGAGTTTTCTAACTCGAGTTTCTATGTTACTAGCTATAGATACAGATCTTTTTGCCATTGATATCAGCCAGCGTGATGGGAATCTCATAGAGTTGACTGAGCAGGTCAGCTTGCATGATTTGAGCAGTCGTTCCCTTGCAAAAGACTTGACCGTCTTTAAAGGCAACAATTTCATCCGCATACTGGCTGGCCATGTTGATATCGTGGAGAACGATGATAATGGTTTTGCCAAGATCCTCCACCAGTCGCTGAAGAATCTGCATCATGCTGACGCTTTGCTTGATATCGAGGTTGTTAAGTGGTTCGTCCAGCAAGATAAAGTCTGTATCCTGGGCTAGTACCATGGCGATAAAGACACGTTGGAGCTGTCCACCAGACAGACTATCGATGTAGCGGTCTTTTAAGTTTGTCAGTTCCAGATAGTCCAGAGTTTCTCGGATTTTTTCCCAGTCTTCTGCCTTCAGTCGACCACGGCTGTAGGGAAAACGTCCAAAACTGACCAGTTCTTCTACAGTCAATTTGGCTTGGTAATTGATCTTCTGCTTTAGGATGGTGAGTTCTTTAGCTAGTTCTTGCGAATTCCAACTTTCAATTTCACGACCTTTGATACTGAGAATTCCCTGATCCTTCTTGGTTAGTCTGCTCATAATGGAGAGGAGAGTTGATTTTCCAGCACCATTTGGACCAATGAAGGCTGTCAGTTTTTGAGAACTGACTTCAAGGGAAATGTCTTGCAAAATATCCTGTTTTTGAATGGATTTGTCAATGTTTTCCAGTTTCATCGACGCGCCCTCCTGTAAAGTAAGATAAAGAATAAGAAGCCACCCACACTCTCAATAATCATGCTGATGCGAATTTCCAGTGCAAAGACTCGTTCAATGAGGGCTTGCCCCAAGGTCAAACTGATAAATCCAATCAGAATGGCCACGATAAAGAGTAACTTGTGCCGATAATCTTTGAGGATTAGATAGGTGAGGTTGGCCAGCATAAAACCGAAGAAGGCCATAGGTCCTACCAAGGCAGTTGCCGTTGAGGTCAAAAGTACGATGCCCCAGAGGAGTTCTCTCTGTTCTTTTTCAACATCGAGTCCCAGTATCTGAGCCGTTTCTCTTTGCAGGTGCAAGACATCCAGAATAACTGCTTTTCGAAAGAAAAAGATTGTCAAAGCGAGGATGATTAGAGAACCGATGGCTAGGATGGAAGTGTTGAGATGCTGAAAGGAGGCAAAGAGACTGTTCTGCAGTTTATCGTATTCATTTGGATCCATCAGGACTTGGAGGAAGGTACTGATATTTCGAAAGAGACTTCCGAGTGCTAGACAGATTAGCAGAATGAAGACCAGGTCTTGTTTCATCAGTGTCTTCAAGTAGCCTTGTAAGGCAAGAAAGAAGAGGGATTGGACAAGAAGTAAGATTAAAAATTCTAAGATAGGAGACTTTTCAAGCTGTAGAAATTTGCTTTCAAAAACCAGTAGCAGGGTTTGTAGCAAGACATAGAAGGATTCGATTCCCAAAATACTAGGCGTCAGGAAGCGATTTTCCGTCAGGGTTTGAAAACTAATGGTCGAAATCCCTGTCGCGATAGCTACCAAGAGATAAACGACAATCTTTTGAGAACGAAGTTTCCAAGCAAAGACAGATAGGTGACTAATAGGCCAAAAGTAGAGGAGACAAGCTCCGATAGCCAGAATAATGAGAAGGCAGAAGAGCCTGGTATGTTTGCTTTTAAACTGCATCTTTTCGTCCCCCTCTCCATAGAAGCAGGATAAAGACGAGGCTACCGATGATTCCTAGTAGGAGACTGACAGACAGCTCATAGGGCCGAATCAAGACTCGAGAGAGGATGTCACAGGCCAGAACCAGATTGGCACCGACCAGTGCGACGATGAGTTTGGTTTGGCTCAGATTATCTCCATAGCGCTTGCGGACAAGATTGGGAACGATGACCCCGAGAAAAGGCAAGGCACCCACGGTAATCATGGTGACACTTGTCGTTAGCGCCACCAGAAAGAGAGCCAGTTTTTCAAGTAGGGAGTAGGAAATTCCCAAACTCTCGCTAGCTTCTTTTCCTAGATTCATGATGGTGAAGGTTTGGGATAATTTCCAAACGGCTATCAGGATAATGAGGCCTAAGAAGAGCCACTCATACTGATGGGTCTGAATCATGGAGAAGGAGCCCTGGGTCCAAGCCGTCATACTCTGAACCAGATTGAAACGATAGGCGATAACTTCTGTGATAGAACCGATAATCCCACTATAGATGATCCCGATCAAGGGCAACATCCACCTTTCCTTTATAGAAAAAATAGTCATAAAGGCCAGGAAGAAGAGAGTAAATAAAATGGATGAGCCAAAAGCAAAGAGCATCTTTTGGGTCAGACTCGCAGACGGAAAGACAAAGAGGCTTAACACCATTCCCAGTTTGGCGGCTTCTGTCGTTCCGACTGTGCTTGGGGCAGCAAACTGATTTTGGGTAATGGTCTGCATGAGGAGTCCTGCCATGCTCATACTGGAGGCTGCGAGGAGAATACTGATGGTTCTTGGAAGACGCGACTCTTGAAAGAGAAGCCAGGTCTGCTGGTCAAAAGCAAAGAATTTTTCCCAAGAAAAATCACTGGTTCCAATGGTAATGGAGAGAAAGACTAGGAGTAGAAGTAAGCCTGTTAAAATATGAGAGAGTTTCATACCCCGTCCTTTCGTGTAGATTTGGTATCGAAAGATACCTGCGGATATAAATGTAACACGATTTTTTTAATCTGTCAATAAATTTTCTGACAATTTAATGTAAAAAGAAAGAAAAATTCCTGAAATTACATCTGCCCCTCTCTTTTATTGGAAAAACTGAGTAAAAACCAATCCACCTTCCCACTATCCTTCTCCTATAAAAAGTGGTAAAATGGAGGACAGAAAGAAGGAACTGATATGACAACATTATTTTCAAAAATCAAAGAAGTAACAGAGCTTGCTGCGATCTCAGGTCATGAAGCGCCTGTCCGGACTTATCTTCGTGAAAAGTTGACTCCGCATGTGGATGAAGTAGTGACAGATGGCTTGGGTGGTATTTTCGGAATTAAACATTCAGAAGCTACGGATGCACCACGCGTCTTAGTCGCTTCTCACATGGACGAAGTTGGTTTTATGGTCAGTGAGATTAAGCCAGATGGTACCTTCCGTGTCGTTGAAATTGGTGGTTGGAATCCAATGGTAGTCAGCAGCCAACGCTTTAAACTCTTTACTCGTGACGGTCGTGAAATTCCTGTAATCTCAGGTTCTGTTCCTCCACATTTGACACGTGGAAAGGGCGGACCAACCATGCCTGCTATCTCGGATATCGTTTTTGATGGTGGTTTTGCAGACAAGGCTGAGGCAGAAAGTTTTGGCATCCGTCCTGGTGACACGATTGTCCCTGATAGCTCTGCTATCTTGACAGCCAATGAAAAAAATATCATCTCTAAAGCTTGGGACAACCGCTACGGTGTTCTCATGGTAAGCGAGCTTGCAGAAGCCTTGTCAGGTCAAAAACTTGGCAATGAACTCTATCTGGGTTCTAACGTCCAAGAAGAAGTTGGTCTTCGTGGGGCTCATACTTCTACAACTAAGTTTGATCCAGAAGTTTTCCTTGCTGTGGATTGCTCACCAGCAGGTGATGTCTACGGTGGCCAAGGCAAGATTGGGGATGGCACCTTGATTCGCTTCTACGATCCAGGTCACTTGCTTCTCCCAGGCATGAAGGATTTCCTTTTGACAACGGCCGAAGAAGCGGGCATCAAGTATCAATACTACTGTGGAAAAGGCGGAACGGACGCTGGAGCAGCTCATCTGAAAAATGGTGGTGTCCCATCTACAACTATCGGTGTCTGCGCTCGTTATATCCATTCTCACCAAACTCTCTACGCGATGGATGACTTCCTAGAAGCTCAAGCTTTCTTGCAAGCCTTGGTGAAAAAATTGGATCGTTCAACGGTTGATTTGATTAAAAATTATTAAACATAAGGGAGGTGGTCAGGATGGCAGAACCAAACCTAGAAAGCCTTATAAGAGATCTCTATAACCATGCCCGTCAGGGCTTGAGTGAAGATTTAGTTGCTGCTCTCCTAGAGACTGCTAAAAAACTACCAACTACAAATGAGCAATTACTAGCAGTCCGACTCTCAGGACTGGTCACCCGTGAATTGCTCATCAATCCAAAACACCCAGCACCAGAGTTGATCAACTTGGCGCGTTTTATCAAAAGAGAAGAAGCCAAGTACAGGGGCACTGCAGTTTCTGCTGTCATGTTTGGAGAACTCTTTAAAATGCTTTGATTCCATTGTGAATCAAAGCATTTTTTATATGTCAGAAAAAACATTTTTGATGAGGAGATGAAAAAGCCATCCCATTCAGGATAGCTTCTTGGTACTTATACTCAATGAAAATCAAAGAGCAAACTAGGAAATTAACCGCAGGCTGTACTTGAGTACGGCAAGGCGACGTTGACGTGGTTTGAAGAGATTTTCGAAGAGTATTAGATTTGTTCAGCAATGACCTTTTCGGCTAGGTTCATAGCATGGTCAGACACACGAGTGTAGTGGGAAATGATGTCGATAAAGTTGACTCCAGCTTGTGTAGAACACTCACCCTTGTTAAGGCGTTTGATGTGGGTCTTTCTGAGAACGCGTTCCATATTGTTGATTTCTTTATGGCGTTCAACCAGACTTTGAGCTTTTTCAATATCATTGTTTTCCACACTATCAAGGGCATCCTTGATAAATGCAGTTGTTGCTTGATAAATTTCAGCTAATTCCTCTAAAGCAGCATCAGAGAACTGAACATTCTTACTTTGAAGGTAGTCGGTTAGGTTGAGCAAGCCTTCTGCGTGGTCCCCAATCCGTTCCAAATCACGAGATGAATCTAGAATGTTGGTCAACACTTCGCTTTCCTTTTGGCTCAAGGATTCGCTTGAGAGTCTGATGAGGTAACGAGTGAGTTTTTCATCGATGGTGTTGATGGCTTCCTCTGTCTTGTGCCCTTTTTCAGCTACCTTCTCATCCAAACCGATGATATAGCTATAAGAAAGGTCAAAAGCTTTGGCTGCATAGTTCCCCAAGTGCAAGAGTTCTTTTTTGGCATTTCCTAGAGCAATAGAAGGAGATTGCTGGATAAGTTGCTCATCAAGATAAAGAGGCTCGTACTTGACAACCTCGTCTTCGCCAGGGATAATCTTGGTTACAAAGTAGGCCAAGGCTCCGATGAATGGAAATTGTACAATGGTATTGCTTACGTTGAAGGCACCGTGAGAGAAGGCGATGGTCATCTCAGGTGAGAGATGAAGTAAAGCTTGGAAATACTCAATCATAGCAGTGAAGGGGCCTAATAGGATTAAGCAAAGGATGGTTCCTAAAACGTTAAAGGTAACGTGAGTTGCCGCAACCCGTTTCGCAGAGATATTGGCTCCAGCTGCAGCGATGATGACTGTTAAGGTCGTCCCGATATTATCCCCGAAGAGAACTGGTAGCGAACCTTTAAGGTCAAGGAAACCACCTGCATAGAGGCCTTGCAAAATCCCGATAGTTGCAGAAGATGCCTGAATGAGGACAGTAATCACCGCGCCAGCAAAAACTCCCAACACAGGATTTTGCCCTAAGGTTACCATATATTCCTTGAATTGTGGTAAATCTTTAAGCGGACTCATACCGGCACTGATGAGGTTGAGAGCGTAGAAGATCCCCCCGACACCAAACAGGATGCGCCCGATATTGTTTGCTGTTCTGTTTTTTGTAAAGAAGAGGAACATGGTTCCAAGGAAAATCAAGGGTAAAGCATACTCACCAAGCTTGAAACCGATGATAAAGGAAGTAACGGTGGTTCCGATGTTGGCTCCCATGATAATTCCGATAGCCTGTCTAAGAGTGAGAAGACTAGCGCTGACCAGCCCGACCGTGATAACTGTAACCCCTGTACTTGACTGAATGAGGGCAGTCACGACAATTCCGACTAGAACGCCTAAAAAGGGATTGCTAGTGTACTTGTCAATGTAAAAACGAAGGCGATCTCCAGCAGCTTGTTGCAAACCGTCTCCCATGGTCTTAATACTGTATAAAAACAGTCCTAGACCTCCTAAAAAGTGAAATAAAATTTCCTGCCAATTAATGGACATTTCTTTTTCCTCCGAAAAATAATAACGGAATTTCTCCTATTCTATTTTAAAGGATAAAAGTAAATCTCACAAGTGTTTAGCTGAAATTTTCATAAGAAACAAGAACTTTCTTTTAAAATGAGAGATAGATTCCCTTTAAGATAGATGATTTATAGGATTGTGTCCAAATTTTACTGATTATTATCCTAGTTATAGTTTTTATGTTAAATAGATTGACATCGCTTTCATATAGGATAAAATGAAGATAATCCTGTTCTGGTGTCGTACACTGAGAACAGTTACTTTTTATCAAAAAGTAAAGCGCTCACTTTATATTTTATTAGGAGGATAAGATGAAAAATCTATTTTTTGAAAAACGTTGCCGTTACAGTATTCGTAAGCTGTCAATCGGGGCTTGTTCCTTGATGATTGGTTTAGCTCTGTTTGCAAGCCCAGCTCTTGCCGAACAGGTCGCTGTCCCTGAAATAGCTACTAATACGAGCGCTCAAGCGACAAGTGCCAGTGAAACAGCTAAACCAGACACAACAGCTCTCGAAAAACAATTATCGGAAACAGAGAATAAAGTAGCTGAGCAACCAATTTCAGAAAACACTCCAGCAATAACGGATTTGGTTAATGAAAAAGAAGAAGCAAAGCCAACTCCGACAGATAAAGCTGAAAAATCTGCTCAACCAACTGAAAAAGAAGAAGTCAAACCAGAGGAAGCTCCTCAAGTGGCTGAGAAGAAAGCCGACAAACCAACTCTAGCAGACGTTCCTAAAAATGAAGAAAAGAGTCTCCGACCAAAAGAAATCAAATTTGATACATGGGAAGATTTGTTGAAATGGGAACCGGGTGCGCGTGAGGATGATCCCATTAACCGTTCCTCAGTTGAACTCGCCAAGCGCCATAGAGGTCAGTTGGTCAATGAAAAAGCAAGCAGAAGAGCCAAGGTCCAGGCGCTGGCAAATACCAACTCGAAAGCTAAAGATCACGCTTCTGTTGGTGGAGAAGAATTCAAGGCCTATGCTTTTGACTACTGGCAATACTTGGATTCAATGGTCTTCTGGGAAGGCCTAGTCCCTACTCCAGATGTCATTGATGCCGGTCACCGTAACGGAGTTCCCGTTTATGGAACACTCTTTTTCAACTGGTCAAACAGCATTGCTGACCAAGAGAAATTTGCAGCTGCCTTGAAACAAGACGCAGATGGCACCTTCCCTATCGCACGAAAACTTGTTGATCTCGCTAAATACTATGGCTTTGATGGCTATTTTATCAACCAAGAAACAACGGGTGAATTGGTAGAACCTCTTGGTGAAAAAATGCGCCAATTCATGCTCTATACAAAAGAATACGCAGCTAAAGTTAACCATCCAATCAAGTATGCTTGGTATGATGCCATGACCTACAAATACGGTCGTTACCACGAAGATGGTCTAGGTGATTACAACTACCAGTTCATGCAAAAAGAAGGAGACAAAGTCCCTGCGGATCAATTCTTTGCCAATTTCAACTGGAACAAGGAAAAGAATGACCACTCTGTAGAGATGGCAAAATGGCTAGAGCGTAGTCAATATGATGTCTTTGCAGGCTTGGAATTGCAACAAGGTGGTTCTTATAAGACCAAAGTCAAATGGGATGCCCTCTTAGATGAAAAAGGCAAGTTGCGTTTGTCACTTGGACTTTTTGCACCAGATACGATTACCAGTCTAGGAAAAACAGGCGAAGACTACCACAAGAACGAAGATATCTTCTTCACAGGCTACCAAGGAGATCCAACGGCTCAAAAACCAGCTGACAAAGAGTGGTATGGGATTGCCAATTTAGTTGCTGACCGCACACCAGCAGTTGGCCGAACCTTCACGACCTCCTTTAATACAGGTCATGGTAGAAAATGGTTTGTAGACGGCAAAGTTTCTAAGGATTCTGAGTGGAACTACCGTTCGGTTTCAGGTGTCTTACCAACATGGCGCTGGTGGCAGACTTCGACAGGGGAAAAACTTCGTGCAGAATACGACTTTACAGATGCCTATAATGGAGGTAACTCCCTTAAATTCTCAGGGGATGTAGCTGGTAAGACGGATCAGGATGTGAATTTGTATTCTACCAAACTAGAAGTAACTGAGAAAACCAAACTTCGTGTTGCCCACAAGGGAGGAAAAGGCTCTAAAGTTTATATGGCTTTCTCTACAACACCAGACTACAAATTTGAGGATGCAGCTGCATGGAAAGAACTGACTCTCTCTGATGACTGGAAGAATGAAGAATTTGACCTTAGCTCACTAGCTGGAAAAACCATCTATGCAGTCAAACTCTTCTTCGAACATGAAGGGGCTGTAAAAGATTATCAGTTCAACCTAGGACAATTAACAATTTCGGACAATCACCAAGCACCACAAGCGCCGACGGGGCTATCTGTGGTAAAACAATCTCTTAAGAATGCCCAAGAAGCTGAAGCAGTGGTTCAATTTTCGGGTAACCAAGATGCGGATTTCTATGAAGTCTACGAAAAAGACGGGGATAACTGGCGTTTGTTGACAGGTTCATCTGCTTCAACCATCTACTTGCCAAAAGTTAGCCGTTCTGCTAATGCGACTGGTAGGACTCAGGAACTGAAAGTCGTTGCAGTTGGTAAAAATGGACTCCGTTCTGAAGCGGCGAAGGCATCCTTCAACTGGGGAATGACTGTTCAGGATACAACTCTCCCAAGACCTTTGGCTGAAAATATTGTTCCAGGGGCAACGGTTATTGGTAGCACTTTCCCGAATACTGAAGGCGGCGAAGGTATCGAAGGTATGTTGAACGGTACCATTACTAGCTTGTCAGATAAGTGGTCTTCAGCTCAGTTGAGCGGTAGTGTGGATATTCGCTTGACCAAGCCACGTACCGTTGTTAGATGGGTCATGGATCATGCGGGAGCTGGTGGAGAATCCGTAAACGACGGTTTGATGAACACCAAAGACTTTGACCTTTATTATAAAGATGCGGATGGTGAATGGAAGTTAGCTAAGGAGGTCCGTGGCAATAAAGCGCACGTTACGGATATCACTCTTGACAAACCAATCACTGCTCAAGACTGGCGCCTTAAAGTTATCACTTCAGATAACGGAACACCTTGGAAAGCCATTCGTGTCTATAACTGGAAGATGTACGAAACCTTGGATACAGAAAGCCAAAATATTCCAATGGCTAAGGTAACCGCTCGTTCACTTGGAAACCATCAAGTTCAACTCGGCTTCTCTGATGTTCCAGCGGGTGCAACCATCACCGTTTACGACAAGGCAGATTCACAAACGCCAATTGCAACTTTGAAGTCTGAAAATGGTGGCGACCTAGCAACAGCACCATTGGCCTTTGACAAGCAACCAAATCTACTCTATTATCGTACCCAACTACCTGGTAAAGAAATCAGTAACACATTGGCAGTAGCGATTCCGCAGGATGAAAGAAAAATTGCTGCAGTTAGCCTTGAAAAAGGGCCTAAGAAGACAGTTTACAAAGAGGGAGAAAAACTTGACCTCAGAGGCGGAACCCTCCGTGTTCAGTACGAAGGGGGACAAGCTGATGAGCTGATTAACCTTACTCACTCAGGTGTGACAGTATCTGGCTACGACGCTCATCAAAAAGGGGAACAAAAGCTCACAGTTAGCTATCTTGGACTTCCAGTTACTGGTGACTTAAAGGTACAAGTGACAGGTCAAGATGAAGGAAAACCGAAAGAAGTAGCAGGTTTGTACATTACTCAGAAACCGAAAACAGACTATCTAGTAGGAGAGCAACTGGATCTTGCAGAAGGTCGCTTCGGTGTTCTCTATGATGATGAGACAGAAGAAAGCCATGCCTTCACAGATCAAGGTGTTGAAATTACGGGCTACGATGCTCAAAAGACTGGTCGTCAGACCTTGACCTTGCATTACAAGGGGCACACCGCTGAGTTTGATGTCTTGGTTTCTCCAAAAGCAGCTGTCAACGATGAGTACCTCAAACAAGAAATTACTGCTGCCCAAGGCCGTCAGTCAACCCTTGCCTACACCTTCTCAAGCGAGGACAAACAAGCAGCACTAGTAGAGAAGCTCAATACAGCGAAAGCTGTAGCAGAAAACCATAATGCTAGCCAAGAAGAAGTCAACCGGGCTTTGAATGAGTTGAAACAAGCAGGGACAGACTTGGATGGAAATCAACGTTATCAGACTGCTAGAGAAGAATTGGAAGGCTTGCTCGAATCCGTCCGTGAAAAAGATTCTCAAGCTGAGTTGATTGAACAAGCAGAAACTTTGTTAGCTTCACAAACGCCAACTCCACAAGCTTTTGCGGACATGAAAGAAAAGCTGAACAAGAAACTAGCTCCTACAGAAGAAAGACACCATGTTGGTAGCATGGAACCAAATGAAGTGGCTCCAACGGTTGAAGCTCTCCCTGAACTAGTTGTTGAAACTGAAACAACAGCCTTTGAACGTCAGGAGCGACCAAACTCCGAACTTCTCAAAGGACAACGCCGTGTTGTGCAAGTTGGAGTTGAAGGTCAAGTTCGTCGTCTAGTTGAAGTAGATGCCCAAGGCAATCGCACCCTTCGTTCAACTGAAGTTCTCAAGGAAGCAATCCCAGAAATCACAGAAGTTGGAACAAAAGTTCTGTCAAGCAACCAACCAGCTGAGGGAGTAAAAGACCTAGTTTTAGAAATTCCGAAACTAGAAATTGAAGAGGCTACAATGTCCTTCGAACGTCAAGAGCGACCAAATGCAGCTCTTCTCAAAGGACAACGCCAGCTAATCCAAGCAGGTGTGGAAGGTCAAGTTCGTCGCTTTGTAGAAGTTGATGGTCAGGGCAAACGCACTCTTCTTTCGACTGAAGTTCTCAAGGAAGCTGTCCCAGAAATTGTTGAAATTGGTACCAAGGAAAAAGTTGAACAGCTAGTACCAAGTACAGACAATTCAATGGTGGAAACACCAGTCAAAGCAGAAAAGGCAACAAATCAACTTCCAAATACTGGTGTAGAAACAGATGCCAGTCTAGTAGCTCTGGGACTTCTCGGAGCAATGAGTGGTTATGGCTTGCTTGCTAGAAAGAAGAAAGAAGACTAATCGATTTAGAATTCTTGGATTTCCTCATAAAAACTAAAAACAAGGTTTGGCTGCAGTCAAACCTTGTTTTGATTATTTTATCTCGCATTGATTACTTATTTGATAAGGTTTTTCTAGATTTGATTTTAAAAAATGCTAGTTTTAATTATAAGAAAGAACAAGAAAAGTTTAGGGTTTTTCTATCTCTTTTGTTGATTTTGTGATATAATTAACACGTATAAAAAAAGAAGGAGTCATATCTAATGGCAAAATTGACTGTTAAAGACGTTGACTTGAAAGGGGAAAAAGTTCTCGTTCGTGTTGACTTCAACGTACCTGTTAAAGATGGCGTGATTACCAATGATAACCGTATCACTGCAGCTCTTCCAACTATCAAGTACATCCTTGAACAAGGTGGACGAGCAATCCTCTTCTCTCACCTTGGACGTGTAAAAGAAGAAGCAGACAAAGAAGGTAAATCACTTGCTCCTGTAGCTGCTGACTTGGCTGCTAAATTGGGACAAGAAGTTAAATTTATCCCAGGTGTTACACGTGGTGCTGAATTGGAAGCCGCTGTTAACGCTCTTGAAGATGGACAAGTTCTCTTGGTTGAAAACACTCGTTTCGAAGATGTTGACGGCAAGAAAGAATCTAAAAACGATCCTGAACTTGGTAAATACTGGGCATCACTTGGAGATGGTATCTTCGTAAACGATGCATTCGGTACAGCTCACCGTGCACACGCATCTAACGTAGGTATCTCAGCAAACGTTGAAAAAGCTGTTGCTGGATTCCTTCTTGAAAACGAAATTGCCTACATCCAAGAAGCTGTTGAAGCTCCAGAACGTCCATTCGTGGCTATCCTTGGTGGTTCAAAAGTTTCAGACAAGATCGGTGTTATCGAAAACTTGCTTGAAAAAGCTGATAAAGTTCTTATCGGTGGTGGGATGACTTACACATTCTACAAAGCTCAAGGTATCGAAATCGGTAACTCACTTGTAGAAGAAGACAAATTGGATGTTGCGAAAGCTCTTCTTGAAAAAGCAAACGGTAAATTGATCTTGCCAGTTGATTCAAAAGAAGCAAACGCATTTGCTGACTACACTGAAGTGAAAGATACTGAAGGTGAAGCAGTAGATCCAGGCTTCCTTGGTTTGGATATCGGTCCTAAATCTATTGCTAAATTTGACGAAGCCTTGACTGGTGCGAAAACAGTTGTATGGAACGGACCAATGGGTGTGTTTGAAAACCCAGACTTCCAAGCTGGTACAATCGGTGTTATGGACGCTATCGTGAAACAACCAGGCGTGAAATCAATTATCGGTGGTGGTGACTCAGCTGCTGCAGCGATCAACCTTGGTCGTGCAGACAAATTCTCATGGATCTCTACTGGTGGTGGAGCTTCAATGGAGCTCCTCGAAGGTAAAGTTCTTCCAGGACTTGCAGCCTTGACTGAAAAATAAATAGTTTAACTAAAAGAAGATGGTTTAACCATCTTCTTTTTAGTTTCATTTATAAATATGTTAGATTTATCGATAAATGAAGGGGGTAGAGCAAATATTTGCATCCCGCATCATAAAATGCTATTATGGATGGTAGATGATTAATTTAGATAAGGAAATGGCTTATAATGAAAAATAAAAAAGAAGTCTATGGATTTCGTAAAAGCAAGGTTGCCAAAACTTTGTGTGGTGCTGTTTTAGGAACTGCTTTGATTACTTTTGCAGACAAAGCAGTATTTGCTGATGAAGTCACAGAGACGAAGAGCACAAGTACAGTTGAGGTAGCTACCACAGGAAATCCGGCCACAAATCTACCACAAGCTCAGGGTGAAATGAGTCAAGTTGCTAAAGAAAGCCAAGCTAAGGCTGGTTCTAAAGACTCAGCTTTGCCAGTAGAAGTATCATCAGCTGATTTGAATAAAACAGTTGCCGATGCAAAATCTGCAGGAGTTAAGGTAGTTCAAGATGAAACAAAAGACAAAGGAACAGCCACAACTGCTACAGAGAATGCTCAAAAACAAGATGAGATCAAAAGTGACTATGCTAAACAAGCAGAAGAAATAAAGAAGACAACTGAAGAATATAAAAAAGAAGTCGCAGCTCATCAGGCTGAAACAGATAAAATCAATGCTGAAAACAAAGCAGCGGATGACAAGTATCAAAAAGATCTAAAAAGTCATCAAGAAGAAGTTGAAAAAATCAACACTGCTAATGCAACAGCTAAAGCAGAATATGAGGCTAAGCTAGCGCAATACCAAAAAGATTTAGCAACTGTCAAAAAAGCAAACGAAGATAGTCAACAGGATTATCAAAATAAACTTTCAGCTTACCAGACAGAATTAGCTCGAGTACAAAAAGCTAATGCGGAAGCTAAAGAGGCATATGATAAAGCAGTAAAAGAAAACACTGCAAAGAATGCAGCGCTTCAAGCTGAAAATGAAGCGATTAAACAACGTAATGAAACTGCAAAAGCGACTTATGAAGCGGCAATGAAGCAGTATGAAGCAGATCTTGCAGCTGTTAAGAAAGCTAAGGCAGATAATGATGCTGATTATCAAGCTAAATTAGCAGCTTATCAGACAGAATTGGCTCGAGTTCAAAAGGCAAATGCGGAAGCTAAAGAGGCTTATGATAAAGCAGTAAAAGAAAACACAGCTAAAAATACAGCCATTCAAGCTGAAAATGAAGCGATTAAGCAACGTAACGCCACTGCAAAATCGACTTATGACGCAGCGGTGAAGAAATACGAAGCAGATTTGGCGGCAGTTAAGCAAGCAAATGCTACCAATGAAGCAGACTACCAAGCTAAGCTAGCCGAATACCAGACGGAATTAGCTCGCGTTCAAAAAGCTAATGCTGCTGCAAAAGCAACCTATGAAAAGGCTGTTGAAGACAACAAGGCAAAAAATGCTGCACTCCAAGCTGAGAATGAAGTAATCAAGCAACGTAATGCCGTGGCTAAGACTGATTATGAAGCTAAGGTTGCAAAATATGAAGCAGATCTTGCCAAGTATAAGAAAGATTTCGCAGCTTATACTGCAGCACTCGCAGAAGCGGAGAGTAAAAAGAAGCAAGATGGTTATCTTTCAGAACCAAGATCACAATCGTTGAACTTTAAATCAGAACCAAATGCAATACGAACAATTGATCCATCTGTACATCAATATGGGCAGCAGGAATTGGATGCTTTGGTAAAATCATGGGGGATTTCGCCAACAAATCCTGATAGGACAAAATCTACAGCATATTCATATTTCAATGCAATCAATTCGAATAACACTTATGCAAAGCTTGTATTAGAAAAGGATAAACCAGTCGATGTTACCTATACTGGTCTAAAAAATTCAAGTTTTAATGGTAAGAAAATTTCAAAAGTAGTTTACACTTACACATTAAAAGAAACAGGTTTTAACGATGGAACCAAAATGACTATGTTTGCCTCGAGTGATCCAACTGTGACAGCATGGTATAATGATTATTTTACTTCTACAAATATTAATGTAAAAGTCAAGTTTTATGATGAAGAAGGTCAACTTATGAATCTCACAGGAGGATTAGTTAATTTTTCATCTCTAAATAGAGGTAACGGTAGTGGGGCAATTGATAAAGATGCAATTGAAAGTGTTAGAAACTTTAACGGTCGATATATTCCAATTTCTGGTTCATCTATCAAGATTCATGAAAATAACTCTGCTTATGCAGATTCATCAAATGCAGAAAAATCGCTAGGGGCTCGTTGGGATACATCGGAATGGGATACAACCTCTAGTCCAAATAATTGGTACGGTGCTATTGTCGGTGAAATAACTCAATCGGAGATTAGCTTTAATATGGCTTCTTCTAAGAGTGGAAATATTTGGTTTGCTTTCAATTCAAACATTAATGCAATTGGGGTTCCGACGAAACCTGTTGCACCAACAGCTCCAACTCAACCAATGTATGAGACAGAGAAACCATTGGAACCAGCTCCAGTAGCACCAAGCTACGAAAATGAGCCAACACCACCGGTAAAAACTCCAGATCAACCGGAACCATCAAAACCAGAAGAGCCAACATATGAGACAGAGAAACCATTGGAACCAGCTCCAGTAGCGCCAAGCTATGAAAATGAGCCAACACCACCGGTAAAAACTCCAGATCAACCAGAGCCATCAAAACCAGAAGAGCCAACATATGAGACAGAGAAACCATTGGAACCAGCTCCAGTAGCACCAAGCTATGAAAATGAGCCAACACCACCGGTAAAAACTCCAGATCAACCAGAACCATCAAAACCAGAAGAGCCAAATTATGATCCATTGCCAACTCCGCCGGTAGCACCAACTCCTAAGCAGTTGCCAACACCACCAGCGGTGCCAACAGTTTACTACCATTACAATCGTCTATTTGCACAACCTCAGATTAATAAAGAAATTAAAAACGAGGATGGAGTAGATATCGATCGTACTCTAGTTGCTAAGCAGTCTGTAGTGAAGTTTGAGTTGAAAACAGAAGCGTTGACAGCTGGTCGTCCAAAAACAACTTCATTTGTATTGGTAGATCCACTTCCAACTGGCTATCAGTTTGATTTGGAAGCGACCAAGGCTGCAAGCAAAGGTTTTGAAACAAGCTATGACAAAGCTAGTCACACTGTAACCTTTAAGGCTACTGATGAGACATTGGCAACATACAATGCTGATTTAACTAAACCTGTTGAAACTCTTTATCCAACGGTTGTTGGTCGTGTCTTGAATGATGGGGCGACTTATACAAATAACTTTACATTGACAGTCAACGATGCCTACGGTGTTAAGTCAAATATTGTTCGTGTAACGACTCCAGGTAAACCAAATGATCCTGACAATCCAAATAACAACTACATCAAGCCTTTGAAAGTTAACAAGAACAAGCAAGGTGTGAATATTGATGGCAAAGAAGTTCTAGCTGGTTCAACGAACTACTATGAACTCACATGGGATTTGGACCAATACAAGGGAGATAAATCTTCTAAAGAAGCGATTCAAAATGGTTTCTACTATGTGGATGATTATCCAGAAGAAGCCTTAACCCTTCAACCAGAATTGGTTAAGATCCGTGATTTAGAGGGCAACCTTGTACCAGGTATCAGTGTTCAACAATTTGATAGTTTAGAAGCTGCTCCTAAGAAGATTCAAGAGCTGTTGAAGAAAGCAAACATCACTGTTAAAGGTGCTTTCCAACTCTTCTCAGCTGATAATCCAGCCGAATTCTACAAGAACTATGTAGCAGCAGGAAAATCATTGCTAATCACAGATCCGATGACAGTTAAACCTGAATTTGGTCAAACGGGTGGTAAGTATGAAAACAAAGCCTACCAAATTGATTTTGGAAATGGCTATGCTACAGAAGTAGTTGTCAACAATGTACCGAAAATCACACCTAAAAAAGATGTGACAATCAGTATGGATCCAAGCAGTGACAATATCGATGGCCAAACAATTCCGTTAAACCAGTACTTCAATTATCGTTTAATTGGTGGTTTGATTCCACAAAATCATTCTGAGGACTTGAATGACTATAGTTTTGTAGATGATTATGACCAAAAAGGTGATCAATACACTGGAAATTATAAAGTTCTTGCCAAGGTTGATATCCGATTGAAAGACGGTCGTGTTATCAAGGCAGGGACAGACTTAACAGCTGAAACACAGGTTGAACATGATCAAGATAAGGGAATGATTACCATTCGCTTCAAGAAGGAATTCCTTCAAGAGATTCAGTTGGATTCTCCATTCCAGGCTGAGGCTTATATTCAAATGAAACGAATTGCTGTCGGAACTTTTGAAAATACCTATGTAAATACTGTGAACAAAGTTGCTTACGCCTCAAACACAGTTCGCACAACAACACCGGAACCTAAGAAACCAGAGGAGCCAACAACTCCTAATCCAAATCCGAAAGGGAATCCTACTCTACCTCAAACAGGTACAAATGATTCAAGCTACATGCCATATCTTGGTCTGGCAGCTTTAGTAGGAGTTTTAGTAGGACTTGGTCAGTTGAAACGAAAAGAAGACGAAAGCAAGTAAGCTCTAAAAGTTAAATAGAAAAGAGGAACTCTGTTTCCTCTTTTTTATAGCCTAAATTAAAAACGCTTCCTATTGATTTTCACTCATAAAATCAACTAATTTATGTTAAAATGGTAGTAGAAAGTTGAGATTATGAGTTATTTTAAAAAATATAAATTTGATAAGTCACAGTTCAAACTTGGTATGCGGACTTTCAAAACGGGGATTGCCGTTTTTCTAGTTCTTTTGATTTTTGGCTTTTTTGGCTGGAAGGGTCTTCAAATCGGTGCTCTGACAGCGGTTTTTAGTCTGAGGGAGAGTTTTGATAAGAGCGTCCATTTTGGAACTTCACGTATTCTAGGAAATAGTATCGGTGGCTTCTACGCCCTTATCTTTTTTCTCTTAAATACCTTATTTCACGGAGCCTTTTGGGTGACCTTGGTGGTTGTTCCAATCTGCACTATGTTAACCATTATGACAAATGTGGCTATGAATAATAAATCGGGGGTTATTGGTGGTGTGGCAGCTATGTTAATCATTACCCTATCAATACCGAGCGGTGAAACAATTTTGTACGTGTTTGCGCGCGTATCGGAAACTTTTATGGGAGTTTTTGTCGCAATTCTCGTAAATTATGATATTGATCGTATTCATCTCTTTTTAGAGAAAAAAGAAAAATAATGTTACATTTTATGACATTATTAATTGACGTTTGTCTTTTTTTAGACTATAATAGACAGAAAGAAGGAAAATGTAAATGAAGGAAAAAGAATTTCGCCGAAATATGGCTGTTTTTCCTATCGGCAGTGTTATGAAGTTGACCGATCTCTCGGCGCGTCAGATTCGTTATTACGAAGATCAAGAGTTGATTAAACCTGATCGAAACGAAGGAAACCGTCGCATGTATTCGTTGAATGATATGGATCGTCTGCTTGAAATCAAAGATTATATCTCTGAAGGCTACAATATCGCTGCCATTAAGAAAAAATATGCTGAACGTGAGGCGAAGTCCAAGAAAGTGGTGAGTCAGACAGAGGTGCGTCGCGCACTTCATAATGAACTCCTCCAGCAGGGACGCTTTGCTTCAGCACATTCACCTTTTGGTCGCGGTTAGGCAATCGCAAGTAGTCATATATTAAGGAGAAAAACCATGCCAATCACAGCTGCAGATATTCGTCGTGAAGTCAAGGAAAAAAATGTTACCTTTATTCGTCTCATGTTCTCAGATATTTTGGGAACGATGAAAAACGTCGAAATTCCTGCTACAGATGAACAGTTAGATAAAGTCTTGTCAAACAAGGCTATGTTTGATGGATCTTCTATTGAAGGTTTTGTACGTATCAATGAGTCAGATATGTACTTGTACCCAGACTTGGATACATGGACAGTCTTCCCTTGGGGAGATGAAAACGGAAGTGTTGCAGGTTTGATCTGTGATGTCTATACAACAGAAGGTAAACCATTTGCAGGTGACCCTCGTGGCAATTTGAAACGTGCTCTTCGCCATATGGAAGAAGTAGGATTCAAATCCTTCAATCTTGGACCAGAGCCAGAATTCTTCCTATTTAAACTGGATGAAAATGGGGATCCGACTCTTGAGGTAAATGACAAGGGTGGCTACTTTGATTTGGCACCTACAGACCTTGCGGACAATACACGTCGTGAAATCGTTAATGTCTTGACCAAAATGGGATTTGAAGTAGAAGCAAGTCACCACGAGGTTGCGGTTGGACAACATGAAATTGACTTCAAGTATGATGAAGTCCTCCGTGCCTGTGACAAGATTCAAATCTTTAAACTCGTTGTTAAAACGATTGCTCGCAAACATGGTTTGTACGCAACCTTTATGGCAAAACCAAAATTTGGTATCGCTGGATCAGGTATGCACTGTAATATGTCCTTGTTTGATGCGGAAGGAAACAATGCCTTCTTTGATCCAAATGATCCAAAAGGAATGCAGTTATCTGAAACGGCCTACCATTTCCTTGGTGGTTTGATCAAGCATGCTTACAACTATACTGCTATCATGAACCCAACAGTTAACTCATACAAACGTTTGGTTCCAGGTTATGAAGCGCCTGTTTACATTGCTTGGGCTGGTCGTAACCGTTCGCCACTTGTGCGCGTACCAGCTTCACGTGGTATGGGAACTCGTCTTGAGTTGCGCTCAGTGGACCCGATGGCAAACCCATACATCGCTATGGCAGTTCTATTGGAAGTTGGTTTGCATGGTATTGAAAACAAAATCGAAGCACCAGCTCCTATCGAAGAAAATATCTATATCATGACAGCGGAAGAGCGTAAGGAAGCTGGCATTACAGACCTTCCATCAACTCTTCACAACGCCTTGAAAGCCTTGACTGAGGATGAAGTGGTCAAGGCAGCCCTAGGTGAACACATCTACACGAGCTTCCTTGAAGCTAAACGTATCGAGTGGGCTAGCTATGCAACCTTTGTGTCACAATGGGAAGTTGATAATTATTTAGATCTTTACTAATATAGAAGAAAGATTGCCTGAGGGTGATCTTTTTTTGCGTTTTATATCGAGGTGTGATATATTTTATATAACGAAGTGCGATATATCGAATTAAATAGGAGGTGTGGTTAAATGGAATTAACAGATAAGATTAGGCGTGTTTACCTTCCCATGACTGAAACGGGTTTTTATATCTTGTTTTGTTTACAGAAGGAGAACCACGGATATGGTATCACACAAAAGGTCAAGGAGATGACAGATTCGCAAGTTTCGATTAGTCCTGGAACTATGTATGGGACCTTGTCAAAGATGGAAAAGGATGGCTTGATTTTCTTTGTCCGAGAAGAGGAAAAACGGAAAATTTATCAGATAACAGATTTGGGACGAAAAGTTTTGGAGATAGAATTGAAACGTATTGAACGACTTTACAGAAATAGTCGGGAGGAAGGATGATGGAAAAGAAAATTGTTTACCGAATTTTTACCATTGCGGATTATGATAGGGAGGCTCTATACTTTATAGAAATGCATGCCAAGGGCTGGAAGCTTAGAAAAGTAAGCTATTCTATCTTATTGTTTGTAATTAAGTATACCTTTGAAAAGTGTCAGCCGGAACAAGTATCTTATCAGTTGGATTTTTACCCAATGAAAACATCAGAGAGAACCTCCTATTTACAACTGTTTAAAGACTGTGGCTGGGAGCATATTACAGACTTTAATAGTTTTTCCTATTTTAGAAAAGCACATTCTGAGATTGAATCGGATGCAGAGTTTGAAATTTATAATGATGCTACTGGGAAGTTGGATATGGTTCATCGGATTTTAAGACTGCGGTTGCTTCCTGTTTTGTTTTTCTTATCAATGTTGATTCCGTTGTTCTTAAAGTTGCTCAGTGAAAGAGACGTTTTTAGCGGGCTAGTGTTTTTGATTACTATCATAGATTGTGTTTTATTGTTGGCTCTTGTGGTTCAGATTTCTTATATTTTTTGGAGATTGTTTCAAAAGTGGAAAGAATTATCTGATAAATGAAGCAATACCTGTTTTCTAATCTGGAGGTAAGACAATGAATAGTGAAGTACAATTTCGGATTTTTACAATAGTTGATTTGGACAAGGAGGAAGAATATTTACATGAGATGCACTTGAAAGGTTGGAGATATAGAACTAATCGTTTTGGTTTTTTCTATTTTGAACAATGCCAACCAGATGATGTCATCTATCATATCTATGATTCTAGATTTTTTAAAAAGTATAAGCATGAAGTACAAGATTTTAGAAATAGAGGTTGGGAATTTATAGAAACAGGTTTTTGTTCAATTCTTCGTAAACCAACTTCTGATTTACTTCCAGAGGATCAAGTCTATATGAATAAGGGGCTCAGGTGGGAAGTTATGCGGTCTAGACTTCGTTCCTGTATAGCCGCTTTCTCAGGTGGTTTTGTTGTTTGTATGAGTTTATTTAGAGAAGATCTTTCTATGTCTTTCTTTATTATTTTCGTTTTATACGCTTGCTTAATTTCTTATCTAATCTATGGTTTTTTCAGACTTAAAAGGAAATACCAAGCAGATGAGAAGTAAGATTCTAGGTCTTTAGACTGATTTTTAGCACTCTTGACAAAAGAGTGCTAATTTTTTAAGTTTTTGTCTTGACATTCTCTTCTAAGGGTGTATAATAGAATCATGAGTTAGCACTTGAGTGTATCGAGTGCTAATTGATCAGACAGAGAGGAGTGATGAGATGGTTACAGAGCGTCAGCAGGATATTTTAAATCTGATTATTGACATCTTTACCAAAACGCACGAACCTGTCGGATCCAAAGCCTTGCAAGAGTCTATTAACTCTAGCAGTGCTACCATTCGTAATGATATGGCGGCTCTAGAGAAGCAGGGTTTGCTTGAGAAAGCTCATACTTCAAGCGGTCGGATGCCAAGTGTTGCTGGTTTTCAGTACTATGTGAAACACTCACTGGATTTTGATCGACTGGCCGAAAATGAGGTTTATGAGATTGTCAAAGCCTTTGATCAGGAATTCTTCAAATTGGAGGATATCCTGCAAGAGGCTGCTAATCTACTGACAGACCTGAGCGGCTGTACGGTAGTAGCACTGGATGTTGAGCCCAGTAGGCAACGTTTGACAGCCTTTGATATCGTTGTTTTGGGGCAACATACAGCCTTGGCAGTATTTACCCTAGACGAGTCGCGAACGGTTACCAGTCAGTTTCTGATTCCAAGGAACTTCTTGCAGGAAGATTTGCTGAAACTGAAGCGCATCATTCAGGAACGTTTCCTCGGACACACTGTTCTAGATATTCACTACAAGATTCGGACAGAGATTCCGCAGATTATCCAGCGTTACTTTACAACAACGGACAATGTCATGGATCTCTTTGAACACATTTTTAAAGAAATGTTCAATGAAAACATTGTGGTATCGGGGAAAGTCAATCTCTTGAATTTTGCCAATCTAGCAGCCTATCAGTTCTTTGACCAACCACAAAAGGTGGCCTTGGAGATTCGTGAGGGTCTGCATGAAGATCAGATGCAAAATGTTCGTGTCGCGGACAGTCAAGAGTCTTGTCTAGCTAACCTAGCAGTGATTAGCAGTAAGTTCCTCATTCCTTATCGAGGAGTTGGAATTCTAGCGATTATCGGTCCGGTCAATCTGGATTACCAGCAGCTAATCAACCAAGTCAATGTAGTTAACCGCGTATTGACCATGAAACTAACGGATTTTTACCGCTATCTCAGCAGTAATCATTACGAAGTAAATTAATTTTGAAATCATTAAAGGAGGCGAAAATGGCCCAAGATAAAAAAAACGAAGAAATGAGAGAAGAGGAAGTTGTGGAAACAACTGAAGAAACAACTCCTGAGAAGTCTGAGTTGGACTTGGCAAATGAACGTGCAGATGAGTTCGAAAACAAATACCTTCGCGCTCATGCAGAAATGCAAAATATTCAACGCCGTACCAATGAAGAACGTCAAAACTTGCAACGTTATCGTAGCCAAGACTTGGCAAAAGCAATCTTACCATCGCTTGACAACTTAGAACGTGCACTAGCAGTTGAAGGTTTGACAGATGATGTGAAAAAAGGATTGGAGATGGTGCAAGAGAGCTTGATTCACGCTTTGAAAGAAGAAGGAATCGAAGAAATCGCAGCTGACGGCGAATTTGACCATAACTATCACATGGCCATCCAAACTCTCCCAGCAGACGATGAACACCCAGCAGACACCATCGCTCAAGTCTTCCAAAAAGGCTACAAACTCCATGATCGCATCCTACGCCCAGCCATGGTAGTAGTGTATAACTAGGCAATTCTGACGGTAGCTAAAGCAACTCGTCAGAAAACGGCAATCGCTATGGCGTTTGCCTAGCCTCCTTACTAACTCGTCGTCGAAATAATATCGATTTCGACTCCTCGTGTCATAATATAATAGGAAACTTGTCCGAAACGACAATAAACTATGAAAGAAAGATAAAAAAGTGGTTCAGCTTTGCAATAGTGAGCGAAGCGAACCAAAGATAATACTCTTCGCCGTGGCGTTATTTGCGCAAACTTTGAGACATAGGCTCAAAGTTTAGTCAAAGAGATTGACGAAGTCAAGCTCTGACGGCGCCGCCACCTAAGAAGAGTATCAAAAAGAAAAAAAGAATATAAAATTTAAGGAGAAAAACACATGTCTAAAATTATCGGTATTGACTTAGGTACAACAAACTCAGCAGTTGCAGTTCTTGAAGGAACTGAAAGCAAAATCATCGCAAACCCAGAAGGAAACCGCACAACTCCATCTGTTGTTTCATTCAAAAACGGTGAAATCATCGTTGGTGATGCCGCAAAACGTCAAGCAGTAACAAACCCAGATACAGTTATCTCTATCAAATCTAAGATGGGAACTTCTGAAAAAGTTTCTGCAAATGGTAAAGAATACACTCCACAAGAAATCTCAGCTATGATCCTTCAATACTTGAAAGGTTACGCTGAAGATTACCTTGGTGAAAAAGTAACTAAAGCGGTTATCACAGTTCCTGCTTACTTCAACGATGCACAACGTCAAGCTACAAAAGACGCTGGTAAAATCGCTGGTCTTGAAGTAGAACGTATTGTCAACGAACCAACTGCAGCAGCTCTTGCTTATGGTTTGGACAAGACTGACAAAGAAGAAAAAATCTTGGTATTTGACCTTGGTGGTGGTACATTCGACGTATCTATCCTTGAATTGGGTGACGGTGTCTTCGACGTATTGGCGACTGCAGGGGATAACAAACTCGGTGGTGACGACTTTGACCAAAAAATCATCGATCACATGATTGCAGAATTCAAGAAAGAAAATGGTATTGACTTATCAACAGACAAGATGGCTCTTCAACGTTTGAAAGATGCGGCTGAAAAAGCTAAGAAAGACCTTTCAGGTGTAACTTCAACTCAAATCAGCTTGCCATTTATCACTGCTGGTGAATCTGGACCTCTTCACTTGGAAATGACTTTGACTCGTGCCAAATTTGACGATTTGACTCGTGACCTTGTAGAACGTACAAAAGTTCCAGTTCGTCAAGCCCTTTCAGATGCAGGTTTGAGCTTGTCAGATATTGACGAAGTTATCCTTGTTGGTGGTTCAACTCGTATCCCAGCCGTTGTAGAAGCTGTTAAGGCTGAAACTGGTAAAGAACCAAACAAATCAGTAAACCCTGATGAAGTAGTTGCCATGGGTGCTGCTATCCAAGGTGGTGTCATCACTGGTGATGTTAAAGACGTTGTCCTTCTTGATGTAACACCATTGTCACTTGGTATCGAAACAATGGGTGGTGTCTTCACAAAACTCATCGACCGTAACACAACAATTCCAACATCTAAATCACAAGTCTTCTCAACTGCAGCAGACAACCAACCAGCTGTTGATATCCACGTTCTTCAAGGTGAACGCCCAATGGCAGCAGATAACAAGACTCTTGGACGCTTCCAATTGACAGATATCCCAGCTGCACCTCGTGGAATCCCACAAATCGAAGTAACATTTGACATCGACAAGAACGGTATCGTATCTGTTAAGGCTAAAGATCTTGGAACTCAAAAAGAACAAACAATTGTTATCCAATCAAACTCAGGTTTGACTGATGAAGAAATCGACCGCATGATGAAAGATGCAGAAGCAAACGCTGAAGCAGATAAGAAACGTAAAGAAGAAGTAGACCTTCGTAATGAAGTAGACCAAGCAATCTTCGCGACTGAAAAGACAATCAAGGAAACTGAAGGAAAAGGCTTTGATGCAGAACGTGACGCTGCCCAAGCTGCCCTTGATGAACTTAAGAAAGCCCAAGAAGATAACAACTTGGACGAAATGAAAGCAAAACTTGAAGCATTGAACGAAAAAGCTCAAGGACTTGCTGTTAAACTCTACGAACAAGCCGCAGCAGCGCAACAAGCTCAAGCAGGAGCAGAAGGCGCACAAGCAACAGGCAACGCAGGCGATGATGTTGTAGACGGAGAGTTTACTGAAAAGTAAGATGCAAAGCCCGTTAAAACCTCACAGTGAAAATAGGAAATCTGACGCAGAAACTTTAGTTTCTAGAAAGATTTGCACCTAAAGGTAGCCATATCTGTAGTTCGCTAAAGCGAAAACAGCTACGTCTCTTTTTCACCAAGAGGTTAGGGCGTGCTCGATTCGGTAAGATGTTGAGGCGTTAAGAAAACGAAAGAAAAATAGGAAGCCATCGCCTTGTGCGATGCACAAAAGATGGCTTATCTTTTTTCCGAAGTTTTTAGCCAAAACTCAGTTGAGCCATTACTAGTTTGATTTTTAAAACTCGAACTAGTAAGTATAAGAAGAAATCCAGAGGTTGCAACCCAGCCTCTGTTTTTCGATAAAATAGAGGGTGTAGCTTATGAAAAAAGTACTTTGTATCCTTTACCCCAATTTTTCTCTTTATGAGATAGCCACTTTAACAAGTACTTTAGCTCTGTCTTTTGACATCACGATTGATTATGTAGCTTCAGATCATTTGATGGTGGTCTCTGAAGATGGCTTGCCTTGTTTACCTACAAAAACATTGGATCAAGTACGTATAGAAGAGTATTCTTGTGTGATTTTGCCAGGAATGGTAAATATAGTTCCTGCTCTACAGGATGAAAAATTAGCCTCATTTTTGAGAGAACTCGGTGAGCAGGATATCTTAATTACAGCAATTTCTTCTGCGCCCATTTTGTTAGCGAAAGCTGGCTTGTTGAATGACACGAAATTTACAGGTGGGATTTGGTAAAACTTCTTTGACTATTTTGAATTTCTTCCACGTGAGAATTTCCAACCCAAACTGGTTGTGCAAGATAAAAATATCATTACGGCTATAGGCTTTGCACATCAAGAGTTTGCAAGAAAAGTGATTCTTAGTCTAGGTTTGGCAGAAAATACGGATAACTATTTTAAAGAACAGAATGAATATTCAGAAGAGGACTTGATTTTTACTCTATCGGACAAAGAGTTTGATGAAGTGAAGCAGAGTATAGAAAATACCCTCTAATGATCTACTTATAAATTATAGAAAGGAACAAAGAGTGTTCGTAACTGAACACGGGCTACGGACTGTGCCAAAAAGATAGTTTTTTCTAGGACGCAAGCGTCCGTCGTCAAAACTCCTAGATGGTTGTGTCCGTTTGACGCCCTTTGTATTTTGAATTATGAACAATACTGAATTTTATGATCGTCTGGGGGTGTCAAAAAACGCTTCGGCAGACGAGATCAAAAAGGCTTATCGTAAGCTTTCGAAGAAATATCACCCAGATATCAACAAGGAGCCTGGAGCTGAGGAAAAATACAAGGAAGTTCAAGAAGCCTATGAGACTTTGAGTGACGACCAAAAACGTGCAGCCTACGACCAGTATGGTGCTGCAGGTGCCAGCGGTGGCTTTGGTGGTGCTGGCGGTTTTGGTGGCTTTGACGGAGCAGGTGGCTTCGGTGGTTTTGAAGATATCTTCTCAAGTTTTTTCGGGGGAGGCGGAGCTTCGCGCAATCCAAACGCTCCTCGTCAAGGGGATGACCTCCAGTATCGTGTGAACTTGACCTTTGAAGAAGCTATCTTCGGAACAGAAAAGGAAGTTAAATACAATCGTGAAGCCAGCTGTCGTACCTGTAATGGATCTGGTGCTAAGCCAGGGACAAGTCCAGTCACTTGTGGACGCTGTCATGGCGCTGGTGTTATTAACGTCGATACACAGACTCCGCTTGGTATGATGCGTCGCCAAGTAACCTGTGATGTCTGTCATGGTCGTGGAAAAGAAATCAAAGATCCATGTACAACTTGTCATGGAACAGGTCATGAAAAACAAGCTCATAGCGTACATGTAAAAATCCCTGCCGGTGTGGAAACAGGCCAACAAATCCGCCTCGCTGGTCAAGGTGAAGCAGGCTTTAACGGTGGACCTTACGGAGACTTGTATGTAGTGGTTTCAGTAGAAGCCAGCGATAAGTTTGAACGTGAAGGAACAACTATTTTCTACAATCTGAACCTCAACTTTGTCCAAGCAGCCCTTGGTGATACTGTGGAAATTCCAACCGTGCATGGTGATGTTGAATTGGTCATCCCAGAAGGAACTCAGACTGGCAAGAAATTCCGTCTACGTGGTAAGGGAGCACCGAGCCTTCGTGGCGGTGCCGTTGGTGACCAATACGTGACTGTCAATGTCGTGACTCCGACAGGTTTGAACGATCGCCAAAAAGCAGCACTTAAAGAGTTCGCTGCTGCAGGTGACTTGAAAGTCAATCCAAAGAAAAAAGGCTTCTTTGACCATATAAAAGATGCCTTTGAAGGAGAATAAAGTAAAAAGAGCCGATTGGCTCTTTTTTTGTTATCATTAAAAATTTAGTATCGAGAAATCATTCTCCAGTTAGTCTACTATTTATACTTTTGAGTGAGCAAGCCAGCCACATCCATCTCCTGGATGAGTTGCTTGAATTCCTCTTCCTTTCCAGGCTTAACGGTGACGGTGTCAATGCGCTTAATCGCCGAATTATCCTGAATATCTACTAAGGTCAAAGCTTTTTCATAGAATGCGATTCCCTTTTTAAAACTTTCTTGATTATTCCAAAAGAGAAGTGAGTAATTAGGGTTAAATTTCTTTCCTTTTTCTTGGAAATACTTCTCGCCCTCCTTCTCTAAAAACTGAAATAAACCATGATTGAACAAGTTATCCCCTACTTTATAGTAGGAAATCTCTCCTGTCTGGAGGACATAGACTTCCAGTCGGTTTTTGGTGAGTTTTGGACTTTCTTTTAGGACGGGGTGGCTATTGATGACATCATCAGAGAAAGTAACATAAAAATGTAAGCCTCCACCCTCAAATTGATACCTTCCATTTGATTCTACTTTCTCAGGAGGCATGTCAAGAGAGATAAAGATTTGTTTTAAGGCTTCATTCCCCTCACGGATGTCACTCGGTGAAGCCTTGAAAAGATTGGCCACTAGTAGAAATGCTAGGGCTGCAAGCAGGCAGAGGCAGCCGCAAGGGATCGCGATGACCTTCGCTAGAACTTTTACAAACTGTTTCATTTTCATTCCCTCCCTTTTCTGTTCAAATCTAGTAATCCAAAATGGATTTAAGGAAAGTTGGAGGCTTTCTTATTCTTGTTTTTCTTCTTGGAGGACCGCCATTCTGGTTTGGAAATCTTTTTCCAAGACTTTGAACTTGTAGGTCAAATCTTTTTGGTATTCCTTGATAAGGGATTTTTGTTGGTCGATGATTTGTAGGCTGTTTTGGATGATATCCAAATCATCCTTGATAGCTTCAATGCGGTCAGTTGTATCTAGCACTTCATCCTGAATGGCTTGGCGATTTTTCACGACAAAATAACTTCCAGCTGCAGCTCCTGCAAATAGCAATAGATTGGATAGTTTCATGGCATCTCCTTAAGCGTTTTTAATGGTTTCAGCGACTTGGGCAAGTTTGTCAAAGTCAGGTTCATGGGCGATAAAGTCAATCTTGAGGTCATCTTCTGCACCGTAGCGAGGTACGAGATGCACGTGGGTATGAAAGACTGTTTGACCAGCAATTTCCTCGCAGTTGGCAATGATATTCATGCCAGTAGCCTTGGTAGCCTTCATGACTTTTTGAGCCACTGTTGGCACTTGGGCAAAGAGTTGGCTGGCACTCGCAGCATCCATCTCCAAAAGATTGCGATAGTGTTCTTTTGGTACAACTAAGGTGTGTCCAGGCGTTACTTGAGAGATATCAAGAAAGGCAAGAACCTGCTCATCTTCGTATACTTTTGAAGCAGGAATCTCCCCTGCGATGATCTTACAAAAAATGCAATCTGACATAAAATCCACCTCTACTGTATTGAATTTTGATATAATATAGCTACATTATACCAGATTCGGAGAAAATATGTTAGAAATTAAAAACCTGACAGGAGGCTATGTTCACGTTCCTGTCTTGAAAGATGTGTCCTTTACCGTTGAAAGTGGGCAATTGGTCGGTTTGATTGGTCTCAACGGTGCTGGGAAATCAACGACTATCAATGAGATTATCGGTCTCTTGACACCTTACAGTGGAGAAATCAAGATTAATGGTTTAACCCTGCGAGAAGATGCGACTAGCTACCGCAAGCAGATTGGTTATATTCCAGAGACGCCTAGCTTGTATGAGGAATTGACCCTCAGAGAGCATATCGAAACGGTTGCCATGGCCTATGGTATTGAGCAAAAAGTGGCTTTTGATCGTGTGGAATCTTTGTTAAAAATGTTCCGCCTGGACCAAAAATTAGACTGGTTTCCGGTTCATTTCTCCAAAGGGATGAAGCAGAAGGTCATGATTATCTGTGCTTTTGTCGTAGATCCGAGCCTTTTCATCGTTGATGAGCCTTTCCTTGGGCTCGATCCGCTGGCCATTTCTGACTTGATTCAGCTTCTGGAAGTAGAAAAGCAAAGAGGCAAGTCTATTCTCATGAGTACCCATGTTTTGGATTCGGCGGAGAAGATGTGTGATGCCTTTGTCATTCTCCACAAGGGAGAGGTTCGGGCTCAGGGGAACCTCCAGCAACTCCGCGAAGCCTTTGACATGCCTGAAGCGAGTTTGAATGATATTTACTTGGCTCTGACCAAAGAGGAGGACCTATGAAAGACTTGTTTTTAAGGAGAAAGCAGGCTTTTCGTAAGGAGTGTGTTGGTTATCTGCGTTATGTTCTCAATGATCACTTTGTCTTGTTCCTGCTAGTTCTCATTGGTTTTCTAGCTTACCAGTACAGTCAACTCTTGCAAGATTTTCCTGAAAATCATTGGCCTATTCTTTTATTTGTAGGAATTACGTCTGTTTTACTTTTGCTTTGGGGAGGGATTGCCACTTATATGGAGGCACCTGACAAGCTCTTTCTCTTAGTCAGTGAAGAGGAGGTTAAGTCCCACCTCAAAGGGCAGACGGTACGCTCACTGGTCTTTTGGCTCTTTGTCCAAACCCTTTTCTTGCTTTTATTTGCGCCCTTATTTTTAGCCATGGGCTATGGCTTGCCAGTCTTTCTCATCTATGTGGTTTTATTGGGAGCTGGGAAATACCTAGTCTTTTGTCAAAAAGCCAGCAAATTTTTCACTGAAACTGGACTGGACTGGGACTATGTGATCGCCCAAGAAAGCAAGCGCAAGCAAGTCTTGCTTCGTTTCTTTGCCCTCTTTACTCAGGTCAAGGGCGTTTCAAATAGTGTCAAACGTCGCGCTTATCTGGATTTCATCCTTAAAGCAGTTCAGAAAGTGCCGAGCAAGATTTGGCAAAACCTCTATCTCCGTTCTTATCTGCGAAATGGAGATCTCTTTGCCCTCAGTTTGCGCCTCTTGCTCCTATCCTTGTTAGCTGTGATCTTTATCGAGCAAGCTTGGATTGCGACGGCAGTGGTGGTTCTATTTAACTACCTCTTGCTCTTCCAATTGCTAGCCCTCTATCACGCCTTTGATTACCAATACTTGACCCAGCTCTTTCCACTAGAAAAAGGGGAGAAAGAAAAGGGATTGAAACAGATTGTGCTCGGTGTGGGAAGTGTAGTTCTTTTGTTGGAATTGCTGGTCGGAGCAGTGGTTTTTCAAGAAAAAATAGCCTTGTTGGCTCTTGTAGGGGCTAGTCTCTTCCTACAATTGTTTTATTTACCTTACCAACTGAAAAGACTGGTTGACGAATAGACCAAAAACTAGTAGAATAGTAAGGAAACTTTATACGGAGGAAAGAAATGGACTTGGGTGATAATGAGCTAACGCTGACCCCTATCCCTGGGAAGAGCGGCAAAGCTTATATGGGAAGCTACCCTGATGGGAAGCGCGTCTTTGTAAAAATGAACACCTCTCCAATCCTACCTGGCCTAGCCAGAGAACAAATCGCTCCTCAATTACTATGGACTCGTCGTTTGCCAGATGGCAGTGATATGTGTGCTCAGGAATGGCTGACGGGCAAAATCTTGACCCCTTACGATATGAATCGCAAACAAATCATTACAATCTTGAACCGCCTTCACCGCTCGCGTCCCTTGATGAAGCAGTTGAGCCGTTTGGGGTACACTATGGAAACACCAGTTGATTTGCTACGTTCTTGGCAACAAGGAGTTCCAGAAATCTTGAAGCAGAATCACTATTTGAACAGTGTGATTGCTGAGTTAGGTAAGACGGTTCCAGGTTTTAGAGAAGACCATGCAACGATTGTGCATGGGGATCTTCGCCATAGTAATTGGATTGAGACAGAGAGTGGACTCGTTTATCTAGTGGATTGGGATTCGGTTCGCCTGACGGATCGTATGTTTGATGTGGCGCATTTGCTATGCCACTACATTCCAGATTATCAGTGGCGCCAATGGTTGAGAGACTATGGCTATAAGTACAATCAGACAGTGTTAGATAAATTGTATTGGTATGGTCAGTATTCTTACTTGAACCAGATTGCCAAATACTGTGAAAATCAAGATTTAGACAATGTAAACCGGGAGATTTATGCCTTGCGTGTCTTCCGTGACAAGTATGGAAAGAAGAGATGAGAGTTAGAAATCGTAAAGGGGCGACAGAATTACTAGAGGCCAATCCCCAGTATGTGGTCCTCAACCCCTTGGAAGCCAAGGGGAAATGGCGAGACTTGTTCGGAAATGATCATCCTATTCATGTTGAGGTTGGAAGTGGGAAAGGGGCCTTTGTATCTGGAATGGCCAAGCAAAACCCTGACATCAACTACATTGGGATTGATATCCAAAAGTCGGTATTAAGTTATGCCTTGGATAAGGTATTAGAAGTTGGAGTTCCCAACATCAAATTGCTGTGGGTAGATGGTTCAGATTTGACAGACTACTTTGAAGACGGTGAGATTGATCGTCTCTACCTAAACTTTTCTGATCCTTGGCCTAAAAAACGCCATGAAAAACGTCGTTTGACTTACAAGAGTTTCTTGGATACCTTCAAGCGCATCTTGCCTGAGAATGGGGAAATCCATTTCAAGACAGACAATCGTGGCTTATTTGAGTATAGTCTAGTGAGCTTTTCTCAGTATGGGATGAAACTGAACGGGGTTTGGCTGGACTTACATGCCAGTGATTTTGAAGGCAATGTCATGACGGAATATGAGCAAAAATTCTCAAGCAAGGGTCAAGTGATCTACCGAGTTGAGGCAGAATTTTAAGAAATAGCTTGAAAACTAGCCGTTTGAGTGCTTATGCTTTACATAAATTGACAAACGTGCTATACTGATAGTAAGAATATGAGAAAGAGAGGCGGGGAAATATCTTCGCCTCTTGCTTATGAGGAGGTGGACGCAATCGCAACAATCGTAGAATTAGTCAGAGAAGTTGTAGAACCTGTCATCCAAGCACCTTTCGAACTCGTGGATATCGAGTATGGAAAGATTGGCAGTGACATGATTCTCAGTATTTTTGTAGATAAACCCGAAGGAATTACCTTGAACGACACGGCAGACCTGACAGAAATCATCAGTCCTGTCCTAGATACCATCAAGCCTGATCCCTTCCCAGAACAATATTTCCTAGAAATCACCAGTCCAGGCTTGGAACGTCCTTTGAAAACCAAAGATGCTGTCGCTGGAGCAGTTGGGAAATACATCCATGTCGGGCTCTACCAAGCCATTGATAAGCAAAAAGTCTTTGAAGGAACCTTGGTATCCTTTGAAGAGGACGAGTTGACCATGGAATATATGGACAAGACACGTAAGAAAACTGTCCAAATTCCATACAGTTTAGTATCAAAAGCACGTTTAGCAGTTAAACTATAGAAAAGAAAGGATAGCTTTTGAGGATTCAAAAGTAAAAAGAACATGAGTAAAGAAATGCTAGAGGCCTTCCGCATTTTGGAAGAAGACAAGGGAATCAAAAAAGAAGACATCATCGACGCAGTAGTAGAGTCGCTTCGTTCCGCTTATCGCAGACGCTATGGTCAATCTGACAGCGTAGCTATCGACTTCAATGAAAAAACAGGAGACTTTACAGTTTATACTGTCCGTGAAGTTGTAGATGAAGTATTTGATAGCCGTTTGGAAATCAGCTTGAAAGATGCCCTTGCCATTAATTCAGCCTATGAGCTTGGTGACAAGATTAAGTTTGAAGAAGCGCCAGCTGAGTTTGGTCGTGTAGCAGCCCAATCTGCCAAACAAACCATCATGGAAAAAATGCGCAAGCAAACACGTGCCATCACTTACAATACTTACAAGGAACATGAACAAGAAATCATGTCTGGTACGGTAGAACGATTTGACAACCGCTTTATTTACGTCAACCTTGGCAGCATCGAAGCCCAATTGTCCAAACAAGACCAAATTCCTGGAGAGGTGTTTGCTTCCCATGATCGTATCGAAGTTTATGTCTACAAGGTTGAAGACAATCCTCGTGGTGTGAACGTCTTTGTTAGCCGTAGCCATCCAGAGATGATTAAGCGTTTGATGGAGCAAGAAATTCCAGAAGTCTATGACGGAACTGTTGAAATCATGAGCGTAGCCCGCGAAGCTGGTGACCGTACTAAAGTTGCCGTTCGTAGCCATAATCCAAACGTAGATGCTATCGGGACAATCGTTGGTCGTGGTGGTGCCAATATCAAGAAGATCACCAGCAAATTCCACCCAGCTCGTTACGATGCCAAGAGCGACCGCATGATTCCTGTCGAAGAAAACATCGACGTTATCGAGTGGGTAGCAGATCCAGCTGAATTTATCTACAATGCCATCGCACCGGCAGAGGTTGACCAAGTTATCTTTGATGAAAATGACAGCAAACGTGCCTTGGTCGTTGTGCCTGATAACAAGCTTTCTCTTGCCATCGGTCGTCGTGGACAAAACGTTCGCTTGGCAGCTCATTTGACAGGTTACCGTATCGATATCAAATCTGCAAGTGAATTTGAAGCTATGGAAGAAGCAGGTCAAGTGGATTACGCAGCTGCGGACGAATTGACAGAAGAATAAAAGCTGCTAGAGGAGGGAAAGATGAAAACAAGAAAAATCCCTTTGCGCAAGTCTGTTGTATCCAATGAAGTGATTGATAAGCGTGATTTGCTCCGCATTGTCAAGAACAAAGAAGGACAAGTCTTTATCGATCCGACAGGCAAGGCCAATGGTCGTGGCGCTTATATCAAGCTAGACAATGCAGAAGCCCTAGAGGCCAAAAAGAAGAAAGTCTTTAACCGCAGCTTTAACATGGAAGTGGAAGAAATCTTTTATGACGAGTTGATCGCTTATGTGGATCACAAAGTGAAAAGAAGAGAGTTAGGACTTGAATAAGCAAAAGATAAGCAATCTCTTGGGACTTGCTCAACGAGCAGGCCGGATCATATCGGGTGAGGAATTGGTGGTCAAGGCTATCCAAGACCAGAAAGCCAAGCTAGTCTTTCTAGCCCATGATGCTGGTCCCAATCTGACCAAGAAGATTCAAGATAAAAGTGACTATTATCAAGTAGAAGTTATAACCGTGTTTTCAACACTGGAATTAAGCATAGCAGTCGGAAAATCAAGAAAGGTTTTGGCTGTGACAGATGCTGGATTTACAAAGAAAATGAGGTCTCTTATGGAATAGAAGAGGAGGACATGATTTGTCTAAGAAAAGATTGTACGAAATCGCAAAAGAACTTGGAAAAGAAAGTAAAGAAGTTGTAGCGCGTGCAAAAGAGTTGGGCTTGGATGTGAAAAGCCACTCATCGAGCGTGGAAGCTGCTGCTGCTGAACAAATCGCAGCTAGCTTTAAACCAGCTGCTCCGAAAGCAGAAGCAAAACCTGCGACACCAAAAGCAAGTGTAGAAAAGAAAGCGGAAAAGCCTGCATCAGCTAAACCAGTAGCCGCTAAGGAAGAAAGTAAACCAGCTACACCTGTAGCTCCTAAGGAAGAAAAAGTAGTGGCCGCAAGACCACAAAGTCGAAACTTCAAGGCGGAGCGTGAGGCGCGTGCCAAAGAGCAGGCAGAGCGACGCAAACAAAACAAGGGCAACAACCGTGACCAACAACAAAACGGCAACCGTCAGAAAAACGACGGCCGTAATGGTGGTAAACCTGGTCAAGGAAACCGCGACAATCGCCGTTTTAACGACCAAGGGAAAAAACCACAAGGTCAGGGAAACCGTGGCAATAATCGCCGTCAGCAACAAGACTTCCAGCCAAAACCAGCTGGCCCACGTGTTGACTTTAAAGCCCGTGCAGCAGCCCTAAAAGCAGAGCAAAATGCAGAGTACGCACGCTCAAGCGAGGAGCGCTTCAAACAATCGCAAGCTGCCAAAGAAGCCTTGGCTCAAGCTAATAAACGCAAGGAGCCAGAGGAAATCTTTGAAGAAGCTGCTAAGCTAGCTGAACAAACGCAACCAGCGGTAACAGTAGCTCCTGTAGCGAAAGAAGCACCAGTGGATACACGTCGTAAAAAACAAGCTCGACCAGACAAAGGACGTGACGATTATGATCACGAAGAAGATGGTCCTAGAAAACAACAAAAGAATCGAAGTAGTCAAAATCAAGTGAGAAATCAAAGAAATAGTAACTGGAATAACAATAAGAAGAACAAAAAAGGCAATAACAAGAACAATCGTAATCAGACTCCAAAACCTGTTACAGAGCGTAAGTTCCACGAATTGCCAACAGAATTCGAATATACAGATGGTATGACTGTTGCGGAAATCGCAAAACGTATCAAACGTGAACCAGCTGAAATCGTTAAGAAGCTTTTCATGATGGGAATTATGGCCACACAAAACCAATCCTTGGACGGAGAAACCATTGAACTCCTCATGGTGGATTACGGTATCGAAGCCAAACAAAAGGTTGAAGTGGATAATGCCGACATCGAACGTTTCTTTGTCGAAGATGGGTATCTTAATGAAGATGAATTAGTTGAGCGTCCACCAGTTGTAACCATCATGGGACACGTTGACCATGGTAAGACAACCCTTTTGGATACCCTTCGTAATTCTCGTGTTGCGACGGGTGAAGCGGGTGGTATCACTCAGCATATCGGTGCCTACCAAATCGTTGAAAACGGCAAGAAGATTACCTTCCTTGATACACCAGGACACGCGGCCTTTACATCGATGCGTGCGCGTGGTGCATCTGTTACCGATATTACCATCTTGGTCGTAGCGGCAGATGACGGGGTTATGCCTCAAACTATCGAAGCCATCAACCACTCAAAAGCAGCGAACGTTCCAATCATCGTAGCCATCAACAAGATTGATAAACCAGGTGCTAATCCAGAACGTGTTATCGGTGAATTGGCTGAACACGGTGTCATGTCAACAGCATGGGGTGGAGATTCTGAATTTGTCGAAATCTCAGCTAAGTTCAACCAAAATATCGATGAACTCTTGGAAACGATCCTTCTTGTGGCTGAAATCCAAGAACTCAAGGCCGACCCAACAGTGCGTGCTATCGGTACCGTTATCGAAGCTCGCTTGGATAAAGGAAAAGGTGCGGTCGCAACCCTTCTTGTGCAACAAGGTACCTTGAATGTCCAAGACCCAATCGTTGTCGGAAATACCTTCGGTCGTGTCCGTGCCATGACCAATGACCTTGGTCGTCGTGTTAAGGTTGCAGGTCCATCAACACCAGTTTCTATCACAGGTCTAAACGAAGCGCCAATGGCGGGTGACCACTTTGCTGTTTACGAAGATGAAAAATCTGCGCGTGCAGCAGGTGAAGAACGTGCGAAACGTGCTCTTATGAAGCAACGTCAAGTAACCCAACGTGTCAGCCTTGAAAACCTCTTTGATACGCTTAAAGCAGGTGAGCTCAAGTCTGTTAACGTCATCATTAAGGCCGACGTACAAGGTTCAGTTGAAGCCCTTTCTGCCTCGCTTCAAAAGATCGATGTAGAAGGTGTCAAAGTTACCATCGTTCACTCAGCGGTCGGTGCCATCAACGAATCTGACGTGACCCTTGCCGAAGCTTCAAATGCCTTTATCATCGGTTTCAATGTGCGCCCTACACCACAAGCTCGTCAACAAGCAGAAGAAGATGATGTAGAAATCCGTCTCCACAGCATTATCTACAAGGTTATCGAAGAGATGGAAGAAGCCATGAAAGGAATGCTTGATCCAGAATTCGAAGAAAAAGTTATCGGTGAAGCAATCATCCGTGAAACCTTCAAGGTATCTAAAGTGGGAACCATCGGTGGATTCATGGTTACGAGTGGTAAGGTTACCCGTGACTCTAAAGTCCGTGTCATCCGTGACGGTGTCGTTATCTATGATGGTGAACTTGCAAGCTTGAAACACTACAAAGATGACGTCAAAGAAGTTACAAACGGCCGTGAAGGTGGATTGATGATTGATGGCTACAATGATATTAAGATGGATGATGTGATTGAGGCCTATGTCATGGAAGAAATCAAGAGATAAGATTTTTTGCTCCTTTCTTAGGTGGTGAGGGACGCAAGCAAACCAATGGTTTCATTGCTTATTTTTGAGCCTAGTGTCTCAAAAATCCCCTGTGATGGGACTGATAAATCAGTTCCATCACTTTCACCACAGCGAAAGAAGCGGATGAGTTCAAATTGCACTTCGTTTCAATTTGAAATGAAAATCAAGAAGTTTAAAAATAGCTAGGTCTGCTGGCCTAGCTTTTGGTTCAAAGTAGAGAAAGGAATATCATGGCAAATCATTTCCGTACGGATCGTGTGGGCATGGAAATCAAGCGTGAAGTCAATGAGATTTTGCAAAAGAAAGTCCGTGATCCACGTGTCCAAGGTGTGACCATCACAGATGTTCAGATGCTAGGTGATTTGTCTGTTGCCAAGGTTTACTACACCATTTTGAGTAACCTTGCTTCGGATAATCAAAAAGCTCAAATCGGGCTTGAAAAAGCAACTGGTACCATCAAACGTGAGCTTGGTCGCAATTTGAAATTGTACAAAATCCCAGATTTGACCTTCGTCAAAGACGAATCCATCGAATATGGGAACAAGATTGACGAGATGCTACGCAATCTGGATAAGAACTAAGAAAGAGGGGGAACCCTCTTTTTTGGTGGAGAAATGGCAATAAAAAATACTGGGGGAATCTCTCTAGAGTAAAAATTGTTAAAAGGCTTTATAAAACTCATCTTGTATGATAGTATAGAAATTGGAAAGAGTGAGATGAAATGATTTCTTATCAATAACTAGCTAGTCTGGTATAGCAATCAGCTAGAAACTTCAGTTAGAAAAGGAAAGATAATATGGGATTCATTAAAATTCTAGCCAAGACTTACGGGAATTACTTTTTCGTGATGCAAAGCGTCAAAGTCCTGAAGAACATGAAAAAAGACGACAATGCTCTAGTAGGTTTCGGGAAAGTACTGCTTGCTGACAAGCTGATGGATGTAGCCCAGTGGCTCGCAAAACCAGATGATAAGGAATAACTTGAAATGAAAGAAACTAGCAGGAACTCCGCTGCTAGTTTTTTAATCTCTTCCCATATGGTATAATATAAGCAGTAAAATCATTTTATACTCTTCGAAAATCAAATTCAAACCACGTCAGCTTCACCTTGCCGTACTTAAGTACAGCCTGCGGCTAGCTTCCTAGTTTGCTCTTTGATTTTCATTGAGTATTAGAACATACATGGAGGTCGTCATGGACAATATCATCGATGTGTCAATTCCCGTTGCAGAAGTGGTGGATAAGCATCCAGAAGTCTTGGAAATCCTAGTAGAGCTCGGTTTTAAACCACTTGCTAATCCCTTGATGCGCAACACCGTTGGTCGCAAGGTATCGCTCAAACAGGGTTCTAAGCTTGAAGGAACTCCTATGGACAAGATTGTCCGCACGCTAGAAGCGAACGGCTACGAAGTGATTGGATTAGACTAATGGCAGATGAACGGATTCATATCCTAAGGGATATTTTGTTAGAATTGCACAACGGCGCCTCTCCCGAGTCGGTTCAGGAGCGTTTTGATGCGACCTTTACGGGTGTTTCAGCCATCGAGATTTCCCTCATGGAGCACGAGCTGATGAACTCAGACTCAGGTGTCACCTTTGAAGATGTCATGGAACTCTGTGATGTCCATGCCAACCTTTTTAAAAACGCTGTTAAGGGCGTCGAAGTGGAGGATACTGAACACCCTGGCCACCCCGTTCGGGTCTTCAAGGATGAAAATCTGGCCCTCCGTGCTGCCTTGATTCGCATTCGGAGATTGTTAGATACCTATGAGACTATAGAAGACGAGGAAATGCTGGCAGAGATGCGCAAGGGTTTGGTCCGTCAAATGGGGCTTTTGGGGCAATTTGACATCCACTATCAGCGCAAGGAAGAGCTCTTCTTTCCCATCATGGAGCGCTATGGTCACGATTCACCTCCAAAAGTTATGTGGGGAGTGGATGATCAGATCAGAGAACTCTTTCAGATAGCTCTAGCGACGGCTAAGGCACTACCAGAAGTGGCGATTTCCACTGTAAAGGAGGCCTTTGAAGCTTTTGCGACAGAGTTTGAAAGTATGATTTTCAAGGAAGAGTCCATCCTCCTCATGATTCTTCTTGAGTCCTTCACCCAGGATGACTGGATTCAGATTGCGGAGGAGAGCGATGCCTACGGCTATGCCATCATCCGTCCGTCAGAGAAATGGGTGCCAGAACGCCAGAGTTTCGTTGAGGAAAAAAGTGCAGAAAAACCCGTACAACTAGACACGGCAGAAGGTCAAGTGCAGCAAGTTATCGATACACCAGAAGGACAGTTCACCATTACCTTTACCCCTAAGGAAAAGGAAGCAGTGTTGGATCGTCATAGTCAACAGGCTTTTGGCAATGGCTATCTCTCTGTTGAGCAGGCCAACCTCATCCTCAATCACCTTCCTATGGAGATCACCTTTGTCAATAAAGACGATATTTTTCAATATTACAATGACAATGCGCCAGCTGATGAGATGATTTTCAAACGGACGCCGTCCCAAGTCGGGCGCAATGTAGAACTCTGTCATCCGCCTAAGTACCTAGACAAGGTAAAGGCCGTTATGAAAGGTCTTCGTGAAGGGGTCAAGGACAAGTATGAGATGTGGTTCAAGTCAGAGTCGCGAGGCAAGTTTGTCCACATCACCTATGCTGCGGTACACGATGAAAACGGGGAATTCCAAGGAGTGCTGGAGTATGTTCAGGATATCCAGCCCTACCGAGAGATTGATACGGACTATTTCCGTGGATTAGAATAAGGAGAATCAATGAGTTACGAACAGGAATTTATGAAGGAATTCGAAGCTTGGGTCAATACCCAGATCATGATCAACGACATGGCGCACAAGGAAAGTCAGAAGGTTTACAAAGAAGATCAAGACGAGCGTGCCAAAGATGCCATGATTCGCTACGAGAGTCGCTTGGATGCTTATCAGTTTTTGCTTGGTAAGTTTGAAAATTTCAAGGCGGGCAAGGGATTTCATGATTTGCCAGAGGGCTTGTTTGGCGAGCGGAATTATTAATCGTTACAAATCAAAAAGTGCGTATGAACGCACTTTTTCTGTTTATACGTGATGTGTGTGTTTGGTAATCCATTGTTCCATTTTGATATGCAATCAGAATGAATAGATGCCCAAAGTGATGATGGTGAGCAAGAACCACTTGATCCAGTTCCCGAATAATTGAGAACCTGTTCCGTCAAAATAGAGGCGACGTCCATCGATGACAGTGCGCTTGACTTTCCAGTTTTGCATCATACAAACTGCCCAAGGCGTAGTGATTCCAATAGTAAATCCTATGATGATCATGGCTAGGATAGCATATCTAACCTAGCTCAAAAGACCACCATCAAAGTAACTTTCATTATTCATATTGTTCTCCTTATCAGCTTTTTATGTGAATTAATCTTGCACATTACTGGATATTTTATCGAGAAGTTGAATCATTGTCGAATTAGATTGAAAGAAAAAACGGCTAGATTTTTAAGAACAATCTCGTTTCCTTTCTTGATTTTTTTCCAAAATCTTGATAGAATATCTTTATTAAATCCTTGTCAAAACAGGGATTTTTTATTGAAAGGATTTTATCATGTCAAAGAAACTCCAACGTAAAAAACAATTAAGAAACAGCCTTCGCCGTTCAGGTGCATTTTCAACTACAGTGACCAAGGTTGTCGAAGAAACAAAAAAAGTTGTGAAGCATGCAGAAAAATCTGCTAGTGAAGCGGGAAAAGTTGTCTCTAAAAAAGTGGAACAAGCAGTAGAAGCGACCAAGGAACAAGCTCAAAAAGTGGCGAATTCAGTAGAAGATTTCGCAGCTACTTTGGGTGGCCTCTCAGTAGATCGCGCTAAGACTTTCTATGATGAAGGCATCAAGTCAGCTTCTGATTTTAAAAACTGGACTGAAAAAGAACTCCTTGCTTTGAAAGGAATCGGTCCAGCTACCATCAAGAAATTAAAAGAAAACGGCATCAAGTTCAAGTAATTTTTCTTGCCCCTTGCATTTCCGTCAAAAACTTGTTAAAATAAAGCCATTAGAGGTGTTTTGGATCCCACATTTTACAGAAAGTGGCGGTGCTGAGAAGTCCACAAATGTGTCAAAACTGGTTGCTGATGGATGAAAAATGAAATAATATTGTCTTTTTATTATAAAGATGAGAGTTGCGGGCTCTGCCCGAAATTGGGTGGTACCGCGGATTAATACATTCGTCCCTGTCATGTAGATGGCAGGGGCGATTTTTTGTAGAAAGCGAGGTAGAAGGATGACAAGAGCAGAGATACCAGAAAGAATCGAAACAGAACGTCTTGTTTTACGAGTCCGTACAGTGGCGGATGCCGAGGATATTCATGCCTATGCTAGTCTGCCAGAAGTTGCCTACCCAGCAGGCTTTCCGCCCGTCAAGACCTTGGAAGATGAGATTTATTATCTGGAGCATATTCTTCCTGAGCGCAATCAAAAGGACAATCTCCCAGCTGGTTACGGCATAGTGGTTAAAGGGACCGATACTATCATCGGCTCTGTTGATTTTAACCATCGGCACGAAGATGATGTACTGGAGATTGGCTATACCTTGCACCCAGACTATTGGGGTCGAGGCTATGTCCCAGAATCAGCGCGTGCCTTGATTGAGCTAGGTTTTAAGAATTTGGGGCTCCACAAGATAGAACTAAAATGTTTTGGTCATAATGTACAAAGCCAACGAGTTGCAGAGAAACTTGGCTTCACCCTCGAAGCTCGCATCCGAGACCGCAAGGATACCCAAGGAAACCGCTGTGACAGTCTGATATATGGCTTGTTGAGGAGTGAGTGGGAGGAATAAGATGAGCGATGTAAAAGAGGAAGTAAGCTCTTTATCTGAGGGACACTTACGTCAAATTGATGTGGAGTATGCTGAATTAAATGATAGTGATATTATCGAGCGATTAGCTTATTTAGAGATTAACAACAATGAAAAACGTATTGTCATCTCTGATATTAAACCAACCAAAGAAATAATGTCAGTCTCGGACCAGATTTTTGAGATTCAAAAAGATTTTCAAAAAATCAAGAATATGTTCGAATTGTTTATTTCAGATGTCTCGGATTTTTTAAGTATTAAGAATAAACTTGAGTCAAAGGAATTGAAAATTGAAGAGGCAGATGTAAATCGTTTCATGATTCATTTATTATCCAGTGGAAAATTGTTTGTCGATTTTAATGAAAACCAAATTAAACAAAAATATTCCAAAGATAGTGAGGAGTTTGATTGTATACATGGTTTTGCAAGCTATCAGTATGATACCAATTTTGCTTATCGATTTTGTCATTCTTTGAGGAACTATTCCCAACATATTGACTTACCAATAAATGAAGTAAAAGCTGTTAGTCCAGATGATGAAACCATTTTAGTCGATTTCTATATTGATTTAGATTATCTTTTAAATTCCAACTTTAAATGGAAAAAATTGAAAATGGAATTGATAGAACTAAACAGAAAAACATCTAAGATTGATGCTATAACTCTAGTTAAAGAATACTTTAATTCTCTCACAGAGCTCTATGGTAATTATAACGAATTATTTTTAAAGTTAAACCATAATACATTAGTCGATATTAAGTCAAAGTTGGAATCATTAAAATTGAAACATACAAGATATTATATTTCAAAGATAAGCAAATACGATCTTAAATATAATCCTGAAAACTATACACTGTCACCACTTGCAGCATTTGCAGAAATTGATGAAATTTATATTGAATTATCAAAAATTGGTTTGGTAAATATTGTAAATAAAAAAATTAAGGAGCACACACATGTCTAAAGAACTTTCACCTAAATACAATCCAGCCGAGGTTGAGGCTGGTCGTTACCAAAAATGGCTTGACGAAGATGTTTTCAAGCCTTCAGGCGATCAAAAGGCGAAGCCTTATTCAATCGTTATTCCACCACCAAACGTTACTGGGAAACTCCACCTTGGTCACGCTTGGGATACAACTTTGCAAGATATCATCATCCGTCAAAAACGCATGCAAGGTTTTGATACGCTTTGGCTTCCGGGTATGGACCACGCTGGTATTGCCACTCAGGCTAAGGTTGAGGAGCGCTTGCGCGGTGAGGGCATTAGCCGTTATGACCTTGGTCGTGAAAAATTCCTTGAAAAAGTCTGGGAATGGAAAGACGAATATGCCACTACTATCAAGGAACAATGGGGCAAGATGGGGCTCTCTGTAGACTACTCTCGTGAGCGTTTCACCCTCGACGAAGGTCTGTCAAAAGCCGTTCGCAAGGTCTTTGTCGAACTTTACAAGAAAGGCTGGATCTACCGTGGTGAGTTTATCATCAACTGGGACCCAGCAGCTCGCACAGCTCTTTCTGATATCGAGGTGATTCACAAGGATGTGGAAGGTGCATTCTACCACATGAATTACATGCTAGAAGACGGCTCACGCGCCCTTGAAGTTGCGACAACTCGTCCTGAGACTATGTTTGGGGATGTTGCGGTTGCAGTCAATCCAGAAGACCCACGCTACAAGGACTTGATTGGTAAAAACGTCATCCTTCCAATCGTTAATAAATTGATTCCAATCGTTGGAGACGAGCACGCAGATCCTGAGTTTGGTACTGGTGTCGTGAAAATCACGCCTGCCCATGATCCAAACGACTTCTTGGTTGGTCAACGCCATAACTTACCACAAGTCAACGTCATGAACGACGACGGAACCATGAACGACTTGGCCTTTGAATTTGCAGGTATGGACCGTTTTGAAGCTCGTAAGGCCGTCGTTGCTAAGTTGGAAGAAATCGGTGCCCTCATTAAAATCGAAAAACGTGTCCACAGTGTTGGTCACTCAGAGCGTACAGGTGTCGTGGTTGAACCACGCTTGTCTACGCAATGGTTCGTCAAGATGGACCAATTGGCGAAAAATGCCATCGCCAACCAAGATACAGACGATAAGGTAGAATTCTACCCACCTCGTTTCAACGATACCTTCCTTCAATGGATGGAAAATGTCCACGACTGGGTAATCTCTCGTCAGCTCTGGTGGGGGCACCAAATCCCTGCTTGGTACAATGCTGAGGGTGAAATATATGTCGGCGAAGAAGCTCCAGAAGGTGACGGATGGACTCAGGACGAAGATGTCTTGGATACGTGGTTCAGTTCTGCCCTTTGGCCATTCTCTACCATGGGCTGGCCGGATGTCGACTCAGAAGACTTTAAACGTTATTATCCAACATCAACTTTGGTGACTGGTTATGATATTATTCCGTTCTGGGTGTCTCGGATGATTTTCCAAGGTTTGGAATTTACTGGCAAGTCGCCATTCAAAAATGCCTTGATTCATGGTCTCATTCGTGATGAGCAAGGACGCAAGATGTCGAAATCTCTCGGTAACGGAATTGATCCAATGGATGTTATTGATAAGTACGGAACAGATAGCCTTCGTTGGTTCCTTTCAAACGGTTCTGCACCAGGGCAAGACGTACGCTTCTCTTACGAGAAAATGGATGCTTCATGGAACTTCATTAACAAGATCTGGAACATCTCTCGCTACATCCTCATGAATAATGAAGGTTTGACCCTTGAGCAAGCAACGGCCAATGTGGAAAAAGTGGTTAACAAGGAAGCTGGAAATGTCACTGACCACTGGATTCTCCACAACCTCAATGAAACGATCGGCAAAGTCACTGAAAACTTTGACAAGTTTGAGTTTGGTGTGGCTGGACACATCCTCTACAACTTCATCTGGGACGAGTTTGCGGACTGGTACGTTGAGTTGACCAAAGAAGTCCTTTATAGCGATAATGAAGAAGAGAAAGTGATCACACGTTCTGTTCTCCTTTATACTTTGGACAAGATCCTTCGTCTCCTCCACCCAATCATGCCATTCGTGACAGAGGAAATCTTTGGACAAATCTCAGAAGGCTCTATCGTTACAGCGGAATACCCAACTGTCAACCCAGCCTTTGAAGACCTTGCGGCTCACACAGGTGTCGAAAGTCTTAAAGACTTGATACGTGCTGTTCGTAATGCGCGTGCTGAAGTAAACGTAGCACCAAGCAAGCCTATCACCATCCTTGTTAAGACAAGCGATAGCGACTTGGAAGCCTTCTTTAACAGCAATGTCAATTACATCAAACGCTTTACAAATCCAGAACACTTGGAAATCGCATCAACCATCCCTGCACCTGAACTCGCAATGTCAAGCGTCATCACAGGAGCAGAAATCTACTTGCCACTGGCAGACCTTCTCAATGTCGAAGAAGAATTGGCTCGTCTCGACAAGGAACTGGCTAAATGGCAAAAAGAACTGGATATGGTCGGTAAGAAGCTCTCTAACGAACGCTTCGTAGCCAATGCTAAACCAGAAGTCGTCCAAAAAGAACGCGACAAACAAGCCGACTACCAAGCCAAATACGACGCGACCGTAGCACGTATTGATGAGATGAAGAAGTTGGTGAAATAAACACAGAAACACGGTGATAAACCGTGTTTTTTGGTATAATAGACATAATAATTATGAACAGAGAATATAAAGTGATGGGTCAACAAAACTTTTTAAAGAAAAATGGTATTTACTACACTAGTAAATCATTAGCGAAAACTATGATTGATTGTTTAAATATTGATTATACAAAAGAGTTCACAATAATTGAACCTGCTGTTGGAGAGGGACATATTTTTTATTTAATTGTTGAAGAGTTTCTAAAAAAGAATCAAAATAAATGTCAAGAAAAAATAAAAAAGAAATTGGAAAATAACTTTTCTGCATTTGATATTAGAGAAGACGCTATTAAACTATGTATTTCGAGACTTGATAAATTGGTTAGTAAATATTACAATGATCTATCAGTAAATTGGAATGTTTATATTTTTGATGCATTAGATTACTATCAAAAATTTGATAAACAAAAAAAATACGATTATGTTATTAGTAATCCTCCATATATTTCAAGAAAAAATATGGGCAAATATATGGTTGATAAACTAAAAAAACATAGTGAATTCTGTAATCGATTTAACTTTGATATCTATTATTATTTCTTTGAGTTAGGATTATCTCTTTGGAATAAAAAAGGAAAAATAAGTTACATTACTCCAAACAATTATTTGAGAGCTAGAGGTGCTGAAACACTACTTCAAACATTAATCTCTAATAAATACATTGAAAAAATAATTGATTATGGTGATTTATTGAATTTTGAAGATGCAACAACATATACAGCAATCACGGTTATTTCTAATGAAAATGCTAATTTAGAGATTGTAAGTTCAAACAATACTAAATTAAAGAGTTTTTCATATGATGAACTGCATAACAAAGAAATTTATTATCTATATGATGAAGAATTTATGTATGAAGGAGGAGACTCCGTCTTACTGGGAGAAATAGCAGATATAAAAAATGGTTTAGCCACCTTACAAGATAGTGTATTTTTTATTACTGAAGAAGATATCATTGATGAATTGGAAGATTATTATGTTATAGAAAAAAAATCTAGACATTATCTTATTGAGAAAGCTATTTTAAAAAAGGGAGTGCGAGTTTCTAATCTTAATAAAAATTATTATACAATCTTTCCCTATGATGATAGAAATCAGAAAATAATTACAATTAGTGAACGTTATCCATATACTTATGACTATTTAAGAAATGAGTTAAATGATTCTTTTCAAGAAAAGTATGGTATTTATTTTGGTCGGACTCAGGGAATGTTGAATTACAATTCTCAAAAAATTATAATACCGAAGGTTGCTAATTTAGAAGATGTTCCATTTAAACAAATTGATTTTGGTTTTGTATTGGCTGGTATTTCAATTGTATTTTTAAGAGATCTGAGTCAGTCATCTTATAATAGAATTCTAAAATATTTAAATTCAAAACTTGTAGTAGAGTATTTAAAAAGAATATCTAAGAATTATTCATCAGGATATAAAAATATAAGCACTAACGATCTAAAAAAAATTAGAATCCCAATTAAATTATTTGATGAGGAGTAAAAAATGGGTGATAAACTTAACTATATCGTTGAAGATAATATTATTGCAGAGGTTTTAGGTAGAAATAATTTCTCAACAAAAGAATCTGCTATTTTAGAATTAATAAAAAATGCTTATGATGCCGGGGCTAGTAAGTTAAACTTAATTTTCAAAAAATCTGAGAATACAGGACGTTTAATGCTTGAAATAATAGATGATGGTTCTGGAATGAATGAAAATGATATTAGGCAAGCTTGGATGCACGTTGGTAAGAGCACCAGAGATTATAAAGATTCTGATACGGGACGGATTTTTGCTGGATCAAAAGGAATTGGAAGATTTGCTTTAGCTAGATTAGGTGAATCAATTGATATGTTTACTAAAAAAGAATCTGAGATTGGTTATCACTGGCAGACCAATTGGAATAGTTCAGAGATTGATATTGATTATAATATAGCTAGCCAAGGAACTAGAATTCAAATCAATGAATTAAGAGATAAATGGTCAACAAAAAGTATTAAACCGTTAAAAAACTATATAAGTAAGACTTATAGAGATAGTAAAATGAAAATTTCTATAATGTTTTTAGTAGAAAATGGAGAAAGTTTAGAGGAGGAGACTGAGTTAATTTGGACAAATCCCAAAATTGGAGAAAATTATCTTGAATCTATTGCAATCAATTATAATTCTAAGAATAAGATACTTTCTGGTCAAGTACTCTCTGACGAATTCAATGATTCTGTTTTGAAAATGACAAGCAAGAATATAAAAGAGTATTTATTTGAACAAAATATGATTGACGAGTTAAATAAAGAAATCTCCGAATTAATAATTGAAGAGGAAGATATTGAAAAACAAGATATAACAGAACAAATGATTGCTGATTTATTAGAGGAAGTAGGTTCTTTTGAAGGTCAATTATATTTTAGTTTAAATAGTGTTAGTCAGGTAGATAAAGAAAAATATGAATATAAATATACATCGTTATCAAATAGATTTAACATAGGGGTCATTTTATATAGAAATGCTTTTAGTATAGATTCTTTTGAAGGTCGAACAGACTGGTTAGAGCTTGGCAAGCGTTCTACTTCTTCGCCAGCAGCTGCTTCACATCCAACAGGTTCTTGGAGAGTTCGTCGAAATCAATTATCAGGTTACATTTTAATTGATAAAGAAGAAAATTCTCATATTGAAGATATTTCAAATAGGCAGGGTATTGTTCAAAATATTCATTTTATTATTTTAAAGAAAATCATTGATAGTGCCTTAAAGGAATTTGAAAGTTATAGACAATCTATAATTAGAGATATTAGAAAAATAAAAGATAAAGAAAATCGAACATCAGCTATAAAAGAAGTTAATATTGAAAATAAAATTGATAGTTTTATTGAACAAAGTAAATCCATAGAAGAATTAACTATTCAAGATTTAGTTGAAGTTAAAAATAAACTTTCAGAGTATAAAAATAAAGTTAACGATATCACATCTGAAAAAAATGAAGTGGAAGAAAATTATCGATATGAAGCACAGTTGTTAAATGTTCTCGCTACTTTACAATTAAAAATAAGTTCGTTGAGCCATGAATTACACAATAATAGGAATACAATTGCTGCAAATCCTGAAAAAATTGAAGAAGCTTTAAAAAGAAAATATGATTGGGAGGAACTTAAGTCTGAAAAGCCAAGTAGTCGGAATATTCCATTATTATTAAAAAATCTTGAAAAAGATTTAGAAAAAGTTTTAGATCTCTCTGATACCATTATTGATGAAAATAAAAAAGAAAGATTTGAACCACGAGAATATAGTTTAGAGGTTCTTGTGGAGGAGATAGTTGAAAAATGGAAAACTCAATATAATTGGGTTAACTTTAAAACTAATTGTACAGGCGAAGACATCATAATGATATCTTACGATTATTTAATGATTATACTCGATAACTTAATTCTTAATAGTGTGCAGGTGAATGAATATAGAAAAGAACTAGAAATATCGGTTGATTTCGATTACAATGAAGGAAAATTACTACTTGAATACTCTGATAATGGCAAAGGGCTTGATAAAAAATATAAAAATAATCCATTGAAAATATTAAATGTTCATGAAGGCACTAGAGAAGATGGGCATGGTTTAGGGATGTGGATGGTGAATAACACAGTCTATAAACTTAATGGTAATATTAGTATTGATGCCGAAACAAAAGGATTTAATTTAAAAGCAGAAATGAACATATAAAAATTATTAGTGAGGGTATGATATGACACAGCAGATTAAAATAATATATGTGGATGATAAGCTAGATCCATTATTAGTTGATTATCTATATGATTTTAGAAAAGATGGTATAATAATCGTTTATGATGAAATAAAATTTGATAGTAGTAGAGATTATGAATCATTATTAACTGATAGTAGAGTTTTAGAATCTGATATTATTGTTATTGATTCTAAGTTGTTTGAAAATGAATATGCAGAATCTGGTTCAAAATTTACTGGTCAAGAATTTAAATTAGTTTTAAGAATTTTAAATCCTTTTATAAAAGTAATTGTAATAACTCAAAATAGGGATTTAGTAGATTATGGAGTTTTAAACAAATTTGCTACTTCTAAAGGTAATGCTTCTCAAGATAATGCTAATGATTTTTATAATAGATATTTACAACCTACAATAGAAGAAGCAATAAAAGAAATAGTAGAGATGAGAAGAATTGGGAAGGAGTTAGAATTAAACAAAGGTGCTTATGAAGGGTCGTTAATTGTTGAAAATACACAAAATTTACTTAATAAAATAACATCGTATAGAGAATTGACAGACGAAAAAATCAATGAGCTTATAGATATTATAAAGCAAGAAGTATTGGAGAATAGAGATGAGTGATTATAGATTTGTGGGCGAAGAAGAAGCTGACGTTGCAAAAATTATTCAAGAAAAAAATCTATTAGCATATAAAATCGATAAACGAACGATAAAAGATGACAATCAGGGGAAACATTATGATAAAATCAAAAATAAATGTTCTGATTATTATGAGACTTTTCAAGAAATTTATCATCAAAAATGTGGCTACTGTGGTGTATCAGTCTCTATAAATTCAGCTCCTCAATATGAGTTAGATCATTTTATTAATGAATTACAAAAAATATCTCCAAACGGAAAATCTGTAGATCATATCGAAAATCTTATATTTGCTTGTCGAAATTGCAATCAAGCAAAAAAAGAATTTGATACAAAAAAGATTATTGGTATCGTGCACCCTGATGGGGAAAATATAAAAAAAGTCTTTGAACGAGATAAATATTATAAAATAGTTATCTCTCAAGAATATTTAAATAATGAGGATGTTAAAACATTCTATAGTAAAATGAAATTTGACTACGCATATAGAAAATTAGATTATCTATTGTTGAATCTTTACTTTTCTAAAAATAATAAAATAGATAGAATTTATAAGAGATTATTAGAACTTAGAAATAGTTTTCCAAGTTTGAATAAATTGAAATAACATTTTAGATAGCATCTAAATCATCGTATTTATATGATTGAAAATACTATAAATTCTCAATATTTCATTTCATCTTAATTCTCTTATATCGTTGTGCATTGAATTCATCTGGATTGATACCGAAAATCCACCTAGCGATGCCATCGACTGGGTAGCAAAGAAATAAAAAGTCCTGTTATTTTCTCCCATTTAACCTTTGACTATTCCGCAAAATTATCGTACAATAAAGAGTACATGATAAAATGAGGTCAGAGTCTGTTCGCTCTGGCGATAGTAGTAAAAATGAGGAGAAACGCTTTGGAATTAGAAGTATTTGCTGGGCAAGAAAAAAGTGAACTATCTATGATTGAGGTAGCGCGTGCTATCTTGGAACTTCGTGGTCGCGATCATGAGATGCATTTTAGCGATCTTGTAAACGAAATTCAAAACTACCTTGGAACATCAAACAGCGATATCCGCGAAGCTTTGCCTTTGTTCTACACAGAGTTGAACTTTGACGGTAGCTTCATCTCTCTTGGAGACAACAAATGGGGGCTTCGTTCATGGTATGGTGTGGACGAAATCGACGAAGAAATCATCGCTCTTGAAGAAAGTGATGACGATGAAGTAGCACCAAAAGCTAAGAAAAAACGTGTCAATGCCTTTATGGATGGTGATTCAGATGCCATTGACTACAATGCAGATGATCCAGAAGACGAAGATGCATACGAAGCAGATCCAGCTCTTTCATATGATGATAATCCAGATGATGAGAAAAATGAAGTGGAAGCTTACGATGCGGAAATCAACGAAATCGCCCCTGATGACTTGGGTGAAGATGTGGATCTCAACGAAGAAGACGATGAGTTTTCTGACGATGACGCTGAAACGAGTGAAGAAGAGTAAAAGACTTCACAAAGGAGATCGCCTGATCTCCTTTTTTGTTCCTTGAGCAGGTCATCCGTTGGGATGCGGATCTTTAGTTGGTTTTCTGAAAACAATCTCCTTTTTTCATGTTTTACCGATTCGGGTTGACAAATGATCTGCTTTGAGGTATTATATTGTTCGGGCACCTCTTTTAGAGGTCGGGGCTCCCTAGTTACTAGGGAGCTATTTTTGTTTTTTAGGAAATTTTCTTGAAAAGTCGTTATTCATAAGGGTCTTGTTTTCTATGTCCCCTCGTAGTTAACAAGACCTTGAGCATTTTAGAAAGAGGAATCTATGTCTACGAAATATATTTTTGTAACTGGTGGTGTGGTGTCGTCTATTGGGAAAGGGATTGTCGCAGCAAGTCTAGGCCGTCTCTTGAAAAATCGTGGTCTAAAAGTGACTATTCAGAAGTTTGACCCTTATATCAATATCGACCCTGGAACCATGAGTCCTTACCAGCACGGGGAAGTCTTTGTGACAGATGATGGAGCTGAGACAGATTTGGACTTAGGTCACTATGAACGTTTCATCGATATCAATCTCAACAAATATTCCAACGTGACAACTGGTAAAATTTACAGTGAAGTTCTTCGTAAGGAACGACGTGGCGAATACCTTGGGGCAACTGTCCAAGTCATTCCTCATATCACAGATGCTTTGAAAGAAAAAATCAAGCGTGCCGCTCTAACGACCGACTCTGATGTCATTATCACAGAGGTTGGTGGAACCGTTGGGGATATCGAGTCCTTGCCATTCCTAGAGGCCCTTCGTCAGATGAAGGCAGATGTGGGTGCAGATAATGTTATGTATATCCACACAACCTTGCTTCCTTATCTAAAGGCTGCTGGTGAGATGAAGACCAAGCCAACTCAACATTCTGTAAAAGAATTGCGCGGTTTGGGAATCCAGCCAAATATGTTGGTCATTCGTACAGAAAAACCAGCTGGTCAAGGAATTAAAAACAAACTAGCTCAGTTTTGTGACGTAGCTCCAGAAGCTGTTATTGAATCTTTGGATGTTGAACACCTTTACCAAATTCCACTGAATTTGCAGGCACAAGGCATGGACCAAATTGTTTGTGACCATTTGAAATTAGACGCACCAGTAGCGGATATGACTGAGTGGTCAGCCATGGTGGACAAGGTTATGAACCTCAAGAAACAAGTCAAGATTTCCCTCGTTGGTAAGTATGTGGAGTTGCAAGATGCCTACATCTCAGTGGTCGAAGCCTTGAAACACTCTGGGTATGCTAACGATGCAGAAGTGAAGATTAATTGGATCAATGCCAATGATGTGACAGCAGAGAATGTGGCAGAACTCTTGTCTGATGCGGACGGAATCATCGTACCAGGCGGTTTCGGTCAACGTGGTACGGAAGGGAAAATCCAAGCCATCCGTTATGCGCGTGAGAATGACGTTCCAATGTTGGGAGTCTGCTTGGGAATGCAGTTGACTTGTATCGAGTTTGCTCGCCACGTTTTGGGTCTTGAAGGTGCCAATTCTGCAGAACTTGCACCAGAAACAAAATATCCTATCATTGATATCATGCGTGATCAGGTTGATGTTGAGGATATGGGTGGCACCCTTCGTTTGGGACTTTATCCGTCTAAGTTAAAACGTGGTTCTAAAGCAGCGGCTGCTTATCATAATCAAGAAGTGGTGCAACGCCGTCATCGTCACCGTTATGAGTTTAACAACGCCTTCCGTGAGCAGTTTGAGGCAGCAGGCTTTGTCTTCTCAGGAGTTTCTCCAGACAATCGTTTGGTAGAAATTGTGGAGATTCCTGAAAATAAATTCTTTGTGGCTTGTCAGTATCACCCTGAACTTTCCAGTCGTCCAAACCGTCCAGAAGAACTCTACACTGCCTTTGTCACTGCAGCAGTTGAAAATAGTAACTAGTTATCTTATAATCTCTGAGAATAATCTCAGAGGTTTCTTCTAGCATATTTAGGATAAGATTTGCAAAAAAAATAGATAGTGATATAATTAATATAATAATTCCTAAGGAGGATATACAATGAAAAAAATCACACTATTTTGTTTGTCTCTAGCAGGTTTAGCTTTACTGGCTTTCCCTCATTCAGGAAAAGCATTCGAATTGGAAGAAGAATGGGTTATTAAGGGTGGGGTTAAGTATCAAGATGGCAAAATTCTTCGATTTAATAATGGCCATGAAGTAGATATCAAAGTCTTGGATTTGCCAAAAACTGAGAAAATCGAGTGGATGGTCAGTCTCAATGGTCAAGATCAGACAGTCAATTTCCTAGGCCAAGAAAAGGACAAGTCTATGGTCGGTACAGAGGGGCGTTACCTGAATTTCTACGTACCTTATGGCTATAGAGGAGATATCAAGGTCGAGGCCAAGAGTGGAAATGAAGTAAAGACCTGGTCCTCTAAAGTGGTAGATGATGTATATAATGGTGAGAAAAGTGACTACTACCGTATTGAAGAATCAAAAGACCATTACACCTACCTTGATACAAAATGGGACTATCAAACCAAGACCTACACTGCTACCTTACCAGAGACTATCAATGGTCAAAAAGTTTATGCTTGGAAAGACCATGACAATGGTGAGTTAAAACTTACAAAACCAGAATCGATCAGTCATTCCTACAAGGGTGGAGGAGCCTTCCGAGAACTTTATCCGATTGTAAAAGCAGAAAGCTGGCTAAAATCAGACCAAAATTGGTACTATCAAAAACAAGGCCAACTAGTTCAAAATGCTTGGGTTAAAGACAATGGAACTTGGTACTTTATGAATGATAAAGGGATTATGTTTAATCAAACTTGGCTCTATCAAGGTGGCAAATGGTATGCCTTTAAATCATCAGGAGCTATGATTGCTAGTGATTGGCTTTACGACCAAGGCAAGTGGTACTATTTATCAACTTCAGGCTCTATGAAAGCAAGCACTTGGATTTTTGACAAGGGAGAATGGTATTATGTAAGTTCTTCTGGTGCCATGATTGCGAATGATTGGGTCAAAGACAATGGTAAGTGGTATTATCTAGCTTCATCAGGTAAGATGCTTCGCAATACCTACACACCAGATGGCTACTACGTTGGCAACTCAGGCGCTTGGCAATAAGAATAATACTCTGCGAAAATCTCTTCAAACCACGTCAGCGTCGCCTTACCGTAGGTATAGTTACTGACTTCGTCAGTTCTATCCACAACCTCAAAACACTGTTTTGAGCAACCTGCGGCTAGTTTCCTAGTTTGCTCTTTGAGTATAAGAAGTCCTTTTCCTTTAAAGAAGGGGCTTTTTACTTGCTTTTCTACGGCTTCCTCATTTGTCCTAGAGCCCTTTTTGTGTTACAATGAATGGTATGAAAGCTAAGAAATTATGGATGACTGGCTTGACTGTGGCTGGTCTAAGTGCCCTTGCTTTGGGGGCTAAAAAAGCAGCAGATAACCACAAACTCATGAAGACTCAAGAAGAGTTGACCGCTATCGTGCGCGAACTTTTCTCAGATATGGGTGAGATTGCGACTCTCTATGTTCAAGTCTACGAAAGTAGCCTAGAGCGACTTGTTGGAGGAGTCATTTTCGAGGATGGCCGTCATTATACCTTTGTCTATGAAAATGAAGACCTGGTCTATGAGGAGGAAGTCTTATGATTACTCCCAATAGTATAGAAGAGCTTGCAGGTTTTGTCGAGCAAGATGGCAAGAAGGTTTTCCTTTTTGTGGCGGACTGGTGTGGCGATTGTCGTTATATCTATCCATCCTTGCCAGAGATTGAGGAGACCAATCCAGAGTTCACCTTTATTCGAGTGGACCGTGACCAGTACATGGATCTATCCAAACTCTGGGATGTGTACGGCATTCCTAGTCTTGTTGTTTTAGAAAAGGACAAGGAAATCGGCCGTTTTGTCAACCGTGACCGTAAAAGCAAGCAACAAATTAACGACTTTTTAGCAGGACTGAAATAGGAGAAAAAGGAAAGAATGATTTTTACATATAATAAAGAGCATGTCGGCGATGTCCTTATGATCATCGTGAAAAACAGCGGAGATTCCAAGTTGGACGTGGAACGCAAAGGCAAGGTTGCCCGTGTTTTCCTCAAAGAAAATGGGGAAACAGTAGCTTGGAATATTTTCGAAGTTTCAAGTTTGTTTGAAATTGCAGAGCGCGGTCAAGTCTTTTTGACAGATGAGCAAGTAGAACGTTTGAACCAAGAATTGCGAGCGGAAGGCTTTGCAGAAGAGATTGTCAATGACAAAGAACCTAAGTTTGTTGTTGGTGAAATTGTCGAGATGGTCGCTCACCCAGATAGTGACCACCTCAACATCTGCCAAGTGGCCGTCGCAAGTGACAAGACAGTGCAAATCGTTGCGGGGGCTCCCAATGCGCGTGTTGGGTTGAAAACCATTGTAGCTCTTCCTGGAGCTATGATGCCAAAAGGCAATCTCATTTTCCCAGGCGAACTTCGTGGTGAAAAGAGTTTTGGCATGATGTGCAGCCCTCGTGAATTGCATCTACCAAATGCTCCGCAAAAGCGTGGGGTTATTGAATTATCAGAAGACCAAGTTGTTGGAACTCCATTTGACCCAGCCAAACACTGGACGGCCTAGGAAATTGTCGGTATTTGATAGACCAGATAGAGGGGGATAAGATGGCGAAAAATGTAGTGATTACAGGAGCGACCTCTGGAATTGGTGAAGCGATTGCGCGTGCTTATCTGGAGCAGGGGGAGAATGTCGTTCTAACAGGGCGACGGACAGACAGACTAGAGACCCTCAAGTCAGAGTTTGCAGAAACGTTTCCAAATCAAACAGTTTGGACCTTTCCACTGGATGTCACGGATATGACCATGGTCAAGACTGTCTGCTCCGATATTTTGGAAACGATAAGGCAGATTGATATCTTGGTCAATAATGCGGGACTAGCTCTTGGTTTAGCTCCCTATCAAAACTATGAAGAGTTGGATATGCTGACCATGTTGGATACCAATGTGAAGGGTTTGATGGCGGTTACTCGCTGTTTCTTGCCTCCTATGGTAGCAGCCAATCAGGGTCATATTATCAATATGGGATCGACCGCAGGAATTTATGCCTATGCTGGGGCAGCAGTTTATTCAGCCACCAAGGCAGCAGTTAAAACCTTTTCAGATGGACTACGAATTGATACGATCGCAACGGACATCAAGGTGACAACCATTCAACCGGGGATTGTCGAAACAGATTTCTCTACAGTTCGTTTTCATGGTGACAAAGAGCGGGCTGCGACGGTTTATCAGGGGATCGAAGCCTTGCAGGCACAAGACATCGCAGACACTGTTGTCTATGTGACCAGTCAACCCCGTCGTGTGCAGATTACAGATATGACCATTATGGCCAATCAACAGGCTACAGGTTTCATGGTGCATAAAAAATAAAAAATTTCTTCGAAAAGTTACAAATTTTTGTAACTTTTTTTGATTCCTTACGAATAGATAAGTAGGAGGAAGAAAATATGTATAATAAAGTTATTATGATCGGGCGCTTGACGTCTACACCAGAATTGCACAAAACCAACAACGACAAGTCAGTGGCGCGAGCAACTATCGCTGTGAACCGTCGTTACAAAGACCAAAACGGGGAACGTGAAGCTGACTTTGTCAATCTTGTTCTTTGGGCCAGATTAGCAGAAACCTTGGCAAGCTATGCAACCAAAGGTAGTCTTATTTCTGTGGATGGAGAACTTCGTACCCGTCGCTTCGAGAAAAATGGTCAAATGAACTACGTGACTGAAGTTCTTGTGACAGGATTCCAACTTTTAGAAAGCCGCGCTCAACGTGCCATGCGTGAAAATAATGCAGGACAGGATTTGGCAGATTTGGTCTTGGAAGAGGAAGAATTGCCATTTTAATACTCTTCGAAAATCTCTTCAAACCACGTCAGCTTCACCTTGCCGTGGGTATAGGTAACTGACTTCGTCAATCTTATCTACAACCTCAAAACCATGTTTTGAGCAACCTGCGGCTAGCTTCCTAGTTTGATCTTTGATTTTCATTGAGTATAAACATTGAAAAGTCTGAGTTGGTCTCAGACTTTTTATCTTGCTAAAGTCAGACTTTTTTCTTGACTATTTCTGACCAAGTGATACAATAGAACTATAAATTAGCACTCAGATGTAAAGAGTGCTAATGATATCTATTTCATCATGGAGGAAAACAGATGTTGAAACCATTAGGAGACCGTGTGGTCTTGAAAATCGAAGAAAAAGAACAAACTGTTGGAGGCTTTGTCCTTGCAGGATCAGCCCAAGAAAAAACCAAAACAGCCCGAGTTGTAGCTACAGGACAAGGTGTTCGCACCTTGAACGGTGATCTGGTTGCTCCAAGTGTTAAGATGGGTGATCTTGTCTTGGTAGAGGCTCATGCAGGTATTGATGTCAAAGATGGCGATAAAAAGTATGTCATTGTAGGCGAAGCCAACATCTTGGCAATCATTGAAGAATAGAAGGAGAAAGTAAGTATGTCAAAAGAAATTAAATTTTCCTCTGATGCTCGTTCAGCCATGGTTCGTGGTGTTGATATCCTAGCAGACACTGTTAAAGTAACCTTAGGACCAAAAGGTCGTAATGTTGTGTTGGAAAAATCATTTGGCTCACCATTGATTACCAATGACGGTGTTACTATTGCCAAAGAAATTGAATTAGAAGACCATTTTGAAAATATGGGTGCCAAATTGGTATCAGAAGTAGCTTCAAAAACCAATGATATCGCAGGTGACGGAACGACAACTGCAACAGTCTTGACTCAAGCTATCGTCCGCGAAGGAATTAAAAACGTCACTGCAGGTGCCAACCCAATCGGCATTCGTCGTGGGATTGAAGCAGCGGTTGCCGCAGCTGTAGAAGCCTTGAAAAACAATGCCATCCCTGTTGCCAATAAAGAAGCCATCGCTCAGGTTGCCGCCGTATCTTCTCGTTCTGAGAAAGTTGGCGAATACATCTCTGAAGCTATGGAAAAAGTTGGCAAAGATGGAGTCATCACCATTGAAGAGTCACGTGGTATGGAAACAGAGCTCGAAGTCGTGGAAGGAATGCAGTTCGACCGCGGTTACCTTTCACAGTACATGGTGACAGATAGCGAAAAAATGGTGGCGGACCTTGAAAATCCATACATCTTGATTACCGACAAGAAAATTTCAAATATCCAAGAAATCTTGCCACTTCTAGAAAGCATTCTCCAAAGCAATCGTCCTCTCTTGATTATTGCGGATGATGTGGATGGTGAAGCTCTTCCGACTCTTGTATTGAACAAGATTCGTGGAACCTTCAACGTAGTAGCAGTTAAGGCCCCTGGCTTTGGTGACCGTCGTAAGGCTATGTTAGAAGATATCGCTATCTTGACAGGCGGAACAGTCATCACAGAAGATCTTGGTCTTGAGTTGAAAGACGCTACTATTGAGGCGCTAGGTCAAGCAGCGAGAGTAACTGTGGACAAAGATAGCACTGTTATCGTAGAAGGTGCTGGAAATCCTGAAGCCATTTCTCACCGTGTTGCGGTTATCAAGTCTCAAATCGAAACCACAACCTCAGAATTTGACCGTGAAAAATTGCAAGAACGCTTGGCAAAATTGTCAGGTGGTGTCGCAGTCATCAAGGTCGGAGCTGCAACTGAAACTGAGTTGAAAGAAATGAAACTCCGCATTGAAGATGCCCTCAACGCTACTCGTGCAGCCGTTGAAGAAGGAATCGTTGCAGGTGGTGGAACTGCTCTTGCCAATGTCATTCCAGCCGTAGCTGATTTGGAATTGACAGGAGATGAAGCAACAGGACGTAATATTGTTCTCCGTGCCTTGGAAGAACCTGTCCGTCAAATCGCTCACAATGCAGGATTCGAAGGTTCTATCGTTATCGATCGTTTGAAAAATGCTGAAGTTGGTACAGGCTTCAACGCAGCAACTGGCGAGTGGGTCAACATGATTGAAGAGGGAATCATCGACCCAGTTAAAGTGAGCCGTTCAGCTCTACAAAATGCAGCATCTGTAGCCAGCTTGATCTTGACAACAGAAGCAGTCGTAGCCAATAAACCGGAACCAGCAGCCCCAGCTCCAGCAATGGATCCAAGCATGATGGGCGGGATGATGTAAAAGCAACTTATAAAAAACACAAAAGGAGGGAACATACATCCCTCCTTTTAAGGTTTTCTCTTCTAAATAGATTTGAGCTCTCCTAACTTATATGATAAAATAAGACTAGAAGAAGGAGAAGAACATGATTGATGTAGAAGAAATTCTGAGCAAGATGAATCCCAATCAGAAGATTAATTATGACCGTGTTATGCAGAAAATGGTTCAGGTTTGGGAAAAAAATGAGCAACGCCCCACTATTCTCATGCATGTTTGTTGTGCTCCTTGTAGTACCTACACCCTAGAATACCTGACAAAATACGCTGATGTGACTATCTATTTTGCCAATTCTAACATCCATCCCAAGGCAGAATACCACAAGCGGGCTTACGTCACCAAGAAATTTGTCAGTGATTTCAATGAGAGGACAGGAAATACGGTTCAGTATTTAGAAGCCCCATATGAACCCAATGAATACCGGAAGTTAGTCAGAGGACTGGAAGAAGAACCTGAAGGCGGCGACCGTTGCAAGGTTTGTTTTGACTACCGTTTGGACAAAACAGCACAGGTAGCTATGGACTTGGGCTTTGACTACTTTGGTTCAGCCTTGACCATCAGTCCTCATAAGAATTCTCAAACCATCAATAGCATCGGAATTGATGTGCAAAAGATTTACACAACCCACTATCTTCCAAGTGATTTCAAGAAAAATCAAGGCTATAAACGTTCAGTGGAGATGTGCGAGGAGTATGATATCTATCGTCAATGTTATTGTGGATGCGTCTATGCAGCTCAAGCCCAGAACATTGATCTTGTTCAGGTTAAGAAGAATGCCACAGCTTTCTTGCTAGATAAGGATGTTGAAAAAGACTATTCCCATATCAAGTTTACTGTCACTAAATTAGATATATAGTAATTAACCCAGCTTCCAGGCTGGGTTTTTCAAATAAAAAAACCAGGGCTCTCACCCCGGTTCGACAACTTTACCGATTCTTTAGTTCTATGTAGCGTTTGTACCAAATGTTGACATAGGCCTCTGAGAAAGGGCCGCGTCCATTGTTGATCCAATCAACAAGGATTTTAACATGCTCTTTCAAAATATAGTCTAAATCATCAGAATACTTCATTTTGCGTTTATGGCGCTCATACTCTTCAACGTCCAAGAGACGCTTTTCACCATCAGTGAAGACCTTGACATCCAAATCGTAATCAATGTATTTCAGGGCTTCTTCATCTAGATAGTAGGGGCTGGCCATATTGCAATAGTAGGAAATCCCATTATCACGAATCATGGCAATGATATTAAACCAATATTTTTTGTGAAAGTAAACAATAGCCGGTTCTCGAGTCACCCAACGACGACCGTCACTTTCGGTAACAAGTGTGTGGTCGTTGACGCCAATAATAGCGTTCTCTGTTGTTTTTAGTACCATGGTGTCCCGCCAAGTACGGTGAAGACTCCCATCATGCTTATAACTTTGAATTGTAATAAAGTCGCCTTCTTTTGGAAGTTTCATAACTAACCAACTTTCTACAATTTATAAGTTTATCGTCTACTATTATATCATAAATTGGTCTAATTTTTTTGAATTTTACCTGAAAATGTTAAAGATATTCTCTGAGAGCGCTTGCTATATCCGAAAAATCATAGCCTTTTCTAGCTAAAACTTGGGTCAAACGTTGCTTTAGTTCGTAACCTTCATATTTACGAGCATACTTAGCATATTGTTTGTCTAGCTCTTTAAAAATGAGTTCTTGAGTCGTTTCTTGGTCGACTTGACTGTCCAAGTCATCAAAGGCACTTTTAGCATCGGGATAGGAGAAGCCCTTGTTAGTCAAGTTTTGGATAATCTTATCTTGCAAAGCGCGAGCGGGAAGCTTTCCCGTGTATTTTTTAAGAAGTTTCTCCGCCACACGTTGAGCAACCTCCGAAAAATCAAAATCCTTTAAAACATCTTCAATAGTTGCTTTGGCAATCCCTTTTTGAGACAGTTTTTGAGCTAGCACATAGGGTCCCTTATCTCCAGAAAGTTGATTGGCATTGATAATAGAGTAGACATACTGACGATCATTTATCCAGTTATCTTCTTTAAGATTAGCGATAACTTGACTAGTGATTGTTTCATCAAGATCATACTTTTTCAGATACTCTCGCACTTCCTTTTCGGTACGAGCCTTGAAGGATAAATGGTAGAGAGCGAGGTTCTTACCATAAGAAAACTGAGCAAAGTCCTGAATCTCGGTCAATTCTTCAGTGCTAACCACCTTATCTTTAGACAACATAAAACGGACAATGGTATCTTCCGTGATATAAGAGGTTTGCTGTCCATCTAGTTCCATCAAGTAGAGGCGTTTTTTCTTTTCAAGTTTTGTGATTTTCATAGTTCTATTATACCCTAAAATGTGATAAGATAGGGGTATGAATCTGAAAGTCAAACAAAAAATACCTTTAAAAATTAAGCGGATGGGCATCAATGGTGAGGGAATCGGTTTCTACCAGAAAACCCTCGTTTTTGTGCCAGGCGCCCTCAAAGGAGAAGATATCTATTGTCAGATTACTTCTGTTAAACGTAACTTTGTTGAAGCCAAATTGCTAAAGGTTAATAAGAAGTCTAAATTTCGAGTCGTGCCAGCTTGTACCATTTATAATGAATGTGGTGGTTGCCAAATCATGCACCTCCACTATGACAAACAGTTAGAGTTTAAAACGGATCTGCTCCATCAAGCCCTGAAAAAATTTGCTCCTGCAGGATATGAAAACTATGAAATCCGTCCAACTATCGGAATGCAGGAACCAAAGTACTACCGTGCTAAGCTACAATTCCAGACTCGGAAATTTAAAAATCAGGTCAAGGCAGGTTTGTATGCGCAAAACTCTCATTACCTCGTAGAGTTGAAAGACTGCTTGGTGCAAGATAAGGGAACCCAGACAATTGCGAATCGCCTAGCTGAACTTCTTACTTACCATCAAATCCCCATCACCGATGAGAGAAAAACGCTCGGCGTTCGCACCATCATGGTACGTCGAGCAAGAAAAACAGGACAAGTCCAGATAATCATCGTCACGAATCGCCAGCTAAATTTGAATCAACTAGTCAAAGACCTAGTCAAGAATTTTCCAGAAGTCATCACAGTTGCAGTCAATACAAATACAGCAAAAACAAGTGAAATCTATGGTGAAAAGACGGAAATTATCTGGGGTCAAGAGAGCATTCAAGAAGGAGTACTCGACTATGAGTTTTCTCTCTCTCCCCGAGCTTTTTATCAACTTAATCCGGAGCAGACAGAAATTCTCTATAGTGAAGCAATTAAGGCTCTGGATGTCAGCAAAGAAGACCATCTAATCGATGCCTATTGCGGTGTTGGGACGATCGGATTTGCCTTCGCAAAGAAGGTCAAGAGTCTTAGAGGAATGGACATTATCCCAGAAGCCATAGAAGATGCCAAGCGAAATGCTCAAAAAATGGGGTTTGACAATACCCATTACGAAGCGGGGACAGCAGAAGAGATTATTCCACGCTGGTATCAAGATGGCTACCGAGCAGATGCCCTGATAGTCGACCCTCCTCGTACAGGCTTAGATGATAAGCTGTTGGATACCATTCTGACCTATGTTCCAGAAAAAATGGTCTATGTATCCTGCAATGTTTCGACCTTGGCTCGAGATTTAGTTAAACTGGTAAAAGTCTATGACCTCCAGTATATCCAGTCGGTCGATATGTTTCCCCACACTTCACGGACAGAAGCAGTGGTTAAGTTAGTGAAGAAAAGAAAAAATCAACTTCACTGAAAAAAGATCTTGACAAAGTAGGAAAAGTAGGTATAATAGAAAGAGTTGAAAAGCTCAAGGTCCGTTGGTCAAGGGG
>CAJNCU010000004.1:0-164427 GCA_905221355.1 bacterium
GTATCTGCTTCCCAATCACCGACCCTAGCTCGCTTGTTTGCTTCTTCGGGTTTTTCGTGAATGGTATGAGAAATAGAAATTCGCCCTCTTTTTCGACATAACCTTTTGTATGACATGTTTTCCCACGATGGCGGAGCTTGCGAAGGACACCACGAGCACCATGTGAAAGCCTGTTGTCAAAGTGACAGCGATAGATGGCTCTATAGATTGTTTGATAACTAATAACAGCTTTTCCATACTCTAATCGTAACCGACCTTCTATTTCTTAAGGATGCCATTGATAATCGAGAAATAGATGTTTGATGGTATTACTCAAATTGTGGTCTATTTCAAGCATCCGTTTCCGCCCACAGTGTGATTTAGCAATATAGTAAGATTCCTGTGCTTGATTGGGAGAATAACTTCCTGATTTTGTATGTCGTTTCCACTCGCAACTAATACTAGACGGATGGCGATGAAGCAACTTAGCAATTTGAGAAAAATTTAGGCCTTGCATACGGTAAATGAGAATACTCTCACGCTCATCTATGGTAAAATGATGGTAGCTCATAAGATTTCCTTTCGTAACTAGTTCGTTCAATTCTATTTTACTAGAAAATCGGCACTACCCCCATAAAATGAGACACAAGAAAAACACTCCTGTTGAAATCTGGTAAACTAGAAACAGGAGTGTTTTGTTATGGTCAAAAAAGCCTATTCAGTAGAAACTAAGTTAGCCTGTATTGAAATGAAGAAGATAGGTAAATCAAATAAGGTTATCATGGATACCCTCGGTATTAAAAATGTCAGTCAGGTGAAGACTTGGTGGAGATGGTATCAGAATGATGAATTGTACCGTTTCTACCAACCTGTAGGGAAACAATATACTTACGGTAAAGGGATGAAACAGTTATCTGAAGTCGAACAGTTACGTTTGCAGGTAGAATTACTAAAAAAGTATCTGATCTTGGTAAGAGAATCGGCAAAGTAAATCTTATCAAGCTAGTGGAAGAGTATCAGAAAACCTACCCTGTATCTCTTATTTTAGAGTATTTCAGCGTCAAACGCTCAACCTTTTATCGCTGGAAACAGGAGCGTAAGAATTCTCAAAAAAGAGACGAAATAGCAGATAAAATCGAAAAACTCTGTATGGAAAATCACTTTATTTACGGCTATCGAACCATCACTCGCTTGCTCAAGAAAGTTTATAACCTCGTCGTAAATCGCAAGAAAATCTATCGTATCATGAAGGGGACTGAATTAGGAAAGCCTTACCATGTAACAAACAATAAGTTGGATCGTGATTTTCAGGCAGACAAGCCTATGGAGAAGCTGGTAACGGACATCTCCTACCTCTACTTTGGCAACTGTAGGCTCTATCTATCCTCTATCATGGAACTCTATAATCGTGAAATTGTGGCTTATACCATCTCAGATTGCCAGGATACGGATTTTGTGCTTGACACGCTTCATCAACTCGAATTACCTCAAAGGACACTCTTACACAGTGATCAGGGGGTCTGTCTACACCTCCAAAACATACTATCAGGCTTGTACTGAAAAAGGCATCACCCGCTCCATGTCCCGTAAAGGAACGCCAGCAGCTAATGCCTATATCGAATGATTCCATTTTGTTCTCAAGTCTGAAACCTTCTATCTCCATAAGTGGAGAAACTTAACCAAAGATAGTATAACAGATATTGTCAAAAATTACATCCTAATTATAATGAAACTAGAATTCAACAGAAATTAAATGACCAGTCTCCTGTAGAGTACAGAAAACTGGTCGCATAAGAGGGGTTTTCTCTTGTTCCAGTACGGAGTGCAGTGCCGGTTTTTTTCGCTCTCTCATTTCCATGCTCGTAAAAAAAAGACCCGTAAGGGTCTTAATTCGCTTTCTTGTTTCCGAGCTCATGAAAAAGAGGTCCACTGGACCCAACTCGCTCCCTCGTTTCAAAGCTCGTGAAAAAAGACCCGTTGGGGTCTTAATTCGCTTTCTAGTTTTCAAGCTCATGAAAAAGAGGTCCACCCGGACCCCTTTTTTTAATCTTCGTTTACGAAAGGCATCAAAGCCATTACGCGAGCGCGTTTGATAGCTGTTGTTACTTTACGTTGGTTTTTAGCTGAAGTTCCTGTTACACGACGAGGAAGGATTTTCCCACGTTCTGAAACGAAACGGCTAAGAAGTTCAGTATCTTTGTAATCAACATATTCAATTTTGTTTGCTGCGATGTAATCAACTTTTTTACGGCGTTTGAATCCGCCACGACGTTGTTGAGCCATGTTTTTTCTCCTTTATAGTATTAATTGTCCATTAGAATGGTAAATCATCATCTGAAATGTCCAATGGATTGGTTGCTCCAAATGGATTTTCAGAACGTGAAAAGTCTGGTACTGGGTTTGCAGGTGCTGATTGACCAGCAGTTGGTGCAGAATAAGCGCCACCTGAATGTCCTTCACGCACTCCGCGGCTTTCCAACATTTGGAAATTATCCGCCACGACTTCTGTTACGTAAACACGTTGTCCTTGCTGGTTATCGTAACTACGAGTCTGGATACGGCCTGTGATCCCGATAAGAGAGCCTTTTTTAGCCCAATTAGCAAGATTTTCAGCCTGTTGACGCCACATAACGACATTGATAAAATCAGCCTCACGTTCGCCATTTTGACTCTTAAATGTACGGTTTACTGCAAGAGTAAAAGTCGCAACTGCTACATTTGATGAGGTATAACGCAACTCAGCGTCACGCGTCATACGCCCTACAAGTACAACATTGTTAATCATAATCTACCTTCTTACGCGTCAAGTTTGACGATCATGTGACGAAGAATGTCAGCGTTGATTTTTGAAAGACGGTCAAACTCTTTAAGAGCTACGTCGTCGTTAGCTTCAACGTTAACGATGTGGTAAAGTCCTTCGCGGAAATCTTGGATTTCGTATGCAAGACGACGTTTTTCCCAGTCTTTTGATTCAACAACAGTTGCACCGTTGTCAGTCAAGATAGAGTCAAAACGTGCTACCAAAGCGTTTTTCGCTTCTTCTTCAATGTTTGGACGAATGATATAAAGAATTTCGTATTTAGCCATTGATATGTTCCTCCTTTTGGTCTAATGACCCCCAGTCTTTGCAAGGGGTAAGTGAGGTTCGCTCACAATAAACCATTATACTAGAAAAACTGATAGATAGCAAGTAAAAAAGATAAAAGTGAAAAAATAACTTTATTACTTAGAAATAACATCCTCTTTGAGTTCCAAAGCTCTGGCCATCTCTTTCAAAATGAAAAATAGCAAAAAGCTGGCTAGTACTAAAATGAGCCCTAAGTAAAGGAAGGCTACTACAAATCCTAGATAGTCAATCAACCATCCCGTCAGAGGAAAAATGATAATCATGCTTAGGCTGAACATCATAGAGTAGACACTTAGCATGGTTGCCCGTACCTCACTTGGGAGTCGCTTTTGTAAATCATTATCAAAAATTGGCTGAAAGAGAGCATATAAGGCGTTACTGATCAAATAAACCAAAATATAAATCAGCGGCGTTCCGAAGTAGGAAAGCAAATATGTTCCTCCCGTCAAGAGTACAAGAATGGGAAAGAGTTTTAAGGCTGAATACCTCTTCCCAATCTTACTTGCTAGATAAACTGCCCAGATATTCAAAACACTGCCCATCAACATGACCATCGAAATCTGCCACCCTTCTAAGTCAGGAAGTTGATTTTGATAGTAAAAATAAAACATGCACATCAGTGTCCCGATGATTTGGGAAAGAATCATCCAACTAAAAAGACTGGGATTTCTCCGCAACTCCTCTTTGACAGTCCAGATTATTTTTTTCATCGTCAAGCGCTCAGATTTTTGCGCTTTAACACTAGGCTCTTTTAGCATCCAAGTTAGGAAAAGAACGATTGTAGAAGTAGCAATCATGATATAGTAGGTCAAGTGTAATTGACCATGGACAAAAAATCCCGCTAAAACGGTTCCCAAAGACCGAGTTCCTTCTGCGACTCCTGACATAAAACTGGAGATGGACAAGTAGCGCTCTTTTAATCCAGCCTCCACGGCCGAATCATAAACCATGGCTGCACTCGTCCCCGAATCAAAATTATAAGACAGGGCACTCACCACCATAGCGAGTGCGTAAATCCAAAAATTACCTTGTCCTAGTAACATAAGAATCGACGACGCAATCCCAGCGATTCGACTTAAATATAGATTGGTTTTATAGGAATAGCGGTCAGCTAACATTCCAGAGGGAATTTCACAGATGACACTGGTGGCATGAAAAATACTTTCCAATAAGCCAATCTGCCAAAGTGACATCCCATTTTGACTGAGAAATAGAATCCAAAAGCTGGTAATGCCCAGAAAGGCAAAAAATTCCACACCAGCCATGAGACCGATATTCTTCCGGTAATTTCGTTTAAACATAGTTTCTCCTTTAACAAGTGTATTTGTATCTTTGTGTTTGTCACTTGTTAAGCTGTGCTTTACATGATCTCCACCTCTTCTTTCTTCTACTTTGAAAAAACGCCCTAAGGGCGTTTTGATTTATTTTACGGTTTGATACGGTGCAACATACGTGGGAATGGAATGGCTTCACGGATGTGTTTGGTTCCAGCTGCGAAGGTTACCATACGCTCGATACCGATACCAAATCCTCCGTGTGGAACTGTACCGTATTTACGAAGGTCAAGGTAGAATTCATACTCTGTACGATCCATACCAAGTTCTTCCATCTTAGCGACAAGGGCATCATAGTCTTCCTCACGCATAGAACCACCGATGATTTCTCCGTAACCTTCTGGGGCAAGCAAGTCTGCACAAAGCACGCGCTCTGGATTTCCAGGAACTGGTTTCATGTAGAAGGCCTTGATAGCTGCTGGGTAGTTCATGACAAAGGTTGGTACACCAAAGTGGTTTGAAATCCAGGTTTCATGTGGTGAACCAAAGTCATCTCCATGCTCCAAATGCTCATAGTCAGCATCTTCATCATTCTCATGCTCTTGCAAGAGGTCAATGGCTTGATCGTAAGTGATGCGTTTGAATGGCTCTGCAATGTAGCGTTTCAAAAGATCTGTATCACGTTCCAAAGTTTCCAAGGCTTGGGGAGCACGGTCAAGTACACCTTGAAGAAGGGCTTTTACGTAAGCTTCTTGCAAGTCAAGTGATTCATCGTGTGTCAGGTAGGAGTACTCAGCATCCATCATCCAAAACTCAGTCAAGTGACGGCGTGTTTTTGATTTTTCAGCACGGAATACTGGACCAAAGTCAAAGACACGGCCAAGAGCCATAGCCCCTGCTTCTAGGTAAAGCTGACCTGATTGGCTCAAGTAGGCTGGTGTTCCAAAGTAGTCTGTTTCAAAGAGTTCAGTTGAATCTTCTGCCGCATTTCCTGAAAGAATTGGGCTATCAAACTTCATGAATCCGTTCTTATCAAAGAACTCATAGGTTGCATAAATGATCGCGTTACGGATTTGCATCACAGCCACTTGCTTACGAGAGCGGAGCCACAAGTGACGGTTGTCCATCAAGAAGTCTGTTCCGTGTTCTTTTGGTGTGATTGGGTAGTCTTGAGATTCACCGATCACTTCGATGTCTGTAATATCGAGCTCATAACCAAACTTAGAACGTTCGTCTTCTTTGACAATCCCTGTCACATAAACAGACGTTTCTTGGCTCAAGTGTTTGATCGTTTCAAATTTTTCAAGACCTACCTCTTCACCAAATTTTTCAATGAAGTTTGGTTTGAAGGCGACTCCTTGGAAAAAGGATGTTCCGTCACGCAATTGCAAGAAGGCAATTTTCCCTTTTCCTGATTTGTTGGCAACCCAGGCTCCGATGGTCACTTCTTGACCAACGTAGTCTTTTACTTCGATAATTGTTACACGTTTTGTCATAATCTATCTTCCTTTTTTCGTTTAACTTGTCCGAAGACATCATTACCCACTATTTTACCATAAATAGACTGCGATAGCTAGGTTCTACTAAAGAAAAATCGCGAGATTTTCGTTACAAAAAATCTTCGCTAAAAAGGCGAAGATTCTAAGTTTTATTTTTCCATAAATTGATGCAAACGACGAATAGCTTCTTTTAATGTATCCAAGTCTGTAGCATAGCTGAGACGAACATTTTCTGGTGCTCCAAATCCAGCTCCTGTAATCAAGGCCAGTCCGACTTCTTCGAGAATAGCTGTTGTAAACTCTGTCACATCGGTATAACCCTTCATTTCCATCGCTTTTTTAACATTTGGGAAGAGATAGAAGGCACCTTGGGGCTTGACAACTTCGAATCCTGGCACTTGGCACAAGAGTGGATAAATGGTATTCAAACGTTCTTCAAAGGCTTGACGCATGGTTTCAACAGAGTCTTGCGGTCCAGTCAGCGCCTCAATCGTTGCATATTGAGATACTGCTGTCAGATTTGAAGTCGTTTGTCCTGTCAATTTGCTCATAGCAGCGATAATTTCAGGATTTCCCACAGCATAACCTACCCGCCAACCAGTCATGGCATAGGCCTTAGATACACCGTTAATCACAATGGTTTGCTTGCGAATGGCTTCTGACAAACTAGAAATTGGAACAAATTCGTTCCCGTTATAAACCAGACGTCCATAAATATCATCTGCTAGGATAAGGACATCATGCGCAACAGCCCAATTTCCGATAGCCAAGAGTTCCTCACGAGAGTAGATCATACCAGTCGGATTCGATGGCGAATTGAGAACCAAGACCTTGGTCTTATCTGTTCGGGCTGCTTCTAGCTGCTCTACTGTTACTTTAAAGTGATTGTCTTCCTTGGCCTGGACAAAGACTGGCACACCTTCTGCCATCTTGACCTGATCTCCATAGCTGACCCAGTATGGTGTAGGAATGATGACCTCATCACCTGGATTGACCACAGCCATAAAGAAGGTGTAGAGAGAGAACTTGGCACCAGTGGCAAAGGTAACCTCGTTAGCCGCTACGGAATACCCATAGTAGCGTTCAAAATAGGTATTAACCGCCGCTTTTAACTCTGGTAGGCCTGAAGCAACTGTATAAAAGGAAGCTCGTCCATCTCGAATCGCTTCTATCGCTGCATCCTGAATGTTTTCAGGAGTATGAAAATCAGGCTGTCCCAAGGTTAAGAAAAGAACATCCTTTCCCTGAGCTTTTAATGCTTTGGCTCTTGCATCACTAGCTAGAGTGACGCTTTCTTCCATTTCTAGTACACGTTTGGATAGTTTCATATGCCCTCCTTATTGGATCACTGCTCCTGTTCCAAAGTCAACCAGATAGTACTGGTTTCCTGACTTAACTTCCCAAATCGGCTTGTCCTGATAACGACCAAAAGTAATCTTGTCAATGTCGCTAGCTCCTTTTTCCCTCGAAATCGTCGCTGCCTTGTCTTGAGAAATCCCCTTATCAAGCTGATAAACATAAATCTTGTGGTCATTCTTTTCAATCAGTACGGCAATGGCCTCTTGCTTTTTATTATGCCCCAGAACACTGTAATAACCCTCTAGTCCATTATAGAAATCAACCTGATCTGCCTTTTCCAATTCTGCATACTGCTTGGCTAGTTTTTCTCCTTCAACCCTAGCATCTTGATAGGGTTTCATGCTGAGTGATATCAGATAAAGGAAGGAAGTTGTCATGACTAGTAGTACCAGAGCAATGCCAATTCCATACTGTAAAAGTAGCTTGTTTTTTGCTTTTTTCTGTCTTAGTTTCACTCGTCTATTTTACCATCTCTCCTCTTTTATTACAAGTGAAGACAGGAACATTCTAAGATTCTTTTCCTATAAAATATAAGTTCTTGTTTTTCTCTCTCATTATTGATAAAATAACCTTATGAAACAATATTTGAAAGAGAAAATTTCCGATAATCAATTAGACTTAAAAACGGCTATCGTCCTCAATAAAGCCATACGGACTTTTAAACCATATGAAGCTAAGGCTGCTAAAGAACACGGGCTAACACCCACCCAATTTTCCGTTCTGGAAACCCTCTATAGCAAGGGGGAACTACGCATTCAGGATTTGATTGAAAAAATGCTAGCCACTTCTGGAAACATGACTGTTGTCATTCGAAATATGGTTCGAGATGGATGGATTTCTAGAACTTGCGACCCCAAGGATCGTCGCTCCTTTTTCCTGAAATTAACACCTGCAGGACGCAGAAAAATCGAAGAGGTTCTTCCTGACCATATCGATTCTATCGTAGAAGCACTCAGCATCTTGGAAGATGGCGAAAAGGAAGACTTAATCCGCATTTTAAAAAAATTTAAAAATTTGTGAGCACATTTATTGCTAATTAGTATCATTTGTTGTAACATGGATGGTAACAAAAGAGTTCGCTCTTTAAATTTTAAACTAAAGGAGACACAACATGTCTAAAAAAGTATTGTTTATCGTCGGTTCACTACGCCAAGGTTCTTTCAACCACCAAATGGCCCTCGAAGCTGAAAAAGCACTTGCTGGAAAAGCGGAAGTTAGCTATCTTGATTACTCAGCTGTTCCTCTCTTCAGCCAAGATTTGGAAGTTCCAACTCATCCAGCTGTAGCTGCTGCTCGTGAAGCAGTCCTTGCTGCGGATGCGATCTGGATCTTCTCTCCAGTCTACAACTTCTCTATCCCTGGAACAGTAAAGAACTTGCTTGACTGGCTCTCTCGCGCCATTGACTTGTCTGATACACGTGGTGCTTCTGCCCTCCAAGACAAGTTTATCACTGTCTCATCTGTAGCCAATGCCGGTCACGATCAACTCTTTGCTATTTACAAAGACCTCTTGCCATTTATCCGTACACAAGTCGTTGGTGACTTTACAGCTGCTCGTGTCAATGACTCTGCTTGGGCAGACGGAAAATTGGTGTTAGAAGAAGCAACCGCTTCGTCACTTGCAAAACAAGCGGACGACCTTCTTACAGCCATCAACTAATCAAACAAAAACCAGCTCGAATGAGCTGGTTTTATGCTTGTTTCACAAAGACGAGTTCTAAATCACTGGATAAATCAGGTTGGTAGTCAAAACCGGCGAAGCTAAGCTTACGAGCTTGCTCAACTGTTTGAACTTGTCCTTCTATCAAGGCGGTCAAAAAGGCCCCACGCGCTTTTTTTGAAATGGTTGAATGGATTTTCAACTGACCTGCCTTGTCCTCCATAAATTTAAAAGTCACCATCTTTTCTCTGATTTCCTTCGAAAATACGGTTTCAAACTCTGATGATAGGAGGGAGAATATCAAATCCTCATCCTGTAGCGCCTCATCGTAGGCTGACTTCCAATGAGTCTTTAGGGTTTTACCAACTACTTTTAACTTCATCAAGAAGTCCAAACGATGAGGAGCCATGGGCGACAAGGCGGGGACAACACCGTATAAAGCCGAGGTAATCAGGACATGATTTTCAAGATAGGTTTGTTCAGCCTCGGTTAACCCATCTCGTTTGATGTGACGATACATGAGACCATCGAAAAGTTTCAAGGCTGGATAATGTTTAGCCCTGTGATCTTTTAAAGCTTGAATATGAGCGTACTCTTCTTCTGCTTTCTCAGCAGATACCTTATAAAAGGGCTCTAATTCACTAGCTGAGTAGTGCGCCAATGAGTCAAGGACTGCCTGACTTTCTTCCCTCAAGGGAAGCGCTTCGATACAAGGATAGTTTGTGTTCATTTCTTTTGCTGTTGGGATTAAAATTTTCATATTGTTAGTGTAGCATATTTTTCAACCACGACCAAGAATTTCATCTTAAAAACCTCAGTTCATACCGAGGTTTCTCTGTTTATTTTGGTCATCCTAATCAGATAGCCACGAGAACAAGGGCTGTGCCAGCTAAGCTTGTTAAGATAGATAAGAATTTATCTTTTTTCTCCTTGAACTGAGAAAACCTATTTTTATACTCAATGAAAATCAAAGAGCAAACTAGGAAGCTAGCCGCAGGCTGTACTTGAGTACGGCAAGGCGAAGCTGACGTAGTTTGAATTTGATTTTCGAAGAGTATTATTGTACTTTAAAGGTCTTGAGGTAATTATCTTTTCCAACTTGACCTTCAAAGGATTGACCATTTTCGAGGTAAGGAAGGTCGTCTGATACGGAAGCCTTGACCTTATAAATCTTGCCATCAACTTTAAAGAAATAGACGGTATCACCCTTGATGACAGCTGATTTAAGGTCTGAGACGATACCCTTGATGTTTTCTACCGTTTCATTATCCAACTCGAGGTCATTTTTATTGGCATACTTGCTGAGGAGTTCATCTACCGTAGTTGCTACGATGACGTTTTGGTACTCCACGGCATCGACCAATGCATACTCCTTGACCAAGCCTGCGTTATCTTTCAAGCCCATGATATAAAGAGGCTTGTCATTGAGATTAACAAGGATAGGGAAGGTAGCCTTGTAGGCCTTCTCTTGCACTGCTCCCTCTGCAGAAGCACGGGCAGATTCTTCGGTTGCTGAAGCTAGATTGTACTTGGTGATTTCACCAGTACGCATATTTTCAAGGATAAATCCTAGATTACTTTCGTCAGCATTTGCTGAAGTTACCCCCGTATAGAGATAAATGTCATTTCCGATAGAAAGATAGTTATAGCCCTCAGTCGTTTGGGTAACATTTTTCTTAGAAATCAAGGCATTCCAGAAGCCGTCTTTATACTTGCCGTTGTAATTGATTTGCTCGATGGTTTCTTCCGCTGGATAGACACGATCCACCCATTCTGGGACTTCATCCAAGCTGTATTCCTTGGTTTCTCCATTGGTGGCGTCTAAGATAACAACAGATGAAGGACGAGGAACTCCTAGACCAAACTGCTTTTGATAAACGGTTGCTACATAGAAAGGATTGCCTTCATCATCCACCTCAAAGGATGGCGTTTTAAAAATCTTGGTTGGGTACTTAATCCGAAGATGACGTTTGACATCGCGATTAAAATACTCAGAGTCTGAATACTTCATCGGCGTTTTTAGATCCACCAATTCCGCATTTCCCGTCACCATGTCAACCTTGATATACTCACCAATTCCCTTGGACTGATTATTAAACCATTTGATCGGGTCAGCATACTCCAAAGGAGTTACCCGATAAGGTTTGCCATCAACCGTCAGCTGGGTATAAGTATCTGCTGCTACGTACTGGGAGACCTTATCCGTCAGAGAGCCCAGATAACGGTCACCAATTTTTTCTGCAGTGCTCCGATCTAAAATCGGAACCTTACTGGTATCACTCTTAGGAAAATCTTTAAAGTCTTTTTCGGTGATAGAAACCACATTAGCATAGTTTTTTGCTTGGAAAAAGCTAGAAGTTACTAGGCTTATCAGACCAGCAAGGGCAAAGATAAGACCTGCAGCCAGCAACAATCCTCCACCTAATTTATTAAAATGAAGCCCTTCTAGATTGAGTTCGTTGGCAACCTTTCCATGACGTACGTGAACTGTCTTGAGAAGATTGGTATCCCTTCGAAAACTAAACAAAATCCCCATCACCACCAAATGTCCACATAGGAAAAAGATAAATTCCCAGCTAGTAAGATTAAGTGGCGGCAAAAAGATATACCAAGTCGTTGCGATAAAAACAAGTTCAAAAAGTATGCGTTTCATCTGAGTTCCTCCTAAATAATCCGTCCTTCCAAATGATCCAGTTCATGTTGGCAGATCTGAGCTGGAAAACCTGTCAGTGTAATGGTCTGTTCCTGCCACTTGCTATCGCGATAGGAAACCGTAATTGTTTCATAACGAGTCGTTGGCCGTACCCCAGTCAAGGACAAACAACCTTCCTCTGTCTCGTAAGGTTCTTTATATGAAAGGAGAACGGGATTAAACATGACTATGGGAACCAAGCCAAGATTAAAGATAATCACGCGCTTCTGCACGCCAATCATATTAGCCGCTAGACCGACACAGGTCTCGCGATTGGCCAGCAGAGTATCCTGTAAATCTCTAGCTAGATAAAGGTCTTCCTGCCTTGCAGGTTTCGAGACCTGCGACAAAAATAAGACATCTCGGACAATTTTCTTTTCCATTCTCTTACGCTCCTTGCCATTTTACTTTATTATAGCACAAAAGCGGATAACTCCTAACTATTCTCCTCAAATGCAAAAAAAGCCATCCGAAGATGACTTTCTTTTTAAATCGCGTTCTTATCAAAACCAAGTTTACGTTGAACAAACTTAACGATTTCGACAATAAGTATCATTGAGAAGCTTCCGCCCATAACGATTCCCCATTGTGATAAGTCTAGTTTGGTTACGTGGAAGATGCTTTCTAATGGATCGATAACAATAGTTGATGCTAGTAAAATAAATGAAACCAAGATTGACCAGTTGAAAGTTTTAGATTTAAATGGACCAACAGTCAAAATGGATTGGTAAACAGATTTTACATTGTAGGCATGGAAGAGCTGGATCAAACCAAGTGTTGCAAAGGCCATAGTAAGAGCATCAGCGTGGATAGCTTGATTGTCACCCACATGAACTGGGTAAAGAAGGGCAAGACCATAAACGGCCAGAACAAGGGCGCCTTGAAGGAGGCCCTGATAGATGATGGAACTCATGACCCCACCTGAGAAGAAGCTTGACTTGCGTCCACGTGGTTTGTGGGTCATAACACCTGGCTCAGCTGGCTCAACACCAAGAGCGATAGCTGGGAAGGTATCGGTTACCAAGTTAATCCACAAGAGATGAACTGGCTGTAAGACATCCCAACCAAACAAGGTTGATAAGAAGATGGTTAATACTTCAGCTGTATTGGCAGAAAGTAGGTACTGAATGGTCTTTTGAATGTTTGAGAAGACCTTACGTCCTTCTTCAACTGCGACGATGATGGTCGCAAAGTTATCATCTGCAAGGATCATGTCAGATGCACCCTTAGAAACCTCTGTACCAGTGATTCCCATACCGATACCTATATCGGCTGTTTTCAAAGCTGGCGCATCATTAACACCATCACCTGTCATGGCAACGACCTTACCTTGTTTTTGCCAAGCTTTCACGATACGAACCTTGTGTTCTGGAGATACACGCGCATAAACAGAGTATTGACCAACGACTTTTTCAAATTCTTCATCAGAAAGTTCGTTGAGTTCAGCACCAGTCAAGACATGGTCTTCCGAGTCATTTTCGTCGATAATTCCCAAACGTTTAGCAATAGCTTCTGCTGTGTCTTGGTGGTCACCAGTGATCATGATTGGACGGATTCCCGCTTCTTTAGCGACACGAACGGCTTCTGCCGCTTCGGCACGCTCAGGGTCAATCATCCCAATCAAACCAGTAAAGATCAAGTTGTTTTCAAGCTCTTCAGAAGTAAGATTTTCTGGAATATTTTCGATAATCTTATAAGCACCTGCAAGGACACGCAAGGCTTGGTGAGCCATTTCCGAGTTGTTTGTATGAATTAATTCAGTGACTTTCTCATCAATCGAAGCAACATCTCCCGCCTTATCACGAGCAACACAACGTTTCAAGAGTTGATCTGGAGCCCCTTTGACTGCCACGAGGAATTTACCATCTGGCAATGGGTGAACCGTTGACATGAGCTTACGGTCAGAGTCAAACGGCAATTCAGCTACACGAGGATATTTCTCTAAGAACCCTTTAACATCGTAACCCTTGTCCAAGGCATACTGGATGAAGGCTGTTTCCGTTGGATCCCCGATCAGGTTTCCTTCAGCATCAATCTTGGTATCGTTGGCCAAGACAACTGAACGAAGTAGTGGCATTTCAAGACCTAGTTCAATGTCATCAGCCGAGTTATGTAGAACCGCATCATAGAAGACTTTTTCGACTGTCATTTTGTTCATGGTAAGCGTACCAGTCTTATCAGAAGCGATGATCTCAGTCGAACCAAGCGTTTCAACTGCTGGCAACTTACGAACGATAGAGTTTCGTTTGGCCAAAACTTGAGTACCAAGGGCAAGAACGATGGTCACGATAGCAGGAAGCCCTTCTGGGATGGCTGCAACAGCAAGCGCAACAGATGTCATCAACTCACCAAGTGGATCTTTACCTTGAATGAAGACTCCAACTACAAAAGTAACAAGGGCAATGACCAAAATTGCATAGGTCAAAACCTTAGAAAGGTCGTTCAAGTTTTGTTTGAGTGGCGTGTCCGTCTCATCCGCATCTTGAAGCATGCCAGCAATATGACCAACTTCAGTGTACATACCTGTATTGACAACAACACCAAGACCTCGACCATAGGTCACGTTTGAGTTCTGGAAGGCCATATTGACACGGTCACCAATACCAGCATCTGCAGCAAGCTCGACTGTTAAGTCTTTTTCGACTGGAACAGACTCACCTGTCAAGGCAGCTTCTTCGATTTTAAGAGAGTTGGCTTCTAGCAAACGTAGGTCTGCTGGCACTACATCACCTGCTTCAAGGGCAACGATATCTCCTGGCACCAATTCTTTGGAATCAATCTCTGCCATGTGTCCATCACGAATAACGCGAGCAGCTGGACTAGACATAGACTTGAGGGCTTCGATGGCTTCTTCTGCTTTTCCTTCTTGGTAAACACCAAAGGCAGCGTTGATGATAACCACGGCTAGGATAATGATGGCATCTGCAATATCTTCCCCACCAGAAGTTATTACTGATAAGATAGCTGCAGCAATTAGGATGATAATCATCAAATCCTTAAATTGCTCAATAAACTTGACTAGGAGAGATTTTTTCTCACCCTCTTCCAGTTCATTGCGTCCATATTCAGCCAGGCGTTTCTGTGCTTCGCTTGACGAAAGACCTTGCTCAGTTGCTTCAACTGACTTCAAGACCTCTTCAGGACTTTGAGTATAAAACGCTTGGCGTTTTTGTTCTTTTGACATGTGTCTCCTCCTTGACATTGTGTGCAAAACAAGTTCTCTTTTTGTTTTATGACAAACAAAAAGAGACTTGTTAATCATAACAAGTCTCGCTGTTTAAGATAGGGCCGGAAAGCATACTTTGCAGTATACAATTCGGAATGACGACACTATCACAGGTTTCTGCCAGCTACTCCCTTGAGTAGTACTATTATACCAAATTTTGAAAAGTTTTCAATCATTAAAATTCGATAAAGGAGGACTAAATTTGAATTTTCCCGCAAAAACCAGTATAATGAAAGAATATTACTTATACTGAAAAGGAAGTTTGATGAAGCAATCAATCTCAAATCTCAAGTTAGCTGAGCGTGGTGCTATTGTCAGTATCTCGACCTACTTACTCTTATCAGCAGCTAAATTAGCAACTGGTCATCTACTTCATTCATCCAGTTTGGTAGCGGATGGTTTCAACAACGTATCCGATATTATCGGAAATGTTGCTCTTCTGATTGGCATTCGGATGGCTCGCCAGCCTGCAGACCGTGACCACCGCTTTGGACACTGGAAGATTGAAGATTTAGCTAGTTTGATTACTTCCATCATCATGTTCTACGTTGGCTTTGATGTGCTTCGGGATACCATTCAGAAAATCCTCAGTCGGGAACAAACGATTATCGATCCTCTGGGAGCATTTCTAGGAATCATTTCTGCAGCGGTTATGTTTGTCGTTTATCTCTATAACACACGCCTCAGTAAGAAATCCAAATCCAAAGCTCTAAAGGCAGCAGCTAAAGATAATCTTTCCGATGCAGTCACCTCGCTTGGCACTTCCATTGCTATCCTAGCCAGCAGTTTTAATTATCCGATTGTGGATAAATTAGTCGCTATCATCATCACTTTCTTTATCTTAAAGACAGCCTATGATATCTTTATCGAATCGTCCTTCAGTCTTTCAGATGGTTTTGATGACCGGCTACTAGAAGACTACCAAAAGGCCATAATGGAAATTCCAAAGATTAGTAAGGTCAAGTCCCAAAGAGGGCGTACCTATGGTAGCAATATCTACCTTGATATCACGCTGGAGATGAATCCTGATTTATCAGTCTATGAAAGTCACGAAATTGCAGACCAGGTCGAATCCATGCTAGAAGAGCGTTTTGGAGTATTTGACACCGATGTCCATATCGAACCTGCTCCTATACCTGAAGACGAAATTTTAGACAATGTCTACAAAAAACTACTCATGCGCGAGCAATTGATTGACCAAGGAAACCAACTAGAAGAACTCCTTGCTGAGGACTTTATCTATATCCGTCAAGATGGAGAGCAGATGGATAAAGAGGCCTATAAGGCTGAAAAAGAACTTAAAGCTGCAATTAAGGACATTCAGATTACCTCCATTAGTCAGAAAACCAAGCTCATTTGCTATAAGCTAGATGGCATCGTCCACACCAGTATCTGGCGTCGCCATGAGACTTGGCAAAATATCTTTCATCAAGAGACTAAAAAAGAAGAATAGAAAAATCCTGTCGTAATAACAGGATTTTTCTATTCACCTAACTATCAAAGTCACTTAGGTATTCATAGCGTTCGTATTTTTCAAGGAGTTCTTCGTTTTTCTCGTCTAGCTCTTTCTGAAGCGTCGCCAGTTTGCCAAAGTCAGAGCCATTTGCCTGCATCTCTTCTTCAATAGCAGCGATACGATTTTCCAAGGCTTCAATATCCCCTTCAATGCTTGCCCACTCCTGCTTTTCTTGGTAGGTCATACGTTTCTTGTCTTCACGTACCTTGACCACTTTCTCCTTTTCGGCCTTTTGCACTTGATTGGCCATCTCTGTTTCAAAGGCTTTTTCGTCAAGATAGTCTGTGTAATGACCAAAGAAAGGACGAATCTTGCCATCCTCAAAAGCAAGAATCTTAGTTGCTACCTTATCCAAGAAATAGCGGTCATGGCTAACTGTCAAGACAGGCCCTGCAAAGCTCTGCAAGAAATTCTCCAAAACTGTCAGAGTCGCAATGTCTAGGTCATTGGTTGGCTCGTCCAAAAGAAGAACATTTGGTTTTTCCAAAAGCAATTTGAGGAGATAAAGACGTTTTTTCTCTCCACCTGACAATTTCTCAATCAAGGTTCCATGCGTCGAACGTGGGAAGAGGAACTGCTCTAGCAACTCTGCAATGGAAGTCGTAGAACCACCACTAGTCTTAACCTCTTCTGCTACTTCCTGCAAGTAATTGATAACTCGTTTGCTTTCATCCAAGCCTTCAATTTGTTGAGAGAAATAGGCGATGCGAACAGTTTCCCCTCTCACAACTTGTCCTTCAGTTGGCTCAAGACTTCCTGCAATCAAGTTGAGTAGGGTTGATTTCCCAACACCGTTGTCCCCAACGATACCGATACGGTCTTTAGCTTGCACCAAGAGATTAAAATCTTGCAATATTGGCTTATTCTCATAAGCAAAGGAAACATCTTTAAACTCGATGACTTTTTTCCCAATCCGACTGGTTTCAAAGTTCATGGTCAAGTCTGCCTCAGCAACGCCGCCTGAAACTTCTTTTTTCAAGTCATGGAAACGATTGATACGAGCCTGCTGCTTGGTCGCACGCGCTTGCGGTTGTCTTCGCATCCAGGCTAATTCTTGCTTATAGAGTTGCTCCTTTTTGTGAAGGAGAGCAGCGTCACGCTCATCTTGCTCCGCCTTAAGGCGAACATAATCCTGATAATTCCCCTGATACTCGGTCAAGCCTGCTCGGTCTAACTCGAAAATTCGTGTTGACAGTGCATCTAGGAAATAGCGATCATGGGTGATAAAGAGAACTGTCTTCTTGGAATTTTTCAAAAAAAGGGTCAGCCACTCAATGGTCGCAATGTCCAGGTGGTTGGTCGGCTCATCCAGAAGCAAGAGGTCGTGGTTTCCTAGGAGAACTTGCGCCAACTGAACACGTCTTCTCAGACCACCTGACAATTCACCAACTGGAGTCGACAAGTCCTGAATACCTAGCTTGCTGAGAACCGTCTTGACCTGGCTTTCAATTTCCCAAGCTTGGAGAGAGTCCATCTCTGCCATGACCCGTTCCAAACGAGCCTGCTTGTCCTCACTGTAGTTGAGCATGATCAACTCATACTCACGAATCAGCTGAATTTCCTTGAGGTCGCTGGACAGAACCGTATCCAAGACCGTCTTGCTATCATCAAAGTCTGGATTCTGAGTCAAGTAGCCAATCTTATAGTCATTCTTAGCTGAAAAGGGGCTAACGTCCCCATCAAAGCCAGAAGTGCCAGAAAGGACGTCCAAAAGGGTTGTCTTACCCGTTCCATTAACACCAATCAGACCAATTCTATCCAAATCATGGATAATAAAGGAAATATCCTTAAAAACGGTCTTGTCACCAACGGATTTGCTTAGTTTTTCAACGATAAAATCACTCATTTTTTCTCCCTCAGGTAAGCATGGATAGCTTGACGATCATTTTCCAACTCTCCATCGACAATGGCAAACTCAATCTCTGTTAAAATCTCTCCCAAGTCTGGTCCTGGCTGGTAACCATATTCCTTAATCAAAATGCCACCGTTAATCTGAATTTCTTTCTTATCATGAATGGTCAGACTTTGGTAAGTTTCTGTGATAGCTTGTGGATTGACTTCTTTTCCTTGTGCCTGACGAAGATTTTCAGCCTGTAAAAGTAAACCCAAGTCAAAGCGGTAACAATCACGCTTGCTCAGCTCTCCTTCTTCTCGCAAAGCCAAAATAGTCAGTAAATCCTGCACCTGCTTGGCAAACTGTCGTGAGGTTTTCCAAGCTTTCAAAAATGGCTGTGCATCTTTAATCTCCATAGCCCACAAGAGAGCCGCCCAGGCTTGTTCGGAAGACTCAAAAGTGAAATCAGTCTCCAAATCAAACAGTTTGTTGAGCTTGTCTTGGCTTCCTGCCATATCTGGAAGATAGTCATAAGCTTGACTTTCAATCATGGAAGCCAGACCAACTCGCCAAAAAGGTGCCAGCAAGAGCTTATCAAACTCAACGAAGGTGCGCTCCACAGAAATTTTCTCCAAAAGTGGCGTCAAAGTCTTCATCGCTTCAAAAGTTTCTGACTCAAGTTTAAAACCGAGACTGGCCTGAAAACGGAAACCACGCATAATTCGCAGAGCATCTTCGTTAAAACGCTCACTAGCCACTCCAACTGCTCGTAAGACTTGGTATTTCAAATCTTCTAAACCATGGAACAAGTCAATGATTTCACCTGTCTCATCCAAGGCGAAGGCATTGACTGTGAAATCACGGCGCTTGAGGTCTTCTTCTAGCGAACGCACAAAGGAAACCGCACTGGGTCTGCGGTAGTCCACATAGACATCTTCGGTCCGAAAGGTGGTTACCTCATACTCCTCGTCCCCATCTAAAACTAAGACAGTTCCGTGCTCGATTCCAATATCGGCTGTTCGCGGAAAAATCTGCTTGGTCTCCTCTGGATAAGAAGAAGTCGCAATATCCACATCGTGGATGGGACGATTGAGGAGGGCATCTCGAACAGAGCCCCCAACAAAATAGGCCTCAAAGCCTGCTTCTTTAATTTTTTCTAATACTGGTAAAGCCTTCTGAAATTCAGAAGGCATTTGCGTTAATCTCATAATAAGTGTTCTAATCCATAGACAAGCTCATGACGCTTGACAACTTCTTTGATTCCCAAATTGACCCCTGTCATGAAGGAGCTACGATCATAGGAGTCATGACGAATGGTCAATCCTTCTCCCTGATTGCCAAAGATGACTTCCTGATGAGCTACCAAACCTGGTAGACGGACTGAGTGGATTCGCATGCCATCAAAGTCAGCACCACGGGCACCTGCAATCAATTCTTCCTCATCAGGCGCACCTTGCTGGATAGACTCACGAACTTCTGCCATCAACTCAGCTGTTTTAATAGCTGTTCCACTCGGAGCATCCTTTTTCTTGTCATGATGGAGCTCGATAATCTCCACATTTGGGAAATATTTGGCAGCCTGCGCCGCAAATTGCATCAGCAAGACAGCTCCCAAGGCAAAGTTAGGGGCAATCAAGCCACCCAAATCTTGTTCACGGGAAAATGCTTTGAGTTCTGCAATTTCTTCACTAGTGAAGCCTGTTGTTCCAACCACTGGAGCAAAGCCATTTTCAAGAGCAAAGCGTGTATTTTCGTAGGCAACAGCTGGAGTTGTAAAATCTACCCAGACATCCGCTTCAAAACCAGCCAAGTCAGCCTTATCATTGAAGACAGGAATTCCCTGCCATTCTGACGCAGACTCAAACGGATCCAAAACTGCGACCAAGTCCAAGTCCGGATCAGCAAAGACCATCTGACAGGCAGCTTGGCCCATCTTTCCCTTAAACCCGGCGATAATTACTCGAATACTCATCTCTACTCCTGTCTAAGATACAAAGCCTGTAAGAACACAAAGTGAAAATAGGAGTTCTGATCAAGGAGTGTCTCCTCCTTGGAAGAACTATCTTTTTCACACAGGGTTCCAGGCGTGTTCAATTATCAAGATACAAAGGACGTTAGCTGCCCATGAAAAATAGGAAATGGCGCTGACTTTCCACGAAAGGAAAAACAGGCATCTTTTTTCAAGAGGCAATAGTCCGTGTTCAATTACTATGATATAAAGCTTGTAAGAACAGTCTAGACGACTGGCGTATAGCTTAAAGCGATACTACCTTCTCCAAGGTGGGTTCCAATGACACTACCAAAGGTTGCAATTGGAATCTCAGCAGTCACACCACTCTCCATCAAAAGCTGACGTAAGTCCGCTGCCTTTTGAGGAGCATTGCCATGTATGACTGTGATACGGTAATTCCCATCTTTTGTCGACTCTTTGATGATTTCCACCAAACGTTTGATTGCCTTCTTTTCTGTACGAACTTTTTCGTAAACTTCAATCACACCTTGGTCATTGAAATAAAGAATGGGCTTGATGCTAAGGAGATTCCCTAAGATGGCTGCCCCATTTGACAGACGTCCCCCCTTAACCAAGTGGTCGAGGTCATCTACTATGATAAAGGCTGAATTATCAGCAATTTGAAGAGCTAATTTCTCCTGAATCTGAGCAAAATCATCGCCCTGTTCTGCCCATTCAAAGGCACTCTCTACCATAAATCCTAGAGGGGAACTTGTGATATGGGTATCTGGAAAGGCAATGGTCAAGCCATCATACTCATCCAACATGTATTGGATGTTCTGATAAAAACCTGAAATCCCTGACGAAAGAAAGAGTCCCAAAACATGGGTATAACCTTGTCCTTTCAAGGAACTTAGAATCTCATCCAATTTGGCAATACTTGGTTGACTGGTTTTAGGCAATTCTGCAGACTGAGCCATTTTTTGATAAAATTCCTCAGCAGTCAGATTGACACCTTCAACATACTCCTCCCCATTAATATTGACAGGAATATCCAAGATAAATAGATTCTCTCTTTGCAGCGTCTTCTCCTCTAAATAGGCTGAAGAATCTGTAATGACAGCTAATTTCATGACTAAAACTCCAAATTGATCCCTGGAAGATCCAAGGCGATTTCTGTTACTTCATACGTCAAACGGTTGAGCATGTTCAAGCATGGACGTGCCAAGGTTTCAACTTCTTCTTGGTTAAATTCACTTGGTTCGTTAACAATACGATCTTCCACATGGTTAACTTGAGAAATCGTTCCACTGATAACAAATTTGTCAAAGACAATCATAAAGCTCAAGATAACAACTAGCGAGGTTACTTGGTTTTCTTGGTCGTATTGGAGCAACTGGAAATTCACATCTACCTTGGTTTCAGGAGCCCCATTTTCATTTTCCCATTCAAAGTTACGAGCATCAAAGTGATACTGGCTAACAAATTCTTGTTCTCGTTTAAGATTCATTTTTCTCTCCCATTGCTACAATTTACTATGCAATTGTACCACATTTTTATCATTTCATCTAGTTTTCTAGGCTTTAGTCAATACCGATCTCATCTTTAACAACAGTAGCAATCGTATCTACATAGTAATTGACTTCTTCTGTTGTAGGTGCCTCTGCCATAACTCGCAAGAGAGGTTCGGTACCACTTGGGCGAACAAGGATACGGCCGTTTCCTGCCATTTCTCCTTCCATCTTTTCGATGATTGCCTTGATGGCTGGTACTTCCATGGACTTTTCTTTCATGGCATTTTCCACTCGGATATTGACCAGTTTTTGTGGGTAAATCGTTACTTCTGATGCCAGTTGAGACAAGGTTTTACCGGTTTCCCGTATAACTTTTGTTAATTGAACGGCAGTTAACTGTCCATCACCTGTCGTATTGTAATCCATCAAGATAACGTGACCAGACTGTTCACCACCAAGATTATAGCCTGATTTTCTCATTTCTTCGACGACATAGCGGTCACCAACTGCAGTGACAACCTTGTTGATACCTTCACGGTCCAAAGCCTTGTGGAAGCCGAGATTAGACATAACGGTTGTCACGATGGTGTTTTGAGCTAACTGGCCTTTTTCAGAAAGGTATTTCCCGATGATGTACATGATCTTATCACCATCAACAATGTCGCCATTTTCATCAACAGCAATCAAACGGTCACTGTCTCCGTCAAAAGCCAAACCGATAGCTGATTGGCTTTCTTTCACTACTTCTTGAAGAGCTTCTGGGTGTGTAGAACCCACATTCAAGTTGATATTAAGACCATCTGGTGTCTCACCGATAACTGTCAACTGAGCACCAAGATCAGCGAAAATCTGACGGGCACTTGTAGACGCTGCACCGTTCGCTGTGTCCAAGGCCACTTTCATTCCCTCAAGAGGCGTTCCAGTTGAAACAAGGTAGCCTTCATACTTACGCAAACCTTCTGGATAGTCCACCAAGGTTCCTAAACCTTCGGCACTTGGACGAGGAAGAGTGTCTTCGGTAGCATCTAGCAAGGCTTCAATTTCTGCTTCTTTTTCATCATCAAGTTTGAAACCATCCCCACCAAAGAACTTAATCCCATTATCAAGGGCTGGGTTGTGGCTCGCTGAAATCATGACACCCGCACTAGCTCCCTCAGTTTTAACCAAATAGGCTACTGCTGGTGTTGCAAGGACACCGAGTTTGTAGACGTGAATCCCTACTGAGAGGAGACCCGCTACCAAGGCAGATTCTAGCATTTCTCCTGAGATACGTGTATCACGTCCTACAAAGACTTTAGGGGCTTCCGTTTCGTGTTGACTGAGGACATAACCTCCAAAACGACCCAATTTAAAGGCCAATTCTGGCGTCAGTTCTACGTTTGCTTCTCCACGGACTCCATCGGTCCCAAAATATTTACCCATTTTATTTATCATCCTTTTCTATTATTTATTATTGTTTAGACGAATCTGATTTTGTTTCTGAACTCGTTGAAGACGAACTGCCTTCTGAGGAACTTGTTGACGAGTTACTTGAACTAGACGTTGCTGTTTTTGTTGTAATTTTCATAGTTGTGTCAAACGGCATAATGACGCTTGGTAAGACATTTCCATTTTTATCGACTGCTTGTAGAGGAACAGAGGACGAGTAGTTTCCAGTTATCCGTTCACTCGTCGGTAAGATAGCAATGACACGATCTACTTTGGAGAGGGTTTCCTCATCACTAATAACCATTACTTTTTCATCTGATACAGTAACTGTATCGATTTTCACGCGAGAATCAATCTGACTAGGGTCAATCTCCGGCACAACGATTACATTATCTCGTTTTGCTTTTTTACCAACCTTCACTGTTATCTTTTGCGGTGTCGCAACAGCCGTCAAACCACTCGGTAAATTTTCAATAGTTAGAGGAACTTCGATGGTTCCTACACTGGCATTGGTTAAGTCAGCTTTGACCTTGAATTTCCGAGTGCTTTCCTGCATTTCGCTCGCCAATGCAACTCTGTTTGACCCTGTCAGAAAGACGGTCACTTCAGATGTAAAGCCACTGATAAAATACTGATCGCTGTCGTACTGAATATCGATTGGGACATTGAGTACCGTATTGGTATAGGTTTCTGTTCTCACCTGTCTGGCACTGTTGCTATTCTGATAGTTTGTTGAAGTCGCATAGATAAAGAGGATGCAGGCGAAAAAGAAGGAAGAAATAATATAAAGACTATTTTTTCTCATGTTTCAATCCTCCTAGCAAACGCTCTTTCAGACCTTGTTTTTTCTCGGATGTTGGAAGCAAGATTCTTCTTAACTCCGATTCAAACTCTTCCAAGGTCAAATCATGCTTAAAGACTCCATTATAGGTGATTGAGATTCCTCCTGTTTCCTCTGAAACCACAAAGGTAAGAGCATCTGATACTTCTGACAAACCAATCGCTGCCCTATGACGTGTTCCAAACTCCTTGGAAATTCCTGTGTTTTCAGTCAGGGGTAGGTAGGCTGAAGTTACGGCAATCCGGTCTTCTCTAACAATGACCGCACCATCGTGCAAGGGAGTATTGGGGATAAAGATATTAATCAATAACTCAGAAGAAATCTTAGCATCTAGAGGAATCCCAGTTGAGATATATTCCTGCAAGGTTCTCACGCGCTGCACCGCTACCAGAGCACCAATCTTACGAGGGCTCATGTACTCGACTGATTTGACAAAGGCACGAACCATTTGCTCTTCCGCACTAATAGGGGCATTGTAGAAGAAATCCGTAGCCCGACCCAATCGTTCCAAACCAGTCCGAATCTCTGGTGAAAAAATAACTACCGCTGCAATGACCCCGTAGGTGATGATCTGATTGATCAACCAGGAAATGGTCGTCAAACCAATCATATTGGACAGAATCTGACCTAAAATAAAGACCAGAACACCCCGCACCAAAATCATGATTTTGGTCCCTGCAATCGCTTTGGTAAAATGATATAAAATATAAGTCACAATGAGAATATCAATCAGATTGGTGACTATTGTCCAAGGACTTGAAAACAAACTCGTCCAGTATTGCAAATTGGATAATGGTTGAAAATTCATCCCTGGCCTCCTCCCCTTCAAAACACTTTCTGTACCATTATACCATTTTTTGCCCATTTTTTCCCTATCCTACCTCATTTTAAATTAAGCAAAAATATGATAAAATAAACTGATTAGAGAAAACGAAGGAGAAATCATGTCTCAACTTTATGATATTACTATTGTAGGTGGCGGTCCTGTTGGGCTCTTTGCTGCCTTTTACGCCCACCTCCGCCAAGCCAAAGTCCAAATCATCGACTCCCTTCCCCAGCTAGGTGGCCAGCCTGCCATCCTCTATCCTGAGAAGCAAATCCTTGATGTACCAGGTTTTCCAAACTTAACTGGGGAAGAGCTGACCAATCGCTTGATTGAACAGCTAAACGGCTTTGAAACACCTGTTCACCTCAACGAAACTGTTCTTGAGATTGAAAAGCAAGTTCAAGGTTTTACCATCACAACCAACAAAGGAAGCCACCTGACTAAAACAGTCATCATTGCCATGGGTGGCGGTGCCTTTAAACCACGGACACTCGAATTAGATGGTGTTGAGGACTATGAAAATATCCACTACCACGTTTCCAACATTCAACAATACGCAGGCAAGAAAGTGACCATCCTTGGTGGAGGGGACTCTGCAGTGGACTGGGCTCTGGCTTTTGAAAAGATTGCCCCAACCACTCTCGTTCACCGCAGAGATAATTTCCGCGCCTTGGAACATAGTGTGCAAGCTCTGCAAGAATCATCTGTGACCATCAAGACACCGTTCGTCCCTAGCCAACTCCTTGGAGATGGTAAAACACTCGACAAACTAGAAATCACCAAAGTCAAATCAGATGAAACCGAAACTATCGAGGTAGACCATCTCTTTGTCAACTATGGTTTCAAATCATCTGTTGGTAATCTTAAAAATTGGGGTCTGGACCTCAACCGTCACAAGATTATCGTCAATAGCAAGCAAGAATCCAGCCAAGAGGGTATCTACGCCATTGGGGACTGCTGCTACTATGAAGGTAAGATTGATTTGATCGCTACAGGACTGGGTGAAGCTCCAACAGCTGTTAACAATGCCATTAACTACATTGACCCAGAACAAAAAGTGCAACCCAAACACTCGACCAGTTTATAAGAAAAGAACCACGAATCAACGATTCGTGGTTTTATAGTTCATCTGCGATCTTGTTTATTTTTCTGAGTCTGTGGTTGACACCACTTTTGGTCAGGGGATTGCTCAGGCTATCTGCCAACTGCTGGATAGAGTAGTCTGGATGCTGAATCCTCAAACGAGCCACCTCCTGCAAATCTACGGGTAAATTTTCCAAACCCATTCTATCTTTGATTTTACTGATATTATTGATGGTCTTCATACTAGCAGAAACCGTTCGAGCGATATTGGCTGTTTCAGCGTTATTGGCTCGATTGAGATCATTACGGGTTTCACGCAAAATCTTGACGCGCTCAAAGTTATCACGCGCCTGCATAGCCCCAATTACGATCAAGAAATCCATGATGTCCTCTGCACGCTGGAGATAGGTAACTGCACCTTTCTTTCGCTCAATAACCTTGGCATCCAGTAAAAATTGCTGGAGGAGAGAGGCTAGTCCTTGGGCGTGGTCCAGATAAACGGAACTGATCTCCAACTGGTACTTGCCAGACTCAGGATCTCGGATGCTACCATTTGCCAGAAAGGCCCCACATAAGTAAGCACGACCAGCCTCTTCATCTGCTAAGATATCGGGATCAATACCCGTCTCCAAACCAAAGAAGGAATCCGCAAGTCGCAAATCAGCTAAAAGCTCCTGCACCCTCTCATCTGTATAGACCGTATAGACACGATTCTTGCGAAGATTGCTTCTCTGATGGTGACGAATTTCTGACTTGATATCATAAAAATGGAGAAAGGACTCATAAAGGTGACGAGCTAACTTGGCATTTTCGGTCACGACGGACAAGGTTAGGCCAGAAGTCGAGAGACCGATGCTACCAGACATCTTGATAATGGCCGATAGTTCATAACGACTGAGATGGTGTTGACCAAGAATTTCTTCTTTTACTGCAACTGTAAAACTCATTTTCTCACCTGTATAATGCGCATCAATTCATCTACAATCAAATCGCCATCATGGAAGGCACCTCCATTTTCCAAACGAAGGAAGTTGGATGAAATCACACGAGGAACCTGCTTGCAAAGACGAGCAAAGTCATGCTCTACCTGAACCAAATATTCATCAAAACGGTTGGTATCCATGTATTCTCTAGGAACCTTTTCGATATTAACCAAGACCGTATCAATAAAAGGCCGACCTAAGTGTCGATGGAGGACTTCCACGTGGTCACTGTCTGAAAAGTGCTCTGTTTCCCCACGCTGGGTCATGATATTACAGACATAGGCGATCTCCGCCTTGGTCTCCAAGAGTGCCTGTCCAATCTCCTCGATGACAATATTGGGCAAAATCGATGTAAAGAGGGAACCAGGCCCCAAGACAATCATGTCACTCTCGAGAATGGTATTGACTACTCGACGGCTGGCTTGCGGTGTTTCATCATCCAAGGTATTGGTCACATAGACATGGTCGATCATGCCTGGATGATCTGCAATGTGGCTCTCACCTGCCACCTCAGAACCGTCTTTAAAGACTGCATGCAGTGTCAGAGGCTGATCGCTTGATGGGTAGATTTTCCCTGTTGTGTGGAAAAAGAGACTTAGCAGCTGCATGGCATTATAAGTGGACCCTTGCATTTCAGAAAGCCCTGCTATAATGATATTTCCTAGAGGATGACCTGCAAAAGCACCAGCGTCTTCTGAAAAGCGGTACTGAAAAACCTTCTCATAAAATTTAGGCATATCCGACATGGCTACCAGGACATTGCGAAGATCTCCTGGTGGTGTCAGCTGTTGGATATTCTTTCTTAGTTCACCAGAAGAGCCACCATCATCAGCTACCGTTACGATGGCTGCGATATCAACATCCTTTTCTCGCAAGCTTTTCAAAATGACGGGGATACCTGTTCCTCCACCGATTACCGTTATCTTTGGTTTTCTCATGAACGGTTTACCGTTTCCTTTCTTCTGTCTTTGTCACGATGGCTTTCATTGACAGGCCAGTTTTTAGCAAGGTCCTCAGCGATTCGTTTTGCAAAAGCAACACTACGGTGTTGTCCACCTGTACATCCTACTGCAATGGTTAAAACAGACTTTCCTTCTTTTTTGTAACTTGGCAAAATGGGCTCAATCAAGGCGAGTAAGTGCTGATAAAAACTTTCAGACTCTTCATGATTCATCACATAGTCATAAACTGCTTGATCCTCACCTGTCTGATTACGGAGTTCAGGGAGGTAGTATGGATTTGGCAAGAAACGGACATCAAAGACCAAGTCTGCATCAATAGGGATACCATACTTGAATCCAAAAGACATGACCTCGATACGGAAAGACTGGGCTTGTTCTTGGTCTGAAAATTGCTCAGCAATGGTTTTACGCAGTTCACGCGGAGTGAGTTCTGTAGTATCCACCACGTTTTGGCTCATGTTTTTCAAAGGTGCTAAGAGTTCACGTTCCAGCTTGATGCCATCTAAAATCCGACCATCAGCAGCTAGAGGGTGACTTCTTCTAGTTTCCTTATAGCGTGCCACCAATTCCTTATCTGCTGCGTCTAAAAAGAGGATTTTGAAGTCCAAATCGTCTTGGTTTTCCAATTCATCCAAAACGGCCTGAATCTCTGAAAAGAAGGAACGGCTCCGCATATCGACTACCAAGGCCAGTTTGTGGTCATCATCCTTGGTCTCTACCAACTGCAAAAACTTTGGCAAGAGGGCTGGCGGCATATTGTCAATGGTAAAATATCCCAAATCCTCGAAGGACTGAATGGCTACCGTTTTCCCTGCGCCACTCATCCCTGTCACAATCACCAGGTGAAGTTGTTTCTTTGTCATCTATCTCTCCTTATATCAAAAAAAGTTTGGCAGAGCCAAACTTCAACTAGCTTATCCAATCTCTGCGATCACTTCAATTTCGACTTTTACATCACGAGGAAGACGTGCAACCTCTACAGCTGAACGAGCTGGAAATTCCTCTTTAAAGGCAGTCTGGTAAACCTCGTTAAAAGGAACAAAGTCATTCATATCGCTCAAGAAGCAAGTTGTTTTGACAACATGGTCAAAGTCTGTTCCTGCTTCAGCCAAAATAGCACCGATATTTTTCAAGACTTGTTCTGTCTGTTCTTGGATCGTTTCTCCTACAATTTCTCCAGTTTCAGGAGATAGGGGAACTTGACCGCTAGCAAACAAAAGATTGCCAACGATTTTCCCTTGAACATAAGGTCCGATTGCTTTTGGAGCTTTGTCTGTATGAATTGTTTTTGCCATTTCTTTCCCTCACAATTTTTCTAATATTGCGTCCCAAGCCTGATCCATCCCTACCTTGCTGACAGATGAAAATAGAATGAAGTCGTCACTGGGGTCAAAGTTTAATTTCTTTTTGATTGCTGATTCATGCTTGTTCCACTTACCACGGGGAATCTTATCTGCCTTAGTCGCAACGATGATAACCGGAATCTCATAATACTTGAGAAATTCGTACATCTGCACATCATCTGCTGACGGGTCGTGACGGAGATCCACCAGACTGACCACGGCACGGAGATTTTCCCGAGTGGTCAAATACTCCTCAATCATGCGCCCCCATTTTTCACGTTCCTTTTTGGAAACGCGGGCATAGCCATAACCTGGTACATCCACAAAACGCATCTTGTCATCAATATTGAAGAAGTTGAGTAACTGGGTCTTCCCAGGTTTTCCTGATGTACGAGCAAGATTTTTGCGGTTCAACATGGTGTTGATAAAGCTAGACTTGCCGACATTTGAACGCCCTGCAAGGGCAATCTCTGGCAGTTCATCCTGCGGATAGTGGGACTTGTTTGCCGCACTGAGCAGGATTTCAGCATTGTGTGTATTGATTTCCATAGTCACCTCTAGGCTGTTTCTAGAATGGGTTTTTCCGTTCCATCAACAGCTTCTTTTGTGATGCGGACCAATTTCACATTTTCCTGACTCGGTACTTCAAACATAACATCTAGCATGGTTTCTTCGATAATAGACCGAAGACCACGCGCACCAGTTTTGCGTTCGATAGCCTTATTGGCGATTTCTTGAAGGGCTTCATCTTCAAATTCCAACTCAACATCATCATAAGAAAGCAAGGTTTGGTATTGTTTCACCAAGGCATTTCTTGGCTCTTTCAAGATGCGAACCAAGTCATCGACCGTCAATTGCTCAAGAGCAGCAAAGACAGGCAAGCGTCCAATCAACTCAGGGATAATACCGAATTTTTGAATGTCTTCTGCGATGATTTCTTGCATGTAGGAGCTGTTTTCGTCAATCGCCTTGTTATTTTGGCCAAAACCGATGACTTTTTCTCCCAGACGTTGTTTAACGATTTCTTCGATGCCATCAAAGGCACCACCCACGATGAAGAGGATGTTCTTGGTATCCACCTGAATCATCTCTTGTTGTGGATGTTTGCGTCCTCCTTGAGGCGGCACGCTAGCGACAGTTCCCTCGATAATCTTGAGAAGGGCTTGTTGCACACCTTCACCAGAAACGTCACGTGTGATAGACACATTCTCGCTCTTCTTAGCAATCTTGTCGATTTCGTCTACGTAGATAATCCCACGTTCTGCACGTTCGATGTTAAAGTCAGCAGCTTGCAAGAGTTTGAGGAGGATATTTTCCACGTCCTCACCCACATACCCAGCCTCAGTCAGAGCCGTTGCATCTGCAATGGCAAAAGGCACGTTCAAGCTCTTAGCCAAAGTCTGAGCCAAGAAAGTTTTCCCTGAACCAGTTGGCCCAATCATCAAGATATTTGACTTCTGCAAATCCACATCTTCTGACTCTTCACGCGTATCGTGGAAATTGATGCGTTTGTAGTGGTTGTAAACTGCCACTGCCAAGGCACGTTTGGCACGATCCTGACCAATCACATAGTGGTTTAAGATATTTAGGAGTTCGATTGGTTTTGGTACTTCAGACAAGTCTGCCAAAACTTCCTCGGCCAACTCCTCCCGAATGATTTCCTGGGCCAACTCCACACATTCATTACAGATAAAGGCGTTGTTCCCAGCGATTATTTTCTTTACTTCTTCTTGGCTTTTGCCACAAAATGAGCAATAAACCATCATATCATTTTTCCTATTTGTAGGCATGATTTCCTTCCATTCTAATTTATCATTCTATCTAAAATAAGGTCATATAAAAAGCGTGGACACTGTTGACCAGATTGGTAAAAGCATTCAACCAGAGTAAGGCAGACAGTCCATAGCGCTTCTTACGAAAAGCCTGTGCTCCAGTCAAAATACAGATCACACACAAAAAAGCTGTAAAAAATCCAAATATACTGCGCTCCATTAGACTTCCTTTCTCTTTCGGTATTGGATGGTAAAATCATAGTTGTTTTTCTCATCTCGGGTGTAAGATTTGCTTGCAACCGTCTCAAAACGAGATAAGTCAAACTCCTCAGGAAAATAGGTATCTCCCTCCACCTGAGCATGAATCTGCGTCACGATAATTTCATCTAAATAAGGCTCAAAAGCCTGAAAAATCTGCTTTCCGCCAAGGATATAGAGATTTTTTTCCTGACTCTGATACCACGCTAAAACAGACTCCACATCTTGAAATACGAGCGCCCCATCTATGACTTCTTCGATATTGCGCGTTAAAATCAGGGTTTGCCGTTTTGGAAGCAGACGACGTCCCATGCCATCAAAGGTCACTCGTCCCATCAATATAGCATGATTTAAAGTTGTTTCCTTAAAATGTTGCAACTCTGCTGGCAAATGCCAAGGGAGACGATCTTCCTTCCCAATCACACCTTTTTCATCTTGGGCCCAAATGGCTATGATTTTCTTTGTCATGCTTCCGTCCTTTTTATTGATACTACTATTTTATCAAAATTCTCCCAAAAAGGCTGTTTTGAAACGCGCGCAAAAGAGAGAAAAGGAGCAGGCTTCATTTAGCCTGCTCCTCTCGTCCCTAGGACATATATTTTTTTGCTTCTGATTCGATTTTTTCGACCACTTCTTGGATACTTAGTCCAGTTGTGTCAAGGTAAACTGCATCCTCAGCCTGTTTGAGAGGTGAGGTTTCACGATGACTGTCCTTGTAGTCACGCGCCGCAATCTCTTCTTTCAGCGTTTCCAAGTCAGTTTCAATCCCTTTAGCAATATTTTCCTTGTAACGACGCTCTGCTCTTTCTTCAACAGAAGCCACTAGGAAAATCTTGAGTTCAGCTTGTGGTAAAACAACTGTCCCGATATCACGCCCATCCATGACGATACCACCTTGCTGAGCAATCTCTTGCTGGAGCGAAACCAGTTTCTCACGCACCTCAGGAATGGCAGCAATGCTTGAAACTTTGTTGGTCACTTCATTTTCACGAATCGGATGCGTAATATCAACATCTCCTACAAAAACAAGTTGCTCGCCTGTTTCTGAACGTCCAAAACTAATGGGGTGTTGGTTAAGAAGCTCAAGAAGTTGGTCTACATTTCCTGCATCCAACTGGTGCTTAAGCGCTATATAAGTCGCAGCACGGTACATAGCACCCGTATCGAGATAAGTGTAACCAAAATCTTTAGCGACAATCTTTGCGACCGTACTCTTACCACTCGAAGCTGGACCATCGATAGCAATTTGAATTGTCTTCATGACCGACTCCTATCTTGTCTTAATCACATCACCTGGGTTGGCAAACCAAGATCCAGATGACATGTGAGAAGGATTTAGAGCCTCTAACTGGGCAATGGAAATCCCTGCACGTTGAGCAAGAGCTGCTTCTCCCTCTCCAGGATGTACTGTAAGTGTTCCTTCACCTTCTGTATGTTCTTCCGAACTGCTCTCTGAAGGTGTTGATTCAGAAGAAGCTGTTTCCTCTACCTTGCTACTTGAAGATGATGATGCTTCTACTTTAGAACTTGAACTTGTAGAAGGAGACGATGCATCATAGAAGTCCTTCAAAGATGAAGTACGATTGCTTCCACCGGTTGATAGGTAAATCAATACAACTACCATCGCTACAACAATTACAAAGAAGAGGCTAGCTAGAACTGTCAAGACACGATTGGCAACAACACCTTTTCCCTTTTGTTTACGGTGACGTCGTTCCGATCTTGATTCTTCCTCATTGTTTTCATAAATATCTTCTTGCCACGGTTCTTTTTCCATACCTTACTCCTTGTTTTTTTTACATTTTCCTATTACAATATAAATATGAAAGTCACACTTATACCCGAACGGTGCATCGCCTGCGGGCTTTGCCAAACCTATTCTGAACTCTTTGATTACCATGATAATGGAATCGTTCGATTTTACGATGATCCAGTTGAATTACAAAGAGAAATCACTGAGACCAGCGATGTTCTGGAGGCCATCAAAAATTGTCCTACAAGAGCACTTCTAAAAGATCCATCGTAGGAAGCAGGGAATAAATATAATTGATTTTTTCTCATTTTTCCCACACCTACTAGTTTAGCATATTTCTAGGTAAAATTATAGTCTTTTCCGGTTATTTTTTCCTTCAACAATAGAAAGATCACTTTTTTCTTTGATGAGATAGAGTGGTCTTTTTTTGGTTTCCAGGTAAATCTTACTGATATACTTGCCCAGAATTCCAATGGTCAGAAGTTGAATCCCCCCAAGAAAGAGAATGACAGCCATCAGAGAGGTCCAGCCAGATGTTGGATTTCCCAAGATAAGAGTCCGAAACACTACAAAAACAGTCATCATAAAAGAAATAAAACAAGATAGAAGTCCAGCTACAAAGGCTATACTCAAGGGGAAATCTGAAAAATTGAGAATCCCTTCAATCGAGTAGAAAAAGAGCTGTCTAAAACTCCAACTGGTCTTGCCAGCCTGTCGTTCAACGTTTGGATAATCAAGATAGTGCGTTTTAAAGCCCACCCAGGCAAAGAGCCCTTTAGAGAACCGATTGGACTCGGTCAGGGTTAAAATAGCATCTACCACAGACCTTCTCATCATCCGAAAATCACGGACGCCTGAGGGGAGAGCTACTGGGCTGATTTTTTGCATGAGGCGATAAAAAAGATCAGCACAGAAACTGCGAAAGAGGGGTTCTCCCTCCCGACTAGTTCTCCGTGTCCCAACACAGTCCAAGTCTGCATTTTGGTCTAGTAAGGCTTTCATCTCAAGTAGCATACCGGGAGGGTCCTGGAGGTCTGCATCCATCACAACCACCAGGTCCCCAGTCGCATACTGTAAACCTGCGTACAGAGCTGCCTCCTTCCCAAAATTTCGCGAGAACGAGATATAATGCACCGCAGGATTTTGCTCCCGATAAGCCTTCAAAAGCTCTAAGGTTCCATCGCTTGAGCCATCATCTACAAAGACATACTCGACCTCTGCTCCCAGATCAGGAAGCAGTGCTTCAACAGACTGATAAAAAAGAGGAAGTACTTCCTCTTCATTTAAACAGGGGACAATGATCGAAATCATTATCTTAGTCTTCAAATCCATTTGGATGCTTACTTTGCCAACGCCATGCGTCTTCACACATTTTCGTGATATCAAATTCTGCTTCCCATCCGAGTTCTGCTTTGGCTTTTGCAGGATCTGAATAGCAGGCAGCGATGTCTCCTGGTCGGCGTTCTACGATGCGGTAAGGAATGGGATGTCCCACTGCTTTTTCCATATTTTGAATAATTTCAAGAACAGAGTAGCCCTTGCCTGTTCCAAGGTTATAAATGTTAAGGCCAGACCCCTTTTGGATTTTTTGAAGAGCTGCAACGTGACCTTTGGCTAGGTCTACGACGTGGATATAGTCACGAACACCAGTTCCATCTTCCGTATCGTAATCGTCTCCGAAGACTTGTACTTGCTCTAATTTTCCAACAGCTACCTGAGTCACATATGGCAAGAGATTGTTTGGAATACCGTTTGGATTTTCTCCTAAATCTCCACTCTCATGTGCTCCGATTGGGTTAAAGTAACGAAGCAAGACCACATTCCATTCTGAGTCTGCTTTGTAGATATCAGTCAAAATTTCCTCTAACATAAGCTTAGTACGGCCATACGGATTGGTCACTGAAAGTGGAAAATCTTCTAAGATTGGAACCGTGTGAGGATCTCCATATACTGTCGCAGAAGAGCTGAAGATGATATTCTTACAGTTTGCTTCTTCCATAACTTTTAAAAGACTAAGAGTTCCAGCGATATTGTTGTCATAGTAGGCAAGAGGGATACGTGTTGATTCACCTACAGCCTTCAAACCAGCAAAGTGAATCACACCTGTTGGCTCTTCTTGCTTGAAAATATCTCTGAGAGTATCAGTATCACGGATATCTGCCTCATAGAAAGGAATTTCAACTCCTGTGATTCTTTCAACAACTTCTAAACTTTTACGGTTGCTGTTGACAAGGTTATCCACTACAACCACTTGATGACCTGCTTGGATCAATTCAATAACAGTGTGGGTTCCGATAAAACCGGCACCACCAGTTACCAAAATCTTTTCTTGCATCTTTTTTCCTCGATTCTCGAATTATTTTTTCTTATTTTACCATTTTTGGTAGGGAATGTCATTTGCCATCCTAGAGGGGAGACTAAAATTTTAGTAAAATGCTTATACTCTTCGAAAATCTCTTCAAACAATGTCAGCTTCGCCTTACCGTGGGTATGGTTACTGACTTCGTCAGTTCGATCCACAACCTCAAAACAGTGTTTTGAGCAGCCTGCGGCTAGCTTCCTAGTTTGCTCTTTGATTTTCATTGAGTATCATTCGCTTTTTACTCGTTTGACATAGTTTTCAATTGGGTAGTTTACTGGGTCCAAGGTCAACTCCTTATCTTGAACTAGCTGGGCTAGATGGTAACCGATGATAGGACCCGTTGTGAGTCCTGATGAACCTAGTCCACTAGCCGCATAGACACCTGCCAATCCTGGTACTTGCCCAAAGAAAGGTGAAAAATCGCTGGTGTAGGCACGGATTCCCACACGCTCACCCGATGATTTCGCTTCTGCCAAGGCTGGATAGTGAGGCAAGGCTGCTTCCTCCATTTGTTGAAGCAAGGGTTCATCCACCGTCAAATCAAATCCCATATCATTTTCATGGGTAGCACCTAGAGACAATTTTCCACCTGCAAAAGGAATCAAATCCCACTCCCCCTCCGGCATAACAACAGGGTAGGATTCCAGGTCTTGAGCAAGTTGATAGTCTCGGAGTTGCCCTTTTTGAGGACGAACATCTACTTCATAACCTAAAGGTTCTAACAGGTTCCCTAGCCAAGCTCCCGTCGCCAAAATAACCTGGTCAAATACCTCTTTACCAATCTGATATCCTGATGCTAAAGGCATCAGAGTCACTTTTTCTTCGACCAGCGTGACTTGACTAGCTTCGAGCAAACGAGTCACTAAGAGTTGGCCATCTACTCTCGCTCCACCAGAAGCATAAAGCAGGCGGTCAAATCCCTGCAAGCCAGGGAATAATTCATTAGCTGAGGCTTGATCCATGATAGCTAACTGACCTATTAAAGGAGATTCCTCCCTGCGCTGGAGAGCTAGTTCATAAAGTTCTTCCAACTTGGATTCATCCTTTTTCAAGAGAAGGACTCCCGAACGCTGGTAAAAATCTATTTCCTGACCAGACTTTTCTAAATCAGCCAACAAATCCACATAAAAGTCAGCTCCCAAGCGCGCCATCTTGTACCAAGCTTTATTGCGTCGTTTTGAAAACCAAGGACTGATAATTCCCGCTGCCGCCTTGGTTGCCTGACCTTGTCCATGGTCAAAAATGGTCACCTCTAAATCTGCTTCTTTGGAGAGGTAATAGGCAGCAGTTGCCCCTACAATCCCTGCTCCAATAATGGCAACTTTTTTCATTGTCTTCACTTTCTAACTAGATATGGTGGAAAGGATTGGTCGATGCTTGACTAGGCAAAATCTCAATAGGCCAGCCCTTTTCTGCCTTCCATTTGGCAAGGAGTGCAGCAATTTTTTCGACAAAAAGGATTTCGATATAGTGGCCCGGGTCCAATGCCAACAAGCCATCAGACAGCATATCCTGAGCAGTGTGGTAGTAGATATCACCAGTGATGTAGACATCTGCCCCCTTTGCCAAAGCATCAGGATAGAAAGACTGACCACTACCACCGCAAATGGCAACTCTTGAAATTTCCTTCTTCAAATCACTCTCTTGATAATGTACCATTCGAAGACTATCTAGACCAAAGACTTGCTTAACATGCTGGGCCAATTCCCCAAATGTCTGAGGCTGAATATTTCCAATACGACCAATTCCACGTTCAGGGCCTGTTTCCTGCAGATAAGTCGTCTCCTCAATGCCTAGCATCTGGCAGAACCAGTCATTGAGACCATTTTCAACGATGTCAATATTGGTATGGCTGACATAAACTGCAATGTCATGCTTGATGAGATCAATGTAAATCTGATTTTGCGGACGGCTGGCGACCAAGTCCTTGATGGGACGGAAAATCGGCGCGTGCTTAACGATAATCAAATCCACACCCTTTTCAATGGCTTCAGCCACTGTTTCTTCACGAATATCCAGGGCAACCATAACCCTTTGAATATCCTTGTCTAGAGTTCCAATTTGCAGGCCACGACTGTCTCCCTCCATTGAAAATTCCTGAGGGCAAAAGGCTTCATATGCGTTAATTACTTCACTTGCTAACATGGAGCACCTCCTTGATGGCTTGAATTTTATCTACTAGAACTTGACGTTCATCCAGATTTTTTTCTGGGATTTGGCTAAGAGCGAACTCTAGCTTAGTAGCTTCTTTTTGCCATTTTTTGATAAAGACTGGGCTGACTTCTTTGGACAAGAAAGGTCCAAAGCGAACATCACTTGCTGATAGCTTCATTTGTCCCGCTTCCACCACCAAAATCTCGTAGAATTTGCCAGCTTCTTCTAGGATGCTTTCTGCTACGATTTGAAAACCGTGGTCTTGTAGCCAGATGCGCAAGTCGTCTTCACGATTATTTGGCTGGAGAATCAAACTCTCTACATTAGCTAACTTGTCCAAGCCTTCTTCCAATATGGTAGCAATCAAACGCCCTCCCATACCAGCAATGGTGATGACTGAGACTTGATCTACCTCCTCAAATGCTGCCAAGCCATTGGCTAAACGGACTTGAATTTTCTCATTTAGACCGTGAGCCTCAACATTTTTGACCGCAGACTGATAGGGTCCTTCCACCACCTCACCTGCAATGGCACTTTTAATTTGGCCTCTTTCGACCAACTCGATAGGCAGATAAGCATGGTCACTCCCCACATCTAGTAAAACGGCCCCCCGTGACACAAAGGAAGCTACCAATTCTAATCTCTTTGAAATCATTTTCTCTCACTTTCCAAAACTCTATTCCATCCTATTATACCACATTTCAGCTAGCAATTTTGCACCTTAAAAAGACCGCAATCTACAGATTGCAGTCTTTCTTTATTTTCTAGCTTGGTAACGACTAGTTAGAATGAAAATTAAGGTAAAGACCAGCATCATGGCCCCATAAACAGGCAGTGTTTGTCCTGTTAAGGTCGAAATTTCAAGTAATTTTTGTATTCTTGGGAAGAGAGCTGTGGCTAGGAAGCCTCCTACTGACCAGACAATCAAGAGGACACGCCAGAGGGTAAATGGCATGCAGGCTCTAAATACGGATAAGAAACCAATAGACCCGAGGAGATAATAGAGGAGAGTTGAGATTTCTAACTCAGACCAACCTTGACTCGCTCCAAATAGTTTCACGAAAAGGACGCTGAACACGACCATGAGTGCGCTTGGTAGGGCGCGAAGCATGGATCTTCTGAGGAAGTTTGGCTCAACAGGTTTGATATTTCGCTCAAAGGTCAGAACGAATGGCGGGAAACCTTCCACGAATTGGTCGATCATGGTAATCTGGATTGGAATGAAAGGGAAAATCAAAATCCACTCAGACCGTCCTAGTAAAACGCTGGCAATACAGATGACTGCAAGCAAGAAGGAATAGATGGTCTTAATCAAGAAAATCGGTGCGATATGGGCGATGTTATTGACCACACGACGACCTTCAAAAAGAATCTCAGGAACATCATTAAAGTCTGAGTTCAAGAGAACTAGATTGGCAATCTGACGAGTCGCCGGATCCCCTTCAGCCATTACAATCGAACAATCTGCCTCACGAAGGGCCAGGATATCATTGACTCCATCCCCTGTCATGGCCGTTGTATGCCCTGTTTTTTTCAGTGTTTGGATGATGAGTTTCTTTTGATGAGGGGAAACACGTCCGAAAATAGCTGTCTCTTCAGCCAGGGCAACCAATTCCTCATCCGTGATTTTTGAGCAATCTACATAGCTGTGATAGTCTGCAAAACCAGCCTTCTGGGCAATGCTGGACACTGTAACTGGATTGTCACCAGAGATAATTTTGAGTCCCACTTCCTGGGAACGGAGATAGTCTAGCGTCTCAGCTGCTCCTTCTCGAATGGGGTCCAAGATTTCCAGCAAGGCCAGGGCTTGAATGTCAGACGGTTTCTGTGGTTTGTGATGATCTAGTTTTTCCTGACTGAGGGCTAAGACTAAGACACGTGAGCCTCTCTCCAAGGCCTCTCTGGCTTCTGGGACTTCAGAGTCCAACAACATTTCAGGCGCACCTAAGAAAACCGTTCCTAGCCCTTCTAACTCCATAGCTCCCCACTTGCGGTCGCTTGAGAAAGGAAGATTCGAGATCATAGGATAGGCAACCTGTCCTTGGAAACGATGGCGAATGGCTTGGGCTGTTGGATTTTTATCCTCACTGTGAGCGATATAGCTAGTCAAAATGCTGGCAATAGCCTCGTCACCATAAGCTTCCGTCAGAGGAAGAACCGCCTCCACCTGCATCTTTCCTTGGGTGATGGTCCCCGTTTTGTCCAGACAGAGCATATCCACGCGCGCTAAGGTCTCGACAGAGTACATCTCCTGCACCAAAACCTTTTTCAAGCCCAGCTTGATCACCGCAGTCAAGAGCGAAGTGATGGTCAAAAGGGCGATTCCCTTGGGCAACATCCCCAAAAGGGCTGTCGATGAATTTACAACGGATGACTTGAGGGGCAAGCCCTTTAAAATCAAGGCTTCTAGCAGGAGGGCTAAACCAAAGGGAATGATAATCTTCCCAGTAAAACCAGCTAGTTTGTCTAGCGATTTCATGATACGGGAGTTGATCGGTTTCACTGTCTTAGCTTCTAGCATGAGTTTGGCAGCATAATTATCAGCCCCGACATGGTGAACTTGAGCCAAAACCGCGCCACTGGCTAGGAAACTCCCTGATAAAAGCAAGGCATCCACTTCCTTTTGTACTAAATCACTCTCACCCGTCAACATGGCTTCATTGACTTCCGCAAATCCTTCCAGAACCAGGGCATCACTAGGAATCTGCTCTCCCGCAGACAAACGAATGACATCTCCTAGGACCAATTCTTCTGGATCGAGAGCAACTTCTTGACCATCACGGATGGTTTTGACCTTTTCCTTGGTCATGAGATTGAGCTTGTCCACCATATGCTTGGCTCGCAGCTCAGTCACAATCCCAGAAAAAGCGTTAAAGCAAATAACGGCAAAGAAAACCAAATTGCTCCAAGCCTGCACAAAGGCCAGCGCTAGAGCAATAACAAAGTTTAATGCGTTAAAAAGTGTAAAAACATTTCGTTTGATGATTTGCCAAGTACTGGTACTAGCTGATGCGGTAAAGTCATTGACCAAACCTTGAGCCTGTCTTTCTTTGACTTCTCTTTGGGTTAATCCCATTATCTTATTTTTATCCATAAAATCTATCATATCATTTTTTTTAAAAGAATTCTAATCCCATCTAAAACTGTTGGCTGATAACTGAAAAAGTTTGCCAGCAGTCTTTTGATAAGGTATAATAATAAAAGCAATACAATCGAAGGAGATCTCATGTTTTATACTTATTTGCGTGGACTAGTCATGCTGATCTTGTGGTCCATCAATGGCAATGCCCACTATCACAATACTGATAAAATCCCTAGCCGAGACGAAAACTATATCCTCGTCGCACCTCACCGTACCTGGTGGGATCCTGTTTACATGGCCTTTGCGACCAAGCCAAAACAGTTCATCTTTATGGCCAAAAAAGAGCTGTTTAACAACCGCATCTTTGGCTGGTGGATCCGTATGTGTGGCGCCTTTCCTATCGATCGGGAAAAACCTAGTGCCTCTGCCATCAAGTACCCTATCAACGTCCTCAAAAAAAGCGACCGCTCTCTCATCATGTTTCCAAGTGGGAGCCGTCACTCAAACGATGTCAAGGGTGGCGTAGCCCTGATTGCCAAGATGGCCAAAGTCCGTATCATGCCGGTTACCTACACAGGTCCTATGACCTTGAAAGGCTTGGTTAGCCGTGAACGTGTGGATATGAACTTTGGAAATCCTATCGATATCTCAGACATCAAGAAAATGAATGATGAAGGGATTGAAATGGTTGCAGACCGCATCCAAGCTGAATTCCAACGTTTAGACGAAGAAACCAAGCAATGGCACAATGATAAAAAACCAAACCCACTCTGGTGGTTTGTCCGAATCCCTGCCCTCATCCTTGCTGTGGTTGTTGGTATCTTAACAATTATCTTTACCTTTATTGCAAGCTTTATCTGGAATCCAGATAAGAAGAGAGAGTCTCTTGGTTAAAAAATACAATTATCCCTTGGCTATTGCCAAGGGATAATTCTTTTATTCGATTTTCCATTTTTGGGCCAACCAGATGGAAAAGACTAGAAATCGCTCAGCAACTTCCTCATGATGCCCATAAGGATCAAAGACAAACTGACCAGTCGGATAACGTTTCTGAAGACTAGTATGGATCTGCTCAGCATAGGCTGGTGCTTGAGCCAGACGATTGCTATGATGGGCTCCTTCTGTTTGACCATTCTGTAAATACAGCAAACAGTCCAAATTTTTCACCTTTTCTTCCTTGCAATAAGTCACAAAATCAGGAAACCAAAAGGAACCGCAGATAGAGAAGATACAAGAGACCTTGTCAAAATGGAAAAGACTGTATACTGCAGCCAATCCACCTAGTGAATATCCTCCATAAGCAAGGCGATTTTTGTCCAGGAGATAAAGCGACTGCAACTTGTCTAAAAGACCTCCAAATAAATGACCATGATAGGCATTTGCCTGACCGCCAAAATCTGGAGCCCCCTCTCTCAGAGCAGCTGCCTTCCATGGAGTGTAGTCGTCTAGGCGATTTTCAGAGGTCAAGCCCACTAAAATCACAGATTCTGAAAGGGAAGATAGAAAATCCAAGTTTCCATCATTCAAGAGAATAGCTGGATAAGTTTGGTTGGGATCATAGGTCGAAGGAAGGCTGACCTTAACTTGGATTCCTTCCCAATCAAACTCATTATTTATTGATAAAGTCATTGATTTTCTCAAGGGAATCAATCACTGCTGGACCATAGTCCATCAACTCATCGTAAGAAATGGTCATGATTTTTTGATTCTTAATTGCAGGAACGTTTTCCAAAACTTCACTTGCCTTCATCAACTCTACTGCGTTGGCATCCAATTTTTTATTGCGGTCACTGGTTACATAGATAATCAACTCAGGATCCATTGACACGAGATTTTCCAAGGTCAAGCCTGATGTTCCCGTTGCAACGTTTGTATAACCAAGTTGATTCAACAAGCTTTCTTGCAAAGCAGACTTGTAGGCACCAAAGGTTTCGTCATTATAAGCAACCATAATCAAAGCCTTTTTCTTTTCACCTTGGCTTGCTGGGTTTGCTTTCTTAACAGCGTCAATTTTAGCTTGTAACTGGGCTGCGTATTCATTGGCCTTGTCCTGAACATTAAAAATCATTCCAAGATTTTTGACATCTTCTACAATATTCCCCAAATCTTGCTGAATCGTTGAGAGAGAAGCTTTTTGTGTATAGACTGGGATTTTGTTTTCATTCCAAGTGCTAACTGTTCCCAAGGATTTTTCAGAGAACATCATGTTTCGACCCATCACCGCATCCGGTTCATAAGAAAGCACTGTCTCTTGTGAGACTGTTTTTTTATCGCCAATTTGAGGAATCGTCGCAATAGCATCCTTGTATTTGTCCGTTACAGCATTGTCAGGGTTGAGCATGCCAGCAATTTTATCCTTCAAGCCTAACTCCAACAAAATTTCAGTAGTTGAAAGATTGTTGGTGATAACTTTTTCAGGTGCCTTATCAAAGACTTGTTCGACTTCATTTCCCTTAGCATCATAGGTCTTGACCATTAACGGATAAGTCGTCTCTGTGCTGGCCTTTTGACTTGTTTCTGTGCTAGACTGTGTGGTAGCTTTTTCTGTAGTAGTGTTGCCACAAGCTGCCATGGTTAAGGTAGCTACTGTTACGAGTAAAATGCTTAGTGTTTTTTTCATTTTGTTTTCCTTTTCATTCTTATAAATAGTGAATCATGGCTTGCTGATCCTCAGTCCAAGTCACCTGACTTTGAACTCCGTATACAGTTTGCAATGACTCTGGGGTGATGGTCTCCTTTGGAGTCCCTTGGTAAAGTATTTCCCCCTCTTTCATCAGATAGAGATAATCCGAATAGCGACAAGCAAGTTGAATGTCATGTAGGACAGCTAGAACATTGACCTTGAGATTCTTCACAATGGCCAGCAAGTCTAACTGGTACTTGATATCCAGGTGATTGGTAGGTTCATCTAGGAGCAAGAGAGTCGGTTCTTGCGCCAAGGAGCGTGCCAACAAGACTCTCTGTTTCTCCCCACCTGAAAGAGACGAATAGAGACGAGTTTTCTTCTCAAGCATATCCACCTTGACGAGAGCATCTTGAACGATGGCATAATCCCTTTCCTTTTCCTTCTGTAAAAAAGAGAGGTGGGGAGTCCTTCCCAGCAAGACAATTTCCTCAACTGTACAATCAAACTGCAATTGATTAAACTGGGTGACAACTGCCATCTGCTTGGCTGTTTCTTTGAGTGACCAATGCTCCAGCGGCTTTCCATCTAGGCTTATCAAGCCTTTGTCCGCCTTTTCCTGACGATAGAGGAGTTTAAGCAGGCTGGTTTTTCCACTTCCATTTGGCCCTAATATCGTGTGAAATTGATGCCCTTCAACCTTAAGAGAAACTCCTTTGAGGATTTTTTTCTCTCCTAGTCCAAAGTGGATATCCTGACAAATCAAATCCATATCAAACCTTCACCTCCCTTCGCCTACCTCCAACAATGTAAATAAAGAAGGGAGCACCTACTAAGGCCGTGAAAATACCAATAGGCAACTCAGCATTTGGAATGATGACACGAGAGAGTACATCTGCCCAGACCACAAAGAGGGCACCCAGTATGGTCGCAACAGGAAAAAGTCTCCTGTAATTCGTTCCTACAAACCCTCGAGCTAAATGTGGAGTAATCAGACCGACAAATCCAATAATCCCACAGGTTGCCACTAAGACCGCTGTCAACACAGCCACCATGGTCACATAAAGATACCAATAAAAGCGTAAGGGAATCCCCAAAGTTAAAGCAGCCTCATCTCCCATCATCATCGCATTAAAAACACGATACTGGGTAGCAAAAAATAGAAAAGCCGATCCTACTACTATAGTTGGCAGGACTAAGTCAGACCAAGTAGTCCCTGCAAGTGAGCCCATAGTCCAAAACTTAATGGTCATCACACTGTCAGCATTAGCGCCAACAGAGATAATAAAGTTGGAAAAAGCCAGAAAGAGAGCATTGACCACCGTTCCTGATAAGATCAGACTAGAAGTCGTCATCCTTCCCTGCATAGAGGCAATGATAAGAACGGCAATTGTTGCCAAAATAGCTCCAAGAAAAGCTCCAAGACTAATCATCACTTTTAAACCAAGAATGATACTTAGGGTTGCTCCTAGAGTTGCACCCGCAGAGATTCCTAAGACATAGGGCTCAGCGATGGAATTGTTCACTGTGGACTGCATCACGCTACCACACATAGAAAGACCAGCCCCTACTATCAGACCTAACAATACTCGGGGGAATCTCATGTTCCATACAATGGCAAGAGTGGACTTGGAAACCTCTCCTATCTCAAGAGGAAATCCCAATCTGCTCAAAATAATCCGATAGGTATCTCCTAGATCAATCGCAACGGATCCCATAGAAACTGCTAGAAAGAGGGAAATCCCTAAAACAGCTAGCAAAATACCTAAAAGTAACAAAAATTGCAGGTCCCGTCGGCTTCCAGAAAATTTGGAAAGCATGCAAATCTCCTTTGATAGAATCTTAAAAATTTAGAAAATTCTCATAAAAAGTATACCATATTTCTATTAGATGAACAAGGATAGAAACATATATAGAAAAAGCCCTCTGAAATCTGAGAGCTGATTTGAGATCGGGCTAAAATCCTAGTGAAAAAGATGAAACTCCTTGTGTTCATCGAACATTGTGTCGTTTCCCTATTTTCATACGGATTTTTAACGCCCTTAGCATCATAATTCTTGCTGGATAAAACGTTTGTAGACTAGGCGACAAGCCGAAGATTGTACTATAAAACTAGTGAAAATAAAAAAATCTCCCCGAAGGGAGATGATCTGGTTTATTTTACCTTACAGTGCTAGGAACCGTAACCGAAGATTATACTTGAGTATATTGAGGTAAGGTAACAACATAAAAAGCCCTCTGAAGTCAGAGAGCTTTATTCTTGCTGGATAAAACGTTTATAGACTAGGCGACAAGCCGAAGATTGTACTGATGGTACATCGAGGCGAAGGCAACGAAGTATAGAAACGTTTTAGACGCAAGATTAGCGACGAAGTCCTAGAGAGTTGATCAACTCACGGTAACGGTTAACGTCATTTTTACGCAAGTATGCAAGCAAGTTACGACGGCGACCGATTTTTTTCATCAATCCACGGTAAGTAGCGTGGTCTTTTTTGTGTTGTTTGATGTGTTCGTTAAGGTGGTTGATTTCCCAAGTAAGGACAGCAACTTGAACCTCTACTGAACCTGTATCACCTTCGTGACGTGCATATTGTGCGATGATTTCATTTTTTTTCTCTTTTGAGATTGCCATGATGTTTCTCCTTTTTATTTGGCTTCATCCGAGTGACAGGTTGGCATGCCTGCAACCAAGAAGAAGTTATTTGTCTTTACGACAGTTCTTATTCTACCAAGAAGCAGGGACTTTGTCAACTGATTTACTGTTTAAAACCTTGAATTACTCTACTGATTTCAGGGCTTCGAGCATATCCACCTTTCTCAAGTGGTGATTGACAAAGAGGCCCAGTAAGGCCAAGATTACAGTCACTGCTACGATTGGAAGAGCATAGACTTCCCAGCTGACTTGTGGATAAAAAAGTATGGTGTCCGGTGAAATCATTTGAATCAAAAATTGATGTAAATAGTGGCCAGCTACCAAACCGAGAGCAATTCCCACAAGGGACAGCACCATAGTCTCACGGTAGATATAGAGGGTCACTTCTTTATTATGGAAACCGAGAACCTTGATAGTGGAAAGTTCACGGATACGTTCTGCCACATTGATATTGGTGAGATTGTAAAGAATGACAATGGCTAGTAAAACGGAAACAAGGACAAGGATGGCCATGGTTTTATTGAGCGAACTAGCCACGGATTCAAAGAGATGGATGGCCGTCGCATTTTGGACGACCCCAGAAACAGCTGGTTTTTCCATAAAGATAGCAGCTTCTTTCTCGATATTGGAAGGTGTTGGCTCTTTTAATTTTACTAGGTAGGTATTGTCTTGTGGACTGGTACCGTAGACTTGTTCGTATGTGTCTCGTTTGAGATAAACAAAGTGTCCAACATAGTTTTCAGAAATAGCCGATACCTTGATTTCCTTCCCATCAAGCTCCAACTCGTCCCCAACCTTAACATTTGCTAGTTGAGCTAGTTTTTGACTCACGACCGCTCCATCTGTGATCTGCACCTCTTGGCCATTTTCCTCTAATGCGATAAAGGGCTTGAAGTCTTCTCCACTAGTAACCATCATGGTGATGGTTTGAAGTCCTGCTTTTCCTTTAAAATCTTTTTCAATGGATTTAGAATAAATCTTTTGGTAAGCATGGATAGGCCCAGCTTGCAAGGCACTTTCCAGATCTGCTTTTTCTTGCTCCGTCGCACTGCTCTTTTCCGCTACAATCATCTGGTATTGCTGGATTTGTTCAAATTGACGCTCGACAACTCCTCCTACAGAAGACTGAATGCCAAGACCTGCAAATAAGAGAGCAACCGAACCCGCAACTCCAAAAATGGTCATCAACATTCGTTTCTTATAACGGAAGATATTTCTCACCGTAACCTTATGAGTGAAGCTCAAACGGCTCCAAATAAAGATCAACCTTTCCAGTAAAATTTTTGATCCCTTAACGGGAGGTTTGGGAAGTAAGAGTTGGGCTGCTTCATCGTGCAACTCCCTTCGCGCCACCAGATAAGCTGGCAAAACGCTAGATACCCAACTCAAGGCTAGGGCAAGGAAGCTATAAGACCAGTAAAAATATTCCTGACTTTTTCCAACAACCATCCCAGCTGTTATAACATCTGAAATCACTCCTGCAAGGAGATAATGTCCAAGAAACGTTCCTAAAATGGTTCCCACAGTTCCTGCAAGAAAACCATAGAGGACAAACTTGGCAATTATATCTTGATTCCGGTAACCTAGGGCCTTGAAAATACCGGCATTGGTGCGCTCCTCATCTACAAAGCGAGTCATCGTTGTAAAGGTCACCATTGCAGCGACCATATAAAGCACAACGGGGAAGATATTCCCGACAGAACGAATGCTTGCTGAAGCGTTACTGTACATGAGATAGCCTTGACCCCCTGGCATGGTTTGGCGATTGTATACGTGATATTTCGGCTCTGCCAGTTCATCAAGCTCTTTCTGACGCTGTTCAATCTTCTCTTTTTCCTTAGTTAGATCACTCTCTGTCTGAGCCAGTTTTTCTTTTTGAGTCGCCAGTTCTTCCCTTGCTTTTATCAGCTGTCCCTCGATTTGACTCTTTTGCGGTTCTAGTAAAGCGGTCGCTTGTTCTTCTTGGGTTTTCAAGCGACTTTCAGCCTGCTCTAACTGACTCTTGCCATTTTGAAAGTTGCTTTCAGCAGTTTGGAGCTGTTCTTTCCCCTCTTCCAAGCTCTTTTGCCCATTTGCTTTGATACCTGCCAATCTTTTTTGACCATTATCGGCTAGCAAATCTTGCAACTCTTCCTGATGTTGGGTTCGTTTGGTCTTATAGTCTGATGAAAAAGCATCCAGATTTTTTAAATCATCATAGCGCACACGCGCAATACTATAAACATCTGAATCAAACTGGCTGGGCAAAATCACTCCATAGCCAGCCAAGCTTCCATTTCCACTGCTAGCACTCCCTAAGTCTTTTTGAGAAAGCATCTCACCCGACTGAACAAATCCAGTAATTGTAAAAGTTTGGGATTTTAGGACGGACTTCCCTTCTTCTTTCTTAGTAAAGGTAATGGTCTGCCCAATCTGATAGCAGTCTTTCCAGAAGTCGGCTAGGGCAATTTCCTCATCAGCCTCTGGCAGTCGCCCTTCTGTCACTTGGAAGGTTGAAATCCCCTCTGGCTTGGAATAAAGTCGAACCGCTTCTTCACTATTTTCAACGCTTAGGTCTGCCATATAACCAAACTCAACACTTGCTCCTTGAAGGGCCTTTAATTCGTCTTGGTCTTCTTTGTCCAAGCCATAATCAGCTATCACGGCCAGATCCAGAGTATTGGCTTTACGGAGATAATCTTCTGCCGTACGTTCCATATTTGGACTGGCTACTTTGAGACCTACTAGGGCTAGAGAACCCAGCATCATCAAGGTCAAGATAGAAACAAAACGCCCCTTAGAAGCAGTTACCGACTGGAGTAGGTCTTTTCGGTATGTTTTTTTCATGCTAATACTCCAACGTATCAATATCCTGCGGATGCTCATTGACCGTCATGCTCTTAACCGTGGCATCACGCATGTGAATCACCCGATCCGCAATAGGAACTAGCGCGCCATTGTGGGTCACGATAATCACAGTCGCTCCTTTTTGACGAGACATGTCTTGGAGAATCTTCAAGACTTGCTTCCCCGTCTGGTAATCCAAGGCACCCGTCGGTTCATCACAGAGGAGAATTTTAGGATTTTTGGCTACAGCGCGTGCAATGGAGACTCGCTGTTGCTCCCCTCCAGAAAGCTGTGCTGGAAAGTTATTGAGGCGATGAGCCAGACCTACATCTGTCAAGACATGCTCAGGATCCAAGGCATCTGTCACAATTTCTGAGGCCAACTCCACGTTTTCCTTGGCCGTCAGATTAGAGACTAGATTGTAAAATTGAAAAACAAAACCTACATCTTCACGACGATAGTTTGTTCGTTGGTGCGAACTATAGTTGGCAATATTGGCACCATCAATCCAAATCTCCCCCTCATCATTGGTATCCATACCTCCTAAAAGATTGAGAACGGTTGATTTTCCAGCACCTGAAGCGCCAAGTATAATAACCAGCTCCCCCTTTTCAATTTCAAAATTCACATCACGATTAGCCACAATCTCTGTATCCCCAACCTGGTAACGCTTGTAGCTGTGTTTCATCTCAATATAAGCCATCAGACACACCTTCTCTCAAACAAATTACTTCCTATTATCATTATAACGCTTTTTCAACTAGTTGGAAACCAGAAGCAAAAACAAAAAGCCTAGGAATCCTAGGCTTTCTGTTTATAGATTATTTTCCAAGATAGTATTCTTTTACGACGTTCAATTTTTCGTCGAATTCGAATACCAATGGTGGGAAGTTAGGGATTTCTACACCCATGATTTCATCATCTGACAAGTGTTTGATGTGTTTTACAAGGGCACGGATTGAGTTACCGTGAGCTCCTACGAATACGTTTTTACCATCTTTAAGTGCTGGAGCGATTTTATCTTCCCAGAATGGAAGGGCACGTTCCAAAGTCACTTTCAAGTTTTCAGCATCTGGAATGACTGAATCGTCAAGTGAAGCGTAACGACGGTCAGTATGTGCTGAGTATTCGTCATCATGAGGCATTGCAGGAGGCAATACATCGTATGAACGACGCCAGATGTGAACTTGCTCATCACCAAATTGTTCAGCAGCTTCAGCTTTGTTTTTACCAGTCAAACCACCGTAGTGACGTTCGTTCAAGCGCCATGATTTTTCAACTGGAACCCAGAGTTGGTCAGCAGCTTCAAGAGCCAAATTTGTTGTTTTAATCGCACGTTTCAATACTGAAGTGTAAGCTTGGTCAAATTCGATACCAGCTTCCTTGATCAATTTACCAGCGTCAATCGCTTGTTGTGTTCCTTTATCAGACAAATCAACATCAGCCCAACCAGTGAAAAGGTTAGCTTTGTTCCATTCAGACTCACCGTGGCGAGCAAAAACCAATTTTACCATTAGATGGATTCTCCTTTTATTTTTCGAGGTTTCCCTCGTTTATCTATTCTATTTTACACAATTTTTCACAAAAAAGCTAGTTAAAATCAACTAAAAAGAGAAGAGCTTATCAGTCTTCTCTTTATCACACTATCATAATTGTTCTCGATAGACGATGAAATAGTCCCGTCCAAATAATTGGAAAACTACTACTCTTCAATTACAAATTTTTTCAATGTTCCAAAGTAAAGTGAACCACCAATAATGGTTAGAATTCCACCTACCCATCCCAAAAATGGAATCAAGCCGACCGCACCACCTACAATGAGCAAAACAGAAGGTGCATTCGTAACACGTTCATCATCTTTATAATAAACAATAGCCACAATTCCCAATACTAAAACAGCAATTTTAACCAATGACAAAATAATTGAGAGCCCTGTCAATGTCCCAACCGTTACATCTGCATCTTCAGTTGCCGCAGCAGCTCCAATAGCCATGATAAACATGATGACTGGCGCTAAAAGCAATACAATTCCTGAAATAAGACCAAAAATAGCGTTAACACGAGCAAGTGTATTTGTTTTCATAATAATCTCCTTAAAATTTTTATAGGTATTATTCTATCATAATTTATCTAAAAATTAAACAATCTTATAAAATTTTATAATAAATATTGATTTTCAAAAAATAATTTTAAGTTCTATAGTCTCTTTATAATTAGTAGAAATATAAAATTATGAGAAAACTGAATAGTTGATTATGTTAATTATCTACACGGACAGGCCAGGAAGAACTTCATTTGAAGAAATGGACTAGTAAATTTTCCCATGATAAAACGCATAATATCAAAGCACTTGAACTCTTGATATTATGCGTTTTTTATGATTTTAGCGACCTTTCTCAGTCTATTCTGATTATTTCGCTTCAAATCCTTCTGCGACTGCATCTGCAAAGTTTTCTTCTACGATACTTGCACAGTGGTCACAGATAACTGCATGGTAGCTACGTTCAGCAGTAGTTGGATCGATACGACGGCAGCGGTCACATACTTCACCTGCAGCGCGTTCAACTGTAAAGGCAACATCTTCAAAGCTTACTGCACTCTCTGGAGCTGATCCTTCTGCGATGGTCAATTCTGACACGATCAAAAGTTGAGCCACATTGCTATCCAATGCTCCAAGAAGAGTTTTCACCACTTCATTTGGATAAACTGTCAAGTGGGCTTCAAGTGATTTACCGATTACTTTTGCATTACGAGCTGCTTCCAAGGCTTTTTGAGCCTGTCCACGGAAGTCCATGAAGGCTACCCATGTATCCAAGATTGCTTCTTGGTTGGCAAAAGTTTCAGCTTCTGGTAATTCTGACAATTGAACGAAGTCTTCAGCTTCAAACTCAAGATAGGACCAGATTTCTTCCGCAGTGTGAGGAAGGATTGGTGTCAAGAGTTGGGTGATTTTGACAAGAATGTCATAGAAGACTGTTTGCATTTGACGGCGTTCGAGTGATTTGGCACCTTCGATGTAAACAACGTCTTTGGCGAAGTCAAGGTAGAAGGCAGACAAGTCAACGTTAATAAAGTTCACCAATGCCTTGTAGATGGTTAAGAATTCAAAGTCAGCATAAGCATCACGAATGGTCTTCACAAGCTGGTTAAAGCGAATGGTCATGTACTTGTCAACAGAACGAAGCTCATCGTAAGCCACTGCGTCTTGAGCTGGGTTAAAGTCAGATGTATTGGCAATCAAGAAACGAAGAGTGTTACGGATCTTACGGTAAGTTTCAGAGACTTGGCTCAAGATATCCATAGAGATACGCACATCGTTGCTTGAGTCAACACTTGTTACCCAGAGGCGCAAGATTTCCGCACCAAATTGTTTTTCAACATCGCTTGGAGCAATGGTATTCCCAAGAGATTTAGACATCTTTTCACCTTTACCGTCAAGGGCAAAACCTTGTGATAAGATTTGTTTGTATGGCGCTACGCCATGGTTGGCAACAGATGTGATGAGTGAAGAGTTGAACCAACCACGATACTGGTCAGAACCCTCAAGATAAAGGTCTGCTGGGTAAGTCAACTCAGGACGGTTTACTACAACCCCATTCCATGATGAACCTGAATCAAACCAAACATCCATGATATCTGTTTCTTTCTTGAACTCGCCATTTGGTGAACCTGGATGGGTGAATCCTTCTGGCAAGAGATCCTTAGCATCACACTCCCACCAGATGATAGAACCGTGTTCCTCAAAGAGTTGAGCCACGTGCTCAATCGTTTCAGCTGTCATGATTGCTGTACCATCTTCAGCATAGAAGATTGGAAGTGGAACACCCCAAGCACGTTGACGAGAGATAACCCAGTCGCCACGGTCACGAATCATGTTGTAAAGACGAACTTTACCCCATTCTGAGTGAAATTTCACTTTTTCAATTTCATCCAAGATTTCTTGGCGGAATTTAGATACAGAGGCAAACCATTGTGGTACTGCACGCCAGATGATTGGTTTTTTCGTACGCCAGTCAAATGGGTATGAGTGGGAAATTTCTTCTTGAGCAAGGAGCAAATCGCCCAGTTTTTCGATAACAGTTGGTACAACCTTGTCATAGAATTGACCTTCAAAGTCAGAGCCAGCATTGGCCATCATAATACCGCGTTCGTTAACTGTTACAGCAACTTCAAGGCCGTTAGCAACACCGACATTGTAGTCGTCCTCACCAAAACCAGGGGCTGTATGGACGATACCAGTACCAGAATCAGTCGTAACGTGGTCACCGAGGATCACCAACTCGTCTACAGCTGTATCCCATGGGTGAGCTGTCACAATTTTATTCAATTCTTGACCACGGTAGGTCGCCAAGACCTGAACATCAGCCCAGCCAAATTTCTCAGAAAGACTATTCAGTAATTCTGAAGCAACCACAAACTTACGAGATTCGCCAGCTGGTTGTACCAATACATAATCAATATCTGCTCCAACTGTCAAACCACGAGATGCTGTGATAGTAAATGGTGTAGTTGTCCATACGACGATATAAGTATCTGTATCTAGGACACCTTTGCCATCTTTGACGCGGTTAGCATAGTAAAGGGAAGTTGAAAGCAAGTCATGGTATTCAATTTCCGCTTCTGCAAGAGCTGACTCAGATGACCATGACCAGTAAACCGGCTTGGCACCACGGTAGATATAGCCTTTTTTAGCCATTTCACCAAAGACACGGATCTGAGCCGCTTCATAGTCTGGAGTCAAGGTTACATAAGGATTTTCCCAGTCACCAGAAACACCCAAACGTTTAAAGTCTTCGCGTTGTTTATCAACTTGAGAAAGAGCATACTCACGGCAAAGTTTCAAGTACTCAACCAAGTCCATTTCTTTACGTTTCACGCCTTGTTTCGCCAAAACTTGCTCGATTGGCAGACCATGTGTATCCCAACCTGGAATATAAGGAGCGTAAAATCCTGACATAGACTTAGAACGAACAATAATATCTTTGGAAATCTTGTTCATGGCATGTCCAACGTGGATATTTCCGTTTGCATATGGAGGTCCATCATGCAAGGTGAAATGCGGTTTTCCTTGGTTCAATTCTTGACGACGTTGATAAAGTTTTGCATCTTCCCATTCCTTTTGCCAAACTGGCTCTTTGGTAGGAAGTCCTGCACGCATTGGGAAAGCTGTTTTCCCAAGGTTAAGGGTATCTTTGAGTTTCATGGTATCTCCTTTATAAATATTAACAAATTAAAAACCACGACTTCCAAAAAGGACGAAAATCGTGGTACCACCTTTGTTCGAAAAAAGACAGGGTCTCTTTTCCTCTTTTCCCGTAACGTGGGGGACGTCTAGTCTTACTGCTTTCGGACTGGATTTGTTGAGAGGATAATCTAACGACTAGGGATTGCAGGGCTCACACCATCTCCCGCTCGCTGAAAATATAGTTGGTTAGATTTTGTTCTCACATTTACTTTTATAGGATAAGAACAGATTCTTTGTTTGCATCTTCCTCAGTTACCGCAGTAGCTTCTACTTCAACTGACTCTTCATGCTGTTCAATTTCTTCTGTATGTTGATTTTGTTGGGCTTCAAACTCAGCCAATTCTTTATTTCCAGCCTCGATACGAGCTTGCAACTCAGCAACCTCTTCTGGTGTGAATTGACGAGTCATATCAATTGGCTCTTCCTCTGGTTGAGAAGAAATAGTTTCACCAAGAACTTCACCCACCACTTCTTTAAAGGCTTCATCGCTTGTTTGAAGATACGTTGCTGTTGGTCGAAGAATGTCTTCCCAATCTGATGACTCAACAATAGCCAATTGACTTTCAATCGTAGACTTGAGGCGTTGATGGAATACACGACTCTTGTTCTTCAACTCTTCTGTCTCAACAGCCACTTTCTTAGCATTATCTGTTGCCTGACGGAGAATTTCATTTGCCTTGTATTTTGCTTCTTCTAGCAAACGCTGAGCGTCTTGTTCAGCTTGTTGAATAATATTGTTCGAACGTTCTTGAGCAGCCTGTTTGACACGCTCCGCAGTATCTTGAGCAATCAAAACTGACTGACTCAAGGAATCTTTCATCTCATCAAAGTAAGACAAACGTTCTTCCAAACTCTTGATGTGTGTCTCTTTGTCGTGATTACTACGAACCAAATCTTCATAGTCACGAACAACGATATCAAGAAATTCATCTACTTCTTCTGGGTCAAAACCTCTAAATCTTGTACCAAAGGTTTTATCTTTAATTTCTAACGATGTAATTGGCATACTTTTCCTCACTTACTTAATAATAATTGAATGCTTAATTTTATCTTGTCTTTTTTTGTCTGTCCATTGTCTTTGACAACTTTTAGACGACCAAACTTTCTCACACTGATCAAATCCCCAACGGCAACCTGGTAATCAGATTTTTCAACCAGATGATAGTTTACCTGGACAGATTTTTTCTCAATCAGTTGACTGGTTTGATTTCTAGATAATTTCAAGGCACTTGATAAGAGGGCATCCAATCGAAAACTCGAAACTAAAATTTCTCGTTCTCTAAAGTCAATTTTAGATATAATCCTATCGGTAAAAGGACGTTCCTCCAGCGATACAGGAAGTCTGCCAATCTTTCTTATTCCATCCTGAAAAAGAGGAATAAAATCACGATTGACAAAAATCTGTGCTCTCTTTTCATCTACCAAGATATCACCAAATAATTTACGATCAATTCCTAGCTGGTTGATGATTGTTCCCAATATTTTTCCATGGCTCAGCTGTTCAAACTTGCTCGGATAGCAAATTTCTAACAAGGTCATTTCAAAGTCTGATATTTCCGGTTCAAAGTAATCTGGATACAGAAGAACACGAACCGACTCCGTCGGAAGAAAATCACCACTACTTTGGCAACCCAGTCCATATGTCCCAGCTAGCACCCTCAAGATTTGTTCCTGATGGGGATTGATAAAAGGAGTAAGCACTGGTGCATATGTATCTTCTACTCGCTTGATCCACTCTAAACCCTTATCAATAAAGGGAATATCATCTTGGGAAAAATGCTGATAAATAGCTCGATTTACTGTCATAGTAATAGCACTATTCGTGTTAAGAGATTTCCAAGAAACTGGATCAGAATCAACGCGGCCCAAACCGTAAAATCAAGACCAGCAAATTGTAAATTGAGCTTACGAAGTGGCTCGATAACTGGACGAGCAAGTCTGATGACTAAGCGACCTAGTTGACTTTCATAGGCATTTGGAAACCATGAAAGAAGAGCAAATGCAACGAGAATGATGGAGTAAATGCTAACTGCATTTTGAATTAAACGGATTAAGAAAATCATTATCTTGCTCTATTTCGTTTAATATCAAAGCCGAACTCGGCACCTTGTGATTCGTCTGGAAGTTTGATATCCTCAATATTCACGATAACGTTGACAGGCGTCAATAGATACATCGTACTCGCAACTTTTTTCATATTTCCAGCCAAGACGTGACGGGCTCCGTCCAAGTAATCAAGGCAGCGGCGCGCTTGTACTTCTGTCATGTATTGGAAATCAATCAAGATGCTTTCATTTCCAGTTAACAAATCAACAATCTCAGTTGCATCCTCATACTTTCTTGGATAACGAACATCAATCGTCACTTTCTCATCTGAGTGATGGTTTTGCTTTGCCAACTCTTGTTGACGAGCATGGAGGCGAGTAATATTCGCATCTTTTACTGATTCCGGCTGAGCAGATGCTGGTAATCCTTTAGAAGATGAGATAGCTGGGCTAACTGTTTCCTCTTGTTGAGTCTGGTAGTTAGTCGTTTCTTCCCCATCTTCTGTAAAATAATCTATAAATTTATCGAATCTATCTTTTAAAGACATAGCTCTCTCCTATTTAAAAAATGCTGTACCGATTCGAACAAAGGTTGAGCCGAACTGAATCGCTTCTTTAAAATCACGACTCATTCCCATACTTAGCTCTGTCATCGGCATATTAGGGATTTGTTTTTCTCTAATTTCTGCTTGCAGAGCCTGCGTATCCTTGAAAATTTCTTTCAATTCATCACTGCCTGCCTCAAAAGGAGCCATGGTCATTAAACCAACATACTCAATCTGATCTAACTTAGCCAATTCTGGCAAAAGTTCTAGCAATTCTTCTTTTGAAAACCCATGCTTGCTTTCTTCCCCAGAAATATTAACCTGCAAGAAACACTTGATAACATGATCTGTTCTCTTTTGAATTTCCTGTGCTAACTTTAGGGAGTCTAAAGCATGAAAGTAATCCACATATGGGATTACTTCTTTTACTTTCCGTCTCTGTAGTGTTCCTATTAAATGCCAAGTGACTGGGTAATCTTTCAAGGCCTGATATTTTTCTAAAAATTTATCAACTCGATTTTCACCGATATGATGGATGCCAAGCGGAAGCAAGGCTTCCGCTGTTTGTACATCTACATATTTTGTCACTGCGATTACTGAAACAGCATCTAGATTACGGTTGGCTTTTTGACTAGCATCAGCAATTTGCTGAAAAACTAATTCAGTGTTTTTTTTCAAATTCATTGATTAACGATTTTTGAAGAATGGAGGTGTATCCAATTCATCCTCATCTTGTGAAACTGGTGTTTCAAAGCGTTCAACTGGTGAAACAACGGGATCTGTTTGGCGAACAATTGACTCACGGCGCAAGTCCCAATCTCCAAAAGCAGATGCTTGGTTGGTTTCAAAGCGACGTGAACTTGATTTAGGCAGTTCTGCTGTCTCTTCCAAGTCGAATTGACGGTCAAATGTATGTGCTTGTGGAGTTTTAGTTGATGGTCGACCAACTGGTTGGTTGGTAGCAGACCCGACTACTTTTTCTAGTCGTTCTTGACGAACACCTGTCGCTACAACAGTCACACGGATTTCATCCTTCATGCTTTCGTCGATAGATGTTCCAAGCCAGATGTTTACACCTTTGCCAGCTGCTTGATTGACAATTTCTGAAGCTTCTTCTGCTTCAATCAAAGTTAAATCAAGACCACCAGTAACGTTAACAATCACATCCTCGGCACCATCGATAGTTGTCTCAAGAAGTGGAGAGTAAATTGCTTTACGAGCTGCTTCAACAACGCGCTCTTCACCACTACCAATACCGATACCCATAAGGGCATTCCCTTTATTTGCCATTACAGTTTTCACGTCAGCAAAGTCAAGGTTAATCAATCCTGGGTTCGTGATCAAGTCAGTAATCCCTTGAACACCTTGGCGAAGAACGTTATCTGCTTCACTAAGAGCCTCAAGAAGCGGTGTTTTCTTGTCAACAATTTCAAGTAAGTTATTGTTAGAGATAATCAACAAAGTATCAACATGCTCGCGAAGTTCATTAATTCCTTCTACAGCGTACTGACCACGTTTGCTTCCTTCAAATCCGAAAGGACGTGTCACGACACCAACTGTAAGAGCACCAAGATCTTTAGCGATACGTGCAATAACAGGGGCAGCCCCTGTACCAGATCCACCACCCATACCAGCAGTGATGAAGACCATGTCTGCACCGCTGATTGCTTCCGTCAAAGCTTCTTCACTTTCTTCTGCAGCTTTACGTCCAACTTCTGGACGACCTCCAGCACCCAAACCACGAGTCAATTTGGGGCCAAGTTGGATAACGGTTTCTGCTTTCGTACTGCTAAGTGCTTGTACATCAGTGTTGGCTGCGATAAATTCTACACCAGCAACACCTTCGTCAACCATGCGGTTAATGGCGTTACCACCGCCACCACCGACACCAATTACCTTAATAACTGCGCCTTGAGCTGCTGCTGTATCAAATGAAAATGTCATAATTTCTTATCCTCTTTTATTCATCAAACATGCTTCCGATTAAACCACGGAAACGTTCTGTTAGCTTCGGTTTACTTTGAGAACTTGCTTGGAATTCTTCCTTGGGAGCAACTGGAGTTTCCTGTACAATTTCAACTGGAGTTGTCTGTGTTGGGCTTGGTTGCGCCACAGGATTCAAACGTTGATTTGGAATGCCAAAGTTGATTGGTTTTTGACGAAGGAATTCATCTCCTTTAACTGCTTTTTGAGCAAGAAGATTGACTTCAGTCAATTTACCAGCAAACTCAGATAAACTAATCACGTGAGCAAATGCAGGGTTGCGAATTCCAACCTGATTTGGAACATAGAGTTTTACTCGAACACCAAATACTTCTTGGGCTAATTCAACAACGCCCGGCAAAATTGCATTTCCACCGATAAGGACGATACCTCCTGGCAAATCCAACAAGTGTCTTCTTTCCAACTCTTGTTTGATTTGGTCAAAGATATGTTTGATACGTGCTGAAATAATTTCTGCCAAGTAGCTTTCTGTCACTTCAACAGGCTCTACTTCGCCAATTACTTCAACTTGGAAAGTTTCATTACTTGCAAGTGGAACGTAAGCTTCACCATAGTTCAGTTTCAAACTTTCTGCAATCTTTTGAGATGTTTTCAAGACTTTAGAAATGTCTTTTGTAACGTAATCTCCGCCTTCTTGGTAGATGTTGGTGAATTGCAATTCTTGGTTGCGGATAGTCGCTACAGTAGTCTGACCTCCACCCATGTCAATGACAGTTGCACCAAATTCACGTTCGCCTTCATTGAGAACTGAGTTCACAATCGCCAAAGGTGAAATAATCACATTATCAACCTGGATACCTACACGTTCGACCGTCTTGCGAAGATTGTGTAGAATCGTACGAGGACCTGTGTAAAGTAGACCACGCATTTCCAAACGGACACCCATCATACCACGAGGATCACGGATTCCTTGGAAACCATCCACGATGAATTCTTCTGGAATAAAGGTAATCACTTCACGATCAGGAGTCATGCTCTTTGTCAAAGCTGATTTAACAACATCTTCAACATCCTGATCTGTGATTTCTTTTGTATCTGATGTTACAGGAATCATTCCTTGTGTTGGTTCGACCTGCAGAAGATTTGCTGGAAGACCAACGTTGACAGACTTGATAGAAATGCCCGCTTTCTCTTCTGCCTGTGTGATTGCGGATTTGATTGCTGAAGCAGCTGCCTCAATATCAACAATAATTCCGTCTTTTACACCTTTACTTTTGGCATTACTAACACCAATTACATTTACTTCGCCATCTCTATGCTCAGCAACTAACACCTTAATGGAGCTAGTTCCGATATCTAAGCCTGTAAAAAAACCATCTCTAGTCATTACATCGCATCCTCTCTATCTTCCAAGTTTCTCACTTCTATTTAATAACTATGTTTGGGCATAGCTATTCAAAGAATATTATAACACAAAAAAACTAATCATGCTTAGTTTTTCGTAAATTTCCTGCATGTTTTTTGAGAAAATATTAGAAAATTTTTCTTCTGGAAAAAGTTTTTGATGTTCTTGTCAACAATTCGATAATATTTATAACCCATCAAAAAAAGAAGGTCTTTTAGACCTTCTCTTGAATAAATTCTTCCGATTTTTGCTGTAAAAAAATCTCTAGCAATTTTGCTGTTACGCAAATTGCTATCACGATAACGCTCGAAACAATAAGGTAATTCAAAAGTTGTCCGTGATTTCCAACAAGTGGCGGTTTCGTTAAGAAACCATAATCCCCACTGACAACTAAATTAACAACCCATATCAAAGCGTTCAAGGTGAAGGTAATCACCGCTACATTTTTGAAGTTGAGCAGGGAAGCTTCATAATTCTTAAACAAGTATAGGAGCGCATTCCCCAAAAGTGCCACGTGCCCGATGATAAAGGACAGGATGGTCACATGCGGAAACGGATAAGGGTCAAAGAGTGGGTATGCCAGAGCAGCGGTTGCTCCAAAAGTTCCTAGAAGGGCAAAGTATTGCTTGTACTTGGAAGTTCCTGGTATCAATAGCATAACAAACATGGCGATACGGCAATGATAGAAGGGCAAACTTTCTGATAAGGGCATTTGATTCCCCCAATACCAGCTATACAGAACAATCAGTTGAAGAGACTGAAGGATCTGAAAAAAGCGCTGGTAAGCCACCTTGTCACGGTAACGATATGAAACATAGAAAGTAAGAGCCAATAAACTTAACAAACCAATATACCAGTGGAGTTCAAACTGGGGCGGTTCTGATATCTGTGTGGTAAATAATTGTTCCCACAAATTCATATTCTATTCCTCATTCATCTAGCCAGAGCAGTAGAAAGTTCACTACTCTAGTTTTTAATTTTTTTAAAAAGCTTGATTCTATACTAAGCATAGAATACTTGCGTCTTAAATTCGCAACCTATTATATCATTTGTATTGCAGAAATGCACCTTACAGACACCCTTTTTTGATTTGTCGGCTTCTCTAGAATAAACTAATCGACATATTGGTCTCTTGTCCTTTATAAACCTGCCAAAGAATCTCCATTTGCTCCTTGGTGATGCGTTTTTCAGATAAGGCTGTCAGTTGGTTAATGGCAAAAAATTGAAGCTCAGCAATTTCTTGATTCTCTTGAAATTGTCCGTCAAGAAGTTGGCATTCAAAGACAAATTTTGCATGTTGTTTGCTCTGTAGTTGGAAACGATTGGTGTCAAAAACTGCAAGTAACCTTTCAGCTTTTGCTGTAAAACCGGCTTCTTCTTCAATTTCCTTGAAAATATTTTCGGTTGGAGAATATAGCCGACCTCACCAAAGCCACCTGGCAAAGCCCAGCTATCCTCTCCTTGTCCCCTAACCAGACAAATCTTTTCATCCTCCACAATCCAAGCACGGACGTCCATCAGAGGAGTTGTATAAGCGGAAGTTGGTTTCAAGACTTCTGCCACTTCTTCTGCATCGAGGTCTGATACCTGATTCAACATTTCAGATAACAGACTTCACAAGTCCTCGTATCGCTCACGGTCAAAAGGATCTTTTGTAAAGGTTAATCCAGTATCCGTAATGGCTATCATTCTTTGAAGATACTTGGCAAAATCACTTTCATTCATTTTCTAAACTCTCTACCAACTTAGCTAGATTCATAGAGTTAGAGCCTTTGAGCAAGATTTGGTCATTGGCACCGAGGCTTTCCTTAACTTGCTTGACAAGGTCTTCAAATTGGTCCTCGTCGGCTTTTTTTTTGAAGTAATAAACGTGGCCGATTGGGAACATTTGACTAGCCAGTTGAGCCAATTCTGCAATATCTTCTCCATAGAAAATAACGGTATCCAGCACATCTGGCGAGAGGCTCAAAATCATCTGATTATGGAGTTGAACAGACTGGCTACCTAATTCCTTCATATCCGCCAAAACTGCTATTTTCTTGCCTCCTTCGTTGGCTGGGATGGCAGAGAATGTCTCCAAAATCAACTTCATAGCAGTGGGATTGGCATTGTATACGTCAGACAGAATATCTGCTCCATTGGCTGCTTTCTTCCACTCGGTGCGGTTACGCGTCAATTCTAGGTTCTGGAAAGCCTGACGAATCTGTTCCTCTGAAACTCCTTCTTGTAGAGCCACATAAGCAGCAATCATAGCATTGGTGGCATTGTACTTACCTGTCACTGGCAAATCAAGGGCTTGCTCCAAGAAATTGGCCTTAAAGGTCAGACTATCCTTGCGTTCAAGCAAGTCTGTAATTTCCAGCTCTGCTCCTTGTCCAAAACGAACCACCTTTTTATCTGTTGGCAAGTAGTCCTCTACAATAGGGTCAGCTGGCGCCAAAAGCAAAGAACCTGAAGCCATACCGTCTGCAATTTGCATCTTCCCTTCAGCAATCTCTGAACGGTCTTTGAAAAAGGCCAAATGGGCTTCTCCAACCAAGGTCACGATGGCTGTCTTTGGGTGTGCCAATTCAGACAAGAGATGGATATCTCCCAAGTGATCCTGTCCCATCTCCAAGACCAACTTTTCTGTCCCCTCAGGCATGTGAAGAGCCGTGTAGGGAAGGCCAATCTCGTTATTGTAATTGCCTTGGGTTTTGTAGGTCTTGTAGGTTGTTGATAGTAAATGTGCCAACATATCTTTGGTCGTTGTCTTGCCATTTGAACCCGTAACAGCAAAGACATCAACTCCCGTTTTTTCAAGATAGTAGGCTGCGAGGGTTTGAAAAGCAGTCAACACGTCGTCTACTAAAATGTAGGGATGACCTTCTACTCCCTTCTCAGACAGGGTTACTGCTGCACCATTTTCAAAAGCTGTTTCGATAAAGTCATGACCATCACGCGCACCTTTAAGGGGCACAAACAAATCTCCTGTTCCAATCAAACGACTGTCAAACTCAGCCTTTTCTAACTGAGCCTCCGAAAAAAGACTAACATCATTTTTAGCTCCAACAGCTTGGGCAACTTCGTGGATTGTTAATTTCATTTCTACTCCTTTAAAAAGGGTTGAAGTCCGAGAACTCTAGTCACCATGCAGTGATAGTTCTGGCTTCTACCCCTTCTTTCATTTTTATAGCAAATGCGCTTCGTGCTTGTTAAAGCTCTCCTTAGCAAGGTCAACCAAACGCTCGATTAGCTCTGGGTAGCTGATTCCCATATTGTCCCAAAGTAGTGGGTACATAGACCACTGGGTAAAACCTGGCATGGTATTAAGCTCGTTTAGGAAAATCTCGCCCTTATCTGTATAGAAGAAATCACAACGGGACAGACCGAGACCACCGATCGCACGGAAGGCGGTTTCAGCATTTCGACGCATGACAGCTACCACATCATCACTGATTCTAGCCGGGATATCCATAGTAATCTTGTTATCGATATATTTGGCATCATAATCATAGAAGGCAACATCCTTGACCACTTCACCTGGCAAAGTACTCTTAACATCGTAGTTGCCCAAGAGACCAATCTCGATTTCACGCGCATTCACCCCTTGCTCTACCAAGACACGGCTGTCATATTGGAAGGCAAGTTCCAAAGCTTGGCGGAGTTCTTCTTGGTTTTCAGACTTAGAAATACCGACACTTGACCCCATGTTTGATGGTTTTGTGAAGACTGGATAAGTCAATTTTTCTTCAACTTCAGCGATTTTAGCAGTCACATCATCACCTTCGACGACGGCCACATAAGGAACTTGGGCAATTCCGACAGATTCTAGAACTCTCTTGGTCGTAATTTTATCCATGGCAAGACTAGATGACAAGATATTGCAACCTACGTAAGGCATTTTTAAAACTTCCAAGAATCCTTGAACAGAGCCATCCTCTCCCATTGGACCATGAAGAACTGGAAAGACCACTGCACCTTCTTCGTAGATGGCACTTGGTGCAACTTTCTTATTCCAATCAATCGTTTCATTGGTCATGAGACGATCCTCTTGACCTGGAGTCTGGCTAAATTCCTGAGTCTTGATAAAGTCACCTGACTGGCTGATAAAGAAAGTCTTGACTGTGAAACGGTCGTAGTTGACCGCACGCATGACACTTTCAGCTGACAATACAGACACCTCACGTTCTGCACTGCGTCCACCGTATAAAAGAATAATCGTTTGTTTCATATTGCTTGTCCTAATTCTAATAGAATACTCGTTCTTTAGTATATCATATTTACTTTTTTTTTAAAAACTTGAAGCTAAAAAAGCCCTCATTTGAGAACTGAAATTTTACCTATCCACCACTTGAGCTTCAAAGTGTGCTGGCTTGTCGTCTATCGCTTCTTGCAACTTCTTGATGCTGGGGATGATAATCTCTGTGAAGAGACCCTTCCCAGCTGTGTAGGCTGCTCCTGTCAGCTCACCTGAGTCTAAAAAGGAAATCAGGTGGTCACATCCACTAGATAAGCGGTCCGTGACTTCATTTGCGACTTGGAGGTTGTTAGTTTCATCGAAAATAGCAATCAGACTGTCATTAAATGTGCAAATAAACCTCCTTCACCAAACAATTGCGACGAGAGAGGCTTAGTTTACGGTTCTAAAATCTACTTATCCACCACTTGAGCTTCAAAGTGAGCTGGCTTGTCGTCTACATTGGTGATGGTGATCGTGTAGGACTTGTTATTGGTTACATTAAAAACTTTTTCCCCTTTGTAACTGACAACAATTCCATCCTGCACTAATTTAATATCTTTTTGATTATTGGGTAACTCTTCATCAGCATCTTCTGAATGATGGCTTCGAACAAGTTTTTGCCCTTCAACATCATAAAAAATATCGCCATGCATCTCAAACCAAACTCCTGAACCCGATAATTTAAGCCTATTAGTATCCTTTTTATTCAAGATTAATTCTGAGTAGTATTCTACATCTTGTATCCTAGGATTTACTGTGAAGTTTACCGACTCTCCTGGCTGCAGAGTATATTTACCAAGATTTTGTGCCCATAGATTAAAGAAAAAAATAGTCGCCAAAACTACAACAAGTGTTAAACTACAACCTAAATTCCAATTCGATTTTTTCTTCATGCTCATTTGTAACTCTCCTTATAGTCATCATACTTTTTGGAGCTCTATCTATTCTGCAAAATTTCGTTCTCTTTCCTTTTTCTACGCTGACCCGACCACCTGATACACTGCAACAATACTATCATACGAAGAATCAAATAGAACAAACGAAGGATTTTCATCTTTCCAAGCGCTGATAAGAAGTTTTTCCTTTCATTCCCCACTTCTTGAACTAACTGCTCAACCGTTTTACCTGTTTCCTCTTTAATGGCAGATTCATTCTTTGAAATCAAATAATAATCGTGTTCTAAACTGCTGATATAGGCTTTAGAAATTGGCTCGTCTAAGAAAAAATATACTCTATCAGCATACTCATCCTGAGACAGCGTATAGTAAACTTCAGCTTCACTCTCCCATTTTTAAGGTACTCTTTTTGTATAATCGCCTTTTAAATATAATTTCATTCGTCCTCATCATCATAAACACGTTCACCGTGAATTTTGATGTATTCCTCGCGCTTCCTATCCAATTCTTCCCAGATGGGGTCGTCAATAACGTCGATCGTTTGAATTTCTTCCAAACTCATCTCATTTGCTTCATCAAAAGTTAGAGATAAGATATCTTGGTGCTTTTCCTTGAATTCCTCGATTGTTATCCATGTTTTCTTGTCATCTTCGCTAATTTGTCCATCAATAGCAATCGCAATTTCAAGCGCCATAATATACATAGCACGTTTATCAACTGTTAAAACATCCAAATAATTAGAAGCGATTCTTAGATATTTTCCCTTTTCTCTACCGTCGCTTTCATAACTTCCTTCATAATCCAAATCAATATTTTCATATTTTTGGGAATTGATTGCACTGCCACCTTTAACCTTGACCTCTTTCCAACGAGAGCCACTTGCTCCCCACTTATCTAATCGTAAAGATAGATAAAAGTCATTTTGTAACATCTCATCATCCCCGACATTTGAAAAACTTATTTTTTGACCATTTCTTTCTTTAAACCACATTTTCCATGCGAGTTCTCTGTAGCCAAATGGCACTTTTCTAGTATAATCGCCTTTAATATATAATCTCACTCGTCTTCCTCTTCGTCATCCAACTCCACTTCTCCATGAATTCGGATATACTCCTCGCGCTTCCTATCCAATTCTTCCCAGAGGGGCTCGTCGATGGCTTTCAAAACCTTTATCTCTTCTAAACTAATATCGACTGCTTCGTCGTAGGTCAAATTCAGTAGGTCTATATGTTTCGTTTTGAATTCTTCAATGCTCAGCCATGTTTCTTTGTCGTCTTCGCTGATTTGACCGTCAATAGCAGATGCTACCTCAATCGCCATGATATAGAGAGCTCGCTTGTCAACCGTTAGAATATCCTTATGAGTCGTGATGATTCGAAGATAGTCTCCTTTTTCTCGCCTATCGCTTTCATAGGAATCTTCAAAATCCAATATTAGATACTCATATTTAAATGAATTCCATGGATTATCTCCTATTTTAAAATCAGTCATTCCCCAACGCTCATCATTTGAAGAAAATTTATCTAGAGTTAAACTCAAATAAAAATCATCATCACGTGCGTAAGAAAAACTAACTTCCACACTTTTGCGTTCTTTGAACCACATTTTCCAAGGATATTCCATACAGACTTGGTAAATACTAGTTTCGTAGTTGCCTTTAAGATATAGTCTCACTCGTCTTCCTCTTCGTCTAACTCCACTTCTCCATGAATTTTGATGTATTCTTCATTCCTGCGGTCGTCTTCTTCCCAAACTGGATCTCGAACATCATCCATAAACGGAATTTCTTCAAGGCTCATCTCATTAGCCTGTTCATAACTCATCGAAAGGATATCTTCATGCCGTTTTTTAAATTCCTCCACACTTAACCAGCTCTCTTTATCATCTTCGCTAATCTGACCATCAATAGCAGTCGCAATTTCAATGGCCATAATATACATAGCTCGTTTATCAACAGATAGAAGATCAAGGTGGGTAGAAGCTAAACGTAGACAGTCCCCTTTTTCTCGATAGTCTGTTGCTGGATTATCTTCAAAATCTAATTCAAGGTTTTCATATATATGACTTCCAAATTCGTTGGTAATCCCTTCTTTCAACCGAACATTATTCCATCTATTATCATGCATCCACTTATTCAATTTCAAGTGAATAGTTGGGTCTGTTTTAAATGGGCGAGTATTTCCAAAATAAGAAAAATCTACTCGCTTACCATCTTTAGTATCAAACCACATTCTCTTCGCTAGTTCTAAATAATCAAACGGAATTTCTTTGGTGTAATCACCTTTAATATATAATCTCATATTTTACTCCTACGTTCCTAAGAATTCAGCAGCTCTCAATATATATCTAACTAATTGATTTTTCTCATAATTTGACAGTTTTTTCAATTTGGATATTGAATCAAGCCAATTTCTAGCACTTTGAGCATCAGTTATTCGGGTATAAGGAATATCCTCATTCAATGTATACCCAGCTTTCCCACTTCCAGATTGAACCTGAATTTTACCACTGTTTGGTTCTGCATCCACACGAATATTCCCTTTTCTACTTCCAATCTTTCCTTCAACAGTCCCAAAAGTCTTACTCGTCGGTTTATTGGCCTGCCAGCTGTCGTAGTTGCTAGAATAATTGACCTGAATTTCGCCATTTTGTAAAACCGTCTTTGTGATAGCTGATAAGCTAGTTACTGCTCCACTAGCTATCAGTACATTCCCATATTGTACCCCTGATACAGATGCTGCCGTACCAGCTACGATACTTGTCCCTGCTGTTGGCGGACCAGCTATGATACTCAAGGCTTCAAGGGCGCCACTCGCAAAGTAAACTCCCAATCCAGAGAATATTTGAGCTACTCCACTCCAGAATTCGGCTGAATTTGCTTCAAAGTTTTGTGCTTTTAGTTCATCAAACTTTTTGTTAACCAAATGAGTATAGTCAGCATCGTATTCCCCATTTTTTGAAACAACATAGCCTTGTTCAAATGGATAAATGTCAATTATATTCCCTGTTTCATCAATCTTAAGAGTGTGATTGTAGTCGTCGATTATTTTATCCCATTCGGACTTGTCGCGACCTTTTAAGCGCTTCTTTAATTCGGCACGATAGTAGGCATCGCCATCGTCCGATAGCATCATATCCCTAGAAGCTTTATTGATGGCACGAGTTTCTGAGTCTTGAAAATCTCTTTTGGCATGCGAAACAATCTTCACATCCTTCATTTTCTGTACCCAGCTCATGTCCACACCGTCCGCATAGTAGTTACCATCGCTATCGACAATGATTTTACTCAGTTGTGTGGCTCCTTTGATGGCTAAGCTAAGGACTTCTAGACTATCGTTGAAATACTGGGAAACCTCCGAAACAAAAAATTCTAGTTTTTCAATTTTATCATCCAAATCCTGAATACCTGACTCAATTTGAGACTTGGTATTGTAGAGGATGGTCTTTTCAGAGAAGGCTTTCCCCCAATTGAGACTAAAGAGGTCCGTGATTTGATTTAGCCAGTTCTCCCTCACTTGAATCTGAGCTTCTACGATAGCTAACTGCTCTTCTCTCAGCTTTTTCAGTTCCTTAAGCTGGTCTAGGTCCAAATCACCATATCCAGAGACCTGAGCATCCGCATGTTTGTAGGAGGTCAACTCGAGTTGGATATCGTCTACCGCTTCTTGTAACTTCTTGATGCTGGGGATGATAATGTCTGTAAAGAGACCTTTGCCAGCCGTGTAGGCTGCTCCTGTCAGCTCACCTGAGTCTAAAGAGGAAATCAGGTGGTCACATCCACTAAATAAGCGGTCCGTGACTTCATTTGCGACTTGGAGGTTATTCGTCATGGCCTGAATCAATTCTTGGGATTCTTGCGCGCTGTATTTTACTCCCATGGTATCCGATTCCTTTCCGCTATCAGTTCTTCTCTGGCTTCATCAAAAGAGCGACAAGCCTTCTTCGTTTGTTTTTCCAAGGCATCCAGTTCCTCCTCTACATAAGAGTTGACCTGTCGCTGAATGGTTCTATTATCACTTTCGATTTGCTCTATTACCTGACGAGAACTGGGTGAGAGAGACAATAGATTTACCATGCGATGGTGAATGCTCTGAATATCCGAGTAAAAGTTTGTCAACTGCTGTTCATATTGCTTTTTAGTTGCTCGGAGTCTATCTTCCTTATCTTCTACTTTAACAATCTTACGCCAAATTTCTGTGCGCTTTTCTTCATTTCTATCTGCCATTCCTTAGTAACTCCATCTCTTAGCTTGCTCTATATCACGTTTTTCAATCCTATGAGCAATTTCTGGAAACTTATTTGCTTGGGTCAAAACAGCTGAACTAAAATCACTAACTGCCTGAAGCATTTGATTGCAGGCCAGACGTCCCGCTTCCATCCCAGCAATTTCAGAAGTATATGAAAATTCCATCTGCTGATTTTGCTTGTCGCTCGTGTCATACCCAACCAACTCATTAATAGCCGCCTCTGCTGCTATCGTACTAGATTTTATCTTTCCACCCATACTTCAAACTCCCCTTATTAATTATATATTGACCATATCATAACACAAAAATAGTACGATTTCAAAACAAATCCTAAGGGAAAATGCGCTCATCTCCTTAGAATAAACTCTATCATTCGGTGAATGAGTTTGACAGAGACCGCACTAGTGATTTTGGAGATCCCCTTTCTGATTCCTTATAGTTTGAGTAGTTTTATTAGCAAGGTTTGTCCTCCCTTTGTGAGAAACAGAAAAAAACAAAGCCCTAAGAAAAATTCCTAGGGCTTGTCTTATACGTCAAAATGAGCTACGTTTTTACTGACTCCTACAACTCTGTCCGATTTTCAATGGCTCGTAAGAGTGTGACCTCATCCGCATACTCGATATCTGCTCCCACGGCTAGTCCTCGTGCTAGACGAGTGACTTTGATACCAGCTGGTTTGAGCAAACGAGAGAGATACATAGATGTCGCTTCTCCATCTGCTGTCGCATTGGTTGCCACGATCACCTCTGAAACCTCACTATCTATGAGACGGGTCATGAGACTTTTGAGATTGATATCGTCTGGGCTGATGCCATTCATCGGAGAAATGAGGCCATGCAAGACATGATAGAGTCCGTGGTATTCTTGGATATTTTCCATAGCAGCCACATCGCGACTATCCTCTAGCACCAAGATCGTTGTCTGGTCTCGAGTCGGATCTGTGCAGATGGAGCAGGGATCATCATCGGTCAAGCGACCACAGATGGAACAATAGGTCAATTCCCGCTTGGCAGATAGAAGGTTTTTGGCAAATTCATTGACATCGTCATCAGACATTCCAATGGTATAGAAGGCGAGACGAGTAGCCGTTTTGATCCCGATACCTGGTAACTTTGAATAGCTATCAATTAACTTGGCAATAGGTGTTGGATACAGCATAAGTTCCTTTCTAATTCATTGGATGTTGTTGGTTATAAAGATTGATGATATCACGCGCAATTGAAGGTCCGACACCATTTGTTAGGTTGGTGTTATGAGGAAAGACGACTGCGACCGCGATTTGAGGATTATCGGACGGAGCATAAGCAACTGCGTTGGTATTATTGGCCTTTTGACCGCCATTAACATAACTTTCGGCCGTCCCCGTTTTCCCGCTTATGGAAACGGCTGCGCCATTTGAAAAGGCACGACCAGTTGTCAGAGCGCTCGTTCCATGCGAAACTTGATAGAAACCTTGGTGCAAGAGGGCCATATCCGCTTCTGAGATATTGATCTTGTTCAGTTCCTTGGTGGCTGTTTCTTGAACTAGATTGCCTAAGCCACCTTGTTCATTGTTTCCATAAACTCCCTCAACGATGTGAGGAGCCAATCGTACGCCATTGTTTGCAATGGTTGCGACATACTGGGCTAACTGCATAGGTGTGTAGTTATCAAACTGGCCAAAGGCGTTATTAATATAGTTGGCCAAATCAAATTCTTTTGGTGTAAATCCTGTAGATTCATCTGGGAGGTCAATCTCTGTTGAAGCTCCAAGTCCATATTCTCCAAAGGTTGATCGCAACTTGCCCATTGCAGTTTCTAACTGATCAGTTGCGACTATCATATTTGGCTGGTAGGACTGCCCCATGATCCCTAGCGCAGTCTGAACCATGTAGGTATTAGAAGAGTACTCTAGAGCCTCAACTGCTGTGATAGGGAAGGAACCATAGGACAAGGTATACCATGAATTGATAGGGGCCGAACCTTGGAAAACAATCGGCTGATCTGTCAAAGTTTGATTTCCTGACAAGACCCCATTTTCCCAACCAGAGCTAAGGGTTGCCGCCTTAACGACAGACCCTGGTACAAAGACATTGGTTATCGTTCCAAGCGAATCTGAACTTAATTCACCGGATTCGACATCATGCTTGACACCTGACATAGCTAGAACTGCACCGGTTTTAGGATTGAGGGCTACAGCGTAGACTCCTTCAGAGTATTTGGCTCCACCGTTACCCAACTCTGAGTTGAAGTAGCTCTTGAGTAGATCATCCACACCATTCTGGAACGCTAGGTCAACCGTTAACTTGATATTGTTTCCTTTGCTTCCTTCTTCGACATTTTCTACACTTTCCATATTTCCGTGTTTGTCGAGGTGGATTTCTTTGACGGAGCGTTTGCCTTGGAGAACATCTTCATATTGCTTTTCAAGATAGGAAGTTCCCACTCGGTCATTGAGAGAATACCCTTTTTTAAGATAGGCATCGACTTCCTCTGCTGGAAGACCTGATTTTTCACTTGATACACTACCTACAATTGAAGACAAAGAAGTGTCTAGGACTTTTCTATCCCATGAGGTTGAAATACTGATACCTGGTAATTCCTTGGACGCTGATGCAACGAGAGCAACTTGGGTATCATCTAAGGCATCTGTAGAAATAGTACCCGTCGCAAAATTTTCAACGGCATTGAGCTGACTAAAGAGATAGATTTCCTTTTTCTGGTCATCTGTATAATTGAGTTGACTCGCGTCAATACTTTCAACCGCATTATTGTAGAGAGTCGCTTCAGATAAGCGGTTCCCATCTGAATCTAGGCGTTTATCACTTGGCAAGGATTCGACTGTTTTTTTGTAAACGTCCTGGTCCGCCAAGTAGTAGTCTGCAATCTGACGGTCTGTCAAATTAGGGGAGGTTACATTCACATATGTGAGAAGTTTCTTGGCTGTCTCCTTCAATTCTGCTGCCGTCATTTTATTGTTTCGTGTGAAAGACACAACTTGCTTGACAGTGTTTTCTACCAAGGGTTTCCCTGCTGCATCATAAATCTGTCCACGAGCTGAACTGGATGTTACCCTTGTTTGGCTGGCTGAAGCCAATTTTGTTTCATAGAAATCTTTATTGAGCACTTGCATATATAACAATCGACCAATAATGGCCATAAACAACAGGATAACAATGGCAAACAGTAAATTAAGCCGAATAGGAATCGAATGGCTATTGAATTTTCTCATACAACTAAGACTCTTTTCTAGAAAAATTTCCAATTTTCACCCATATTTATCCCTAAAATAACAGAGCAAATAGGTGACGTTCAGTACTTTTCATTGTACCATATTTTACGAAGAAAGACTTGGAAAAGTCTAAGCAATTTTTGACTTTCAACTGAAAATGCCTTTTTATTTGGTTATCCTATTTTCTATGATATAATGATAGTAATAGTTAGGAAAGCGTTAACTTTTAAGACTTTGACTCATAAAAAGGAGCCTCATGAACAAGCCAGACATCGCAACCATAATTGACCTCCATTTTGAAGAATTAACCGAGCTTGAGCAAGAAATCGCTCGCTATTTTTTACAACCTGAAACGATCCAAGATGATCTTTCTTCTCAGCAAGTTACCCAGAAATTACATATCTCCCAAGCAGCGCTGACCCGCTTTGCTAAAAAGTGTGGTTTTACAGGTTACCGAGAATTCATCTTTCAATACCAGCACCAGGCTAGTAAACAGGACACTCATTCGCACAAACACAGTCCTTTGACCAAACGTGTTTTGCGAAGCTACAGTATCATGCGAGAACAAACGCAGGATTTGATTGACGAAGAACAACTGGAACGCGTTGCCCAGTTAATCGAAGATGCTGAGCGTGTCTACTTCTTTGGAACAGGCAGTTCCGGTCTTGTCGCTCGTGAAATGAAATTGCGTTTCATGCGTCTGGGTGTGGTCTGTGAAGCCTTAACCGATCAAGACGGCTTTGCATGGACGACCAGCATCATGGATGAAAATTGTTTGGTGCTCGGCTTTTCTCTATCTGGCACTACCCAATCCGTTCTAGATAGTTTGCTGGATGCCAAGGACATGGGAGCCAAGACCATTCTCTTTACCAGTTCTCCTAGCAAAGACTGTCAGGCCTACACCGAAACAGTCCTAGTCGCAAGTCATAGCCAATCTTCTTACATCCAGCGTATTTCCGCTCAACTCCCTATGCTCTTTTTAACAGATTTGATTTATGCCTACTTTTTAGAAATCAATCGTGAGAGCAAGGAAAAAATCTTTAATAGCTATTGGGAAAATAAAAAACTCAACGGCTATCGTAGACAAAAACGCGCTAGAAAATCCTAGTTTGGTTGGACCAAACTAGGATTGTTTTGTTTTGAAATGATAATAAGCTCATAAGTGATCTTTCCAATCTTTCTCTTTGAGCTAATGCCGTTTTTATCCTTATTTTTCAGTTCTTCCATAAATTCTCCTTTCCGTTTTTTGGATTTTTGACAACAAAAAAGGAAGTATCGGCTACTTGCTTTTACTTCCTCTTCAATGGTTTTATTTAATTGTTTCGCTTCTACAAACCGAGATTTGAATATATGAGTATAAAGATCTTATATTTTAATAATGACTCTAATTAAACCAGTGGATTAAATGTCTAATATTTCTAAAATCTCTCCATTTTTATATTTTAATTCTATTTTTTCAATCAGTTCTTTTCCTAAATGTTTACTAAAGGTGCTTAGTTCTGAAGAAATCTCAAAAATAATATCATGTTCAACATTATCTGGAATAAAATCTGAATTATAACTATCTTTATTTGACCAATAATTCCAATTTACATCCGTTCTTTCATAATAAACATAATTTTGTTTTCTTGTAACATATACTCTTTTATTAGTTAATTTTCTTCCGTCTTCAGATTTGAAAAAATCAGAATATAATTTCAAGCCTTCAAATTGCTTATATTCTCTGATTTTATTATTTGAAACGTTTAATTTTATTTCTTTATATTCCATAAATTACCTCCATATATTCAAAAATTGGACAAAAGTGAAAATCAAGGAACCCAAGGAAAACAAATTCTAATTTGTCAATTTCTTATCCATCCTATTATATCACTTTTTTCTTCTTGATTTAAGTTTTAGTATTTAGAAACAAAGTAGAGTGCTTGCACCGTCTTCTAAGGCTATCTCCTCTCATATATTTTTCGATGGTAGAAATTCTGCTCCTATCGTTCTTTTTTTGTAATTCTCTTTGTCTTTCCACTACTTTTCATATACTTGACAGTTTTTCTATCATCAAAAAAAGAATTAAGCAAAACATTTTTCACTCAACTAGTGATTAAGTGTTCTGCTTAATTCTATAATTCCAAACTAGGATTGTTTTGTTTTGAAATGATAATAAGCTCCCAACATACCTGCCGTATTTTGGTGATAGGCAAATTCTAATCGTGTTTTTTCAGCTAGGCTTGGCACCAAGGCCGCCTTCAAGGCTGTGCGAATCTTTGGTTTGAGGATAGCCTCTTGCCCCATGATACCGCCACCGAGAATGACCACTTCTGGATTGGCAACGAAGCAAATATTTGCCAGACCTTTTCCAAGGTAATCTACCATGCGGTCAATGCCAGCCATACAGATCTTGTTTCCTTCTGTGGCCTCCTTGAAGATGCGTCGCCCATTCCACTGGTCAACTGGTTCTCCATGACCTGCTGCCACATATTCTACCAAGGCTGTCGTAGAAGCCAAATCTTGGAAAGCCCCATCCTGCATATGCATATAACCGACTTCACAGGCAGAATTGCTAAATCCATGAAAAACTTTCCCATCCATAATCAAGCAACCACCGATACCTGTTCCAATGGTCAAACAAAGTGTCACACTCGCTCCCTTGCCTGAACCAGATACTGCCTCAGCAAGACCTGCACAGTTGACATCATTTTCAATTTCGCAAGGAATATTAAAGCTAGTCTCGATTTCCTTCTTGAACTGAGTTCCTGCATAGTTCGGGATTTGAGGTCCCGCATAGAAGATTTCACCCTTGTCAGGATCCACCATTCCTGCAGAAGAAATGGCAACACCTGCTACTGGGCCCTTTTCTAAATAGCTGGCTACGATATCTTTTGTCTTTTGTAAGATATGGGATCCACCCTTATATGCCTCAGTTGGCATTTCATGCGATTCAACAAGTTGGCCTTCTTGGTCAATTAAACCATATTTGATGTTGGTTCCGCCAATATCAATTGCAACGTAGTGTGTCATAAATACCTCCTTATGGATTAGAGGAAGCGCTCCTTGGTTTCACGAATCAAGGCTGCAGCTGCTTCTACAACTGGGCGATCTTCTTCAGTTACTGGTGTCAATGGTGAACGAACTGAACCAATGTTCAAACCTTCATTGATCTTCAAAACTTCTTTGATGACACAGTACATATTTCCATGTGCAGCAGTCAATTTACCGATGATTGCATTGATAGCGTATTGCAATTCACGCGCTGTTTCCAAGTCTTTTTCAGCAATCAACTCATTGAGTTTCAAGAAGAGTTCAGGCATCGCACCATATGTACCACCGATACCAGCTTTAGCGCCCATGAGGCGGCCACCTAGGAACTGTTCATCTGGACCGTTAAAGACGATACGGTCTTCTCCTCCAAGGCTGACAAAGGTTTGGATATCTTGAACTGGCATAGAAGAGTTCTTAACACCGATAACACGAGGATTCTTCAACATTTCAGTATAAAGACTTGGAGTCAAAGCAACTCCTGCCAATTGAGGAATGTTATAAATCACGTAGTCTGTGTTTGGAGCTGCAGAACTGATATCGTTCCAGTATTTGGCAACTGAGTATTCTGGCAAGCGGAAGTAAATCGGCGGAATCGTTGCAATGGCATCTACACCCAAACTTTCTGCGTGGCGAGCAAGTTCCATACTGTCTTTGGTATTGTTGCAAGCTACGTGAGCGATGATAGTCAATTTGCCCTTGGCAACTGCCATGACTTCTTCCAAAATCAATTTGCGGTCTGCCACACTTTGGTAGATACATTCACCAGAAGAACCATTGACATAGAGACCTTGAACTCCCTTATCAATGAAGTATTGAACCAAGGCACGCGTACGCTCTGGACTGACTTCTCCTTGATCATCATAACATGCGTAGAAGGCTGGAATGACACCTTCGTATTTTTTTAAATCTGACATAGATTTTCTCCTAAGATTTCTTTTTTCTGCTAAGAGCAGTTCTATTTTTTACAAGTTTAGTATACACCTTGTGAAAATCGCTTTCAATATCTTGTATACACTTAGATTTTAGTTTCTACTTGTATTTTAGAAACTGTAACGATTGAAAGTAGTTTCAGAAACGAGCCATCCTACTGGTATTTGGCGAAGATTTTCTCCATCAATCCTGCTTGGAGAAAGACTAGCAAACCAAAACCAAAGAGGATAAAGGCCGATCCACCCAAAAGGAGAGTGAAGGCGGATAGATAAAGAACCATCACAATAAGAAAGAGAATGGCTAACATGAGGAAGAACCATGGAAAGTTAAAACTTGCCAAGATAAGCCCTTTTTGCAGCACTTCTTTCCATGACAAATCATAGCGCGCAGCGATGGGATAACTAGCCAACATCACGAGAGTAAGGAAGATGAGAATCCCCAAACAAATAGCTTTCACAATCTGGAAAGGCAAAGCAGTCTGTCCCCAGAAGAGATAGAGGTCTAGAAGGCTTAATGACACAATGCCCAACTCTATCAGACCCAACTGAAGCCCCAGTTTCAGATTTTGCTTGAAGGCTCTTAGATAAGTTCTAAAGACTGGTACCCGTCTGCTTCTCTTAATCTCAAACATGGTTTCATAAAGGCTGATTTTCGCCACTCCAATCGTTACGATGGGCAAACAAGAGACGACAAAAAGAAGATTGACTGTGACGATATCCAAAACCTTCTCACTGAAACGCATGAGAAAATTATCTGTATCAAATGCTGCCTTGATAAGGCTTACTCCTTTTTGTGCCATGTTTGCTCCTCCTGATTCTTTTAATCAATCAAAATTTTAAAGAGATACTTGCGAACTTTTTCTTCCATACCTGCATAGCCATTTGGCTGATGCGGTTCTCCTGGGAAGAAAATCGCAAAATTGTGATAACCCAACAAGAGTGGGTAGCGTTCATGACAATGAACAAAGCCAATGTCACTCGCTTCGTCGAATGCTACCGCTTCGTCTTTGATACGTGAACCGTAGCTCGAATATTCATGTCCTTCTACCAGCAAATGCAAGTCTGCATAGTTCTTATGATGCTCAAATTGATCATTTTCAGCTTGATTGAGGACATTTTCCTGAACAACTAGAAAGACCTTGTCCCCGTCAATCTCATACTTACCGAGTTCGAAAGAATCCTTACGGTGCTGATAGAGATAGTCGATAGCCTTGTCTAGATTGGGATGGATTCCTTTGTAAAAGGCGATGTTTTTCAAATCGTCAAAAATCATACTGTTTCCTTCGTTTCTGATAGTTAACTAAAATCATAAATTAAGTTGATAAGTGTCTGACAAAACTTCACGAAGTAACTGCATACTCTCCATTTTGTAGACACTTATAACTCTGTATTCTCTTATACTCAATGAAAATCGAAGAACAAACTAGGAAGCTAACCGCAGGCAATACTTAAGTATGGCAAGGTGATGCTGACGTAGTTTGAATTCGATTTTCGCAGAGTATTATCCTTTAACAGCTCCCATAGTAATACCCTGAGTGAAGGATTTTTGGAAGACAAGGAAGACGGTTACGATTGGCACGGCTGCAAGAGCTGCACCCGCCATGATCAAACCATAGTTGGTTGCCATTTCGGCCTGCATGGTCGCAACCCCGAGTGAGATGGTCAAGTTTTGACGTGAAGTCAACATAACCAACTGCATAAAGTAGTCGTTCCAAGTATTGATGAAGGTAAAGATTGCAAGAGCTGCAAATCCTGGTTTCACGATAGGGAAGGCTACGCTCCAGAAGGTACGAATCTCACCACAACCGTCGATTTTAGCTGATTCAAGCAATTCTGTAGGGATGTTTTCGCTGAACTGTTTCATGAGGAAGACCCCAAATGGCCATCCAATCAAAGGCAAGATAACTGCCCAAAGAGTATCGTGAATTCCCATGAAGTTAACGATACGTACCAATGGTACAAGGACAACTTGTTTTGGAAGAGCCATGGCAGCGATAAAGACTGCAAAGAGGATGCGTTGACCATAGAAACGTTTTTTAGCCAAGACATAGCCTGCTAGAGAAGAGGTTGCACAGACTAGGAACATGGTTACTAGCGAGATAAATACAGAGTTCCACATCCACTGCATAGCAGGGTTTTGCACCATGAGTTGTTGGAAGTTTTCCATGGTTGGCATTTTAGGGAACCACTGTGGCGGAATCATAATGGTATCAGGCTGTGATTTGAAGGCCCCTGTCAAGATCCAGTAGAATGGAAAGATGAACAGTACGGTCAACAAGAGCAAGATAATCGTTGAAATAACAGTGAAAGCTGTTAAGGGTTTCTTTTGTGTAGGTTGCATAACTGTCTCCTTTCTTTAGTATTCTACGTCGTTTCCGAGGATCTTGAATTGAGCAAAGCTGACAATGGCAATCATCACTGCCAAGAAGACACCGATGGTATTTGCATAGCCGTATTCTGTCAATTGGAAGGCTTTTTCGTAAAGGTAGTACATCAAGGTACTTGTTGAGTAGTTTGGACCACCAGATGTCAAGAGCTGAATCAAGGCGAAACATTGGAATGAGTTGATAGTCGTAATAATCGCGATGTAAAGAGTTGTTGGAAGAAGGCTAGGCCATTTGATCTTCCAGAAGACTTGAAACTCAGTCGCACCGTCTACACGCGCTGCTTCAACAAGTGAGTTGTCAATATTCCCCATGGCAGCGATATAAAGGATAATCGGTTGACCAACAGATGTTGTCAAAAGGATAATCATAATCGCTAGCAAAGCCCAGTTTTTGTCACCCAGCCAAGAAATGTTTTGGCTGATGATGTGGCTTGACTTAAGGACAAAGTTTAAAATCCCTGATAGTGGATCATAGATCCATTTCCATACAACCGTTACGGCAACACTACCTGTAACTACAGGAAGGAAGAAGACGAAACGATAGAAAGAACGGGCAATCGCATTTTGATGATAGGTTTGAGATGCTACAAAGAGAGAGAAGAGAACTACAATCGGAACAGATCCAATAACCAGGATAACGGTATTGATCAAAGACTTCATAAAGACCGGATCTTTAAACATGCGAATGTAGTTGTCCAAGCCCACAAACTCAAATTTAGTCATGGAGTAGTTAAAGAAACTTGTAATGAATCCCATAATCATAGGAGCCAAGACAAAGATGACAAAGAAGAATAACACTGGTGCTAGGAAAGCGTAGGAAATCACTGTTTCCCGCATACGAATTTTATTGACTTTCACAGTCGGCACCTCTCTTTCAAATAGAATAGTTTTTGATTTTCTTGAACTGTTTTAAAACCAAAATGAAATTTTTTAAGATTCGCTTATGTAAGAACTTCATTTTAATTTCGTGACAGTTCCTACCATTTCAAACAAAAGTCCCCCTTTTCTTACACCATAGTGCACAGGGAAAAGGGGGAAATCAATCTGACTTAGTGCTTATTGTTTTGTAGCTTTTTTGATTGTTTCGTTAGCTTTTTCAGTGAAGGCTTTCAAAGCATCCGCTGGTTTTTCGTCACCATTTGATACAGATTGCAACATTGGGAACCAAAGTGTTCTCATTTCAGCAAATCCATCAATAGTGTTGTAGTATGGTGAGTAGTATTTAGTCCAGCTGCTGATTGTTTCCATACGTTTGTCATCATAAAGTTTGCCAAATGATGTACGAACTGGGAAGGCACCTGTACGAACAACGTCTTTAGGACCCCATTCTTTGTCATCTGCGATGAATTGAACGAATTTCTTAGCAGCTGCGATTTTCTTATCGTCTTTGTTGTTAAATACTGCAAATCCGTTTACAAGGTATTCAAGAGATGGTTTACCAGAGTCTGATGGGAATGGTACTTCTACCACATCTACCTTACTTGCTTCCAAGAGCTTCGCTTGGATACCGTTTTGAGCTGGTGCCCAAAGGATTGTGTATGAAGTTTGACCGTTCGCAAAGTTTTGGATGTCTGCTCCACCGTCAAATTGTGAACCGTTGTTCAACAAACCGTCTTTAATCCAGCTAGCAGCTTTTTCAAGACCTTTGACGAATTTAGGATCGTCTGTTGTATATTTGGTTACGTCTTTGTCTGTTACAGAACCGCCATAAAGGTTTGCGATGAAGGCACGTGTTCCTTGGTCTCCCCCTTGACCAGAACTGAACAATGAACCTGGTGTATACCCTTTATCTTTAAGCGCTTTCAAAACTTTTTCAAAGTCATCAGTTGTCCAACCTTCTTTTACAAGGTTTGCAACTCCAGCATCTTCCAACATTTTCTTGTTCATAGCCATGTAGAATGGAGCTGAACTGATTGGATACATGTAAGCTTTGTCTCCAGCCTTACTTGCTTGTACGATGTTTTCGTTGTTGACATCTTTGACGAATTCGTCTGTGAAGAGGTCGTTCAACTCAGCCAATTTACCATTTTTACCGTATTGGATGATACGTCCTGGTGCGTCAAAGAGTACGTCTGGCGCTGTTCCTGCTTCGATTGCTGTTGTGATCTTTTCAGGACCTGACTTGAAGTCGATGGTTTCCAATTTCACTTTTACATCTGGATTTGCTTTTTCAAAAGCTTCGATGATTGATTTTTCATAAGTTCCAACACCGTCACCAGTTTTTTCTTGTGTGAAGACTGGGAATGCCCACCAAGTGATTTCTGTTTTTCCGCTATCGCTACCAGAATTTGCAGCATCTTTGCTTCCACCAGAGTTACCACAAGCAGCAAGGCCAAGAATCGCAGCACCCGCAAGTACTGTACAAGCTAGTTTTCTAAATTTCATTTGTATTCTCCTAATTGATAAGCGTATCCATATTGGATAATGAGTTCTTTATATTTGTATACGTTTTCATTTCATCCGACGCATCGACCACTCCCTCTGTTTTGAGATTGTGTTATTTAAGACCGGCAACAAAGCGTTCCGTAATCTCTTTTGGTCTAGTAATCGCTCCACCAACAACGATACCTCGCACCCCATATTCAAGGATTTGCTTGGCTTGTTCTGGTGTGTGAATCTTCCCTTCAGCGATGACATCCACACCTGCTTCACACAGTTTTTTGATCAGTTCAAAGTCTGGACCATCTACCTTAGGACTATAAGAGGTGTAACCTGACAGGGTTGTTCCAACAAAATCAACACCTGCCTCAACTGCTGCTATTCCTTCTTCAAACGTGCTGGTATCAGCCATTAAGAGTTGATGCGGATACTTTTCTTTGACTTGTCGGATAAAGTCTTGGATTTCCAAACCGTCGTAACGTTCACGTTTGGTACAATCCAGAGCAATGACCTCGATGTCTAGTTCAGCCAGTTCATCAACTTCTCTCATCGTAGCTGTAATGAAAGGCTCCTGTGGCGGATAGTCGCGTTTGATGATTCCGATAATTGGGAGTTTCGTGACCTCCTTAATCTCCTTGATATCGCGAACACTGTTTGCTCGGATACCGACTGCTCCACCTTGCTCAGCCGCTTTGACTAGCAAGGGAATGACTCCTCCCGCTTCTGTATAAAGCGGTTCGTGAGGAAGTGCCTGGCAAGAGACAATGATTCCATCTTTGATTTGTTCAATCAAGGCTTCTTTGCTGATCTGTGGCATCCTCTTTCCTCCCTTTCTTGTTCTTATGGGCTTATTATATATTATTTGTTAAGCGCTTTCAATAGCTTGTGGTAGAATAGATTTCAGTTTCAAAACTATTTTATAGAACAGCCGTTCCTGAAAGTAGTTTCAGGCCTCTTATGATTTCGAATCAACCTGAATGTCATCAAAAAAGATAGCAGGCTTGAAAACCTGCTATCTCTTCCGAGACCTACTCAAATAGCTCTTGCTTATTATTCTTTTCTCTTCTTTCCAAATGCAAAAAGTGATAAGAGGACGCCTGCAAGTCCAAGGGAAAGCAATGAACTTGTTTCCTTGCTTCCCGTATTTGGAAGTTCATCTTGTTTAGCGGCTGGCGCTTGATAGGTCACATCTTGACCTAGAGACAGTTTGTTGTCTGCAGCTGCCAATACTAGATTAGTTTCTCCCTTGTACTCTGACACTTCATGGACTGCTGCCTCAGCGCCATTGACTCCACCTTTATACTCTGGCAGGTCATTTGAAGCTGCCAAGACAAAGTTAGCACCTCCGCTATATTCAGGAAGCTCATTTGAAGCTGCTTGAACTGCATTGACACCACCCTTGAACTCTGGAAGTTCATGGACTGCTGCCTCAACTGCATTGACACCACCTGTGAATTCAGGTTTTTCTACCGTTGGAGCCGGTTCTTCACCTACTGTTGCCAATGGACCGGTGTACTCTGGTACCTCTGCCACAGCCGCTTCTTCTGCATTTACACCACCTGTGAATTCAGGTTTTTCTACCGTTGGAGCGGGTTCTTCACCTGCTGTTGCCAATGGACCGGTGTACTCTGGTACCTCTGCTACAGCCGCTTCTTCTGCATTTACACCACCTGTGAATTCAGGTTTTTCTACCGTTGGAGCCGGTTCTTCACCTACTGTTGCCAATGGTCCAGTGTACTCTGGTACCTCTGCCACAGCCGCTTCTTCTGCATTTACACCACCTGTGAACTCTGGAACTTCATGGATAGCAGCTTCACTGCCATTAATACCATCGCTTAGTTTAGAGCCAGCTAAAGAAACTGGTAAATTGTGCATGCTTTCAATTGCACCTTCTGCCAGACCTGTAATCCTTTGCCCCATATCCTCTGGATCTATTGTGAATAGGAGAGTTTTTGTATCGTACTGGGTCATAAAGGTTGCTGTCTTGCCATTTGCCAATTGAAGGGTCGGAGCCTTGTTGACCAATACTTCCGAATCGAACTCCATGGCAATAATACCTGGCCATTTTTGGATAGCATATTTTACTTTTGCTTCTTCAGGAGAAATTCTTTCCTTGGTCAAGAAATCCCAGTTGAATTTCTTATAGGATAAAGTATAATCGTTTTGATTACCATCCGCATGCTCATAAAGCAAACCATATTCGCCATTTCCGAGTTCTTGGAGTGAGTTGTAAGCAAACTTACCACTTTGTATAGGATTGTGTTTCAGCCATGTCAACTCACCATTCTCCTCAACACGAGCCAGGTGAACCAAACCATTGTTGCGTCCAGGACCACCAGCATTGCTAAGTAGAATGTATTCCTTTCCTTCATGCACGGTGTGAATAGCAGACATTTGAACATAAACGTCTTTTACTTGAGGATAACGTTTGATTTCTTTATCCCACGTTGCTCCCCCATCATGACTGGTCGCAACCTGAAGATCACCAGTCAACCCACGCATAAAGAGCTTGAGATCTCCATTATTCAACTGAACAACAGTCGACTCCGTATTTTGGGCACCTGGATTATTCATGGTTGAAGAGTGAATGGTTTGATTGCCTACTGGGCGGTTATCATTAACTGCTTCCCCTGCTTGCCATGTTTCTCCATGATCATCTGAATAAATTACACGAGATGATTGAGAACCACTTAGGTAGGAAACGTTGTTTGTTGTATAAACTGGAATCACCAGTCTTCCCTTATGAGGCCCTGTACGCAAGGCAATCCCAGTACCCGGTCCAGTTCCTAGGAAGTGCATCCAATCTTTCCGAATCCCATGAGTAATATCTTTTGGTGCAGACCAAGTCTTCCCATCGTCATCACTGTAGGACATCCATAGGTAGTTGGTATTGGAAACTCTAAAAATATTCTTTTCGCTATATTCAAAATAAATATTTCCGATTAGCTCATTCCCTTTATACAAATCTCCCTTATCGCTGTAGGCTGGTTTTTTAGGGTCAACGACAACACGATAATCTGTCTTTCTGTTTTGAGGGTCGAATACCTCTCCGTTTTCTCGAATTGTATAACGACCTGATTCTCCTTGCTTATATAAAACTTGATAAACTTTATCTCCCACTTGTTCATAAGCTTTCGGAGCTTGCCCCGGCAATGAAAATACTGCCTTACTTTCAAGGAACATGTCGTAAATTGCAAAAATTCTCTTTGTTTCAGGGTCTTGCACCAAGGCCATATCAATATTGACTGGAGATGGCCAATCTGCATGTTTAGCGTGCTCATTGTCACGAGGATTTGAGATTACGATTCGGTCTCCCCATGTTTTTCCATTATCTGAGCTGCGACGAACAACCATCCCAATATCTCCCCAGTCAGAATGGTGCAAACGTCTTTCATCCGTTCCTGCAATCAGCGTTCCTTTATCTGTCTTGAGAAGAGCTGGGATACGATAACTCTTGATACCATCTTTATTTGGTTGATTGTTCCTACCACCTTCAAAGACGTCTTCTTTCTCAGTGACTTTTGCTCCCTCAGGAAGTTTCTGTTCCAATTCACCTCTTTCAAATAATTGACTCCGTGTTTGAACTTCATCTGGACTTAAAGCACGATCGTAAACAGTTAGGTTTCGAACTTGTAGGTTTGATGACCAAACTGTTTTATTGCCCCGTTTGGTTGCTCCAAGTTGAGCTTGATTAACATCTGGCATATCTTTAATGAAGTTACCAGATTTGAGACTTGTTCGAGATAAGACACCGTTCACATAGAGACGAACTCGACCATGAGGTAACTCCGCTGTCGGTTGTTCGACAGTAAAGGTTACGGAATTCCATTGTCCAGGGCGAACTTTCAAAGGAGCATCTGTATACTTATCATAGAACTGCTCTCCATTAGCGCCACGCCCTTCAATAAGAGCTGTATTATCAAGGACCGACATAGTAAAGTACTCATTTTCCTTGGTGTCACTGGATACAGAGAAGAGATTGTAAAAGCGTGGAGCTGATGCATCTGGTTTGAACTCCATGTGAACTGTAGCATTTTTTAGTTGCTTTAGTTTATTTAGTTCACTTGATAAATCGACTCTCTGAGCATTTGCTGCATTGGTTTCAACATCTTCTTTTTCAAGGACAGGATTGGCATTTTTTAAATCTCTTGAGTAATAGTCACGAGGAATAGCCCCCTGATCCTCTGATTCCTCTTCCTTATTTGCTTCTTTTGCAGGGGTTTCCGTAGAGGATGGGGTTTCTGATTCTGCACTCTCATTTTTTTTCAAGTGATCTTGGTCCACCACAACGCCGTTGTCTTGAGCTGCTGCCAATTTACCAGCCAAATCCTTATCCAAATGAGCAAGATCTCCCGAGGACACTTCTTTTGGCAATTCTGATAAACCTTGACCAGATTCGACAGTTTCTGTATTGGCTCCTGCTGCATTGGCTTGCTCTTGAGCTAAGACTGGATTTGCTCCAAATACTACTGTACCAATCACTACCGATGCCGCACCAACTGCAAATTTTCGAATTCCGTATCGCTGTTTCCGATTTAAATATTTGTAATTCATGTTTGTCCTTTCATTTTTCATAAAATAAAGCGCTTTCTTTTTCTTTAAAAATTTTTATTGTCTCTCAAGAGACAAGTTTTTACAAGAAAGTAACCAACTCAATGAGAGCTCCCAATCCTCTCCCATTTTCTGCTGAGCCCGAGTTTTTAATCACCCAGCAGCCTTCTCCCTCCTTTCACAAGTGACTTTTCCTTTATTATACAATAAAGTTTTATATTTATATCTGTGTTCCCACAGAATAGATTTTACTTTTAAGAATATTTTAACATTTTAAATTTTCTAAAAGTACTTTCAGGTTTTGGACATAAAAAGAGAGCTCCGGGGCTCTCTCATTCATTATCTTGCGTACTTAAAAGGAATCTCACTACCACAGAGCCAGTTATAAACTTGGTCATTGACAAAAACATTCATGGCTTCGTGAGCATACTCTGGCATGATGCGATAGGCCTTGTCGCAAGTTAGGCGGTTGTAAATCGCAAACTGGGTAATAGGATAGCAAACATCGTCGTCCAAGCCCGTAATCATCTTGACCTCTCCTTTGATACGATGGGCAAGATTTTTCACATCGATATAGGCAAGAGTCGCCATAATTTCCTCCTCTGTTTCATGGAAGGGATCGTGGAACTTGAAATATCGGAAGAGTTCATCATAGGCTTCACTGGTATTGCCAATCTCAAGCACTCGTCTAAAGTCAGACAAGAAGGGATAGATGGCAACTGTTTTCTGAATCCGAGGATTGAGCGCTGCTGCAACCAGGGCTAAAGCTCCTCCTTGTGAGGCACCATAGCTAGAAAGTCTTTTCTCATCCACCTGAGGCAGACTAGCAATAATTTCAACCAACTGGTAAATATCCAGATAAACATCCTTATAAAAGAGATGTTCACGACCTTCCACAGTACCACGGATGATATGCCCCTTAACCGTATTTCCTAGTGGAGAGCGCAAGCCGTCTTGAGAATAGCCCGACTGACCACGAACGTCCATGGAAACAACACCGTAACCAGCCACAGTATAGGCCAGCATGTCGGCCCAGTCCCAGCCACGTCCCATATAACCATGGAAATGGAAGATTAACGGAACTTTCTCCTCACTCTTTGGAAGGACGACGCGTGCGTAGACTCTTCCGTCATTGCTTCCTTCAAAGGTTAGCTCATAACACTTGACTTGGGGAATATGGAAATCTCTTTCCTCCAGCTGGTAGGCTGGAAGAGTGTAAACTTTTTTGACCTCTTCATCCCAGAAAGCATCAAAGTCCTCTGGAATCTCATCCCGTCCTCTATAAGTCTTGATTTCTTCTAGTAAAGCTGGATTTTTCATAGTATGCTCCTTTAGTTTTGTAATCGCTATCATAACTCTAGCATATCTAGGAAAGCAATGCAAGAAAGAATGCTAAACAGAAAGTGATTTTAGATTCTCTTTCCTCAAACCTATCGTCTGAAAGTAGTTTTAAAAATAAAAAGAGCGTTTCCGCTCTTTGTGTATCAATAGGTGCTAGCTCCTTTCTCTAGTTTGACGGTTTGGAATTTCTTTTGGTAGGTTACTTTAATAGTCATGTGAGAGTCCTCGTTTCTTTTTGATGACCCTAGTATAAGACCCAAACCTAAAAGCTAGCTTATAGATTTCTTAGAAAAGGCTTAATCCAGATGTTCTCTCTTTTCTAAGTGGAGAGCAATCATGCGCCATTCTGGATCCTCTTTCCAACCTTCTATCGAACTAATGTAGCTGGCAACCTTTCTGGCTTCTTCTAAAATCGGAAAATCTTCGATAATATCAGCCACTTGAAACTCTGGAAGTCCTGACTGTCTGGTTCCAAAAATCTCACCAGAACCACGCATTTTCAAATCTTCCTCCGCAAGGACAAATCCATTAGTCGTTTCTGTCATGATACGCATGCGGTCCTTCCCAGAGTCCGTCTTGGGATTAGCAACGAGAACAGCATAGGACTGTTTGTCCCCACGACCCACACGACCTCTGAGCTGGTGAAGCTGGCTGAGACCGAACCGGTCGGCATCCATGATAATCATAACTGTCGCATTGGGAACATTGACCCCAACCTCGATAACCGTTGTCGAAACCAAAATATCCGTTTTTCGCTCCTTGAACTCCTGCATGATCTGGTCTTTTTCGTCACTCTTCATCTTGCCATGTAGGAGGGCCACTTCAGCCTTGCCGGCAAAATGAGCTGTCAACTCCTCAGATAAGGCAATGGCATTTTTCAGATCCAGAGCTTCAGATTCTTCAATCAAAGGAGAGATGACATAGGCTTGCGAACCTTTTTGGATTTCCCCCTCTAACCAAGTCAAGACCTGAGGCAGCTGCTCATGCTTAATCCAACGCGTCACAATAGGCTTCCGCCCTGCTGGCATCTGGTCGATAATGGAAACATCCATATCGCCAAAGGCTGTGATAGCCAAGGTTCGTGGAATGGGCGTCGCCGTCATCATGAGGACATCTGGATTGTCCCCTTTTTCCCGCAGAACACGCCTTTGCCCCACACCAAAACGATGCTGCTCATCGATGATAATCAAACCAAGACGAGCATAATCCACCCCATCTTGTATCAAAGCATGAGTCCCGATAATCAAATCAGCCCCACCCTTGGCAATGGTCTCCAAGACCGCTCTCTTTTCTGCAGCTTTTAAGGAACCTGTCAAGAGAGCGAGTTTCAAGTCTGGAAAGAGGCTCTGTAGACTGTCAAAGTGTTGCTCTGCTAGGATTTCTGTTGGCACCATGAGAGCAGCCTGGTAGCCAGCTGTCACCGCCGCAAACATGGCCAAGCCAGCGACGACTGTTTTTCCGCTCCCCACATCCCCTTGTAGGAGACGATTCATGTGATGGTCGGACTTCATGTCGGTCAAAATCTCCTGCAGACTCTTTTCTTGAGCTTGAGTCAGGGAAAATGGCAGATTTTCTTTAACGACTGTCACTTTTTCCTGGGACCAGTTCAGAACCAGACCACTTCCCTGAACTCTATTTCCAGACTTGAGCGTCTGCAACTGCATCTGAAAATAAAAGAGTTCCTCAAACTTAATACGGCGAAGGGCCTGCTTGTATTCTGCCAAATCCTTAGGAAAATGCATGGCACGGACAGCCTGGCAACGGGACATGAGTTTGTATTTATCAAGTAAAGACTGGGGAAGGTTTTCCTCAATCAAGAGATCCAATCCCTGATCAAAAGCCGTTTTGATGACCTTAACTAGACTGGCCTGACTGATTCCTTGAGCCAGACGATAGACAGGCTGGAGGTCATCTTCCACCTGAGCCAGGACCTTCATCCCAGTCAAACTGGCCTTGGCACGGTCCCATTTCCCAAAGACAGCAAGAGTTGCACCCAACTCTATCTTATCAGCCAGATAGGGCTGGTTAAAAAAATTCACCGCAAAAACGACTTCTCCCTGCTTGAGGCTAAAACGCAGGCGATTGCGCTTGAAACCATAATACTGTACACTGGCAGGTGTCACGACTTGACCAGACAGGACCGCCTTTTCGCCATCTTCCAGATCTAGGACCTGCTTGGTTTTGAAATCTTCATAACGGAAAGGAAAGTAGAGCAAGAGGTCTTGCAAGTTTTCAATTCCTAGTTTGGCGTATTTCTCTGCTGACTTTGGTCCCACGCCAGGCAAGACATGCAAGGGTTGATGTAGATTCATGCTCCACTCCTTTCTTTTTTAATAATATTCTCGAGGAACGCGATCGCTGAGGAGGCAAACCACCTCATAGTTAATGGTTCCACGGTAGGTCGCTACCTGAGTTGCTGTGATTTCCTTGTCACCGTTTGTGCCGATCAGGGTTACTTTTGTTCCTAGCGGGTAAACCTTAGGCAGCCGAATAGTGATTTGGTCCATAGAAACCCTCCCAACGATTGGGCAAGCTTGACCATCTACCAAGACAGTGAAATTCTGCATGTCTCGTGTCCAACCATCCGCATAGCCGATTGGCACGGTCGCGATGACTTGCTCGCTATCCGCCTGATAGGTGGCTCCATATCCCATGCAAGCTCCAGCTGGAACTGTCTTGACATGGACCAGAGCAGACTCCAAGGTCAAGGCTGGAGTCAAGTCATAAGGCAAGTTCAGAACCTCTCCACTTGGATTGAGACCATACATGGAATCTCCCATACGAACCGCATTGAAAATAGTCTCTGCATGCCAGAGGGTCGTTGCTGAGTTGCTGGCATGAACCAGCTCTGGAACTTCCTTCATACTTGTCAAAATAGCTTTAAAGCATTCTAACTGCTGATTAAAGTAGGTATCTGATTCCTCATCTGCAGTCGCAAAGTGGGTAAAAATTCCTTCAACGCGAGCACCATGTTGCTTGAGCAAGTCTTGAGCCAGATCCGCTTCACTGGCATCTCTAAAACCAATCCTTCCCATTCCTGAATCAATCTTGAGATGGACAGTCAAGCCAGTTAAATCTGCTTCCTTATCTAACAGCGCTTGAATCCACTCCAATCCTGCCACTGTCAAGGTGATGTCGTATTCTTTAGATAGGGAAACAGCTTCTAGCTCAGAAACTCCTAAGATGAGGATTTTCTTGTTTATACCTGCTTGACGCAACTCGATAGCCTCATCGATATTGGAAACGCAAAATCCATCAACAATATCCTGGATCGCCGTTGCAACAGCTACCGCCCCATGTCCATAAGCATTAGCCTTGACTACTGCAAATTTGAGCGTACCATTAGGGATATGACTTCCCATTTGTTGTATATTTTGTCGAATAGCTCCCAAACGAATCAGAGCCTTGGTTGGTCTATGTAGACTAGCTTTCATGATTTTCCTCCAAAATGACACTGGCTGTCACAAACTGATCTGTATGGCTAATTGACAGCCAAATTTTTCCTGAAAATGGTGCCTGACTAAAATAAGGTGCCCCGCGTTCATTATTCAAAACTTCCAAATCCTGAAAGGTCAGTTTTCCAATACCAGTTCCCATAGCCTTGGAAAAGGCCTCCTTAGCCGACCAGCGACCAGCCAAGTATTCGATCTGCCTGCGCCCTTTGAGACTGGTAAAGCGCTCCATTTCTTTAGGGGTCAGCACGCGATTGGCAAAGCCCTCACGTCGTGTAACTGCGTTTTCTATCGAAGCCAATTCTTCGATGTCAATTCCATGTCCAACTATCATACTCACAAAAGGAGTTGAGATTCCCCCAACTCCATCCTTTTCACTTATTTTGTTAAGGTAGTATAAATTTCTTCTACCAAGGCTACTGTATTTTTCCAACCTAGACAAGGGTCAGTTATGGAGCAGCCAAATACCTCTGGTTGATTTTGGCGGCCATCTGCTAGGTATGATTCGATCATAAAGCCTCGAATCGTCTTTTTAATCTTTTCATTCCAGTCACGATTCAACAAGGCTTGACGAACAATGCGAATTTGTTCCATATACTGCTTGCCCGAATTGTCATGGTTGGTATCGATGATAATGAAGGGATTTTCAAGTCCCATAGTCTCATAGCGATTGATAGCATTTAAGAGGGTTTCATAGTAGAAGTTGGGTTCATTTTTACCATATTCGTTCATGGCGCCACGAAGGATAACGTGGGCCAAGGGATTTCCTGAAGTTTCCACTTCTTGGCCATGGTAAAGGAAGGTTTGCTTGTTTTGAGCTGCATATATGGCATTAAACATGACCCCAAGGTTCCCAGATGTTGGATTTTTCATCCCAACTGGAGCATCAATTCCAGAAGCTACAAAGCGGTGTTCTTGGTCTTCCACTGAACGAGCCCCTACAGCATGGTAGCTGACCAGATCATCGACCAAAACGAGATTTGACGGGTAGAGCATCTCATCAGCTGTCGTCAAGCCCGTTTCAGTAATCACACGGTAGTGCAGCTGACGAACAGCCTGCAAACCATTGATGAGACTAGGTGCTTCGCTGGTATTTGGTTGATGAATCATGCCCTTATAGCCATCTCCATTAGTACGAGGTTTAGCCGTATAGACACGCATCACGATAAAGATTTTATCCGCAACTTTTTTCTGCAAGTCTGATAAGCGATGAGCATATTCGAGCACTGCTTCTTCATTGTCCGAAGAGCAAGGCCCCATCACCAAAAGGATGCGGTCGTCCTCACCCGAGATGATGGCTGCCAGCTCTCTATCGCGGGCTTCTTTTTTTCGCAAGGCTTCAGGTGACAACTGGGTCGCAGCCTTGATTGCTTCAATATCAATTTCTTGACCTTTTTCGATAAATGCCATCTTACTCTCCTAGCGTTTGGTAAATTTCGCGAACAAGTGCTTCTGTGTTGTCCCATCCGAGACACGGATCTGTAATGGACTTACCAAAAACTTCTGGCTCATTTTGACGTCCATCTTCTAGATAGGACTCAATCATAAAACCACGAACGTATTTCTTGATTTTCTCATTCCAGTCACGATTGATCAAGGTCTGGCGAACGATACGGATTTGATCCATGTACTGCTTGCCTGAATTATCGTGATTGGTATCAATGATGATAAAGGGATTTTCCAAGCCCATCTTTTCATACTGGGCAATGGTATCCATCAGATTGTCATAGTAGTAGTTGGGAATATTTTTCCCGTATTCATTCAAGGCTCCGCGAAGAATGGCGTGGGACAATGGATTCCCTGTTGTTTCCACCTCTTTACCGAGGAAGAGGAAACTCTGTTTATTTTGCGCTGCATAAATCCCGTTAAACATAACATTGAGATTTCCAGATGTTGGATTTTTAAATCCTGTTGAGAAATCTGCTCCGCTCGCTACAAAACGGTGCTGTTGATCCTCTACAGAACGGGCTCCAACAGCCATATAAGAAATCAAATCATCCACTAGCGGAAGATTTTCAGGATAAAGCATCTCATCCGCTGTTGTCATGCCAGTCTCAGAAATAACGCGGTAATGTAAATGACGAACAGCCTTGATTCCATTGATCAAGCTAGGTGCTTCTTTAGCATTTGGTTGATGAATCAAGCCCTTATAGCCGTCTCCATTGGTACGAGGTTTAGCCGTATAGACACGCATGACCATAAAAATACGATCTTTGACCTCTTCTTGCAAAGCAGATAGACGCTTGGCATACTCGAGAACCGCCTCTTCATTATCAGATGAACATGGTCCAATCACCAAGAGAATACGCTGGTCTTCCCCACGGATGATGGCTTCCAATTCCTGATCACGTTGATATTTTCTCGCAAGAGCCGCTCCCTCTAATTTAGACAAGGCGCGAACTTCTTCAATGTTAATTTTAGGACTTTTAGCTTTAAATACCATGATTCATCTCCTTATAAAGCAAACGGACACCAAGCAAAAAATGATTTTTACCAGGTATCCGCCTGTATCTTATCTCATATTATTGTCTCTTACCATGACAGTTCTTGAATTTCTTACCTGATCCACATGGGCATTGGTCGTTTCGTCCGATTTGGCTCAAGTCCACATCTTTTGGAAGCTGAGTCTGCTGCGCTGCGATATTACGAGTCGCAGTTGTACTGATATTGTGTTCAGTTTGAGGACGTTCCTGTTCGTGGATTTGTGCTTTCATCATCAAGCGAGTTACATCGAATTCAATCGATCCAATCATGTCATTAAACATGCGGAAACCTTCTGCTTGATATTCTACAACAGGGTTGTTTTGGGCATATCCACGAAGACCAACAGCATTTCGCAACTGATCAAGAGCATCGATATGGTCTGTCCACTTGTTGTCTACAACACGTAGGATCAAGACTTTTTGGAATTCTTTCACTGCATCTTCGTCACGAAGCTTAGCAACTTGACTGTCATAAACTTTCAAGGCACGTTGGAAAAGTTCATCTTTGATGGCCTGATCTGACAGACCTGCAAGATCTGAACGGCTGATTGAATCTTCTGGAAGCAAGTTATATTTAGCAAAGTTCAAGATTGCTTCCAGTTTTTCATCTTCTTTCGAACGAGCATGCGCATCTACGATTCGGCCAATGGTACGACGGATCATAGCATGGATTTCTGGTGCCAAGTCACGATCTGCAGTAATGACATCATAACGTTGTGCATAGATGATTTCACGTTGTTCACGCATAACATCATCGTATTGAAGGACTTGTTTACGAGTGTCGTAGTTGTTTCCTTCGACACGTTTTTGAGCTGCTTCAACCTGACGCGTCAACATGCGAGATTCGATGGCTTCATCAGACATGTTAAGACGTTCAAAGACACCTTTCAAACGTTCTGAACCGAAACGTTTCATCAAATCATCTTCAAGAGACAAGTAGAATTGTGACTCACCTGGGTCTCCTTGACGCCCTGAACGTCCACGAAGCTGATTATCAATACGGCGACTTTCGTGGCGCTCTGTACCAATGACGCAAAGGCCACCAAGTTCACGAACCCCTTCGCCAAGCTTGATATCGGTACCACGACCGGCCATGTTGGTTGCGATAGTAACTGCGCCACGCTGACCAGCGTTCATGATGATTTGTGCTTCTCTGTAGTGGTTCTTCGCATTCAAGACTTCGTGAGGAACACCCGCCTCTACCAGTTTCTTAGAAAGGAAGTCACTCGTTTCAACTGCAACTGTACCTACCAAGACCGGTTGACCTTTTTGGTGACGGGCTTTTACATCCTCAACTACAGCCTTAAATTTCGCATCAAGACTGGCATAGAGAAGGTCTGAGTGGTCGATACGTTGTATTGGACGGTTGGTTGGGATTGGGATAACACGAATGTTATAGATTTCGCGGAACTCTTCTTCTTCTGTTTTACCAGTACCTGTCATACCTGCCAATTTCTTATACATACGGAAGAGGTTTTGGTAGGTGATAGAAGCTGAAGTCTTAGTCTCATCTTGGATTGGCACACCCTCTTTTGCTTCAATCGCTTGGTGCAAGCCGTCAGAGTAACGACGACCTTCCATGGTACGACCTGTAAATTGGTCGACGATCAAGATTTCTTGTTCTTCACTAACCACATAGTCGATATCAAGAATCATGATATAGTTGGCACGGAGGGCATTGTCGATAAAGTGGGTAAGAGCTACGTTTTCGACATCATAGAGATTTTCCAGTTTGAAATAGCTCTCAGCCTTGTCAATCCCAGAATCAGACAAACCAATCGTCTTAGACTGAATGTCAATAATATAGTCATCCTTGTCCAAAGACTTCACAAAATGATCCGCCATGTGGTAGAGTTGGCTAGTCTCAACTGCATTGGCACCTGAAACGATCAAAGGAGTACGAGCTTCATCGATCAAGATTGAGTCAACCTCATCGACCAAGGCATAGTTAAGCGGACGCTGTACCATGTTTTCTGCACGAACGACCATATTGTCACGAAGGTAGTCGAAACCAATCTCTGAGTTAGTTGAATAGGTAATATCACAGAGATACGCTTCTTTTTTCTCCATTGGAGATTTGGCTGCTAAGTTAATCCCTACTGACAGACCGAGCCATGAGTACAATTCACCCATCTCAGTCGCGTCACGTTCTGTCAGGTATTCGTTGACAGTAACTACGTGAACCCCTTTACCTGCAAGGGCATTGAGGTACACCGGCATGGTCGCCGTCAAGGTTTTCCCTTCACCAGTACGCATCTCTGGAACGTCACCATGGTGAAGAACAATCCCACCCATGACCTGAACTTTATAAGGGAAAAGTCCAAGGACACGTTTTGCTGCTTCACGGACTACCGCAAAAGCCTCATATAACAGCGAATCAAGTGATTCCCCCTTATTGTAGCGTTCTTTAAATTCGTCAGTTTTTGCTTTTAGTTCTTCGTCCGACATTGCGGCCATTTGGCTCTCATAGTTAAGAACCTTATCAGCCATCTTTTCTAGACGACGAAGTTCTCCTTTATCATTTTCAATAATTGTTTTTAAAATATTAGCCATGATTTTCCTTACTTTAGATTCTGAATATTTTAGAATGTTCTTTTCATTTTAGCATATTTACCATTATTTTTCAAGAAAGAATCCTTGTTTTACAAGGGGAAAAAAGGGCTAGAAGCTAGTCTAGTCCATCATTATTTTATGTTTAATTTCCTAAAAACACTGGCAATATACCAAAAGAGCAAAAGAGATTAATCCAGAAGGCCATGCATAATAACACTCCAAAAATAAAAAGGCTGATTTTTTTAATTAATACGGAGTATAGGATGGATACAACACCAAAAAACATAAAGAGTTTTTTCATAACGAAATAATATACTGAAACTCCTCCTATTTGCCAATCCCAAGGAAGAAAAAACATGAGGAACCATAGAAAGCAAATCGTAAGAATGTAGATCTTGTAATGTCGATCAATGAATTGCTTTATCTTGAGCATTTGGAACCTCCTATAAACTCTAGCTATTGATAGATGGTTTCGTTTTATTCTCCTGTTTCAGCTTGACCATTCTTTTTAGACAGTCATAGACTTTCCATTCATTCACAAGAGACAAAAAAACTAAAAGGAACCCTATCCCCCAAATTGTTAAATCAGCAGGATTTTTCAAGACAACATTGAAAATTAAGAATGAAAAAATTGTAAAAGCGATACTAAATACAGCAAAAAGGGAAAGGTAAATCCAGTAAAAGTAATAAACTAATGCAAAATATTTACTGTCTTTATCCACCTTCTCAATCCAATAGAAAAAGTAAAAGTAAGGTGATAATAGCAATAATATAAAAAATTTTTCCATCACACACCTCTTTTGGATAACGTTTTCTTTGGCTTCATTCTATCAAAAAGATCTGGAAATGTCATCCCAGATCTTGCTTGTTTATTTCCGTTTTCTTGCGATCAAATGAATCGGGGTTCCTTCAAAGACAAAGGCCTTTCGGATTTGATTTTCCAAGAAACGCAGGTAAGAGAAGTGCATGAGTTCTTCTTCGTTGACAAAGATGACAAAGGTTGGTGGCTTGGTTGCCACTTGGGTTGCGTAGAAAATCTTGAGGCGTTTTCCTTTGTCTGTCGGTGTTGGATTGATAGCAATGGCATCCATAATGACATCGTTCAAGACAGCTGATGGAATTCGGGTGTTTTGGCTTTCACTGATTTGCTTGATCATTTCAGGCAGTTTGTGGAGACGTTGCTTGGTAAGAGCGGATACAAAGACAATCGGTGCATATGGCAGATATTGGAACTGCTCACGGATATCTTCTTCCCATTTCTTCATGGTGTGGTTGTCTTTCTCAAGAGTATCCCACTTATTGACCACGATGATCATTCCTTTACCAGCTTCGTGGGCGAACCCTGCGATACGCTTGTCGTATTCACGGATACCTTCTTCGGCATTGAGGACCATCAAGACTACGTCAGAACGGTCAATGGCACGCATGGCACGCATGACAGAGTATTTCTCCGTATTTTCATAAACTTTACCAGACTTACGCATACCAGCTGTGTCAATCATGGTAAACTCTTGTCCATCCGTATCTGTAAAGTGGGTATCAATGGCATCACGCGTTGTTCCAGCTACTGGACTGGCAATCACGCGGTCTTCTCCCAAAATAGCGTTGATTAAACTTGACTTTCCAACGTTAGGACGACCAATCAAGCTGAATTTGATGACATCTGGATTTTCTTCTTCAACTTCATTTGGTAAATTTTCCACAATGGCATCCAGCACATCCCCTGTCCCGATACCGTGGACAGACGAGATTGGCAGCGGTTCGCCCAAACCTAGCGCATAGAAATCAAAGATATCATTTCGCATCTCAGGATTGTCAACCTTGTTAACGGCAAGGATAACAGGTTTATGGGTTTTATAGAGTTTACGGGCTACGTATTCATCCGCATCTGTAATCCCTTCTTTCCCAGAAACTACAAAGACGATGACATCCGCTTCTTCCATAGCGATTTCTGCCTGGTGCTTGATTTGTTCCATGAAGGGAGCATCGACGTCGTCAATCCCTCCAGTATCAATCATACTAAAGGAACGATTGAGCCACTCACCCGTTGCATAGATACGGTCACGTGTCACACCTTCAACATCTTCTACGATTGAGATTCGCTCACCAGCGATTCGGTTAAAGAGGGTCGATTTCCCAACATTGGGACGCCCTACAATGGCAACAGTTGGTAAGGCCATGTTTTCTCACTTTCTACAATAACTTTTTCTGTTCTAGATTCTTCCGAGTTGAACTAGGTTCGGCTTGCCCAAACTGCTCTGCTAAACGCTGACTCCAAGAGGTCGTCGCACGCGCACCAGCATAGTCTGCCTGTACTTGGTCATAGTCCAAAATCGCTTCAACTTGCTGTTCTTGGTATTCTTCTTCAAATACCACTTGGTTCAAAGGCAGTCTTGGTTTGACATCATGTTGTTGGTTTGGCACGCCAAGGGCAATCCCAAAAACGGGATAGGTATAGTCAGGCAAGTTAAAAAGCTCTGCCACTTCTTCCGACTTGTAACGGACCAAACCGATAATCACACCACCATATCCCAGACTCTCAGCCGCAAGCAAGGTATTTTGCCCAGCAAGAGCAGCGTCCACAGACGTGATGAGGAGACCTTCCACTCCTTGGGGTTGGAAAGTGTCCGTATGAAGGCTTGCTCCCTTTTCAGCTCTGTTTAGGTCCCCAACAAAGAGCAAAAAGGCAGCTGACTGGCGAATGGCTTCCTGAGGAACCAGTTCATATAGGGCATCTTTCTTCTCTTGACTGCGCACAAGAATCACAGAGTAGGATTGAAAATTTTTCCAAGATGACGCCATTTGTCCAGCAGTCAAAATCTCATCCAAGTCCACCTGAGGAATTTCTTGCTCCTTAAAGCGACGAACTGAAGTATGAGCTTTCATCAGTTTAATGGTTTCTGTCATCGGCGATTTTCTCCTTCTAGTCTTGTCTCCTCAGCCAAATAACGGATTCGCTCCATAACCCGTCTAGCTTCCCAAGTCTCATCATTTCCATTCTTTCCTTTGGCAAAATGTTTTTCCAAATCTTGGAAATTAAAGTTGGAAGTAAAGAAGGTCGGCAAATCTTCCTGCATACGATACTGGAGAATAACTTGGAGAATCTCATCACGTACCCAAGGGGTAGACTGTTCTGCACCAATATCATCCAAGACCAAGACTTCTGCTAACTTGATGTCATCCACCAAGGTCTTCACAGATCCTTCACCGATGGCATTTTTTACATCAATGACAAAACTTGGATAGTGGAGAATAGTTGTTGAGGCCCCACGTTTTTCAGATAGGTCGTGAGCTAAGGCCGCCATCATGAAACTCTTACCAACACCAAAATCTCCATAAAGATAGAGGCCTTTTCGGATGCTTGGGTAAAGGTCAACAAAGGAATAGAGTCTCTCAAAAATCGGCAAGCGTCCTAGATCATCCAGGTCAATCTGAGCCAACTTCGCTTTCTTGAGACTTGCTGGTAGATTGATCAACTTGAGACGATTCTTGATGGCCGCCTCTTTTTCAGCCGCGATTAGTTCTGGTGTTTCTTCATAAGACACATCCGCATAACCGTGATTCATGACCAAGATAGGCTTGTAGCCACGCGTTATATAGTCCGCATCCCCACGAAGAAACTTGTCCCGTTCTGTGATATATTGGTTGAACTTGGAGATGCTACGATTTAACTCCTCTTGACTGAGGGATTCTTTCTGGATAAAAGCTGCTACATCTGGGTCTTTCATGATCTGCTGGACCAAGTCCTGATACTGAAAACGACTTGTCTGACGTTTGATTACATCACCAACACTTTCCATCTAGTCTCCTCCTTCTTCTAATCGGGCTAACATTTCTTGTTTTTTGCGTTCGAGTTCCAGACGAGTTTCCTCACTGGTTTGATTCTTGTATTCTGGATTACTCCACTTGGGAACATTTGTCTTAGTTGAGCTGGCCTTGTTTTTCTGTTCTTCTTGCCCTTTTTGCTGGCGCTCTCGAATCCGAAGCACGGCTTCCTCTGCTGTCCGAATCTTGCGATAGGCATAGTCGTTTGCGACCTTCATAGCATATTTTTCATTGACATTAGCCGAATCAACCTTGTTAAAGGTTAGAAGCAAGACGATATTGATGACTTCATCCAACAAGCCTAAAGATGCCATCTGGTAAAGGAGTTTTCTTTCACTTTGGGTGATGTTTCCCTTACGTGTTTGCTTGATTTCGGCTAAAAATTCCAGGGGAGTTTTATTTTTGGCTTCCCTGATAATGGTCATTTCTTTGGGGCTAAAGTCAGAAGATGCTGGCTTTTGCGCAATCTTTTCACGCATGCGTTTGACTGAAATAACCTGAGCCACTGTAGTCGCCTTGGCTAATTGATAGGTTTCAAACCAGGTCCATTTTTTTTCATCTGCGATGGCAAACAATTCTAAAACATCCGCCTGCTCATTTTCAAAATGCAAGCCATCTCGAGCCATCAGACGCTGGAAATGTTCCAAGTCAAAATCATTTTTTAACTTGCTTTTAGACTCGATTGGTATCACTTCTTCAGTCAGGGTTGGAAAGACTTGACTCAAAGAAACCGAGAGTGCTTCTCCCTCACTTGGAGCCTGCTTCATAGCAGAAACAGCTGTATCCCCAATCTTTTTCTCTAATAATCTGCTATAGACAGAATGACTTAGAAATTCCTGACTGGAGAGGGGAGGATGAAGCTGTAATTCATAGGTTTCTCCCTTTTGATAAAGGGTCAACAAATCCAAGGCAGACAAGACTTTGAAGGATTGGAGCAAGGTCGGCATGCCAAAGTTCAAATGGTTGAGGATATGAGAAAAGAGGTGTTCCTTCTGCCCACCATCCCAAAAGGTAATGGCATATAGATAGAGGCTCAGTGCCTCCTGACCGATAATCGGGAGGTAGCACTGCACCAGAGAAAAGGTATCTTGTGACACCCGATTATTCTTTAGAAAAGAAAAACGGTCATTTGGCTTCATTTACTTTTCCTTTTTCTTTTTTGAGGACTGGGTGATCTGCTGGAGCAGACTCTCCAACTCACTCACATCCTTAAAGCTACGATAAACACTGGCAAAACGAACATAGGTAATCTCATCAAGCTCTGCCAATTCTTCCATGACTAAAGATCCAATATATTCACTTTGGATCTCATTCTCACTGCGACTACGGAGTTTTTGTTCGATACGATTGACCACCATGTTGATTTCATCACTTGAAACCGGGCGTTTCTGGGCTGAACGGATAATCCCATTAAAGATTTTATCTCTTGAAAATTGTTCTCGCGTACCGTCTTTTTTGACGACAACTAGCGTTCTTTCTTCTACTCGTTCATAGGTTGTAAAACGATGCTGACACTCGTCGCACTCACGTCTTCGACGGATGGTATTTCCTTCTTCGGCTTGTCGACTATCAACAACACTAGACTTGGTAGCCCCACATTTTGGACAACGCATGCATTTCCCTCCTTGTCGTTTTCTTTTCATTATACCATTTTTTGAGCAATTCCCAAAACAATTCTTATTTTTACTTGACAAGTTTTTTGTTTTATTGTATTATTTAATTAGAACAATAAAGAAAAAGAAAGGAGACTATGATGTCCTGGTCATTTGATAATACAAAACCCATTTATTTACAGATTATGGAAAAAATTAAACTACAGATTGTTTCCCATGAACTGGAACCCAACCAACAGCTCCCAACCGTAAGAGAACTGGCGAGCGAGGCTGGGGTCAATCCCAATACCATTCAGCGCGCCTTGTCTGACCTTGAACGTGAAGGATTTGTATACAGCAAGCGAACAACTGGTCGTTTTGTCACCGAGGATTTGGACCTCATCGTTCAGTCCCGTAAACAACTTTCCGAGGAGCAACTGCAACACTTCGTCTCTTGCATGCTTCAATTTGGCTACAAAAAAGAAGAACTGCCAAATGTATTAAGCGACTATATTAAAGGAGTTTAAGACTATGACACTACTAGCACTTGAAAATGTATCAAAATCATATGGAGCAACTGCGGCACTTGACAATATCTCACTAGAGATCTCAGCTGGAAAGATTGTCGGGCTCCTCGGACCAAATGGATCCGGAAAAACAACCTTGATCAAACTGATTAACGGTCTCCTTCAGCCAGACAAAGGACGTGTCCTCATTAACGGACAGGATCCAAGTCCTGCTACCAAGGCAATTGTCTCTTATCTACCAGACACAACTTATCTCAATGAGCAAATGAAGGTTAAAGAAGCCCTGACTTACTTTAAAACCTTCTATCAGGATTTCAATCTTGAACGCGCCCAACATCTGCTTGCAGACCTTGGCATTGATGAAAATAGTCGCTTAAAGAAATTATCAAAAGGAAACAAGGAAAAGGTCCAACTAATCCTCGTTATGAGCCGTGAAGCCCGCCTCTACGTTCTGGACGAACCAATCGGAGGTGTGGATCCAGCTGCCCGTGATTATATCCTCAACACCATCATCAACAACTACTCACCGGCTTCTACGGTGCTAATTTCAACCCACTTGATTTCAGATATTGAGCCAATCTTGGATGAGATTATCTTCCTCAAAGACGGAAAAGTCGTTCGCCAAGGAAATGTTGATGATATTCGTTACGAGTCAGGTGAATCAATTGACCAGCTCTTCCGCCAGGAATTTAAAGCCTAAGCAAAGGAGATTATTATGTTTTGGAATCTAGTTCGTTATGAATTTAAGAATGTCAATAAATGGTATTTAGCGCTCTATGGAGCTGTGCTTGCAATTTCAGTTTTAATTGGAGCTTTTCTTGGTAGCCTTAGTCAGAGTTACAATTCTAACAATGCTGTTTATTTCATCTTCTTTTTGGTACTAGTCTTTGGAGGACTCAGCGTCACTCTTTGGATTGCAACAATCTTTTTAATCATCCGAAGATTCAAGGGGAGTGTTTATGACCGCCAAGGGTACTTGACCCTAACCTTGCCTGTCTCTGAGCATCAAATCATCATCGCAAAACTTTTAGGTGGTCTTGTCTGGTCCATATTAAGCTATATCGTCTTTATCTTGAGTGTACTGATTATCTTCTTCTTAACACCAATAGAAAAAGACTTCACTGTCCTCTATAACTTCATTTCCCCTTACCTCAGCTACGGCTGGCTGTATGCCCTATCACTATTTGTCGGTTCGATTACATGGATTTTATCCATTTACCTCTCCATCTCAATCGGACAACTCTTTAATGAGTATCGAACAGCTATGGGGATTCTAGCCTATATCGTCATTGCCATCGTCATTGGTTATGTTTCTCTCTTTTTCCGAATTGAAAATGACTTTAACATGATGATTGGTACAGAAATCTTGCGCGATCTCTTTTTATCAGCTATCTACTATCTCGGTACCTACTATATCTTGAAAAACAAGGTTAACTTGCAATAAAAAATACCCAGCTTACAAGAGCTGGGTTTTTCTTTAACTCAATATCAAACTGGCTACAATTGGACTAACAAAGACGTAGAGAATACCAGTAACACCGATAGCCAAGCCCCCCATGGCCCCTGCTACAGAACCGTACTGAAAAGCCGTTCCCGTTCCAACTGCGTGTCCTGTTCCTCCAAGGGAGAGTCCGACAGCCACTGGATCATCAATCTTCAACCACTTCAGAAGGGTTGGTCCAATAACACTAGTCAAAATCCCAGTTGCCACTACGACGACCAAGGTCACAGTCGTTAAACCTTGCAATTTCTCTGTAATCCCCACTGCCATGGCGGTTGTTACTGACTTGGGAAAGAGAGAAATGGCTAGGAAAAAGTCCATACCAAATATTTTCGCCACTATGGCGGTGAAGCTAGTGTTGACAACTACTGCTAACAGACTACCAAAGAGAATACTCCGAGCATGGTGCTTCATCAAGTGAAAACTCTTATAAAGCGGAATCCCTAGAGCCACTGTCGATGGGACAATCAAATTATTCAGATAAACCCCACCTTGGTAGTAATCTTGATAAGAAATCCCCGTCGCCTTAAGGAAAATAATGATAAAAATAGCCGACAACAGCAAGGGTGTTGTCAAAGGATGGGGAAAACGTCTGTAAATCAGCATTCCCACTAGATAAGCTAGGATAGATAATGCAATCCCAAACAGAGGATTGGATACAAATTCACTCATTTGGCATCTCCTTTCTCATAATCTCCCTCAAATCGTCTCTTGATAAACTGAACCACTAGGGCTATGAGGATAATGTTGATGACAGCCGCAAAAAAGACAATCAAGACGATAGGCAAGAGATAGGGAGCAATCATATCAAACTTTTCCATGATTCCCACTGCTGGTGGCAAAAAGAGAATGGTCATATTGGCCAGTAAGAAATTTCCGACCATGTTGACATGCCTGGTCCTTAGCCACTTGAATTGCAGGGCTAGAAAGAGAATAATCAAACCGATAATACTGCCTGGAATGGGCAGATGAAAGAAACTGGAGATTCCCTCACCGATTAGAGAAATCACAAAGAGAATCATTAATTGAACATATAATTTCATCCTAAACTCCATGAAATAAACTTCTTGCATACCAGTTTACTCTTTTTTCAGAAAATTTCAAGGAAATATTAGAATTTTTCTTTCTTGCAAGGATTAGTTAAAAGTAGTATAATCATTGCATGCGCAATCATCTTGTGTTATAAAGATACTCAGTAATGACTTTGTGATTTTTACTTTGAAAAGAAAGGAGAAAGCAATGACCTACTTAGAAAAATGGTTTGACTACAACCGCCGTCAAAAGGAAATGGAAGCCTTGTTGGAAGAAACTATTGCCCAGCAGAGTGAACAAAGGCTGAACTTGAAAGAGTTTTACCTGCTCTACTATCTGAATCTAGCCCAAGAAAAATCTCTACGACAGATTGACCTGCCAGATAAACTCCATCTCAGCCCAAGCGCTGTTTCTCGAATGGTGGCTAGGTTAGAAGAGAAAAACTGTGGCTTGCTTAGTCGCAGATGTTGCGATCAGGATAGACGGGCTAGCTTTATCTGCCTGACTGACGAGGGACAGACAACTCTAGCTTACCTGCAAAAGGCTGTCGAAGAAAGACTGGAGACGAGTCTTGATTTCATTTCATAATCAGATTTTCAAAAAAAGTTGCGTGCGCAATCATTTTTCTTGACATTCCTCTTTTCAAGGAGTACAATAAAGTCAAGATTGAACAAAGGAGTTTTATATGATCGAAATTACCTATCTAGATACCAGCAAACAAGAGAGAACCATGACTTTCGAGTCTTACGAAGACTTTGAACGTTCCCAACAAGCTTGCCTTATCGGTGTCGCAGACTATTACCCAGTTCAAAAATTAACCTATAATGGTCATGATTTGGACTACCATGGGACTTATGGAGATGTCTTCTTCTATCTCATGAAACAAGATTTAAGCCAATATAACTAAAAAAGGAGAAAAACAATGGCAAAAGCAATTACAGATGCAACATTTGATCAAGAAACAAAAGACGGTTTGGTCTTGGTAGACTTCTGGGCAACTTGGTGTGGTCCATGTCGTATGCAAGGTCCAATCTTGGATAAATTGTCTGAAGAACTTTCAGAAGATGTCTTGAAAATCGTTAAAATGGACGTTGATGAAAATCCAAACACAGCTCGTGCATTTGGAATCATGTCTATCCCAACCCTTCTCTTCAAAAAAGACGGCCAAGTGGTGAAACAAGTTGCAGGTGTTCACACTGCAGAACAAATCAAAGCCATCGTTGCTGAATTGAGCTAACCACACGAGAGACCAAGTACTTTATTTGGTCTCTTTTTTCTTGCCCTTTGCCATTTTTCAAAAAATATGCTAGACTGTAGGTAGAATATTACGATGTTTGGGACATGCCATCGCTAAAAAAAACCTCTACTTGGTATTTTTTAGCTCCCCTAAAGGGAGCTTTTTGCGTGCTCTGAACATTTCCCATTTTGGAAGGAGTACTATGAAACGTCAATCAGCCTTGGTCGTCTTTAGTGGCGGTCAAGATTCCACAACCTGCCTCTTTTGGGCTAAAGAACACTATGAAACTGTCGAAGCCGTCACCTTTGCCTACGGCCAACGCCATCATCTCGAAATTCAAGTTGCTAGAGAAATCGCTAAGGAACAGGATATTCGTCATCATATCCTAGATATGTCCCTACTGGGGCAAATCACTGAAAATGCCCTAACCTCTGATATGGAAATCGAGCAAAAAGAGGGAGAGGTTCCCAATACTTTCGTTGACGGTCGCAACCACCTCTTTCTGTCCTTTGCGGCAGTTCTTGCCAAGCAACGAGGCATTAAAGACATCGTGACAGGTGTTTGCGAGACAGATTTCTCAGGCTACCCTGACTGCCGGGATGTCTTTGTCAAATCTCTCAATGTCACCCTCAACCTTGCCATGGATTACGACTTCGTTATCCAAACACCTCTCATGTGGCTAGACAAGGCTGAAACTTGGGAATTAGCCGACCAACTCGGTGCCTTTGACTATGTTCGTGAAAAAACCTTGACCTGCTACAACGGAATTATCGGAAGTGGCTGTGGAGATTGCCCAGCCTGCCACCTACGTCAGCATGGCCTTGATGTTTATCTCTCACAGAAAGGAGAGGACTAATGTTTTTTGCACCCAAAGAAATCAAACAGGAAACTGGCGAGTCTCTCGTCTACAATCCTCACAGAACCTTAGTTTCAAAAGAATTCACTTTCGACGCTGCCCACCACCTCTTTCACTATGAAGGAAAATGCAAATCCCTGCACGGACACACTTATCGTCTGCAGATTGCTATTAGTGGATTTTTAGATGAACGTGGTATGACCTATGATTTCGGAGACATCAAAGCAATCTACAAAAGCTACTTAGAGCCCCACTTGGACCATCGCTATCTCAATGAAACCCTGCCCTATATGAACACGACTGCTGAAAATATGGTTTACTGGATTTTCCAAATCATGAGTCAAGAATTGCCAGACGAGCGCGGTCTCCGTTTGGAATATGTTCGCCTCTATGAGACTCCGACTGCCTTTGCAGAGTTTAGACGGGAGTGGTTAGATGACTAGGGAACGTGTCCTTAAACTACCCGTTCTGGAAATTTTCGGTCCAACTTTTCAAGGCGAAGGTCGTGCTATTGGGCAGAAAACCATGTTTGTCCGCACTGCAGGTTGCGACTACCACTGCGACTGGTGCGACTCTGCCTTCACTTGGGACGGCTCTGAAAAACCAACTCGCATGACAGCTGACGAAGTCATTGCTGAATTAGACAAGCTAGGAAGCTACGACTATGTAACCCTATCTGGGGGAAATCCTGCTATCCTAGCAGCCAACATGGCTCAACTCGTCACCAAACTCAAAGAACGTGGTGTCACTCTGGCTGTTGAGACCCAAGGTTCCCGCTGGCAAAATTGGTTAAAAGACATCGACCAAGTTACCCTGAGTCCCAAACCTCCTTCATCCAAGATGGAAGTCAATTTTGAGACCTTGGACTTTATCGTTTCCCAATTGGATCCAAATAAGGTCACCTTTAAAATTCCTGTCTTTGATGATGCAGATTTAGCCTTTGCCAAAGGGATTCAAGAACGCTATCAACCAGATGTCCTCTTCTTATCTGCTGGAAATCCTGAGCCCAAGGCTACAGGCAATATTGTCCAAGACCAACTGGACCGACTCAAAGAACTCTGGGAACGTGTCGCTGCTGACGACAGCTGGGGCAATGTCCGCGTCCTTCCTCAACTTCATACCCTCCTCTACGATAACCAACGTGGTGTTTAAGATTAGAAAGAAAAAATCATGTCACAACAAGAAGAAATGAAAAACCTAAGCCTACTGGGCAACAAAGAAACCAACTACATCTTTGACTATCAACCAGAAGTCCTCGAATCCTTTGACAATCGTCATGTGGAAAATGACTATTTCATCAAATTTAACTGCCCTGAATTTACCTCGCTTTGTCCCATCACTGCTCAACCAGACTTTGCAACTATTTATATTTCCTACATTCCTGACAAGCTCTGTGTCGAGTCAAAATCCCTCAAACTCTACCTCTTTAGTTATCGAAATCACGGAGATTTCCACGAAAACTGTATCAACACCATCGGGAAAGATTTGGTTAACTTGCTAGCCCCTCGCTATTTAGAAGTTTGGGGAAAATTTACTCCTCGCGGGGGCATTTCAATCGACCCCTACTACAACTACGGTAAGCCAGGAACCAAGTATGAAGGATTGGCAGAACAACGCCTCTTCCAACACGACCTTTATCCAGAGAAAATTGACAACCGCTAAACAGATACGAAAAAGCCCTGTTCCTCAAGATGAGGAGCAAGGCTTTTTTGAGTTTCAATTATTCTTCTGTTCCAAGGAAGTTTTTCGCAACAAGGGCTGCAAGAACGCCACCAACGATTGGAGCAAGGATGAAAATCCAAACTTGTTGAAGGGCTGCGCCACCTACCAAGACAGCAGGAGCCAAGCTACGAGCTGGGTTTACTGAAAGTCCAGTGATGTTCAATCCCACAAGGATCAAGGCTGTCAATGACAAACCGATTACCAAACCAGCGATTGCGCCATTACCCTTGCTTGCTGAAGTGACAGTCATGATAACTAGGACAAACAAGAAAGTTGCGATGACTTCAAATAAGAATCCACCAAAGACAGTGACACCGTTTGCTAAGGCATTTTCACCAAGGCTAGCAGTTGACATGCCTGAGTTAGACAAGAGGAAGAATACTGCAGCTGACGCAAGGAAAGCTCCAACTACTTGTCCAAGGATGTAGTTTACAAGCTCAGAAGATGACAAACGTTTGTTTACAAACATAGCGATCGAAACCGCTGGGTTCAAGTGAGCACCTGAAATCGTCCCAATTGAGTAAGCTGCAACTACGATTGCCAAACCAAAAGCAAGAGCAATCCCAAGGTGCCCAACACCTTCAACACCATTCCCAAAAACAACAGCTCCTGTTCCGATGAACACAAGCATAAATGTACCGATTAATTCAGCAACAAATTTTTTCATGATAAGTCTCCTTTTTTTCGAACTATGTATTAGTCTATCAAAAGAAGGAAAGGGTTTCAAGAAAATTGACTGGAAAGTTATTTGAAAATCATGAAACGACTCGCTTGGACTTAGTATTGAAAGGATTGAATGGCTTCTTTCAAGGCATCTTGTAAACCATTTTTCTGATCAAGTTGGATATACACTTCCAACAGACTGGATCTGAAATTGGAAAATTTATAAAAATCTTCCCTCTCTTCTATTGGAAAGTCAACAGTTTTCATCCAAGAAGCTACTTGTTCCTGCTCTAATTTCTCTTGCAAAATGGGTTCATAAAGTACTCTCGCTAACCGCCAATCCTCATCATTTGTAAAACGAATGGTAATTCTTTTAAATAGTTGACCCAGTACATCAAATACTTCAGAAACTCTGTTACTAGGAAAATCTGGATGACAAACGACTTCAGTCAAGAGATCCGCTCCATGCGCAAAAGCGTGAACCCAACCATACTGACTTGAAAAACCTGTCGTATCCTTTTCTTTTTTAAGGTAATACAAACCTTGAGATAGCATAGCATTTCTTATATCAGTTTTTAAACCTTTATAGAAAAGAGAGTGTTCGTTACCATCTGCAGACAAAAGATTGGCATAAATAAGCGCCCTAAAAGAACGTTTAAGAGCCGAAACTCCTCTACTATCAATCTCTTTGTATAGACCTTCATCAGAGGAGACCTCTTCTGAGATAAACCGAAATTGCTCAAGGGAAAACAACTCTTCTTGAATCCCTCTAGCCAAACTCGTAAAAACAAGTTCGTCTCGAATTTCTGGAGAGGGATTTCCTAAATGCTCAAGCAACCACTTAATTTCTTCTCGACTATAGCTTGGTTTTTCTTCTGTCACTTTTCTTTGTAATTCTTCATACATCCCTAGTACCTCTACATTTCTAGTAACTTATCAAAAAGCCATCCGTAGATGACTTTCTTATTCCGTTTTCGAAGGACGTTTTCCTGCAGCAATTGCATCAGCCTCTGTCATCTCAACAACGTTAGCTTTATTAGTTTTTGGAGGCATTCTATCCTTACTATACCAATAAACTTTCGCACTCCCATGGTTTGCAACATAGACAATTCTATCTTGCTGTTGGGCTTTGTTTTCAGCTTCACGAGCAATTCTTTTCTCTTCTTCTTTTTGAGAAATGAATGACTCAACTGCACCTATTCTATCAAGCAACTCTGTCTTTTTATCATTATTTTCAATCTGATTAACTGTCTCTTTAACAGACTTCACTTGACTCGCATCTTGGCTTTTTTCCAATTGTTTAAGCAAGGCCTCACCTTTTTCTTGCAACTCCTTTGTAGCTTTTTCTTTGGCAATTCTCTCTTCTTCTGCTTTTTCTTTAGCTTTTTTCTCTTCTTCAACTCGTTTTGCCTCTTCTATACTAGATGAAGTATCTATGGTTGAAGATGTCGAAGCAGTAGTTGCCGCAGTCTGCTTAGTTTCTGATTGAGAAGATGAAATTTTCTTTGTAACTGTTGGAGTTTGGAGAGAAACTACAACAAAACTAACAACAAAAAGTCCTATCATTAAATTTCTTTTTCGAATATCTGGTGCTTTCTTTACAAAATACCAAATACCAATTCCGCTCAAAACAAGATAGATGGTTGGTATAACAATCAATAAAATGATGCCCAACAAGATTAAACCAATTTTGATAAAATGCATTCTTTTGGGGTCTTGCTCTAGCCATTCTTTGATTCTATTCATATTATTCTCCTAAAACTCTGTCGATACCCTTACTCTCCCAACTCAGCACTGTAGGTGATAATCTGGTCAACTGTGTCTGACAAGAACTGGATGGTATCACGGAGTGGTTTATCCGTTGAGATATCGGCTCCGATAATCATGGCTGACTCAAGTGGTGTCTTGCTACCACCTGATTTGAGGAGATTGAGCCAATCTTCAGCTCCCGTTTTTGAATGTTTCAGATGAAGGTAACCCGCAGTCGAGATGACAAGTCCGGCTGAGTAGGTGTAGCTATACAAGCCCATGTAGTAGTGAGCTTGACGCATCCAAGTCAAGGCTGCATCGTCGTCAATTTCAATGGCATCTCCCCAGAAGTCCGTCAAGACTTCCTTCATAATGCTGTTGAGTTTGCTTGCTCCAAAAGTTTCCCCTTCTTCAATCAATGTATATACCTTACGCTGGAAGGCTGCTTCCAAGAGGTGGGTGATGAAATTATGGAAGTAGGTGTCTGTCAAGCGGTGGGCAAGAGCAAAACGTTTTTGACGAGGGTCGTCAGATTGGTGCTCCAAGTAATCGCTGAGGAGCAATTCATTGAAGGTTGATGGCGCTTCGACATAGTAAGTCGACATGTGGGCATTGAAGTAACTTTGGTGATTATCTGAAAAGATAAATTGACCAGAATGCCCAATTTCATGAATCAAGGTATAGACATCGCTCAAACGGCCTGTCCAGCTCATGAGGACATAAGGGTGCACGCGATACGGATCCGCCGCATACCTACCAGAATCCTTGCCACTATTAGCAGCGAAGTCCACCCAGCGTTCTTCTTGATAGCGCGCAACTTCCTGACAATATTCTTGTCCCAAAGGTTCTACTGACTTCATGACCAAATCATAGGCATCATCAATAGTCACTTCAGGATTCAGGGCGCTGTCCAAGTCCAATTTCCAGTCTGCAAAGGTCATCTTTTCAAGACCATTGACCTTGGCAACATGCTTGAGGTATCTCTGGGCAACTGGCGCAAAATCCTTCATGATGAGATCAATCTGGCGGTCAAACATGGCACTGTCCACTTCTTGTTCGGCTAGGAGATAATCGAAGACGGAGTCATATCCCTTCATATCTGCCAAGAGTTTTTCCGACTTGACTTGGGCTAAATAGGCTGCTGCAGCTGTATTTTGGTGCTTACGAAGTCCCTCTGAGAAGGAGCGGAAAGATTTCTCACGAACCTCAGCGTCCTCGTGGTTTTGGTAGAAATTTTCATAGGTCACAAAGCTATTTTTGTATGTCTTACCACGGGCTTCAAAGTCAGCCATTTCAAAGTCCCCAGCTCGCATCTTGGTGTAAATATCCTGTGGACTGTAGAAAACTTCACCCAGATTGGTCAAAGCCTTCTCCACATCCGCCCCTAGATAGTGGGCTTTTTTGATTTTGGCCTGACGAATGGCTGCCGTCAAGTGAGGCAATTCACCCAAACGATTCAAGACTTCCTCGTCTGCAGCCACCAAGGCATCGTCAAAGAAAGTCAAGGCTACACTGGCATCTGTTTCAAATTCCATCCCAGCTTGGGCAATATTAGCAAATTCTTCATTGCTATAGTCTGTCGTCTGAGGCATAAAGGCATAATTGCCGATATGGCTCATCTGGATGTAGATTTGCTCCAATTCCGCAAAGGCCTTCTCGAAATCCTCAAAAGTATGAAGATTATCTTTGTAGTCTCGGCTAAATTGGTTGATGTCTTCGCGAGCTTTCTCGATTGCACGCAAGAAATCCTCACGGTCTTGGTATAGGGCTGTTAAGTCCCAAAGTTCCTTTTCTGGAAATTCTGAACGGTGTTTTTGTTCCATCTTCTTCCTCTTATTTCTCTAATTCTACTAAAACACTAAGGGCTGATAAGGCGTAAAGTGGTGCTGTTTCTGCTCTTAATATACGAGGACCAAGTCCTGCCAAGATGGCTCCTTTAGTTTCAAAACTTTCGATTTCTGCTGGTGACAGACCACCTTCTGGACCAAAGATAAAGAGCAATTTGGCTCCTTTTTCAAGACCAGCAACTACTTGTAAGAGCGCAGCGGCTTCCCCTTCTTTTGCTGATTCTTCATAGGCCACTACGATAGAGTCAAACTGATCCAACAGGGCTAGAAAATCTGCTTTTTTCTCGAAAAGCTGAATACTTGGAACGATATTACGCTTGCTTTGTTCGGCTGCTCCAAGGGCGATTTTTTCTAGTTTTTCAACCTTTTTACCCAATTTCTTGCCATCCCACTTGGCAACGGACCAGTCTGCAGGAAAGGCCCAGATTTGGCTGGCTCCCAGTTCCGTTACTTTTTGAGTGATGAACTCTAACTTGTCTCCCTTGGGAAATCCAGATGCGATAGTCACCTGGACTGGTAGTTCCACATTGTCAGTTAATTCTTGGACCAACTCAAACTGACGATTTTCCACATCTATCACGCGCGCCAAGCGCTTGATGCCATCATCAAAGACCAAGGTCACCTCATCATCTTCTTTCAGCCGCATGACCTGAAACATATGCTTGCTGGTTTCCTTGTCCTCAATAGTGACAGGAGATATTGCACTGCCTTTCACAAAATACTGCTGCATGCTAGCCTCCAATCACACCTGAAATATCCTTTGTTTTCTTAAAGACACAGGCATTCCATTCTCCTTGAATCATGTGGGTTTCAAGGAAAAATCCAGCTGACTCAGCCGACTCGCGCACCATGTCCCACTTGTCCTTGATAATCCCACTCATGATGAGGTAGCCTTCATCTTTGACCAAGCGATAAGCATCATCCGTCAGATGAATGAGGATATCCGCCAAGATATTAGCCACGATGACATCTGCCTCAATCTCCACACCCTTGAGCAAATCTCCAGCAGCAACATGGATGTTTTCCATACCAGGGTTGAGCTCAATATTTTCCTGAGCAACACGAACCGCTACATCGTCCAGGTCATAGGCGAAAATTTCCTTAGCACCAAGTATCGAGCTGGCAATAGAAAGGACACCTGAACCAGTCCCCACATCCAGCACCGTTTCGCCGCCACGAAGAACCTGCTCCAAGGCAAAGAGGCTCATCTTGGTGGTTGGATGCGTCCCAGTCCCAAAGGCCATGCCTGGATCCAGCTTGATAATCTTTTCTCCAGCAGTCGCCTCATAGTCTGTCCAAGATGGCACGATGGTCAAATCATGAGTGATACGAGCTGGTTCATAATATTTCTTCCAGTTGTCTGCCCAGTCTTCCTCAGCCAAGGCAGTCGTTCCCATCTTGACTTCTCCTAAATCCATAAAATCTTTTAATTCTAGGAGGCGAGCCTGCAAATCTGCCTCAACTACTGCCACATCAACCGTGTCAGGATAGTAGGCTGTCACTACGATTTCTTCTTGCTGCTCGACCTCTGGGAAAATTTCGCCAAAACGGTCCACATTTCCCACATAGTCCATGCTGTCTTCAATCGCAACGCCTTGGGCACCTAACTCAATCAAGAGATTGGACACCAACTCCTCCCCCTCACGCTTCACTGTAACTTTTAACTCTTGCCATGTTTCCATTTTGAATCTTCCTTATTTTTCTTGAATTCTTCAATCACATCTGTGTAGTGTTCTTTCATTGCGCTATGAATCTGCTGTTTAAAAATACCAAACATAAGATAATAAACAAATAGAACAATTCCTGCTAACAGTATCAATAATAAAAAATATACTGAAAGAGGCAGTACGAGACCTCCATCACTCAGTAAGGGTATAACAAGCATTAATACCCAAATAACAGCCGTAGAAATCCCAGCTACTTTCATACCACTTTCTCTCTGCTTCTTTAACTTTAAATATTCCATATAGATGAATGTAGCTTCTTCTCTAGAATATTGTCCAGTTTTTAGTTTGCGTTTAACTTCCTTGTTTAACGTCGTTGTTGCAATTGCAAAAATCATTTTACTTTCTCCAAATAATCCCTCACTCTATCCTGCAACTGGGGTACAACCTTATCTGAGCCAAGAAATTCCTCAATACTCATCAGTTTGTAGCCCTGCCCTTCATCACCAAAGACGATACTATCATACTGTTCCTGACTTAACTTACCAACCAGAAAGACGGATTCCTTCCCCTCAAAAAGCATACTTGGGTAAACCATGCTCCAAAGCAGACAATCTTCAGTCAAATGTATCCCCAGTTCTTCAAAAACTTCACGCGCTGCGCACTCAAAAGGACTTTCATCACCCTCTCGTCCGCCACCTGGCAATTCCCACATATTGGGCCAAGGGATGCTGGGCTTGTCATCGCGTAAGATAGTTAAAATCCTATCCTCACAAAAGAGGGCAATTTTACAGCCTGTGAAGTCAGAAAGTTCTATTTCCATATTATATCCCTTCGGCTAATTCTTTCTCCAACTCTGCTAACCAGTTTTCATAATAAGGATATATAATAACATGACAATATAAATCAATGATTTAGTCAAGATGGTTACCTGTTGCCTCTATATTTCATATCACTGAGCCATCTTTTTATTTCTCTGTTACAAACTTCAAAAATTTTATCTTTGAGGTCTTTATTATCTTTTTCGAAACATCCTTTCCATAAATTTTCATCTTCTACTTCGTAAACTAGGATATTTTGATCACTCAATTCTTTTTTAAATTCTGTGAGATAAGATGGTTTGTGAGAATGTAGGCCAATATAACCTAAGTATGGATATAGTATAAACTCATCAAAATCATTTACGGTTACAATAATACCATTTCGTAGTGGCTGGTGATTTGGATCAGCATCCTCCGAATAATCGTGTGGATAGAATAAAATGACGCCAACTGTATTTTCTCTCTCTACAATGGCTCGTGCATCATCAACTCCTTGAGAAGGATCATAAAATTCCTCTGCAAAACGATAGGCCCCTCCATCATACATACCTTTTTTTCCTGGTTCAGATAGTTGCAACAAGATATTTTTAAACTTTTCATCATCAATCCCCAATTTTTTTAGATAATCTGAGGGTTCTATACTAAAGTCGTAAAATACCTGAGTTTGAGAATCTATATGATTAATTTTTAAAAAAGCTGTCTCATCGGAAAGTATCGTTGGTTTTGAAGCTAGTTGTCGCAAAAATTTGCCAATATCATGTTGTTTAAATTTAAACTCAGCCAATACTTTAGTATGTCTATACCAGCTTCGCTTATCTTCGAGAATAAAAAAGTAATTAAAAGATTGTGTCGTTAATTGATCTATTATTTTTCGCAGAATAAACTTAACTTTTAAAGAATGCAAATCATTATTTTTAAAAAAATTATTCTCAAACTGTTCATATTCTTCTTTAGATAACTCCCCGACAAAATCCAGTAAATCAATTAATTCCCAATAAAATTTCAATATCATCGGCTTATAAAGTTGATTTGTATCTCTATAAAGAGTCGAATTCATAAACTTATAAAGTTCAAATCCTTTGGAAAAATAAATTCCTTTCTCATTTTTTCTACCATAATTTAACTCCCTATTATTCATTTTATTCACAAAATAAGAATCTAGAATATTAATAAAATCATAATTTAGAGGCAGTCCTTTATTATTAACCCTGTGAATATAATCCAAAATGCCTAAGTCAGGGACAACAATGATATTAGGTTCAGAAATATAATCTGATTTTTCCAATAAAGATATTGCAGTGGATATATCTGTAATTAGCAATGTCGAAACATTACAATCAAAGAATAACATTTTATTTTTATCAATCATATCAATAATTGTAGCTTTATTACATTTATCTAATTCATCTATAGAAAAAGTAATATTAAAGTATTCAGACATATTTTTTAAAAGTCGTAGTAGCTGACGCTCTTTTAACTCCTCAGTAACAATACTTTTTAACTCCCGAGACAATTCTTCGTTATCGCTTGAAGAAATGTTTCCTCTTAATTGAAATCCCGATTTTATTATTCCTATATCAGCACTTAAATCAATAGATGACTCGGATGATACTTCTGAAGTAGTTGATTCTAAATACCTCTTTGTATTTGTTATTTCTAGATCAAAATATTGCAGTTGTTGGTGAGAAATACGCAAGAATTCCTCTAATTTTTTCAGCTCATCCGATTTTATTTCAAAATACTCAACTTTATGATATAGTCCGTCAATATTTCTTCGAAAACTTGAAATATCTACTCGATTTTTTTCAAAAGAAAACCAGCTATTTTTTTGAAATCCATGTTGTTTATTTAAAAGCTTAAATTGTTCCTCTACATCGCTGGTTTTACTTAATAACTTGTTACATAAATTAAGAATATTTGAAGTATTTTCTTTTTCCTCAATTTTTTTCAACTTTTTATGAATTGTTGAAAATTTTTTTCTAATTTGATTCTGTTCTAACCGATTGTATTCTTTTATCTTTTTATCAACATTAAATTCTAGAGTTGGATAAAACCCTCTATCATCATTAATAAAACCATCAAGATAGTCTTCAATATCCTCCATTCTTTTGGAAATAGCATTAGGAATTTGCATTAAAATTTCTCTATGAAAATCTTTGTTACCACTGAAAAAAGACACATTCACTACAAGAATTTCTTTGTCATCTTTATCACAACTATACTTTTTATCAAATTCCAAAGAAATATTTTTAAGACTTGATTTTCCTGACCCTCTATTGCCACATAAGACAAAAAGCCCTTTCTCTTCTCTGTAAATAGCCTGCAACTGCTCTACTATTTCTCGTTCTGTAGGCAATAATGAAAAATAGTCTCTAGCTTCTCGGCTATAAGCACCAATATATTTTTTTCCCGCTGTCAAGATTTACCTCCCTTTACATTTACTCAAATAAAGTTCGTCTTCTTTCTAATATCTCGGATAAGGATAAAACTCTCCCTCTTCCAAGCCGACTTTTCCTTCTTCAAAGACTTCTTGGTTCCATTCCATGACGAACTCTTCTGCTTCTGGGTCTTCCAAAAAGTCCATGAGGGCATCCAGCCCAACCTCGGCAGTATCTTTGAGGAAAAGTGCAAAATAAGCTAAAAATTCACGAGAAAATCCTTTTTTAGGCAGGTAAGGGATGACAGTCAAATAATCTTCTTCATTGACTGTTGACTTGGCAGGATTGTAAAAGAGTACCGCTTCCTCAAAGAGGATATCGTCTGACGAAACCTCTCCGTCCTCATCCACCATCTCCACACCGGCAGCATTTTGTGCCTCTAGTAGAAAACTCACTTCTACCGCATGGTTGCGCTTGTCCCAACTAATCTCAAAGTCAAAGGGAAAGTTCTTGTCCAACTCCTCCTCTAAAACATCTAAAAATCCGTATGTTGCCATTTTGTCCTCTTTCTATGCGACTCTTTAATCGCCCCGATTGCTCGGAAATATGCTAAAATAGATACTACCATCTTACCACATATACATCAGAAAATCCATGTTAGAAAGGACTGCTATGCCAGACAATCTCGCGCTTCGCATGCGCCCCAAAACCATCGACCAGGTCATCGGTCAGGAGCATCTGGTCGGACCTGGAAAAATTATCCGTCGCATGGTGGAAGCCAATCGTCTGTCCTCCATGATTCTCTACGGACCTCCAGGAATCGGCAAGACCAGTATTGCCTCTGCCATCGCTGGGACCACCAAGTATGCCTTTCGGACCTTTAACGCGACAGTGGATAGTAAAAAGCGACTCCAAGAAATCGCCGAAGAAGCTAAATTTTCAGGTGGACTAGTTCTGCTACTGGACGAGATTCACCGACTAGATAAAACCAAGCAAGACTTTCTCCTTCCACTCTTGGAAAGTGGTCTGGTCATCATGATTGGGGCTACGACTGAAAATCCCTTCTTTTCTGTCACTCCAGCCATTCGTAGCCGTGTTCAGATTTTTGAGTTAGAACCCTTGTCCAATCAAGATGTTAAACAAGCCCTGCAAATTGCCATCAGCGACCCTGAACGTGGCTTTGACTTCCCAGTTGAGCTGGATGAGGATGCCCTTGATTTCATCGCGACCTCTACAAACGGAGACCTGCGTTCTGCTTTTAATTCACTGGACTTAGCCGTTCTCTCTACTCCCGAAAATGACAAGGGTATCCGCCATATCACGCTCGATATCATGGAAAATAGCCTGCAACGAAGCTATATTACCATGGACAAGGATGGAGATGGACATTATGATGTTCTCTCTGCTTTACAAAAGTCCATCCGTGGCTCGGATGTTGATGCCAGTCTCCACTACGCGGCCCGCTTGATTGAGGCTGGGGATCTTCCTAGTCTCGCTCGTCGCTTGACCGTTATCGCTTATGAAGATATCGGTTTGGCCAATCCTGAAGCTCAGATCCATACTGTAACTGCTCTAGATGCTGCTCAAAAGATTGGCTTCCCAGAAGCTCGCATCCTCATTGCCAATGTCGTGATTGACTTGGCCCTTTCTCCAAAATCCAACTCAGCCTATGTGGCGATGGACAAGGCCCTTGCTGACCTCAAAACATCAGGTCATATCCCCATTCCACGACACCTGCGTGATGGTCATTACAGTGGAAGCAAGGAACTGGGCAACGCCCAAGATTATCTCTATCCACACAACTATCCTGGAAATTGGGTCAAACAAGACTACCTGCCAGAAAAAATAAAAGACCAGCACTACTTCACTCCGGAAGATACTGGCAAATACGAACGAGCCTTAGCGCAACGCAAGGAAACCATTGATAAATTACGGGACTTGTGAAATCCTTTTCAAAAAAATAAATTTTCCTCTTGATTTTTTTTGAAAAAGTGGTATCATATAAACATAGAAACGCTGTGGTGTACGACTTCACACTTAAGTGTTGACCGACTATTTTTTGTATTATTAGGGAAACAAAAGTCTTCTAACAGCATGTAGGCCGTCTCACACGGAAACAGCTTCAGTTAGAGCGAGTTGCCCACCTGCTTAATTGCGCGGGTTCAATACAAACCGTGAAGTTTCGGCACCAATACAGCTTTTTCTTTGCCTCCTTAGCTCAGTTGGTAGAGCAGTAGACTCTTAATCTATGGGTCGCAGGTTCGAGCCCTGCAGGGGGCATCTAAATACAACAGGAAAAGCCTTGGAATCAGGGCTTTTTTTGTGTCCTCCCTACTTATGTCCCATCAACAGATGCTCAAGATATATTTTGTGTGTAAAAAAATTCTTTTGCTCCTCTACGAAAAACAAAAAAGCTATCCTACCTTTGCAAATTTGGATAAGATAGCGGAATATTTTAATGCAACTCCAACCCAACTCTTTGGAACGAGTAAAGAGATTGAGTTAGAAAAGAGTGTTCTTGAATCTAATGAATACTCTGATAAAGTAAGTGAAATCTTAAAAGCTGTCAAATACATCGAGCATTTCCTACATACTGATGGACAGTACTTAGAGGATTTACTTTACCTAACAAGAGGCAACCAACTATACACAGAAGATGGAAAAGAGTTGTATATTGATCCAACTTCTCAGAAAAGAACAGTTCATACCCAATATGAACCTGGTTTTATTGAAGCAAGAGATAAATCTCCACTAGAGCTCTTAATTGAAAATAAGGAGCTATTAGATTAAATAAAAAAAGCGAGGATATCCTCGCTTTTCTATTGTAAAATCTTATTCTTCATTATCAATCATCAAACACTCTGCCTGTGAGTTGGTACATGAGGTAAATGTACTCCAAGGTTTTGACAATTCGCGTCACATGAAGTTATTTAAGCATATCCTTTTCTCTCATTACCATTTTCTGTTATAATCAATTGTACTTCTAGAATAGAAAGGACTTAAGATGACAACTCTTATTAAACATAAACGTGTAGAATTTTCAGAACTTTTTTATGACCTAGTTTTTGTTTTTGCAATTTCAAAAGCAACTACTTTAATTGAGCATCTTCATAACGGTATTTTGACTTGGAATTCTTTCCTTGATTTTTTCATGGCTGTCTTGGTTCTCACTGATTCATGGATGATTCAAACCATTTATACCAATCGCTATGGAAAGAACTCTTTATTTAACATGGTAATCATGTTTATCAAAATGGGACTTTTACTCTTTATAGCCAATATGATTGGACCTGATTGGCAACAATATTTTCATTATCTTTGTTGGGCTGTTGGTACATTAACCTTTACCTTATTTTTACAATATTTGGTTGAATTTTTTAGAAAATCAACCGATAATGTTGAACGGGAAAGTATCAAAGGTTTTCTATGGATAACAGGTCTAGGAAGTTTAGGAGTCTATCTAGCAGCTCTTCTTCCTATTTACGTTGGAGTCTCTGTCTTATTTGCTAGTATTCTGCTAACATTTATTATGCCAATTATCTTGCTTAGTAAAGATAAGCATTACCAGGTAAATCTCCCCCATTTAATCGAGCGCATCTCCCTTCTTGTCATTATTACGTTTGGAGAGATGATTATGGAGCTAGCTAACTTCTTTACAATCGAGAATTTCTCGATTTATTCGGTTCTTTATTTCATTATTATGCTTTCTCTGTTCTTGTTTTATTTTGGTCAATTCGACCATGCTATTGATGAAAAATCTAGTCAAAAGGGACTATTTCTAATTTACAGTCACTATCCTATTTTCATTGGACTTATTATGATGACTGTTTCGATGAGTTTTCTTCTGAATCCTGAAGCTAATCGTCTCTTTGCAACCAGCTTCTTTTATATCGGATTTGGCCTCTTTCAAGCTGCTGTCCTAGTAAATGGGCCCTATAACAAACACTATCTTAGCTATTCGAAAAGTTACTACTGTGTCCAAGCGACACTCTATCTGGCTGCCTTGATTCTCTCTTTAATCTTTGCTTCTAATCCTATAATAGTAGTGAGTATAACAACCATTTTTGCTCTAGCTATAGCCAGTCATTTTATTTATTTTTATGTGACACAGAATAAAAAATATTCCAAATCTAACTGGGGGTTATTTTAATGAGTTTATAACATAAAAAAGCTTTGGGAACCAAGGCTTTATATGATATCAATCACCGACCACGAAAATGTTTAGCTTACAGAACTGCTAGTGAAGCTCTAGAGGATGAGTTCGAGTAAATGTTGCACTTATTCTTGCAATTTATCATTTACTTGATGCACGAACTCGATATTTTTTTCGTTAATTTGTTTTTGCCCCACTTTTGCCCCATTTTTAAATCCTGACATTGAAAATACCTAAAAGTATTTCCCTAAAATCAGCTATATTTCAACATTTTTGTTTATTTTCAATATGAAAAGTTCTTACAAATTCATGCAGGGGGCATCTAAATACAACAGGAAAAGCCTTGATTGCAAGGCTTTTTTTGTGTCCTCCCTACTTTTATTCCATCAACGGATGCTCAAGATATATTTGGTGTGTAAAAAAGTTCTTTTACCCCTCAGTGATACAATCATTTTACTCAATTACAAGCAGATCGAAAGCAAAAGACTTAGCTCTATTTCATACAGAACTAAGTCTTTTATTTAAACAATCTAATATTTCCTCTTCATCTCAATCAACTTCAGACATTTATCTAGATCTACATCTCGTTCAAAATGTGCAGGAGTCCAAGGGATTTCTATATCAGGAAGAACACCTTTGTCCGTCATCCCTTTGCCTTTATCTATAGCCAACCAGCGAGAAGTTGGGAACATCAAAAAGTAATCATCATAATCTACCTTGCAACAATTTGAGTAGTCTAAAATACCAAGCGTTGGACGGCCGATAACTGTTACTTTCTTAAAATTCTTCATCATCTTGACAAAATTATCTCCTGATGATGCACAATAAATATCCGACAAAACAAAAATTTGCTCTGGATAGTGACCACCCTTAACACCTGGAAAAAGCTCGTCCTGATTATCCTGATACCGAACATAGCCTTTCCCTCGATTTTGGAGTAAGTTATTACGAAAATCTTCAAGCAGTTTCACCGTATCAGGACTGATAGTTTCTTGTTGAAGCCATGTTTCAAAGTCTTTTAAGCGTCGTTCGACATTTCCTTCTGTATAGAGAATTTCCATTCCATCATCCTGTAAATCAAGAGTGTCATAGCCTTTCCCTTCCTCCAAGCCAAGATGTAAGAGCGGAAAATACAAAGAATCCGTGCCCCCATTGTTGTAACGGACATCTATAATAAGAGTTTCTGTCTCAGTAATCTTCTGCAAGCACTCTTGGTATAAACGGCTAATCGCTTCTTCATCCATAAAATTATCTAAGCGTAGATAGAGGATATCTGACTCCAACTCTTTCCAAAAGATCTGAGCTTTTTGAGCTTGCTGGCTAGCACGAACTGTAATAGACATCTCCTGCCCATCTCGCCAGACGGTCACTCGCTCTGCCATCAGTAGCAAATCTGCCCATTCTCGGTATCGTCTTTCTGGAGTCAGACTAATAAAGTAATTTGGGTGTTGCAAAGCTACTTGCTCCAAACTCATCCCGTCCAGACTGAGGATTCGATCCCCCACTTGGAGGCCTGTATCTTGGTTTGCTTCCTCGACAAACATTTCCTGCTCACTTATCCTCAAAAGAAAACCTTTCGGACCTGATTTTTTATCATGAAAAGAAACATGCCCAATAATCCCAAAACTAGCAAGATAAGTCCTGACTTGATAGAGAAATTCTTGCTCAGTCATATCATCTGTAATCTTTTCTAGAAAAGGCTGAGGGTTGCACCCTTTGCGATCTTTTACTGTAGATGAATCATGTGTCATAATCCAAACAATGTCTTTAAAAATATCCGTTTTTTTCATACGAGCCATTCCTTCTACCTTTAAAATAGTGCAACCTTCTTCACAGCGAAAAAGGAGTTTTTACTACAAAGTTAATCTGCTATCTCCCCTTCTTCATGATGTATTTTCGTAAAGGTGTTTCAACCATTTGAACAATTTCAAATCCTTCTTTTTGATAGAGATCCTTGGCTCTTTGGTTTGCCTCGTAGACATTTAGAGAAATAGTATCTATGTCTTCATTTTCAAAGGCCAAACTAACAAATTTCCTTAAAGCCTGGCTACCTAAGCCCTGTCCCTGTTTCTGGGGATTGATAAAAAATCTCCCGATATGAAGATTCTTGTCTTCTAGCCTGATTTTCTGGATAAGCCCCACAAACTCTTGTCCATCAAAGATTGAAAAGATTCCTTCCAAATCTTGCAAGATTTGAATTGTTAAGGGAAAAGGAATCATTGTTCCCATCCATTGTTCTTGAAAGGATTTGCCAAGGGAGTTGGACCATTGGCATACGAGCTGAGCATTTTCAGTGCTCACATTTTCTTCAAAACGAATCATCATCTTGACCTCACCATCTTATCAATGTTTCTTTATTATACTACTTCTCTTATTTTTTACGAATAGATAAGTATGATTGATCTTTATTATTTTCTTGTCGGGAGCATTCTCGCTTCTTTCTTGGGTTTGGTTATTGACCGTTTCCCTGAGCAATCCATTATTCGACCAGCTAGCCACTGCAATTCCTGTCAGACTCGCTTGCGTCCGCTAGATTTGATTCCTATCCTTTCGCAGGTCTTCAATCGCTTTCGCTGTCGCTACTGCAAGATTCGCTATCCATTCTGGTATGCTCTCTTTGAACTCGGCTTAGGGCTTGTCTTTCTGGCTTGGGCTTGGAGCCGGCTTTCCTTGGGTCAAGTCATCCTCATCACTGCTGGCTTAACCTTGGGTATCTACGACTTTCGCCATCAGGAATATCCCCTACTGGTCTGGCTGACTTTCCACCTAATCATCCTGGCTTTCTGTGGTTGGAATCTGGTCATGGTCTTCTTTCTTATCCTTGGAATTTTGGCTCATTTTATCGATATCCGAATAGGCGCAGGGGATTTTCTCTTTCTGGCTTCTTGTGCGTTCGTCTTTAGCGTGACAGAATTACTCATCTTGATCCAGTTTGCTTCTGCGGCAGGGATTTTAGCCTTTCTTTCGCAAAAGAAAAAGGAAAGACTTCCTTTTGTGCCTTTCCTCTTACTTGCTGCTTGTGTGATTATTTTTGGTAAGCTACTGCTTGTTTGATAAAGTCCTCAATCGGCTCTCCTTGGTGGAGAGCTTTTCAATTGAGTGAAATTTTCCAGTTAAATTACTTTCTCAATAAAGTTTCGTATGGTGGTTAAGCCATCTGGCGTGCCGATACTTTCTGGATGATACTGGAAACCGTAGATAGGCAGGTTCCTGTGCTGAATTCCCATAATAGCTTGGTCATCCGTCGAACGAGCTGTAACTTCAAAATCTTCGGGTAATTCCTCTACCATAAGACTATGGTAACGCATGACTGAACATTTGTTCTCTATTCCATCGTAGAGAATGGATGGAGCTTCAAATTGTAGCTGACTTTGTTTACCATGCATGACCTTAGGAGCTAAACCGAGTTTTCCACCGAATGCCTCAGCAATAGCCTGATGTCCAAGACAAATCCCTAAAATTGGTTTTCGGCCTGCAAAATCTCGAATCATTTCCTCCATCTTTCCAGCATCAGCCGGCCAACCAGGTCCAGGTGAAAAGACAAGCGCTTGAGCCTTTTCCGCGACTTGATAGAGACGAGGGTCATCGTTTCTTAAGACCTCAACAGGAGAAAAATTTCCGATATACTGAGCTAGATTATAGGTAAAAGAATCGTAATTATCAATCAATAAAATCACAGTTTCCTCCCTTTAGTCTTGGAATGATTAGTTGTTTTTAGCTTCTAGGTAGTCTGCAATCGCAGCTACGTCCTTGTCTCCACGACCAGAGACATTGATGATGATAATCTCATCTTTACTTAGTTTCGGTGCACGTTTAACCGCTTCTGCGATGGCATGCGAACTTTCAATCGCTGGGATAATCCCTTCTGTCTTGCTGAGAAGGAGCAAGGCTTGAACAGCTTCTTCATCTGTCGCTGCTACGTATTCCACGCGACCTGAATCTTTAAAGTAGGCGTGTTCTGGGCCAACCCCTGGATAGTCCAAACCAGCTGAGATAGAGTAAACTGGCGCTAGCTCTCCATCTTCCTTAAAGACTGCATAAGTCTTCATACCGTCGACAATTCCGACACTACCTTTTGTCATAGTGGCTGCGTGCTTGTCTGTGTCAAGTCCGTGACCGGCAGCTTCGACCCCAACCAATTTGACTTCTTCATCAGCCACATACTGTGAAAAAGCACCGATGGCATTGGAACCACCACCTACACAGGCAATGACGTAGTCTGGTAAACGACCTTCTTTTTCTAAGATTTGACGGCGAGATTCTTCACTGATGACCTTTTGGAATTCATGAACAATGGTAGGATAAGGATGAGGGCCTACAGCAGATCCCAAAACGTAGAAGGCTTCAAGGTCGTTCATCCATGCTCCAAAGGCTGCATCAACCGCATCCTTAAGAGTTCGTGTCCCCGTTTCAACTGCGTGAACAGTCGCTCCCATCATCTCCATACGGAAGACATTGAGTCGTTGACGCTCCACATCTTCTGCACCCATGTAGACATCACAAGCCATACCAAACTTGGCTGCAGCAGCTGCTGTCGCAACACCGTGCTGACCAGCTCCTGTTTCTGCGATCACTCGTTTTTTGCCCATACGTTTGGCAAGAAGAATTTGTCCTAAAACATTGTTGAGCTTGTGAGAACCAAGGTGATTAAGGTCTTCGCGCTTGAGATAAATCTTAGCGCCACCTAGGTGGTCTGTCAAACTTTCCGCAAAATAGAGTGGTGTTTCGCGACCTGAGTAATCCTTCAAGTAATGGCGAAATTCTGCCAAAAATTCTGGATCATCCTTGTATTTATCAAATGTCACTTCTAACTCATCCAACAAAGCCTGAATCGGCTCCGGTACAAAACTACCACCAAATTGTCCAAAATAACCTTTAGTTGTCATAAAATTTTTCCTCTTTCAGTATTGATTTCAAGATATGAAAAAAGCCCACACACAGAATCTACTTCCGTGTGAGGGCGTTGGTAACGCGGTGCCACCTCAATTATAAAGGGACTATCCCCCTTTACATCTCTACCTTGTCTAACAACAAGTTGCACTATAAGGTGTGCGCACCGAATTTTCATTGTTTCAAATTCATTTTTTAAATCAGCCCACTTTCACTACTTCCAACCACCTGTTCACAATCACCACAGGCTCCCTGAAGATCAAAAATAGTTACTTTTCTGATTTATTGAGAATATTATATGTTATTGTTCTATCTTTGTCAAGATTTTTTTATGATTTTTTTCCTGAACCGAGTATTTCTTCGGAAATTCTCACCAAAGTCTGAACGATGTAATCAACTTCTTCATCGCTTAATTTTGTATGAAGAGGGAGGGTAATTTCATTTTCAAAGAAGGCATAGGCTCTTGGATAATCTGCCATATCAAAACCAAGATTCTTATAGGCTGTCAAGAGAGGAAGCGGTTTGTAGTGTACATTACTTGCAATTCCTGCTTTGGCCAATTCTTGGATGATGAGGTTGCGTTCTTCTAAGCTTGCTCCTTCTACATGAGTGATGTATAGGTGACGACAAGATTCGACAGTATCAGTCTTGTGTGCCAATGGGTGAATACGAGTACCCGCAAAACCACGATCATAGCGATCCACGATGTCCTTACGACGTTGTAGCAAACCAGGGTAACGATCCAATTGTACCAAACCTATCGAAGCCATAATATCCGTCATGTTGCACTTGTAGGCCGGTGTTACGATATCGTATTCCCATGAACCCAATTGCATCTTAGCAAGAGCATCCTTTGTTTGACCATGAAGGGAAAGGATTTGGAATTCCTTGTACATTTCTTCGTCGTCAATCGCTGGATTGGCCTTCCAAGTCGCACTTCCTCCCTCAGCCGTTGTAAAGTTTTTAACGGCATGGAATGAGAAGGAAGTAAAGTCAGCGATAGAGCCAGCAGGATGTCCTTTATAAGTTGATCCCAAAGCATGGGCACTATCAGAGACAAGCACAATACGGTTAAAGACCTTTTGCCACTTGCTTGAAGCAGTAAAGAGGTCGCGTTTCTTCTCCACAATTTGGAACAAACGGTCATAGTTGCAAACAATCCCTGCAAGGTCTACTGGGATGATGACCTTAGTTTTCTCAGTAATAGCTTGCTCAAGAAGGTCATAGTCCATCTCAAACGTATCTGCTTGAATATCCACCATGACAGGTGTCGCTCCTACGTGTGTGATGACACTACATGAAGCTGTATAGGTCATGGCTGGAACAATGACTTCATCTCCAGGTCCCACTTCCAAAACACGTAAAATCAACTCAAGAGCGGCTGTCGCAGAGTTGAGGCAGACAGTCTTAGGTGTCTGTGTGTATTGAGACAAGCGACGCTCCAGTTCTTTTGTCTTAGGACCTGTTGTGATCCAACCAGAACGTAGGGTATCTGCTACTTCAGCAATTTCAGCTTCGGTAATATCAGGTGGTGAAAATGGAATATTGTAATTTGGCATTGATTTGCTCCTTTTATCTGTACTCATTTTCTCATGACTACTTTATTTTAGTACCTCAAACACGGTTTGAAACATGATTTTGATGTCTCCAAGGAAACTAAATTCTCGGAGATAGGCGAGATTATAGCGCATCTTTTCAGGAAGGACATGTTCGACATAGGCCTGGTCAACTGACAGACCTTTCTCCGTCATTTGACTGATGATGGTGTCCTCATCCTTGTAGTTGATACTAGCTGGAGAGGTGATTCCGGCTGGTAAGAGCAAGGTTGCCATCATTTCAGGGCTATACTGCTCGGTGTAACGTGGCACCTCAGGTCTTGTGCCTACAAAGGACATCTCGCCTTTAAGGACATTGACCAGCTGAGGTAGTTCGTCCAAGCGCACACGGCGAATGAAATTTCCCACTTTGGTAATACGGCTATCGTTAGCAGAAGTCACTAGACTTCCTTTTTTATCCGCATCCGTTACCATAGTACGGAACTTCCAAATCTTGAACGAACGGTTGTACTGGGTCACGCGCTCTTGCTTGTAAATGACAGGTCCCTTGCTATCCAACTTGATCCAAAGGCTCAAGATAAGAAAGATGGGAGAAGTCAAAATCAGTAAAACCAAGGCCAGAACCCAGTCCAGACAACGCTTGAAGATCAGCGAACCTTTCCTTTTAGAGACAAGCTGGTAGTAAGACTCAACCTCGCTTGATTGCATTTCCACGGGCAAGTCTTCCCATTTCAGCATGCTGTTTCTCCTTTGTTTTTATTATACTATTTGTCAACATTTTTCATTATACCACAAAATGGAAAAGGCGGTGCAAGAAAGCTGTAATTTGGAGGAATTCTTATTAGGACATAGCTCCTGCCTGCAAGCTATGCATCTTGTGATAGGTTCCTCCCAAGGCCAAGAGTTCCTCATGGGTTCCACTCTCGATGATGCGCCCCTTATCCAAAACGTAGATACAGTTGGCATCTTGAATAGTTGAAAGACGATGAGCGATGGCAATGGTTGTCCGCCCCTGTCTCATCTTAGCTAGGGAATCTTGAACCAAACTTTCTGTTTCAGAGTCAATATTGGCTGTCGCTTCATCCAAAATCAAGATTTTAGGCTGACTAGCAACTGTTCTAGCAAAGGCAAGAAGCTGACGCTGGCCAGTAGAAAAGCTCGAACCACGCTCGGAAACGGGGGCATCATAGCCCTGCGGAAGGTCCTGAATAAAGGAATCTGCATCAACAAAGGCAGCCGCAGCCTGGACCTCTTCATCACTAAGATCTTGGTACATGGCGATATTGGACTTGATAGTCCCGTGATAGAGGAAGGGATCCTGCAAAACTAGCCCGATATTTTTTCGCAACTCTTCCTGACTATAGTTTCTGATATCCACATCATCCAAGAGAACGCGGCCTGACTGAAATTCATAAAAGCGCATGAGGACATTGATAATGGAAGATTTCCCGGAACCTGTATGACCTACAAAGGCAATGGTTTCGCCCTTGTTAACTGAAAAGGAAATGTCATCCAGAATCGGATGTTTGCCATCATACGAGAAACACACATGTTCAAAACGAATATTGCCTTCTTGAACTTTGGCTTTCCCATCTTCTTGAAGAGGCTCATAGGTTGTCTCATCAATCAAAGCAAAGACACGGCCTGCAGACACCATGGACGTTTGAAGGGTTGAAAAGTTTTGCGTCACCTCAATCAAGGGATCAAAAAGACGATTGATATACTGGATAAAGGCATACATAGTTCCGGCCGTTATCCCGATAGAAAGACCACGGTAACCAAAGTAGGCCATCAAAACGGCATATCCTAGGAGTTTCAGCAAACTCATGGCAGGGCGCAAGAAGAGGGCATCTAAAGCTACAGATCGGTTGGCATAGACCAAGTGTTCTTGGTTGATTTCATCAAATTCTGCCTGCAGGCGCTTCTCTTGATTAAAGGCCTGGATAATCCTGATCCCCTCGATATTCTCTGCCAGCTTACTATTGATATCTGACAAGAGACTTCTGGTTTTTTCGATGATTTTCACTGATTTTTTCCGATAGAGATTGACCAATAGAAAAATCAAGGGTAGAAAGAGCAGGACTAAAGCTGTCAAACGAAAATCCAGCACCAACATGGTATAGAGAGTTGTCAGAAAGATGAAAACTGCTGAAATAAAGCTGGATAAAATCCCTGAAAACATATCACTGATGGTCTCGGTATCATTGGTCAAACGAGAAACGATGGATCCTGCTGGCGTCTTGTCAAAATAAGACATGCCGAGTTTCCCCATATTGGCAAAGGCATCGCGACGAATATCCCTAACAATACTGTAGGACACCCGCGCAAAGAGAAGATTCCCGACATACTGAACTAGAGTTTGTAGGAGATAAAGGCCATAGTAGGCCAGCAAAACGGTCACGGCCAGTTGATTAAGATTGCTGAGGTACTGGTCGATAAAGTGAGAAGCCACAAGGGGAATGACACTTTTAATGACCGTAGTCGCAAGGAGAAAACTGAGTGCCAAAAAGGTCAGGAGGCCATAGGGCTTGAGATAGGACATCAAGCGCTTCAATACAACCCATTGTTCTTTCTTATTCTGCATCTTCTTCTCCTTTCATTTCCAACTGCTGAGACTGGTAGGTTTGGGCATACCAGCCATCTAAAGCTAGTAAGTCATCGTGCGTGCCCCGTTCGATAATTCGGCCATTTTGCAGGACTAAAATCAAATCTGCATGGACAACTGCACTGAGACGATGTGCTGTAATAATGGTTGTCTTATCCTTCCGCGTCTCCTTGAGATTGTCGATGATCGCATACTCCGTCTTGGCATCCACGGCTGACAAGGAATCATCTAGAATCAAAATATCAGGGTCTAAAATCATAGCCCGACTCATAGCCAGACGCTGCTTTTGACCACCAGAAAGACTGACTCCCTTTTCACCGATCAACGTATCAAAGCCCTGAGGCATGTCCAAAATATCTTGGTAAACTTGAGCTAGCTTGGTCGCTTCCTCAACCGCTGAAAGAGGCAAGTTAGGATTGCCAAAGCGGATATTGTCTAAGATAGAGGTCGCAAAGAGGAACTGGTCCTGAGGAACATAGCCCATGAGACTGCGAAGGTCTGTCAGACGATAGTCCCGAATATCATGACCGTTTAGATAAATAGCTCCCTTATCAACATCATATTCACGCAAGAGGAGCTTAATCAAGGACGTTTTCCCAGAGCCTGTCTGTCCGACCAAGCCCAAGGTTTGTCCTTTTTCCAGACTAAAGTGAACATCCGTCAGTGTCTCCTCATTTTCAAAGGCAAAGCTGTCAATGGCGTACTCCAAACGTCCATTTTCAATACCGTCCAGAGGAAACTCAGGGTCTTTTACTGGCGATTCCTGAGACAAAAGATCCTCAATCCGTTGGTAAGAAACCTTGCCTCGCTGAGTGATATTAAAGAGGAATCCGATAGCCATAAGAGGCCAAACTAGCATATCCAAGTAGCTGATAAAGGTGACCAGATTCCCAACCGTGATTTGCCCTTTCTGAACCATCAAAGAGCCGACCAAGAGAGTTAAAACATAGGACGAACCAACAAACAAGAGAACCATGGGGTCAAAGAGACTATCGTATTTCATGGTTTGCAGGTTCTTTTGGAAGGTTAATTCATTAACTGCCTGAAAGGACTTCAGCTCGTCCGCCTGATAACCGAAAGACTTGGTTACTTTGATACCTGATACAGACTCCTGTACCTTATTATTGAGTTCAGAAAAGGCTGCTTGGGATTCTCCGAAAGCCTTATGAGTCTTTCTCCCTAGACGACTGGTCGAATAAGCCATGAAAGGCAGGGGAAGAATGGCAACTAGAGTCATTTGCCATGAAATGCTACAAAGCATGGTCAGCAAGGTTACTAAAGCCGTGATAGAGGCATCGACCGCAGACATGACTCCGCCACCTGCGAGACGAGTTAAGGCATTGATATCGTTGGTGGCGTGTGCCATCAAGTCCCCCGTTCGATAGGTCTGATAAAAGGCTGGCGACATCTTGGTAAAGTGCTCAAACAAGCGAGAGCGCATAATCTGACCGAGTCGGTAGGAAGTCCCAAGGATATACATGCGCCAAACATAGCGCAGATAGTACATACCCAAGGCCGCAAGAAGCAGATAAAGAAGGTTCAAAAGCAGTTCCTGCTGACTTAATTGTCCCCCAGTGATGGCATCAATGACTCTCCCCATGACCATGGGAGGGGTGAGATTAAGAACAGCGACTAAAATCAGCGCTAAGATTCCTAGGAGATAACGGCGCTTTTCTAACTTGAAAAACCACCAGAGTTTTTGAATAATGGACATAAAATCCCTTTCTGATTGCAAATGGAAACCTGAGGCAGAGACCTCAGGTTTTTCTTATTCATAGGTTACGACTGAGACGACACCCTTGTCATACTCAGCGATAAAGATATTGGCAACATTGTCATACCCTTGTTTGCTGAGGTTATCAAGTAGCCATTCTTCGCTCCGACCAATGGTCTCCAAAATTTCGACTTGGATTACACCGTCTGTGACAACAGGATACTTGGGATTTTCGTCTCCCATTTGGACCACGATGAGTTGACCGTTTTGCTCCTGCATAGCACGTTTGACTTGTTTCATTTGGAAAATTCCCTGACTACGGAGCTTAAGAGCTACGTCCGCTGCTGATAAACCAACCGAACGGCAGGCTTCTGGATCAATCTTCCCATTTTTGATGAGCAGGGTTGGCTTCCCATCAATCAAACGTTTCACAAAGTGAACATTGTTGTTAAGCCACTTGAGAGTCAAGACCAGAATAGTCCACATGATCAAGATAACTGCATACTGAAGGATACTGATGGAGCTATTGTAAATCACCCCACCGATGATCCCCCCGAGTACATAGTTCTGGATTTGATCTATCGCTGAGTTAGGCGCTAGGTTACCCTTTCCAGTCACATTGATCACGAAAACCAGCGAAAAGAGACCCAAGGCTAGTTTGATTAAAATTTCGATATAATTGAGTGTCATTTGTTCACCTCCACCAGTTCAATTGCATCTGTTTTATACAATTCCACTTTCTCTAGCAGGTACTTGTCTGGCTCACTTCCGTTCAAGGCACGATAATAGCGATCACCTACCTTGATAAGTGCACCATCAGTGTTTGTGGAAGTATTGACATAGATCTCTGACTTGTCAACTCCCAATTCTTTGGAAACAAGCTCGATGAAATGAAGTGAAGCTTGAAATTTATTATTAGAAACTTGATTGTTTTGATAAGTCGTGATGCTGACCAAAAGGAGAGCTAATAAGGTCAAAGCTGAAATCATGACCAACTCACGAAATTTGGTCCCCTTTTTATCATGGTAAGCCTTGAAAGCTAGAAATCCTGTCACAGTTAATAGGACAATCCCTAAACCAATCATGATGCCATTTTGCTGACTGATTTGGCTGAGTACATAGTCATAAGAATAGAATTTCATGTATTTTCACTCCCTTTCATAAAATCATTCTTAATTATAAACGAAAGAGGGTGATTTTTCAAACCATACGTTGGGGAAATGCGCCTTTTTTTGGTATAATATAGTCTATAATCTGAATGAAAAAGGTAACTTTATGAAACTCATCTCATGGAACATTGACTCCCTCAATGCAGCCCTAACGAGTGACTCAGCTCGTGCAAAATTGTCCCAAGAAGTCCTACAAACCTTGGTAGCCGAAAATGCTGATATTATCGCTATCCAGGAAACCAAGCTTTCTGCCAAGGGCCCTACAAAGAAACACCTAGAAGTACTTGAAGAACTCTTCCCAGGTTATGAAAACACTTGGCGTTCCTCTCAAGAACCTGCCCGCAAAGGCTACGCTGGAACCATGTTCCTTTATAAGAAAGAACTCACGCCAACAATTAGCTTCCCAGAAATCGGTGCCCCTTCTACCATGGACTTGGAAGGCCGCATCATCACCTTGGAATTTGATACATTTTTCGTGACCCAAGTATACACTCCAAACGCTGGCGATGGTCTCAAACGCTTGGAAGAGCGTCAAGTCTGGGACGTCAAATACGCTGAGTATTTGGCTCAACTAGACAAAGAAAAACCAGTCCTTGCAACCGGTGACTACAACGTAGCCCACAAGGAAATCGACCTTGCAAATCCTGCCAGCAACCGCCGCTCACCAGGATTTACAGACGAGGAACGTGCTGGGTTTACCAACCTCTTGGCAACTGGATTTACCGACACCTTCCGCCACATTCACGGTGATGTCCCAGAGCGATATACTTGGTGGGCACAACGCAGCAAGACTTCTAAAATCAACAATACAGGCTGGAGAATCGACTACTGGCTCACTAGCAACCGTGTGGCTGACAAGGTGACCAAGTCTGACATGATTGACTCAGGTGCGCGTCAAGACCATACGCCGATTGTATTGGAAATTGAACTCTAAGGAGAAAGCTAATGGACTATCAAGCTGTCATTCCTGAATTTATAGTATCTGACCTCGAAAAGTCACGCCACTTCTACTGCGACTTGCTGGGATTTTCTGTCGAATACGAGCGTCCAGAGGAGAAATTTCTCTTCCTATCGCTTGAAGACTGCCAACTTATGCTAGAAGAAGGCAGCGCAGAAGAATTAGCTCAGCTGACCTATCCTTTCGGGCGCGGTGTCAATATTTCCTTTGGCATTGAAGATGTCCCTCAGCTCCACCAAAAACTGCTGGAGGCCAACTATCCTATTTATCGTCCTTTGACTAAGAGAACATTTCGTGTTGGGGATCACTACATCTATCCTCACGAATTTGCAGTCTTGGATCCAGATGGCTATTTTTTAAGATTTAGCGAATAGAAGAATAAAAGGCTACAATACTTTCTAGCGTTGCAGCCTTTTATTCGTTCGCTTTTATGATCTATTTGCTAACAAAATATTTGATTTATAAAGCTAATTGGTGTAAAATAAAAACATTGGCAGTAGCCTGTTTAAAATTGAATATCATTTTACTTGTTTATGTTGTGAATTGGCACGACGTTTCTACAAGGTGCCGGAACACCTAACAATGAGTATGTCAGCTGAAGGTATGGTGTTGGCCATGCCTATTTTGGGGACTTACTTAGGGGATTAAGTAGGTCCTTTTTGAATATTTTTGTTAAAGCACGCCTTTAAGTGTAAACTAAATATTTGATAAAACTCGCTTCGCTCGTACTAGTTTTATCAAATATATAGTACTAGCAAACTGGTTCACTATAGAAACATTTAACCAACAAGTAAACTGGCTTTTAGACTTTAGGAGGTCTTATGAAATTATTAGAAGAGCGCATCCTTCAGGATGGGCATATCTTGGGGGACAATATCCTCAAGGTGGACTCCTTTTTAACCCACCAAGTTGACTTTAGCTTGATGCGAGAGATTGGTAAGGTGTTTGCGGAAAAATTCGCAACTGCTGGCATTACCAAGGTCGTGACCATTGAAGCATCGGGCATTGCCCCAGCCGTTTTTACAGCTGAAGCCTTAGACGTTCCCATGATTTTCGCAAAGAAAGCTAAAAACATCACCATGAACGAAGGCATCTTAACTGCAGAAGTCTACTCCTTTACCAAGCAGGTGACCAGCACGGTTTCCATCGCTGGAAAATTCCTCTCACCTGATGACAAGGTCTTGATTATCGATGATTTCCTTGCCAATGGACAAGCTGCCAAAGGCTTGATCCAAATCATCGAACAAGCTGGAGCAAAAGTCGAAGCTATCGGAATTGTTATCGAAAAATCCTTCCAAGATGGTCGTGATTTGCTTGAAGAAGCAGGATACCCAGTCCTATCACTGGCCCGTTTGGATCGTTTTGAAAATGGTCAGGTCGTATTTAAGGAGGCAGATCTCTAATGCAAAAACAAGAAAAACACTCACAAGCAGCCGTTCTTGGCTTACAGCACTTACTAGCCATGTACTCAGGTTCTATCCTGGTTCCTATCATGATTGCGACAGCCCTTGGCTATTCAGCTGAGCAGTTAACCTACCTAATCTCCACAGATATCTTCATGTGTGGGGTGGCCACCTTCCTCCAACTCCAACTCAACAAATACTTTGGGATTGGACTACCCGTCGTTCTCGGAGTTGCCTTCCAATCCGTCGCTCCTTTGATTATGATTGGGCAGAGTCACGGTAGCGGTGCTATGTTTGGTGCCCTTATCGTTTCTGGGATTTATGTGGTTCTGATTTCAGGAATTTTCTCAAAAGTTGCCAATCTCTTCCCATCTATCGTAACAGGCTCTGTCATTACCACGATTGGATTGACCTTGATTCCTGTCGCTATTGGAAATATGGGAAATAACGCCCCAGAACCAACTGGGCAAAGTCTCTTGCTTGCAGCCATCACTGTTCTAATCATCCTCTTGATCAACATCTTTACCAAAGGATTCATCAAGTCTATCTCCATTTTGATTGGTCTGGTTGTTGGAACTGCCATTGCTGCTACCATGGGCTTGGTTGATTTCTCCCCTGTTGCAGCAGCACCGCTTGTCCATGTTCCAACTCCCCTCTATTTTGGTGTACCGACTTTTGAAATCTCCTCTATTGTCATGATGTGTATCATCGCAACGGTGTCTATGGTTGAGTCGACTGGTGTTTACCTAGCATTGTCTGATATCACGACAGACCCAATCGATAGCACGCGCCTGCGTAACGGTTACCGTGCAGAAGGTTTAGCCGTACTTCTCGGAGGAATCTTTAACACCTTCCCTTACACAGGATTTTCACAAAACGTTGGTTTGGTCAAATTATCAGGTATCAAAACCCGTCTGCCAATCTACTACGCAGCTGGTTTCCTAGTCCTCCTTGGACTCCTTCCTAAGTTTGGAGCTCTAGCTCAAATCATTCCGAGCCCTGTTCTTGGAGGGGCCATGCTGGTGATGTTTGGCTTTGTTTCCCTTCAAGGGATGCAAATCCTTGCCCGCGTTGACTTTGCTAACAATGAACACAACTTCCTTATCGCAGCTGTTTCCATCGCTGCTGGTGTAGGTCTAAACAACAGTAATCTCTTCGTCAGCATGCCGACAGCTTTCCAAATGTTCTTCTCAAACGGAATCGTCGTAGCCAGCCTACTCGCTATTGTCCTCAATGCCGTCCTAAATAGGAAAAAGAAATAAGAAAAAGAGGTTCACACCTCTTTTTTGTTTATCTATATCCTCACCTGTCTTTCTTCTGACCGCTGGCCTGTGACAAACATGGTAAAGGTTGCTTTGCAGACATTTCTGCCTTCTTGATTGGTGATATCGACATCCACGACACAGGTTGTGCGTCCATGATGGACACATTCTCCTTTAATGGTCAGCACATCGTCGAGTTTTCCTGCCTTGAGGTAGTTGATAGAGGATTGGAGCGTCACTCCATCAAGCCCCAACGAGATAACCACCAGACCACTAATCTGGTCACAAAGGGTAAAGAGATAGCCACCATGGGCATTGCCATAGTAGTTGAGCGACGAGTCCACTACTTTTGTCGTCACCACAACATGACCATCTCTCATTTTTTCTATTTCGTAATTTTCAAAGGCAGATATAGCGTCAAAATGCAAATCTTTCATCGTTTCCTCCTGATAGTTCAAACGACACTATGATACTACTTTTTATAGGACTGTGCAAGGAGAAAGCTCCTAGTCTGGAAAAATTCCGACCTGTTCTACAAAGCGCATAAAGGCTGCTTGTCCTTGTTCTGTCTGCTTGTAAACCCCTGCGTCCTCCAAAACACGCGCAAAGATAGCACCCACAGAGTCCTTGACGATTTCAAGGGCTTTTTCTTTATCTGCTAGATCTGGATGTTGGGCTTTGAGCTGGTCTGCCCATTCCTGATGATAGTCTGCAACTGCTTCACCATCTCCTACAAGATAGCTGGCGACTTGCTCCACTCCTGCTTTCAAACGAGGTGGCAAGATAGCCAAGCCCATGACCTCAATCAAGCCGATATTTTCCTTCTTGATATGTTGAACATCCTTGTGGGGATGATAGATGCCATCAGGATGCTCTGGCGATGTCTGATTGTCTCGCAAGACCAAGTCCAACTCAAACTGACCATCGCGTTTACGGGCAATGGGGGTAATGGTATGGTGTGGTGTCCCGTCTGTCTCTGCCAAAATCTGTACTTCAGGGTCTGAATATTGCCGCCATTCCTGCAAAATCTTATCAGCCAAGTTGATCAAATCTTCTTTGGAATCCGAAGTCAAACGTAGCACTGACATAGGCCACTTGACAATCCCAGCCTTGACCTGCTCAAAACCAGCAAATCGGAAAGTCTTTTGCAAAGGAGCCAATTCCATAGGAAATACGTGACGGCCTCCTTGATAGTGATCATGAGTCAGAATAGAGCCTCCCACAATCGGCAGGTCGGCATTTGAGCCCGCAAAATAGCCTGGAAACTGCTCTACGATAGCTAGCAGGCGCTCAAAGCTTTGACGATTGATAGCCATGGGCCGATGCTGACCATCTAAGAAGATACAGTGCTCATTAAAATAAGCATAGGGCGAATACTGGAATCCCCACTCCTGACCAGCCATTTCAAAACGGATAATGCGGTGATTGCTACGAGCTGGATGGTTAACCCGACCATGGTAGCCTTCGTTCTCTAGACAAAGCTGACACTGGGGATAATTGCTAGCTTGCACCAATTTAGCTGCCGCAATCTCCTTTGGATCCTTTTCAGGTTTAGACAGATTGATAGTAATCTCCAGTTCTCCGTAATCTGATGGAACACGATAAGCAATATTCTTAGCAATGGCCTTGAGCTTGATGTAGTCATTTTTCTGACTAAGTTGGTAGAAGTCCGCAATTGCCTGTTCGGGAGATTGGGCATAGGTTGTCCAAAAGTTACGATTAACCTGACTTGGACAAGGGGTTACCAAGTCCATCAGTTCAGCACCGAGGATTTCACGCGCAGTCTGACTATCCTCTATCGTCTCTAATCGAACCGCCTCCTCGACAAGCTGGTCCTTGAGGTCAATCAAGTCATCTAGACCAGTCTCAACCTCCAAAACACCTTCTCCCACTCGTGCTAAGACACGATTGGTTAGGTAGATTCGATCCATTTCCTCAAATGAACTTTCAGTAATGACTTCCGTGATAAATGCATCTAGAACTCTCTGACTCATTGATTATCCTTCCTACTTTCTAAATAGTCTCTGACAGCATCTCAATCCTGAAAAACTTGTTCTGTTTTATTTAAGAAAGACTGTGCTGGCATTTTTAAGTCTGGCATACAAATAACTGGTATCCCAGCTCTATAGGCTGCTTCAATCCCTGCTTCACTATCCTCTAATACTAAGCAATTCTCTGGCAAAACATTCAAATCACTGCAGGCCTTTAAAAATATATCAGGGTAAGGTTTGCTTCGCTTTACATCTTTTGCAAAAACTAGATGGTCAAATAGGGACAGTATACCATTACTATCCAAAATCATTCTAGCTCTAGATTCAACACTTGAAGTTGCTAAAGCGATTGGAATACCTTCTCTTTGCAGAAAAGCAAGCAAATTTTTAGCACCTTTTTTAAATTTACACCTTTGGCTAATATTCGAGCTTCCAGTTCATAAACTTTTTCCAAGGTTTGGTCAAAGTTCCAAGGTAAATCATAGGTATCCAAAAATCGTTGAACATTCTCCTCTTCCCTATGTCCACTGTATTCTCTAAAATATGTTTCTGCTGTGAAAGGTATTCCAAAATCCTCAAGCAATTCTTGATAAACTTTTAGAGAAATGATCTCAGTATCAGCTAATAAGCCATCTAAATCAAATATTACAGCTTCCATTTACTTCTTTCCTAGTCTAAAACGCGAGTGCCACCTGCAACTTCAGCGATATAGAAGCTTGGAGCATATCCAACTACTTCCTCGTAGTGCTTACCAACAGCTTCCTTAAAGGCCTCAACGACATCTTTTTGCACCAAGGCAATAGCACAGCCACCAAAACCTGCCCCTGTCATACGAGCACCGAGAACACCTTCTTGTGCCCAAGCTGTGTGGACAAGAGTATCCAATTCCAAGCCAGTTACTTCATAGTCATGTTCTAGAGAAACGTGTGATGCATTCATCAAGCGACCAAATGTTTCCAAATCTCCTGCTTGAAGGGCTGCTTGAGCTTTAAGGGTACGTTGGTTTTCAAGCACAGCATGGCGAGCACGTTTCAAACGATTTTCATCTTTAATCAGATAGCTGTATTGGTCAAAGGCCCACTCATCCAATTCACCCAAGGTCTGAATATCCAAGACAACTTGCAATTCTTCCACTGCTTTTTCACACTCAGCACGGCGTTCATTGTACTTAGAGTCTGCCAGTTCACGGCGTTTGTTGGTGTTCATAATAACAACGACGTTATCCTTCAAATCAAGTGGCACCAAGTCGTACTCTAAGGTATTGGTATCTAGGTAAATAGCACGTTGGTCTGCCCCCATACCGATAGCAAACTGGTCCATGATACCAGAGTTGACTCCGATAAAGTTATTTTCTGTTTGTTTTCCAATTTTTACCAAATCCAAACGGTCTAGTTTTAAATCAAAGAGATGCTCTGCAACGACCCCTGTCAAGAGTTCCAAGGATGCTGAAGAGGACAAGCCTGCACCATTTGGAATATTACCATAAACATAAAAATCAAACCCTTTGTCAATCACATGTCCAGCTTCTTGCAAGAAATGAAGAACCCCTTTTGGATAGTTGGTCCAGCTGTGCTCTTTTTCAAATTTGAGGTCAGCAAGAGGCACTTCGATGATACCCTTGTCCTTAAAGTTGGCTGAGTAGAAACGCAAGACTTGGTCGTCACGCTTGCGAGCCGCTCCATAGGTTCCCAAGGAAATAGCCGCTGGAAAAACGTGCCCACCGTTGTAGTCTGTGTGTTCACCAATCAGATTGATACGTCCTGGTGAAAAGAAAGTTTGGTCTGCTTCTTGACCAAAAACGGCAAGAAAGTCTTTGCGAAGGGCTTCAGCAGTAAGATGTTGTGTCATATGAATTCTCCTTTGACTGTCGTTAAGTCATCTTAACGTGTAATCGTTTTCTTCTATTGTATCCAAGGGATTTGCCAAGGTCAATCCTTTTTACTAAACTTTTACTAAACTATCGATAAAAAGAAGAAAAATATGATATACTAACCTAATATGATATACTAACCTAAAAGGAGGAGGATTTATGGCTACCTTAAAAGACATCGCACAGCTAGCCTCTGTCTCCATCGCGACCGTATCTCGTGTCCTCAATCGCGACCAGAGTCTATCTGTTACAGAAGAAACCAGACACCGTATTTTAACTGTCGCTGAAGAGCTGGGCTACACCAAGCATCTCAAGACAGGCGAATCCCACAAACCCAAGCAAAAGATTGCCATTATCCAATGGGTCAGCGAACAAGGGGAGTTGGACGACCTCTACTACTACCAGATTCGTCTCGGTATTGAAAAAAGAGCCCAAGAGTTGGACTATGATATCTTGCGCTATTTTAATGACCATCCTTTTACATTAAGCGAGGAAGTGATTGGCATTCTCTGCATCGGAAAATTTAGCCGAGCTCAGATTGCTGCCTTTGAAGAATACCAAAAACCTTTAGTCTTTATAGACAGTGACACCCTCTCACTAGGTCATACCTGTATTATCACTGACTTTTACACTGCTGTGAAACAAGTTGTAGACCATTTCCTCAGTCAGGGGGTGGATCGGATTGGCATTCTCACAGGCCTTGAGGAAACAACAGACCAGGAAGAAATTATCCAGGATAAGCGGCTAGAAAATTTCAAAGACATTACCCAAGCAAATGGTATCTACCATGAAGAACTGGTCTTTCAGGGGAGCTTTACTGCCCAGTCTGGCTATGACTTGATGAAGGAGGCCATTCACAAGCTAGGAGAACAACTCCCACCAGCCTTTTTCGCCGCCAGCGATAGTTTAGCCATCGGTGCCCTTCGTGCTCTCCAAGAAGCTGGAATCAGCCTACCAGACCGCGTCAGCCTCATTTCTTTTAACGACACCAGCCTGACCAAGCAGGTCTATCCTCCTCTTTCTAGCATTACTGTCTATACCGAGGAAATGGGCCGAACAGGTATGGATATTCTTAACAAGGAAGTTCTCCACGGTCGCAAAATCCCCAGCCTAACCATGCTGGGAACCAGACTGACATTGAGAGAAAGTACAAGGAATGAATAGGATAACAAAACGACCTCTAGCGAGATCGCTTTTCTACTAATGATGCCCATGCTTCTGCTCTAACTTTCTCACCCTCCGCTTATGTTGCGCATGATTGCTTTGACTGCTATCCACTTCAATAGTGATATTCTGCACGCCTCTTTCTTCTAAAAATTGACGCACCACTTCTTTGGTTTCCATCATCTGCTCCCAGTCCTTGATACAAATGTGGACAACAGCATTATTCTCCAGACCGTCCATGGACCAAATACTAAGTTGATTGATACTTTTGACATTGGGTAGAGCCTCTAAATCCTTCTCCAAATCACTTGTCTCGACCCCTTCTGGCACAGCATCTAGGAAAATCTTCAGTGCGCTCCAAAAGCGAGGAACAGCTTTTGTTAGAATAAAGATAGAAATAACAAGCGATAAGAGTGGATCGAGGATATACCAATCTGTAAATCGGAGGATAATCGCCATTAGAATGACAGCCAACCAACCAAGAGTGTCTTCCAAAAAATGCAAGCTAAGAATTGACTCGTTCTTTGTCTTTCCTTTACGAACTACCAGACTTGCTAGTACATTAATGGCCACTGCAATGATTCCCAGCCAGAGGATACCATTTTCATTAACGGGTTGCGGGTGAGCAATCTTTGTGATATTTTCCAAGATCACTAGGACAGACCCTATCATAAGAATCACAGCCGTTAGCATGGCCCCTAAAAGACTAAAACGTTTGTAACCCAAGGTGTACTGTCTATCTTCTTCACGGTTTGAAATTGTTTCTAAAAGGGCTGAGATACCAATGGCTATAGCATCTCCCAAGTCATGAACAGAATCAGAAAGAACTGCACTTGAACCAAAGATTCCTCCTGCGATAAACTCGACTATCGCATAGCTTAAATTTAAGAAAAAAGCTAACCAGATAGATGTTTTAGAACTCATTTCTCTCCCTCCTTTGGTATAATGGGTATATACATACTTCTATCATTTGTATTATCTAATAAAATCCAAAGAAAGGATAGAAGCAAACTGTCAGCCTTATTCAGTTCTGAACAGTTTGCCCCAAGTGTCTATATGCAAAAAAGAGACCGTCGGGTTAGTAAGACGAAAAAAGCCATTTATCAAGCTTTTTTACAAGTTTTGAACGACAAGGGCTATGATGCTACTACTGTTCAAGATATTATTGACTTGGCAGATGTTGGGCGCTCGACCTTTTACTGTCACTACGAGAGCAAGGAACTGCTTTTAGATGAACTCTGTCGCTACCTTTTTCATCATCTCTTTGAAAGGGAAGAACACTTAACTACAGAAGACTACCTCGCACATATCTTTCTACATTTTCAAAAAAACCAGGACCATGTCACTAGTCTTCTTTTTTCAAAAAATGACTACTTTCTCCGCCAACTACACAAGGAACTCGAACACCACGTTTACCCCATGGTAGCGGAGGATTTGCAAGAGGCCTATCCAAACATTCCGGCCTCCTACCTTCAACATTTTGTTGTGACGAACTTTATCGAGACTCTAACTTGGTGGCTAAAAAAAGGAAAATCTTATACTGAAGACCAAGTAGTGAGATTTTACCTTGATGTAATAGAGATGACCTCTACAACTCCACTTGATAACTAAGCCTGTAACTCAGAAAGGAACCAACTATGTTAACTTCGATGATTCTAGGAATACCAACAATTGTACTAGCTCTCGCCTTCTCGCTGCTTCACCTTGCTGCTGCTTTTTCAGCCATGAAACAAAAGAACTACAGTTTGGGAAACACGTGCATCTTGGTCGGCAGTTGCATCACTTCTCTGGCTCTAGCTATCTTTTACTTCGTCCCACTGGCAACCATTCTACTATGGATTGTGGGTTCGAGTATCGTCTGCTATGGTGCCTACTGGAACGGGCGACAGCAAGAAAACCAACATATATCGCACCACATCGTTCGTATAACGATCGCTATTATCATTACGGTATTATTCATTTTGCTCTAACATAAAAAAGGATCATCCGATCCTTTTTTACTTTTTAAGCACTCTTTGCGGCCTTGCTCCACTGATACCAACCAACTAGACTATTGATCAAGTAAATCAGGTATTTCCCTTGGATTTGCAGGCTTTCCCCCCCACCAGAGATAGATTGAAAAGACATTGGTAGCTGCCCAGAATATCCATTGCTCACGGTAAACAGCTGTCATGAGGATTTGCCCAACCCCATTAGTCGCATCGGTGATAGAATCACGATAAGGACGATTGGCTCCAATAGACTGATAAATGAACCCAAATACCAACCACCAAAGAACACTAATGGAAAGATACTTGGTCCAACCTTTACCGTCCAGTTTACGCGCGACAAACTCTTGCTTTTCTTTCTTGAACTGTGCTTGGTAGATCCAAACTAGAAGTCCAATTGGCTGCATGACCGTAAAGTAAAGTGTCGTCAGCACCTCACCATAAAAGCCTTTTTGAAAGGCAAGCACCAGATAAATGATGGAATTAATCAAACCAAATAGGTAGTTACTAGCACGACCTTCAGCTTCTCAAAGAGCAGAAAAAAGGTTAGTAAGGCTTGAGAGATGAATCATTTTAAAGGCAAACAATTCCAACAAGACGTCATCATTGTCGCTGTTGGTTATTACCTACGTTACAATCTGAGCTATCGTGAAGTTCAGGAATTGCTTTATGACCGTGGAATAAATGTTTGTCACACTACGATTTATCGGTGGGTTCAAGAATACAGTAAAATCCTCTATCATCTCTGGAAAAAGAAAAATAAACAGTCCTTCTATTCGTGGAAAATGGATGAAACCTATATCAAAGTTAAGGGGCGTTGGCATTATCTCTATCGAGCGATTGATGCGGACGGTTTAACATTGGATATCTGGTTACGAAAGAAACGTCGAGCAGACGATAACAGCTATAAGTTAGAAGATACCGCCTATCAAGAAGATAAAGCACGCAAAGCAGAAACCGAAGATAAGCTAGCTATTGAAGCAATGAAAAGCAAGTACACCACGCTATTGCTAGAAAATATGTTGCTAAGTCCGTTTGAAATGCAAGATACAAAAATCATGGCAGGATTGCAAGTCCATGTTTACCCCCTCTATGACGAACTGAAAGAATTAAGAGGGCTAAATAGTGTTAAAGACCACTTGTCTTATGTTGCCAGCAGACGTGAAGAATATTCTAAGCATAATATCGCACGCTACCTCAAAAAAGCCATTGAACAATATCTACCAACGGTTAAAAGGCAGGGACTTAAACCATGAGTGAAGACTTAAAAACGATCAAAGAGCTGGAGGATGAGTTGAGTGTTACAAAACAAAATATTCAATATCACTACCAAAGGTTACCAAAAAAATTACAGCTTAAAAGTTCCAATGGGTCTAATCTAATAAATTCTAAAGCAGAAAAAATAATTTTAGGTAAAGTAGAAAGTAGTAGCAAATCAAATACCAAAGACCAACAAATAAGTAGCAAAGACCAACAAATAGAAAAACTAACTAATTTGTTAGACCAGTAACAACGATTAGCCTTGCAAGATAAAAAGTTGCTAGAAGAATACAAGGCGGAAAATGATAACTTAAAAGCCCTCAAAATGCCCTCACAGGAAACAGAATTCAAACACTTAGACAATCAATATAAAGATGAAGTGAACGCTCTTAAAGAGAAGTTGGAAAATTTGCAGGAACAAATCAAATATCAAAAAAGGATAGAAGAACAAGAAAAACCAATAAAATGGTGGGGACTATGGCGAAAATAGATGATTCAGTTAAAAAGAAAGTTCCAGAATTGCGATTTAAAGGATTCACGGATGAATGGGAACAGCGTAAGTTGGGAGACGAAGTTCGAATAGTGATGGGACAGTCTCCTAATTCAGAAAATTATACTGATGATCCTAATGGGCGCTAAAAATGCGAAGACCTATGAAGACCTATTTTGTATTAGTCAAACAAAAAATCCAAAAGAAATGGTATATGATTATGACCATGAAACAAAGTAAAATCAAACCGAGTAATCTGAGGAAGCACCCGATGATCATGAAACGTTATTAAACACAAAAGTCACCCATGTGAGTTTTTGCCAGAAGCTGAAGTTAATCCTTCAACCTGGAAAACCCGCAGAGGTGACTTTTTCTATACATCTCGATTTTTCTGGCAATAATCATTAACCGATAAATATGTCTGTGAATCACCCAGCGACTCCGCTATGTCCATAATCCGCGGTGGTAGTAATCCCACTCGCTGGACAAGTTCGTGATTGCTGAACAATTCCCGTGGACTGCCGGCGAAGCCAAACTTCCCGTGTTCCATAACATACACCGACTCAAACTCGGCGGCGACCCAATCCATGTCATGGGTGATGGTCACAACTTGGTGGCCCGAATCAGCCAACTGATGGAAAATTGCGGTCAACTTGCGCCGGCTTTCCCAATCAAGCGACATCATCGGCTCATCAAATAAATAAATCGCCGGATCCACTGCCAAAACTGTGGCAACGCTCAACAGCTTGCGTTCCGACAATGACAGGTCATATGGACTTTCAGCTGTTTTATCATCCAAGCCAACTCTTTTTAGAGCCGCTAAAGCCCGCCTCGTAATCGTGTCGTGGTCATTCATGACCTGCGCGACATTCCACTCCACCTCTCGTTGAACGGTCGGGTTGAAAAGCTGATCGTCAGGATTCTGAAAAGTAATCCCAACCTTCAGTAACTTTTCGACTGGTTTAAGATCATTAAAATTTTCTCCATCGATCTTAATCACACCGGTTTGTGGTGTCAGCAAACCCGTCAACAATTTGAAGAGCGTTGATTTGCCGGCACCATTTTGGCCGACAATCGCCACCATCGGATCGGCGAAGTGTTTGTCTTCAACATCCAAGCTAAAGGACCGTTCCGGATAAGTGAACGTCAGGTGGCTCAGTTCAATTGTGGACATAACGAACCTCCTTCAGATCAGCGTAATTCACCGGATACCGGCCATCAGCCAAGTGCCAATCCATTTTTTGAGCAAGTTGCTGGATTGTCGGGGCTGGAATCTGCCAGTCAGCTGCCAAATGATTAAACACCTCACCCGGCCTGCCCTGGGCTACCATTTGACCCTCGTGCAGCACCCACACAACGTCGGCGACTTCGCACAAATCGTCAATTTCACTGGTGACAATGAAGACAGTCGTCTCTTTGACTTGGGCCAGCCATTGGAAAAATTGCCGGCGGCCAAGGGGATCCATCTCACTGGTCGGATCATCCATAATCAAAACAGCCGGATTAGCCACAATCGCCGTGGCAATTGCCAACCGCTGGATCTGACCACCGGAAAGGCTTTCGGGACGCAAATTCAGCTGTTCAATCAGCCCCATTTGCGTGGCAACTTCTTCAACCCGTTTTTGAATCAGTCCTTCAGCCATTCCCTGATTAATCAAGTCAAAGGCGATTTCATCGGCAACCGTGTCTGCCAACCCGCTTAGTTGGCCAGCTGGATTTTGCAGTACAACTCCATTCATGGCATTATAAACGGGCCAATTGTCAGACACTCGCTGGCCAAACATGTGCCAATCGCCCTCAATCTCAGCAGACACAATTTTGGGAATGACCCCTGCCAGCACACGGCACAAAGTCGATTTGCCGGAGTGGCTATTCCCGATAATCCCAACCACCTGGCCGGTATGAACCTCCGCGTTAATCTGACGCAGTTGTGGTTGCTCAGTACCCGGATAACGGGTGGTCAAATTTTCAATTACAATCCGTTTATCTTCGTCCATATCTTCCACCCAATCAATAAAATTGCCAATCCAGTCAGACCAATGTGCAGCGTCCGCGACAGGCGATACACGCGCTGGGAGGTTCTGACAGTCCGGTTGAGATTATCAAAACCTCTCAGTTGGAGAGAAATCGACCGCGTCATCGATTGATCCAAGGTCTTAATCACCAATGGAATTAGAACCGGCAGGACTGACTTTAATTTCTGAATCAACGTTTTTTGCGGATTGGTTCCGCGAACTTTTTGTGCCTGCTGGATTTTCCGCATATTGCGCATCATTTCCGGCAAAATATAACACACCGACATCAGAACGTAGACGGTTTTATAAGACAATCCGGACAGTTCCAAATAGGCCGCGTTTTCTGAAATACTCGTGGTCACCATAAAAAAGCCACTGGTCAAAATAATCACCAATACTCGACAACCCAGAGTGGTGGCGTAAATCAGGCCTTCTTTGTAGAACGACACCCCAAGCACAGAAAACAGCACAGTTTGATTCCGACTGTAAAATAACCCTTGGATGATCAGCATGGTGCAAATCAGAAACAGGCTGAATCCCAGCGTCTTAAAGGTGGTAGAACTCAATTTGGAAAATAACAATAGCAGTGTTGCGACAAGAATTAATCCGGCCTGAAGCAATAAATTCATACTGGCAAAGCTCAACAACGTCATGTCCAAGATGAACAAGAGCTTAGTAATCGGATCGATCACCTGGTACCACTTGAGCTTGACCCGTGGCGCTCCAGAAATCAATGTTTTATCAGTCATCATTTATCATCGTTAAAGAAGTGCACCATCCGCTTCGGCAGCTGACGATAGATGAAGAATGCCAGGTAGGCCACGCAGACTTTATCCAAAATATCCAAGACAAACTCATCGGTAAATGAGGCCAGCCACACTGGTGCATGATTGGCGACCATTACCGCAAACAATGAGTCACCCCAAGCGATACCGGTCTGACCACCCCAAAAGATGACGTTGAGTGGCGTTGAAATGACAGCTGAAACGATGGCAATAATAATAGCAGAAACAAATACTCGTCGCGCTGACGAGAACCACCCATTGGCGTGCAAAACTCCGACAGCAATCCCAATTCCGATGCTGGTAATCGCATACACGGTTGAAATTGGCGATAAGGTCAGCCCATAGATCACGTTGTTGATGAAACCACTAATGGCACCGGCAACCGGCCCAGCCAACATGCTGGTAAGAAAGGTTCCCAAAGACCCAAGCCAAACGGGCAACTTTAACCCCTCCGCCAAGGCTTTGGCAACATAGTTAATCCCCACGGCAGCGGGAATCAAAGTCATGGTGGCAGCACTTAACTTAAATTTCCACATACTGGTACGATGAATCGGTTCTGTTTTCATAATCTTCTCCTTTTGTTTTTAAAGAGCCGTGTCTGGATAGACTTTCGGACGCAACGCTCTATTATATATCTACTGAACTGTCTATACACAAGAATTCCATCCTTAGTCGACATGAGCTGGAAATCTTTATTTGTTAAGTAGTTCACAACACATTATACACCTATTTTGTGAATAGTCAAGTGTATTTACAGTAAAATTTTAGAAAATCCTAAAAATTTCCTCTTATTTTCCATTTTGAAAGACATTCAGTAACTCTAATATCAAAAAAGCCCAGACGACATTGTCTGAGCATTCTTTTCTATAGTCGTTTAAGCAAGTTGAGTTTGACATTTTCAAACTATTTCTTCAACAAACCTTGTTCTTGTAAAAACTCCTTGGCTACTTGTTCTGCTGACTTGCCTTCAACACCGACTTGGTAGTTGAGCTGGCTCATCTGGCTTTCAGTAATTTTACCTGCTAGTTTATTGAGAACTGGCTCCAACTCAGGATGTTTCTTGAGAAGAGCTTCTTTCATGAGTGGAGCCCCTTGATAAGGTGGGAAGAGTTGCTTGTCATCTTCTAAGACCTGCAAATCATAACGCGCCAATTCCGCATCGGTCGAATAGGCGTCCGTGATTTGAATATCACCTGACTGAATCGCCTGGTAGCGAAGGGCTGGCTCCATGGTCGCTACATTGAGATTGAGACCATACATTGATTGCAAGCCCTTATTTCCATCCTCACGATCATTAAATTCGAGAGTAAAACCTGCCTTCAGCTGTCCTTCCACTTTTTTCAAGTCCGAAATGGTCTTCAAGCCATATTCTTGAGCAATTTTCTTCGGAACAGCTACAGCGTAGGTATTTTGATAAGACATGGGTTTGAGATAGGCTAGATGATCCTGTTTGGCAATGCCATCACGCGCCACTTGATAAACCTGCTCTGGCTCATGACTCACTTTCGGTGATGGTTGAAGCAGACTTTCAGTCACCGTACCGGTAAATTCAGGATAGATATCAATATCGCCTTTTTTCAGAGCTTCATAGAGGAAGCTTGTTTTCCCAAAATTCGGTTTAACAGTCGCAGTCATACTGGTATTTTCTTCAATCAGTAACTTATACATATTGGCCAAAATTTCGGGTTCTGGTCCCAATTTCCCAGCAATCACCAAGTTTTCTTTCTCTTTCTGAGCCAAAAGGGATGGACTATAAGACAGACCGAGCAATATGGTCACCAAGGCAAAACCAGAGAAAATCGTCCGCAATTTTGCTTTTTCCATCACTTTTAGTAGGAAGTTAAAGGCAATGGCCAGCACTGCAGAAGAAAGGGCCCCAATCAAAATCAGACTAGTATTATTACGGTCAATTCCCAAAAGGATAAAGGAACCCAGTCCCCCTGCACCAATCAAGGCCGCCAAGGTTGCCGTACCGATAATCAAAACCGCCGCCGTCCGAATACCAGACATTATGACAGGCATGGCAAGTGGAATTTCAAACTTCTTGAGACGCTCCCACCTGGTCATCCCAAAAGCAATCCCAGCCTCTTGTAGACTTGGATCAATTCCCTTCAACCCAGTAATAGTATTTTGCAAAATCGGGAAAATCGCATAAATCACTAGCGCTGTTAAAGCCGGCAAGGTTCCGATTCCCATCAAGGGAATAAAGAGACCTAACAAGGCCAGAGACGGGATAGTCTGGAAAATCCCTGCAATCTGCAAGACCCAGTCCGCCATCTTTTCATGATAACGAAGAAATACCGCTAAGGGGACTGCAATAAAAATAGCCAGCAACAAGGTCAAAAGTGACAACTGCAAATGTTGAGATAGAGCTGTTACCCAGTCACCAAAACGCTCCTGAAAAGTTGATATCAAATTAGTCATGAACACTACCTCCAAACAAGTCTGCTACAAAGTCCGTTGCAGGAGCCTTTAAAATCGTCTCAGGATTCGCCACCTGACGAATCTCTCCATCCTGCAAGACAGCAATACGGTCCGCCAATTTCAAAGCTTCATCCGTATCATGGGTCACAAAAATCGTTGTCATCCCAAACTCTTTATGCAATTCTTTCGTCAGAACCTGCAACTGTTTTCTCGAAATAGCATCCAAGGCTGAAAAAGGTTCATCCATGAGGAGAATCTTAGGCTGACCAATCATGGCACGGACAATGCCGACCCGTTGCTGTTCTCCACCAGATAATTCACTAGGAAGTCGATGTCCATACTCAGCTACTGGTAAACCAACCTTAGCCAAAAGCTCTTCTGTTTTCTTCGCAATCTCTTCCTTAGTCCAGCCCTTCATCTCAGGAATGAGAGCAATGTTTTCTGCAACCGTTAGATTGGGAAAAAGAGCAATAGCCTGTAGGACGTAACCCGTAGAAAGACGAAGCTCCCGCTCATCATAGTCTTTGATGCGCTCGCCATCCATATAAATATTTCCATCAGTTGGTTCCAAAAGACGGTTAATCATCTTGACCATGGTCGTCTTACCGGACCCAGAAGGTCCAACTAAAACCATAAATTCCCCATTCTTAATCCGTAAATTAACATCTCTCAAAACATCTTTTTCTGTGTAGCGTAGCGCTACATTTTTGTATTCAATCATTCTGTATCCTCAATTTAAAACTTCCCTCGGTTGGTCAAGTCTTCTACCTTAGGCATAACTTCCTTATTATCCCAATGCTCCACAATCAAGCCATTCTCCAAACGGAAGATGTCATACTGAGCATAAGGCACCCCATCTATCTGAGTCTGTCCATAGCTGACCACATAATTTCCTTGTCCCAAAAGCTGGAAAACAAAGTCAAAAGTGACACCATGTTCAGCCACATAGTTTTTATAAGCAGCACTTCCTTGGCCAATCTCATGATTATGCTGAATCAAATCGTCCGCCACATAATCACTCCACTGCTCCAGCTCCCCATTTTGGAAAATTTCTGTCAAGAAACGACGAACCAACTTTTTATTTTCTGCTGTTTTGTCCAAATCCGTGATTTCAAAATCTCCAAAAATCTGATCTAACTGTCCATTTTCTGGAGCACGATAGTAGTCAATGACATCCCAATGCTCCACGATACGACCATTCTCATCCGCACGGAAAGTATCTGTCGTCACCCATTGAGCTTCCCCGCCATTGAGATATTGATGAACATGGACGAAGACCAGATTGCCATCCTCAATAGTGCGAACAATTTTCATCTCACGCTCGGGATGGCGCTCAAAGAAATTTGCAAAGAAAGCCGCAAACCCTTCTTTCCCATCTGGCACACCTGTCGAGTGTTGAATGTAGGTATCTCCTACAGACTGAGCTTGAGCCTCAGCAACTCGTCCATCTTGAATAGCATGAATGTATAGGTTGTGAGCATTTTTCACTTGTTTTGACATGATTTATGCCTCTTTTTCTTTTAAATTTTCTAAGATGCGTTCCTGATAGCTTTCAAACTGACGGATTTCTTCTTCAGAGAAGCCTTTATAAAAAATTGCATCTAATTTTTGACTGACACGATTGCCCACTTCTTTCTGCGACCAACCTTGCTCTGTCAACTTGACATATTTCTTTCTCTTATCTATTCCACATGGGCTAATGATGACCAGGTTTTGCTCCTCAAGTTTCTTAATCATGGTTGTGAGCGTATTGTTAGCAAGTCCAGTCGCAAGCGCAATATCTGTCGCCGTAGCGCAACCTGTCTCACTATTCCATAACACCGTGAGAATCTTTCCCTGTTCACTGCGATAAAGGGCTTCAGGATCCTGGCTCAGTAACTTTTGAAAAATCCGCCCATTTAACAAACGAATATGATGGGCTACCAAATGACTATCTTTCATAACACCTCCAATTTATTTCGATATCGAATTGTTTTTATTGTAACACCTCTCGTTCCATCTGTCAACTATTTCGATTTAGAAATAATTTTCACCAACAAAAGAGACCTCCTACCTAGAGTAGAAGATCTTCACTATTTATTAACTTAATCTGTCATTTCGGACACCAGTGTTCGATGTTCCAGTGGTAGACTGCACATAATTAGCAAGAAGATGAATCCTGACTGTATCCAGAAGAGAGCCAAGTCAAAAATTCCATGTACAGCGACTACTGTAAGGAAGGAGAGATAAAGACCGATAATTGGTCGTTTACCAGATTCCTGACTCATATCCATCATCATGTGAACCGGGATAACCGAAGAAATGGATAAGAGTATGGTTCCAATCAAACCATAACTTAAAATAGTATCGATGTAAAGACTATGCGCGTGTTCGTGGTAAGGTGCATGAATTCTCGGATAGGAATTCATATAGGTCAGTGGACCCTCACCCCAGATCGGATTTTGCTTGAACAAAGTCATACCCGCATTCCAGATTGAAACACGCTCTTCCATTGAAGAATCTAGGGTTCCCATACGGACACCCAAATCGCTTGAGAAGAGGAAACAAAGGCCAATCCCGAAAACACCAATACTGAGCCAGAAGGCACGCCAGTTTTTAATGGTTGTAAAGAGATAAATGATGGCACCAGCAATGATGGCAGGGAAGGCCGTTCTATTTTGCGTAAAATTCAAACCAAATAGATTCACAAAACCTGCTAGCACACAAAAGATTTTTAACCATCTTAACTTCGTCGTTGTAAAGAGGTAAAAGGCAATCATGATACAGAAGCAACAGATAATCCCATAATAGTTAGGATTAAAGAAGGTCACCTCTGCACGGTTTTGGTGCCATACTTGCATATTGGGCGAAAGAAAAGCATAGTTAAATTTCTTTACAATTTGGAAATGCTCCAAAGTGGCAAAAGCCGCAGAGAGCACACTACCAAACAAGATTGTCTGCAGTATCAGTCGAAAGAAAGCATGTGTCAGACGTTTCTGGTAATAACTAAAGAAAATGAGGAAGAGAAACATCAGTAAAGATGCAACCAATCCAAGCCAGTTCTTGGCAACGATAGAGATGATACTACTGTAGGCAATAAAAAAGAGAAGTACAGGATGTTTGATTAATCCTTTGATAATTCCCTTCATCTCCCCAGTAACAAGTAAACCTATCAAATATAAAGCAAAGAGCGCTAAGAACAAATAAAAAGGTAAAAAGATACTTATGATCATCAAATACAAAAAGAAATCTTTTTTCGAAAGCCCTCTTATCTTATCCAGTAATCCAATTGATTTCAAAACGGATCCTTTCTGTTCTGGAATTCTCCAGAAGATAAATGCTAAACTATCTTTATATTCTACCATTTTTTCCGTCATTTGGGAACAATGAACACGTTTTCGCCACAAAAAAACTGTTTCATTAATATAGCACTAGAACTGAATTTTTCTGCCGTTTTCTAATACTTGATAGGTCTGACTTTGCAAATCAATTTCTGCTACTGCTGTTACGGACTTGTCTTTATTTTGACGTTTGATTACAATGCTGTGAGCTGTTGGTGTTTCAACGTCAATAGTCCCTTCTAGGTCAAAGGCCTCTGATTGATTACGGAAAGAAAATAGATTGAGAAGAGACTTCACCACAGGACGTTGAACTTCTTCTGCTATTTCCTCATTGCTATAGTAATGACGATTAATATTTCGACCTTCTTTGGTTTCTTCTAATAATTTTAAGTCATTTTTTCCTGCTAATAGACCCACATAGTAAACCTGAGGAATGCCTGGAGCAAAAGCTTGAATCAGACGAGCGAGAAAGTACTTGACATCATCATCTCCAAGCGCAGAATAATAGGTTGAATTGATTTGGTAGATATCTAGATTGTTATACTCTGCACTAGAGTACTTACGTTTGACATTCGCTCCAACCTTATAGAGCTCATTTGAAGCATAGTCAATTTCCTCATCGGTCAGGATATCTTTGACATCCACCACTCCAATCCCATCATGAGTATCTAGTGTCGTAAATTGCTTCATCGGGCTCATCTTTAACCACTTAGCCAAGCGCTCTGTTCTGGAACTGTAAAGAGTATAAAGGTTCACCATTGGAAGGGCAAAATCGTAAACATAGTAATCATGGTCCGCTATTTTAAACTGAATCGAATAGTGTTCATGAATCTCAGGTAAAAGCTCTGTCCCATACTCAGCAGCGATATCTCGAACTTTGTCCAATAAATCCCAAATATCTGGTTCTACAAAGAAATCATTGGTATCCAATTTCTTCACTGCATAAGCAAAGGCATCTAGACGAATCAAATCACACCCATTACTTGCCAAGTGCTGAATGGTCTTACGGATAAATTTCATCGTTACTTCTTTAGTCACATCAAGATCAATCTGCTCCTCACCAAAGGTATTCCACAAATGTTCTACTGAACCATCTGCAAATACAATCTCTTGCTTTGGTGCACGATCCTTACGCTTGTAGATTAAATCTACATCAGACTGTGTCGGACGATTTTCTGGCCAAAACTTGTCCCAGTTTAAAAAAAGATCTTTAAATTCACTGGCTTCATGTTTTTCTTGATAGTCCTTATAGTACTTAGATTGACGAGAAATATGGTTAATCATAAAGTCAAACATAAGATAATATTTCTCGCCTAAACGCTTAACATCCTCCCAATCACCAAAAGCTGGATCCACTTCGTCATAATCAACAGGCGCAAATCCACGATCACCAGTTGATGGGAAAAATGGTAGAAGGTGAACTCCCCCAATAGCATCGCCAAAATGTTCTTCCAAATTCTCATACAAGTCTTTAAGGTTATTTCCAAGACTATCTGAGTAAGTAATCAACATAGTTTTATTTTGAATGGTCATAGATGTTCTCCTTTTTCTGATGAAAGCCAAGTCTTATATGACCTGGCTTCGTAAATGAAAGATATTTTTAGATTTTTGTTCACATTGAACTCGTACTAATATAGACTGCAAGCAATTAAGTACTACTTTCTTGTTTTCTACATAGAATTGTAAACAAGCTGAACTGTTCCTCTATGTATGGAATTATAAATTCCCTAAGCACTTTCTTACTTCACTGCCCCGTTACTCATTCCTGAAATGATATGTTTTTGGAAGATGAGGTAGACAATGGTTATCGTTACAATTCCCACAATATAGGATGCAAAACTTGGACCATAGTCATTGAAGTACTGACCTTGGTAGTTGTATTGGAAGAGAGGTAAAGTCCACATCTTAGAATCCTTATTCAGAATCAAGAGTGGCAACATAAAGTCATTCCAGAACCAGAGAGCATTGATAATCAAAGTTGTCGCATGCATGGGCTTCAACATTGGAAAAATGATTCGACGATAAGTTGTAAAACGATCAGCCCCATCAATTTCCGCAGCTTCATCCAAACTATCTGGTACACTGATTTTTATATAACCAACATACAAGAAGAGGGTCTGTGGAATAGCATAAGTTAGGTAGAGTATTACTAGCCCCCACATATTTGCTAGACCGAGTTTACTCATCATAACTGTGATGGGAATCATAATCACCTGAAATGGAACAAATATCCCTAAGATCAAGAGCGAATACATAATTGCAAAGGCTTTTTTCTTGGACATATTTCGAGCAATGGAATAAGCTGCAGCTGGTATAAAGAAAGCCACTACAATCAATGATAACACCGTAATAACTGCTGAATTCCAGAAATAGCCTCCAATCCCATCCGAAATTAATCGTTCATAATTACTTAAGGTAAAAGGATTGGGCAAACTAAAGAAATGACTCATGATATCCTTAGTTGTCTTGAAAGAACTAAATACTGTTACCAACAAAGGAACAAGTATAAGAATACCACCGACTATCAAGAGGACGTATTTCCAAAACTGATTCAATTTTTCTTCTTTTTTCATGTGTAGGACTCCTCTATTAGATTTCAAATTTCTTTGATAGCTTGATTTGGATAAGAGAAACAATTCCAATAATTAAGAATAAAATCAAGGCAATTGCATTCGCATATCCATATTGATTACTCTTGAAAGCATAGTTGTAGACTAAAAGTCCAAGAGATGTTGTAGCATTATTTGGACCACCACTCGTCAACGCAAAAATTTGGTCAAAGGCTGTCAAACCGGACTTAAGGGCCAGAATAAAAACCATAGAGATCGTTGGCAGTAAATAGGGCAATTCAATCTTCCAAAAAGTTTGTTTACTGGTTGCACCATCAATTGATGCTGCCTCTAAAATATCATTTGGAATACTCTGAAGACCAGCAAGAAAGAGAATGATTGGCATAGCTACTCCTTGCCATAGAAGAACAAAAATAGTTGCCACTACCGCTCCGACTGGTGTCCCTAATAGACTCTCTTGTAAAAAGCTAATTCCTAAAATTTTTCCAATCGTTGGAAGACCATAGTTGAAGAATTGTTTAAAAATCAAGGAAACTGTCAAACCAGACAAAACAGCCGGGAAAAAGAACCAAGCTCTAAAGAAGGTCTGCCCCTTCATCTTAGAATTTAAGGCTCGTGCCACAACCATCCCAATCGTAATCTCTCCAATAATCAATGCCAGAGTTAAAATCAAAGTAAAGGCTATGGCTGTGAAGAATTTCCCATCAATCATCAGCAATTTGTAGTTATTTAAACCAACAAATTTATAATTATAGGTCAATCCAGTCCAGTTAGTCAAACTATAGAAAGCGCCTTGTACCATTGGAAAGTAAAAGAAGATAGCTTGTAAAGCAAGCGGGATGAGCAAAAATGTCCAACCCCAGTATTTATTTAAAAATTTTCGAATAGCCATATCATCTTAACTCCTATTCTAGTCCAAATCTGCCTTCATTGGATTAAAGAAAGCATTGAGATTGTTTGCCATATTTTTCAGATTTTTATCCATCAGGTAACCTGTACTTAGATTAAAAAAGTCTTCTTCAGAGTTCCAGCGTTGGCCCAACCAAACATAATGTTTGTCCGTAAAGGCCAGTTTAGAAATATCTGCAAGAGCTGAATCTTCTTTTTCCTGTATGCCTTTCACCGCAACTGGTGATCCATCTACATCATAGTATGACTGCATAGCTTTTGGACTAGTCATATAGCTGATAAATTCTTCGGTTTCCTTAGGGTGTTTGGTAGTAGCTGAAGTTGATAATGCCATATCCCCTGCACCAACAGTGACTTCTTTTCCTACTTCTTCTCCAGGAAAAGCAAACATCCCCACCTCAAATTTTGGATCCTGTTGATTAATTGCGGCTAATGCCCATGATCCTTGTGGCATCATCAAGGCTTTTCCACTCGAAAATGCTACCACCGCATCATTATAAGAGGCACCACGCCAACCATCTTGAGCATTATCTGCTAATAAATCGAGTCGTTCTGCATCTGCTTTTAAAATAGCATCATCTGCAGAGATGGCGTTTGGTTTTGAAAAGCGAAGGTAATTATTAGCCGCGTCTCCACTACCCGTAAGAGTAATGAGAGAAAGTTGGTGGTAACCATTTAATGTCCATCCTTCATTGCCTGCAACCGCAAATGGAGAATTCCCACTATCTTTTATCTTTTTAACAATCTCTTGAAATTCTTTAAAAGTCTTCGGTTCCTCAAGTCCTAATTCTTTAAACTTCGTTTTATTGTAATAGATTCCATAAAGGTTGGCCGTTAAAGGCACACTATAGACCTTGTTATTGATTGCATACTTTTCAGCATAGTCATTCTTGATGTTCTCAAGATAGGGTTTTCCTGTCATATCTGCAAAATAGCCTGCCTTCGCCCACTCCTGAAAATCCATATTTTGAGGATAGATATTAATAATATCTGGAACATCTCCTGATAAAATCCGAGTCTTTAGCACAATTCCAGCTGAAGGTACTGTAGTCAACTTCACATCAATATTAGGGTGATCCTTCTCAAAATCATCCACTATCCTTTGTAAAGTATCTGCCATCTCGGTCTTCTGGTTAAAAAACTCAATCGTTACCTTACCATCAGTTGACTCCTCTTGACTACTACAAGCTGACAGTCCCAAAAGGCAGAGTCCTGTAGCAGCAATTAAGCTTATCTTTTTATACCATCTCATGATCTTGTCTCCTTATCTTCTAATGAAATGTAACTGCCTGCTGAGATAATCTCCCTGCGGAAGCTCCATAGTAATACCCGCATACATGAGTTCTGCACCTGAGTAAACTACACCATTTTCCTGTAATTCATACCGTCCCTCTTCATCCAAATCTTTTAACTTTAAAGTTGTTTCCATTGTTTCCACAACTGATAGGACTCGGACGTAGGTTACAATCGTTTGATTTCCATAGTTAAATTGTACAGCTGCTTCATTGGATTCAGCATCGGGATTGATTAACCTATACTGATTTCCCAACTGGACTACTGATCGCAATTCTTTATACAAGTTCACCTGATTAGCAATCTCAGCCTTCTCTTCATCTGATAAACTTGTCAAATCAAGCTCATAACCCAGATTCCCCATCATGGCTACATGACCGCGAGTTTCCAATGGTGTCATTCGTCCCATCTGATGATTCGGTACTGCTGACACATGAGCCCCCATAGAAATAGTTGGATAGAGGTAGGATGAACCGTATTGAATTGGTAAGCGTGCAATAGCATCAGTATTATCACTAGCCCAGACCTGTGGGAAATAACGCATCATACCAAGATCATTTCGTCCTCCACCACCAGAGCAGGACTCAAAGAGAATATGGCTGTGCTTCTCTGTTAGATAAGAAACAAGTTCGTAAAGTCCCAACATATATTGATGAGATTGCATCTGGGTTTCCAGATAAACTGAACCATTCCCCAAATTAGTAATATTACGATTCATATCCCATTTGATGTAGTCAATTTTATGATGAGAGAGGAGTTCATCTAAAACATTTTTCAAATATTCTACTACCTGAGAATTTGCAAGATTAAGTACTAATTGATTTCGAGAATAGGTATGCTCATAACCTGGAACCTGAATGGCCCAGTCAGGATGTTTGCGATACAAATCGCTATCTACAGAAATCATTTCAGGTTCTAACCAAAGCCCAAACTGCAAACCTCTTTCATGGATCGCTGAAATCAGACTTTCTAGGCTTCCACCCAGTTTTTTCTCATTAACAACCCAATCACCTAAAGCACGATTATCATCAAAGCGATTACCAAACCACCCATCATCTAATACAAAAAGTTCTATTCCAACTTTCTTAGCTTCATCAGCTAGTTCTAACAATTTTTCTCTCTGAAAGTCAAAGTAGGTAGCTTCCCAGTTATTGATAAGAATTGGACGCTCTTTTTTAGAAAATTTACTTGGCATAATATGCTTAAGTACAAAATTCTGACTTTCATGACTAATACCAGTTAATCCCTTATCTGAATAGGTCACTAAAGCTACCGGTGTTTCAAAGTTTTCCTTAGGATTTAACTTCCAAGAAAAATTTTCTGGATTAATGCCAATAGCCACCCGAACTTCATTCAGTTGATTCTTTTGAACAAAAGCTTCGAAGTTTCCACTATACATCAGTTGCAGAGCAAACACATTCCCAGCATCCTCTGTAACTCCTTGATCACATAATAGAAGAGCTGGTGTTTGAGCATGCCCAGAAGCTCCACGGTTCGAACTAATCGAAAAGATTCCTTGCTCTACCTGTTGACGTCGAACAGTCTTTTCACGAGCATAGGCTCCCTGTAAAGTCACTATTTCGTAAGCTGCAGCAGGAAAATCAGCCATAAAAGAAAAGTCCTTATGAATGACAACTTCCTGATTGCTATTATTCTCCAATTTGCTGTAACTAGCAATTGTCGCATCATTATCAAAAGCTGTATAATACAAAGTCAGACTAAGTTTAGCTTGAGGATCTTTTAAAATCAAGACAAGAGTCTCTGTACCATCCATGCTGTGAGGAGAAGGTAAGCCCTGTGGACCATTCTGACCTTTTAAAATCTTTGCTTCTACAAATCGAAAGTCTGTTACTTCAGTTGCATCATGTTGAACCTGTAAAGTTGGTGTTCTAAAGTCACCCAAACCATGTTGCCCAAAAATTTGACGTTGCGTATCCAAACTAAAAGTTCGATTAGTAGCTGTTGGATTACCTGAAAAAGCATGATCGCGTTCATAAACACTATTAGAGCCTCTATAGTTCTTAATAGTCTTTCCTAAATGTTTTAATAATAAGAACCCATCCCTATTTTCAATAATCAAACTTAAACCTTTACTCTCAATGTAAAATAGATTATTCTCTATCCGAATTCCCATAACTTGTACCTCATCGATTTCCTGATAAAATTTTAGCAAATAAAAGCGCTTTCTAAAATAGAAAAATGTCTCTAAAGTATGGTAAAATGTTAGGTAGGAGGTGCCCCATGCTCGTTTTTTCAGAATACCAGACTGGAACAATTGATCTTTCTCTTAGCTTTTACGGCTATGAAGAATGCACACCTAACTACTCTTTTGGCCCAGCTATTCGAGATACCTATGTACTCCATTACATTACTAAAGGAAAAGGTCAATTCCATTATAAGGGGAAAATTGTTGATTTAAAGGCAGGAGATTTCTTTTTACTAAAACCAGATGAATTAACATTCTATCAAGCAGATAGCCAGGATCCTTGGGCTTACTACTGGTTGGGGATCACTGGAGGGAGGGCACCTGACTACTTTGCTCTATCTCAAATTTCTGACCAATCCTACCTCATCCAGTCAAATAACTGTCATACACAGACAACTGCAAAACTCATCTCAGATATTGTCCGCTTCGCTCAGATTACAAAATCTAATGAATTGGCTCAACTACACATCATGGGACAACTCCATGAACTAATGTTTCATCTAGGAACGATTGCTCCCAATCAGAAAAAAGAGAATATTTCATCAACCCACCAGCTCTATCTTGACTGCAAACGATTAATTGATAGTCACTATCCACAATCGCTCACCATTCAAGATTTAGCAAAAGAGCTATCGGTTCATAGAAGTTACTTAACTAGTGTGTTTAAAGAATTTCACCAACTCTCTCCAAAAGAATATTTACTTTTCGTTCGAATGAACCGTGCTCAACAGTTACTAGAACACACCACTGAAACGATCAAAGTCATTGCGTATTCTGTGGGTTTTTCAGATCCACTACATTTCTCAAAAGCCTACAAGCAGTTTTTCCATAAAACACCTAGTCAAACTCGAAAAGAATACTCTCACTCCCTCTTATCTAGAAAGGAAAAACAATGAAATCACACCAACTAGTCTACCAAATATTAGCTAGAGAAAACGATTATGTTAGCGGAGAAAAAATCGGAGAAGAACTGAATTTAAGTCGTACATCTATATGGAAAGCGATCCAACGTCTTCAACAAGAAGGCCTAGAAATTGACAGTATCAAAAATAGAGGCTACAAGCTTATTCAAGGCGATTTGATATTGCCTGAATTGATTCAAGAGAACACCAACTTAACCATTCGCTACAAACCTGAGACCAAATCAACCCAAACAGATGCAAAAGAAGGAATTGAAGCTGGAAACAAAGGAAATACACTCTATCTTTCAACCTGTCAAACAGCAGGTCGTGGCCGCTTTCAGCGCCCCTACTATTCTCCATCTCAGGGCGGAATCTATATGTCCCTACATATTCAACCCAATCTTCCCTATGAAAAACTCCCTTCCTATACTCTCCTTGTAGCTGCTGCAGTCTACAAAGCCATTAAAAATCTAACTATGATAGAAGTAGATATCAAATGGGTAAATGACATCTACTTTAAAAATAAAAAAATGGCAGGCATCCTTACTGAAGCTATGACGTCCGTTGAAACAGGTTTAGTGACAGATGTCATTATCGGACTTGGTATAAACTTTGCTATAGAAGACTTTCCAGATGACCTAAAAGAAAAAGCAGGCAGCCTATTTATGCCACCAGCTCCTATCACACGAAACGAACTAATCTCAGAAATTTGGCGTTGTTTCTACCAAACAGCACCTGAAGAACTGCTCTACCTTTATAAAGAACACTCTCTTGTTCTAGGAAGAGAGGTCAGTTTTATCCAAGAACAGACTGAAAAAAAAGGAATCGCCAAGGACATCTCCGACAAAGGACAACTCCTTATCCAGCTTGATGACCAGACAGAAATCTGGCTCCATAGTGGTGAAATCTCACTCACTAGCTGGACTTAACAAACAGCACTATATGATGTCTAGAATCTCATCTAGCAAGCATATAGTGCTGTTTGAATGTAGAAAGTAACAGATATATAAATAGCTAGCTTCCTATCAACAATTTACAGGTGGATAGCTTTTGAGGCATTCTTTTTATATGCCGTGCTATGTACCAAAGAAGCTCCATAGCAGTGATTCTCATATTCAAGCATAATCAATGGCAACGCAAAAACTTTAACAGCATATAAAAGCAGCCAAAACATAAAGACTTCAGCTTTTATATTCACCAAATTTTTACTAAACATCTCGTACAAGAAGCATGCATTTAAAGCCATATTGAAGAGACTTGCCAACGTTGCTAAGACTATATTGGTTTTCAATTTTGGATGATAATATTTAGCCACATATAAGGCCAATAATGAAATATTATAAAGGCAAATCGGTTGATAATTTTCTCTATAAATAACCAGCGTCTTACGATTATAGAACAGGAAACCATGAGGTCCACGATGATATTCATTGATCCAGACATGGCTAAGACCTCTAATCTCATCCCAAGCTACAAATAAATCAATTTTTCTTAGATAAATCCCTTTTTTATGAATTGAACATTTCCATTTAAACAAGAAAGATAGAAGAAAAGTGAGGAGCAAAACTACAACTGTAACAATCCTCAACTCCTCTTGCCCAACAATCAAGGATAGATTTAAAAAGCGAATTTGAGCTTCTGTTGTATCTAAGATCATCGAAATCCCAGTTAGAATCACTACAAATATAAATAGTATAAATCTATAAAAAATACTATGAAATTTTATTCCATTTTTCATATAGAATCACCTAATATCTCAAAATCTTTATTCCTAATAAAGCACTAAATCTAGCAAAGCTGTTGCTATATTAAAAATTTTTACTCACTATTATTTTAAAAGAAATACACACAAAAAAAGAGCTTACTAGCTCTCTAAGTACGGAGAATGGGGGATTCGAACCCCCGCGCCGGTTACCCGACCTAACGATTTAGCAAACCGTCCTCTTCAGCCTCTTGAGTAATTCTCCTATTAATGGGCACGAGTGGACTCGAACCACCGACCTCACGCTTATCAGGCGTGCGCTCTAACCACCTGAGCTACGCGCCCAAGTTCAAAAACTTGGTATGAACTTTCGTTCAAAGCGGGTGACGAGAATCGAACTCGCGACAACAGCTTGGAAGGCTGTAGTTTTACCACTAAACTACACCCGCTTAATAAAACAAAATATGGCGCGAGACGGAATCGAACCGCCGACACATGGAGCTTCAATCCATTGCTCTACCAACTGAGCTACCGAGCCAAATTGCGGGAGCAGGATTTGAACCTACGACCTTCGGGTTATGAGCCCGACGAGCTACCGAGCTGCTCCATCCCGCGTTAATATAAAAGGAGGATGTGGGATTCGAACCCACGCACGCTTTTACACGCCTGACGGTTTTCAAGACCGTTCCCTTCAGCCGGACTTGGGTAATCCTCCATTATTTACAATGGACCTTGTAGGACTTGAACCTACGACCACTCGGTTATGAGCCGAGAGCTCTAACCAGCTGAGCTAAAGGTCCAACAAGATCAATATAGCGGCGAAGGGGATCGAACCCCCGACCTCCCGGGTATGAACCGGACGCTCTAGCCAGCTGAGCTACACCGCCATTAATCGGGAAGACAGGATTCGAACCTGCGACACCTTGGTCCCAAACCAAGTACTCTACCAAGCTGAGCTACTTCCCGC
>CAJNCU010000005.1:0-127645 GCA_905221355.1 bacterium
CCCCTTGACCAACGGACCTTGAGCTTTTCAACTCTTTCTATTATACCTACTTTTCCTACTTTGTCAAGATCTTTTTTAATCTCCTATACAAATTTTTCTATGATAATAGAAAAGAGCCAGTTAAACTGACTCCTTCTATTTATCTTGCCAATTAGTCGCACGTTCCTCTCCCCACCAGTAAAGGAGCAATTCGGCAACTTTGATTGTTTTTCTTGTTTCGTAGTCCATCATGAACTCTGCTTCTTTATTTTCAGCATTCAATTCTAAGAGAAATTCTCTGCAAGCGCCACAGGGCATACCTGATTCTTCGCCGTAAGGAGGTTTATCTCGAAAGGCGAGGATTTTCTTAACTTTGGTCTGTCCTGAAAATTGATACATATTGAAGAGAGCCGCTCGTTCTGCACAGAGATGAAAAACGCCACAAGTGCCCTCCATACAAAATCCTGTAAAAATCTGACCATCTTCTGCTTCTACCGCAGCAACAACATGGTTAGCATAAACAAAGTCAGAAACTTCGTGGGGATTGTATAGTGTTTCTGCTTCTTTATACATCTTTTCCCATGTATCCATCGGAAGTCCTTTTATTTAGAAATCTCTTTGAGCATATTATCGATATGCTGGATAGATTTCTCACGACCTAATAGGTAAATTGTATCTGGTAATTCTGGACCATGCATTTCACCTGAAACAGCGATACGAATCGGCATGAAGAGGTTTTTCCCTTTAATACCTGTTTCTTTTTGAACTGCTTTGATTTGTGGGAAGATGTTTTCTGTCACAAATTCCTCATCTGTCATTGTTTCTAGTTTCGCTTTGAAGGCTTCTAGAACAACAGGAACGGTTTCTCCTGCCATGACCTCGCGCTCAGCGTCTGTCAGCTCAGGGAAATCTGAGAAGAAAAGATCTGTCAACGGGACGATTTCGTCCACTGACTTCATTTGTGGTTTGTAGAGTTCTACCATTTTTTCAGACTTGTCAGTTAAACGTCCTGCTTCTTGTAAGTATGGTTTTGCCATTTCAAAGATGGTTGTCAAGTCAGCTCTCTTGATGTAGTCATTGCTCATCCAGTCCAGTTTCTTCTGATCGAAGGCTGCAGGAGATTTGCTGAGGCGGTTTTCGTCAAAGAGTTTAACCAATTCCTCACGAGAAAAGATTTCATCTTCGCCACCTGGATTCCAACCAAGAAGGGCGATAAAGTTAAAGACAGCTTCTGGAAGATAGCCTTTCTTACGGTAGTCTTCAATAAATTGAAGGGTGTTGGTGTCACGTTTAGACAATTTTTTCCCCGTTTCAGAGTTGATAATCAAAGTCATGTGACCGAACTCAGGTGCATCCCAACCAAGAGCCTCATAAACCATGAGCTGTTTTGGTGTGTTGGCAATGTGGTCATCACCACGGATAACATGGGAAATCTGCATGTCGTGGTCATCGATGACAACTGCAAAGTTGTAAGTTGGATAACCATCTTTCTTTTGGATAACCCAGTCGCCACCGATGTTGCCACCTTCAAACTCGATATCACCTTTGACCATATCATGCCATTTGTAGATACCACACTCATTGACAGCCAAACGAACAGTTGGGATGATACCAGCTGCTTCACGTTCTGCGATGTAAGCTGCTTTTTCCTCTTCACTCATGCCAAGGTATTCATTGATGTAACGTGGTGTTTCGCCAGCTGCTTCTTGGCGTTCGCGCTCAGCCGCCAACTCTTCTTCTGTAACGTAAGATTTGTAGGCTTTTCCTTCGGCTAGCAATTGGTCGATGTATTTTTGATAGAGTTCCAAACGCTCTGATTGGCGATAGTTTTCATGAGTTTCTGGACTTTCATCCCAATCCATGCCCAACCAGCGAAGATTTTCAAGCTGTGAGCGTTCCCCATCCTCAACGTGACGTTTACGGTCAGTATCTTCGATACGAATGATAAAAGTTCCACCATGATGGCGTGCGTAAAGGTAGTTAAACAATGCTGTACGGGCATTTCCGATGTGTAGTAGTCCTGTTGGACTTGGTGCGTAGCGTACGCGGATATCTTTTGACATAGTTTCTCCTATAAAGTCTCTAGGCGTCTGCCTTTTTGCTTTCTATATTATATCACAAGTCTCGCTTGAGTCCAATGTCTAGGAATAAAGAGAGTAAAAAGAGTGGTCAAACCACTCTTTTCTTCTATTATAGACGTGCGTTAAGCTCTTTGCTCAATTCTTCAAATCCTGGTTTCCCAAGGAGGGCAAACATGTTACGTTTGTAAGCTTCAACACCTGGTTGGTCAAATGGGTTGATGGCATTCAAGTAACCTGAAAGGGCAATTGCCAATTCGAAGAAGTAGATAGTGTAACCAAGAGTGAAGGCATCTTGCTCAGGAAGAGTCACGTACATGTTTGGTACATCACCGTCAGTATGGGCAAGAAGAACACCATCAGTCGCTTTTTTGTTTACAAAGTCAACGTCTTTTCCTTGAAGGTAACCAAGTCCGTCAAGGTCTTCTTCCAAAGTAGGAATGATTACGTTCTTACGTGGTTTGTCAACACGGACAACTGTTTCGAACATGATACGAGTTCCTTCTTGGATAAATTGACCAAGTGAGTGCAAGTCAGTTGAGAAGTTTGCTGAAGTTGGGTAGATCCCTTTTTGGTCTTTCCCCTCTGACTCACCAGCCAATTGTTTCCACCATTCTGAGAAGTATTGAAGTGATGGTTCGTAGTTTACCAAGATTTCAGTAGCGTAGCCTTTACGGTAAAGGATGTTACGAACTGCTGCGTATTGGTATGCTTCGTTTTCAGCAATCTTGTCTGAAGTGTAGTCTTTACGAGCTGCATTCGCACCTTCCATAAGAGCTTTGATGTCTGCACCTGATGCAGCGATTGGAAGCAATCCAACTGCTGTCAATACTGAGAAGCGTCCACCGATGTCATCTGGAACCACAAATGTTTCCCAACCGTTGGCATCTGCTTCAACCTTAACAGCACCTTTTTGGCGGTCAGTTGTTGCGTAGATACGTTTGTTAGCTTCTTCTTGTCCGTATTTCTTAACCAAAAGTTCTTTGAAGACACGGAAAGCGATAGCTGGTTCTGTTGTTGTACCTGATTTAGAAATCACGTTTACTGAGAAGTCTTTGTCAGCTACGTACTCTACCAAGTCAGCAAGGTAAGTAGATGAGATTGAGTTTCCAGCGTAAAGGATTTGTGGAGCTTTGCGTTCTTCTTTTGTTTGCAAGTTTGCAAAGTGGTGGTTCAAGAAGTCAATGGCTGCTTTGGCACCAAGGTAAGATCCACCGATACCAATTACAACCAAAACATCGCTATCTGACTTGATTTGCTCAGCAGCTTTCAAGATGCGGTCGAATTCTTCGCGGTCGTAGTTTTCAGGAAGGTCCAACCAACCCAAAAAGTCGCTACCAGCACCAGTTCCTTTGCGAATCAATTCGTCTGCAGCTGTTACTTGCGCTTGCATGTATTCCACTTCATGTGGGGCAACAAATTTGTCTAAAACTTTTGAATAATCAAATTTAATATGTGACATGATAATCCTCCAAAATTTCTTCTTTTCTATCATAACGCTTACCTTCGATTTTTTCAAGCTTTTTTATTGAATTTGCCCAATTTTTATCAGAATTCAAACGTTTGCGTAAATTTGCTAAAATATAAAAAATCTGAAAGGGCGAATAAAAACGGCTAGAGTCTCTAACCGTTACAATTCATTTAATAAATACTCAAATAGTTCTAAATTGCCGTCTTCTTCATTGACCAGAAACTCTGGATGCCACTGCAAACCAATGATACGGTGCTCGTCGATAGACTCAATCGCTTCAATGGTCTGGTCTCTTGGATCAATAGCAGTTACACGGAAATTAGGCGCCAGATCTTTAATACTTTGACGATGGACTGAGTTGACCTGACTTTCTTTTCCAAACAACTTAGCCACCACGCTTCCTTCTACTGTCTCAATAGAATGAGATGTCCCAAAAGGCAGGCCTTGCCAGTGACCTTCAATTTCTTGGTGAAGAGTGCCGCCAAAAGCAACATTGACCAGCTGAACACCACGGCAGATTGCCAAAATGGGCTTATTCTGATGGAGTGCTTCTCTCAAGAGTGCCAATTCAAACTCATCGCGTACAAGGTTGTAATCATCGCTCTCAATGGTCTTTTTCTCTCCATAAAACTGAGGATGGACATTTTGCCCGCCTGTCAAGATGAGTTTGTCAATCATTTCCACATAATCGCGCACAATGGACTCATCTCCCACAGGAATCACTAAAGGGAGACCACCGACTTGACGAATGCTCTCTGCAAATTTACAGGATACAGATGAGTGAATGTTTTTTCCTTCTGCATCTACAGGACATAGATTCGCAGCAACTCCTACAACCGTTCTAGCCATGATGTGTCTCCTTTCGATTTTCTTGCGACAGTCTTATCTTATCACTCCAACCCTTTCCTGTCTAATATGTTTTTTTAAAGACCGTGATAAGTATTTTTTATGGACAAGAAAAAGCTGCCCAACGAGGACAACTTCTTTTTTATTCGAAGACAAATTGATTGTGATACAGTTCCGAGTAGAAACCGCCAAGTTTGAGCAACTCGTGATGATTTCCACGTTCAATGACCTCCCCATCTTTGAGGACAATAATCTGATCGGCATTGAGGATGGTCTTGAGACGATGGGCAATGACAAAACTGGTTCGACCTGCTACAACTGCCTCCATGGCATGTTGAATCTTGCTTTCTGTTACGGTATCCACATTGGAAGTCGCTTCATCTAAGATTAGGACTTGAGGATCTGTCATCAAGGTCCGGGCGATGGAAATCAATTGTTTCTGCCCAGTCGAGAAGATATTTTGCTCATCATCAATAAGGGTATCATACTTGTCAGGCAAGCTTTCGATGTAGTCATGAATATGAGTTGCCTTAGCAGCTGCTTCGACCATTTCCTGACTGGCATCTGGCACACCAAAGCGGATATTGTCACGAATCTTTCCACTAAATAAGACCGAATCCTGCAGGACAATACCGACCTTGCTCCGCAGGCTGTCCAAGTCGTAGTCACGGATATCTTTGCCATCAAAGGAAATACTACCTGCATCCACATCGTAGAAGCGATTGATGAGGTTCATGATGGTCGTTTTCCCTGAACCAGTCGGACCGACAACTGCTATCATCTGCCCCTTAGGAGCTGAAATGCTGACATCTTTCAAAATCGGCTTGTCAGGCAAATAAGAGAAATCAATATGACTGATTTCAACACCTTCTCGCAATTCCGTAAAGGCAGGTGCATTTTGCGGACGAATCTCTTCTTCTGCATCGAACATTTCCTGGATACGATCCGCCCCAGTAAAGGCCAACTGGAGGCTCCCCCAACTTGCAGCCACCTGGATGATCGGCTGGTAGTACTGCTGAGAAAATTGGGTAAACATGACGATCAAACCTAGGGCTGTCGTTGTTTCGATACTTGGATCGTTCAGCAAGACCGCAGAACCTGCAAAAATAACGATGGCCGTATTGACCAAGCTCATCCCATTCATAACAGGAAAGAGGATACCTGAGAACATTCTCCCTTTAAAGGTTGCCTTGCGCACGCGCTCATTTTGCTCCACAAAGCCTGCTACGATGTCATCTTGAATTCCTTGTACGATAACAGCTTTCTGTCCAGAAATACTCTCGTCCATGTAGGCGTTGAGTTTCCCAACCTCTTTTTGCTGGAGATTGGTGTACTTGCGGGCCATCTTCACGATAAAGACCAGCATGAGAAAGGCCACTGGGGTGCTGGCTACTGTTATCAGGGCGAGCGTCACATTTCTTGAAAACATGACAAAAATCAAACCGATGTAAAGAGCAATATTGCTCATGACCTGAACTAAGCTTTCATTGAAGGCTTGAAGGATATTGTCCAAGTCACTCGTGAAGCGAGAAAGGATATCGCCATCCTGATGGCGGTCAAAGAAAGAAACCGTTAAACGAGAAAGTTTGCCAAAGAGGCCCTTACGCATCTCATTTGTTGACTCAGCAATCACACGAGTCATCAAGGTCATGTAAATCAAACTGGATACCACTAAGGCGAGGACAACCAGAGCTAGATTCAGCATCAGAGCTGATAAACTCTGCCAGGCTAGTTCGGAAGTTCCATTTTGATAAGCTAGAACTAGGTTAGCTAGCTCTGTTACTGCTTGACCTGAAAAAACTGGAAAGAGGGCTTGGGCAATCGTCGCAACTGCAACCATCAGAATCACAATGACAAAGGAGAACTTGTAAACTTTAAAATAATTCCAGAAAAATCGAACGGTTTTCATTTTATTCCTCCTTTCCCTTTTGTGTTTCGTAGATTTCGCGGTAGACGGCATTGTTAGCTACCAAGTCTGCATGCCGTCCTTCTCCAATCAAACGCCCTTGATCCAAGACCAAAATCTTGTCCGCATGGACGACTGAACTGATCTTTTGAGCGATGATAATGGTTGTCGTCCCTTTCAGGTCTTTATTCAAAGCTTCCTGTACGAGTCTTTCTGACTTGGCATCTAGGGCTGAAGTCGAATCGTCAAAAATCAGGATACGGGGATTGCTGACAATCCCACGGGCAATGGACATCCGTTGTTTTTGTCCACCAGAAAAATTGGTGCCTCGTTCTTCGACCTGACTCTCAAATTTGTTTTCCATGCGTCCGATAAATTCACTGGCTTGGGCAATCCGTGCTGCACGTTCCATTTCTGACACGCTGGCATTGCCTTTCCCTTGACGAAGATTATCTGCAATGGTTCCGCTAAAGAGAATAGCACGTTGCAAGACAATGGAAACTGTTTTACGTAAGGTTCCCTCGCTGACGTCTCGAATATCCTTGCCACCAATCTTGATAGATCCCTCTTGTGGATCAAACAGTCGTGGAATTAACTGAGCCAAGGTAGACTTCCCTGCTCCAGTAGCCCCAACCACACCGACCATCTGACCAGGCGCAATTTCAAAGGTTACATTCTTCAGCATAGGCTCATCGTCATTGGGATAGGTGAAGGTTACATTTTCAAAAGAGAGACTTCCTTCTAACTCTTCGTCTGGGAGATCTTTAAAGGTCATCGCTGGCTCGGTATCTAGAATTTCGCGGATACGACGCAAGGAAATCATGGCACGACTGACAGAATTTCCTAAAAATCCAACCATGATGATGGTAAAGATAATCTGGCTGAGATAGTTGATAAAGGAAGCAATCGAGCCCACAACAGATGGATCTGACTGAGCCATACCTGCCACCAACCAGATAGAGAGGAAGACTGCCCCATAGCCGACTAGCATCATAACGGGTTCTATAACTGAGAAGGCATAACCGATATAAAGATTTTGGCCGAGAAGTTCATCAGAAACATCGGTAAATTTGTCAAATTGTGCTTTTTCTTGTACAAAGGATTTGACTACGCGCACACCACGTAGATTTTCCTTAGCGATAGCATTGATCCGTTCAAGAAGGGTTTGAAACTTAGCAAATCGTGGCCCCATCATCCCCATCATGATGGCAGTTAGTGCAAAGATCAGGAGCACCATGAGGACAATCACCCACCAAAGTGACGGAAGAGTGTGAACCGCCAAGATAAAGGAACCGATAAAGAGAAGAGGGAGACGGAAAAGAATTTGAAAAGCCATCATCACCACGTTCTGAATTTGGTTGATATCATTGGTCATACGGACGACAAGGTTGCCGGCATTAAACTTCTCGATATTGGCATAAGAAAAAGTCTGGATCTTGCGAAAGGCGTCTTCCCGAAGGTCCGAAGACACTCCTTGAGCAATATAGGCTGCAAGTGTCACATTGACCCCACCTGCAACCAGACCGACTAGGGCTACCCCTATCAACCAAGCACCAATACTATAAATAGCCTCATTTTGACCGGCCAACAAAGCCTCTAACACCTCTTGCAGATAGCGTGGTTGCAAGAGCGAGCTCGCAACCATCAAGCCTGTCATCATTAAGGATGCCAAGGCCTGCCATTTATAGGTTTTTATTTTTTTAATGAGCATATTTCCTCCTAATAAAATAGATAAAGGGAGCGACATCCTGCGTCAGCTCCTTCTCATTCGGTCATATTGATGCTATTCTAGCAAAAAAGAAGAATCTTGTCAAAGAAGTCTCCTTATTATAAATTAGTGTGCTTTCATATACAGGTGATGCATGAAAAGGCTTTTTATGGTAAAATGAAAGGAAGAACTCTTATAAGGAGGAAAAGATGAAGAAACAAACCATCGCTGTCTTGGGTCCTGGTTCTTGGGGGACCGCCCTTTCGCAGGTCCTAAACGACAATGGACACGAGGTTCGAATTTGGGGAAATATTTCTGACCAAATTGATGAAATCAATAACCAACATACAAACAAACGCTATTTCAAAGATATCCTACTCGACGAAAATATCAAAGCTTATCATGATTTAGAAGAAACACTAAAGGATGTGGATGCTGTTTTATTTGTAGTCCCAACAAAAGTAACGAGACTGGTTGCCCAACAAGTAGCAAAGGTGCTTGATCACAAGGTTGTCATCATGCATGCCTCCAAAGGATTGGAACCAGATAGCCACAAACGTCTATCAACCATTCTTGAGGAGGAAATCCCAGCTGACCTTCGCAGTGATATCGTCGTTGTTTCAGGACCGAGCCATGCTGAGGAAACCATTGTACGCGATATCACCTTAATTACGGCAGCCTCTAAAGACCTCGAAACTGCTCAGTACGTTCAAAATCTCTTTAGCAATCACTATTTCCGTCTCTATACTAATACGGATGTTATCGGGGTTGAAACCGCTGGTGCTCTCAAAAACATCATTGCAGTTGGCGCTGGGGCACTACATGGACTAGGGTTTGGCGACAATGCCAAGGCGGCTATCATTGCCCGTGGCTTGGCAGAAATCACCCGTCTAGGAGTCGCTCTTGGAGCTAATCCTCTAACTTATAGCGGTCTTTCTGGAGTTGGGGATTTGATTGTAACGGGAACATCTGTCCACTCTCGTAACTGGAGGGCCGGTAATGCTCTCGGCCGCGGAGAATCTCTCGCAGATATTGAGGCTAATATGGGCATGGTCATTGAAGGCATTTCAACAACTCGAGCAGCTTACGAACTGGCTCAGGAATTGGGTGTCTACATGCCGATCACACAGGCTATTTACCGAGTTATCTACGAAGGTGTCAATATCAAAGAAGCAATCACTGACATCATGAGCAATGAATTTAAAGCAGAAAACGAGTGGTCGTAGACCTTTATAGAAAGGAACATTTATGAAACAAAAAGTCAGAAAAGCAGTCATCCCTGCCGCTGGATTGGGAACTCGTTTCCTCCCAGCAACTAAGGCCTTAGCCAAGGAAATGTTGCCAATCGTGGACAAGCCAACTATCCAGTTTATCGTTGAAGAAGCCCTCAAATCTGGTATCGAAGACATTTTGGTTGTGACTGGTAAGTCAAAACGTTCCATTGAGGACCACTTCGACTCAAACTTCGAATTGGAATACAACCTCAAAGAAAAAGGGAAAACAGATCTTTTGAAGCTAGTTGATGAAACAACTGGCATGCGCCTGCATTTTATCCGCCAAACGCATCCACGTGGTCTCGGAGATGCTGTTTTGCAAGCCAAGGCTTTCGTTGGAAATGAACCCTTTATCGTTATGCTTGGTGATGACTTGATGGATATCACCAACGAAAAAGCTGTTCCGCTCACCAAACAACTCATGGATGACTACGAGCGTACACACGCGTCCACTATCGCTGTTATGCCAGTCCCTCATGACGAAGTATCTGCTTATGGGGTTATTGCTCCGCAAGGCGAAGGAAAAGACGGTCTTTACAGCGTTGAAACCTTCGTTGAAAAACCAGCGCCAGAGGATGCTCCTAGCGACCTTGCTATTATTGGACGCTACCTCCTCACGCCTGAAATTTTCCAAATCTTGGAACACCAAAAACCAGGTGCTGGCAATGAAATCCAGCTTACCGATGCAATTGACACCCTTAACAAAACACAGCGTGTTTTCGCTCGTGAATTCAAGGGCGCTCGTTATGATGTTGGAGACAAGTTTGGCTTTATGAAAACATCTATTGATTACGCACTAAGACACCCCCAAGTCAAAGACGACTTGAAAGACTACCTCATCCAACTTGGGAAAGAGTTAGCTGAGAGGGAATAGAAGAACAGTTCATATAAAAAAGAACTCGGATAGTTAATTATCCCAGTTCTTTTTATTTTGTATTGCTATCATCCCGAACATATAAACCAACAAAAGGAAATCGTATTTCTCAGTTAATCCACTTAAAAGCTCCATCGAATTGAATTCGAATTTTATGAAAGCGCTACGATATTATTTGTTTTTTTATAAAAATAGGAGTACAATGAGTTAGTATAATAAAATAAAAAGCACCGAATCGGTGCGCACTTTTTCAAGTTGTGTACGGACAAAGCCTTATTTTAACTTGCTGTGTTGTTTCGAATAGTTCCAACAGCTTTATTGTACTATACTTGTCAAAGATTATCAAGTGAAATGTAAATCATTTTACAGATACGACAAAAAGCTTGTTTATCCTCATTTGAAACAATACAGTTCTAAAACTAAAATACAACCCCTTACTAATTCTAACAGATTTCCACAAATATATCATTATTTTATTGAAATTCTCATTGGAAATGCTAAAATATAACAAGGATTGTATTTTAAGGAGATTGTTTTGAAGAAATTCAAATTTACTAAAGATAATTTAGCTATTCTAACTGAGTTAGTAAAGTTTATGAAGGGGTGCATTGACTTAATCAAAGCTCTCATTTCTTAATTTTTAAATTATATCTTAATATAAATACAACGGAGGTTTTTATACATGGAAAACAAAAATTACTCTATCGGACTCGATATCGGGACAAACAGCGTCGGATGGGCCGTCATTACAGATGACTATAAGGTGCCATCGAAAAAGATGAAAGTTCTGGGCAACACTGATAAACGATTTATCAAGAAAAATCTCATCGGGGCTCTATTGTTTGATGAGGGAACTACTGCTGAAGCTAGACGCCTTAAACGAACTGCACGTCGTCGCTATACTCGCCGGAAAAATCGTCTTCGCTATCTTCAAGAAATCTTTGCCGAGGAAATGAACAAGGTCGATAGTAGTTTCTTTCATCGATTGGATGACTCCTTTTTAATTCCTGAGGATAAAAGAGGGAGTAAATACCCTATTTTTGCTACCTTGGCAGAAGAAAAAGAATACCATAAGCAATTTCCAACTATCTATCATTTGAGAAAGCAACTGGCTGATTCGAAAGAAAAAGCTGACTTGCGCTTGATCTATCTAGCATTAGCTCATATGATTAAATACCGTGGGCATTTTTTATATGAAGAAGCTTTCGATATAAAAAATAATGATATTCAAAAAATCTTTAACGAGTTTATAAGCATTTACGACAACACCTTTGGAGAAAGTTCACTTAGTGGGCAAAACGCACAAGTAGAAGCAATTTTTACCGATAAAATTAGTAAATCTGCAAAGAGAGAACGCGTTCTAAAACTCTTTCCTGACGAAAAGTCCACTGGTTTGTTTTCGGAATTTCTCAAGTTGATTGTAGGAAATCAAGCTGATTTCAAAAAACATTTTGACTTAGAAGAAAAAGCTCCACTACAATTCTCTAAAGATACCTATGATGAGGATTTGGAAAACGTGCTCGGACAAATTGGAGATGACTTTGCAGACCTTTTCGTGGCCGCTAAAAAACTCTATGACGCCATTCTTCTATCAGGAATTTTAACTGTTACAGATCCTTCAACCAAGGCTCCACTGTCAGCATCTATGATTGAACGCTATGAAAATCACCAAAAAGACTTGGCCACTTTAAAACAATTCATCAAAAATAATCTTCCAGAAAATTATGATGAAGTTTTTTCTGACCAATCTAAAGATGGGTATGCTGGGTATATCGATGGCAAGACCACTCAAGAAGCATTTTACAAATACATCAAAAATCTTCTCTCTAAATTCGAGGGAGCAGATTATTTTCTTGATAAAATTGAACGTGAAGATTTCTTGAGAAAACAACGCACCTTTGATAATGGTTCTATTCCTCATCAAATTCATCTTCAAGAAATGAATGCTATTCTCCGTCGGCAAGGAGAACACTATCCATTTTTGCAGGAAAATAAAGAAAAGATAGAGAAAATCTTAACCTTCCGTATTCCTTACTACGTTGGCCCATTGGCTCGTGGCAATCGTGATTTTGCTTGGCTTACTCGAAACTCTGACCAAGCAATCCGACCTTGGAATTTTGAAGAAGTTGTTGATAAAGCAAGCTCTGCAGAAGACTTCATCAATAAAATGACCAACTATGACTTGTACTTGCCGGAAGAAAAAGTTCTACCTAAGCATAGTCTCTTGTATGAGACATTTGCTATCTACAATGAATTAACAAAAGTAAAATTTATTGCAGAAGGATTGAGAGACTATCAATTCCTTGATAGTGGACAGAAGAAGCAAATTGTCGAGCAATTATTCAAAGAGAAAAGAAAAGTAACTGAAAAAGACATCATCCAGTTTCTACACAATGTTGATGGTTACGATGGAATCGAGCTAAAAGGAATTGACAAACAATTTAACGCTAGTCTTTCTACTTATCATGATTTACTCAAAATTATCAAGGATAAAGAGTTTATGGATGATTCTAAAAATGAAGAGATTCTTGAAAATATCGTCCACACGCTAACTATCTTTGAAGATCGTGAGATGATCAAGCAACGTCTTGCTCAATACGACTCTCTCTTTGATGAGAAAGTCATCAAGGCATTGATTCGTCGACATTATACTGGTTGGGGAAAACTCTCTGCTAAGTTGATTAATGGCATCAGTGATAAACAAACTGGCAATACGATTCTTGACTACCTGATTGATGATGGTGAAATCAATCGTAACTTTATGCAGTTAATCAATGATGACGGACTATCCTTCAAAGAAATTATCCAAAAAGCACAAGTGGTTGGTAAGACAAATGATGTGAAGCAAGTTGTCCAAGAACTTCCAGGAAGCCCTGCTATTAAAAAAGGAATTTTACAAAGTATCAAGATTGTTGAGGAACTTGTCAAGGTTATGGGACACAAACCTGAGTCCATTGTGATTGAGATGGCACGAGAAAATCAGACAACTGCCCAGGGGAAAAAGAATTCTCAACAAAGATATAAGCGAATTGAAGATGCACTAAAAAATTTAGCACCTGGGCTTGATTCAAATATATTAAAAGAACATCCAACAGATAATATTCAACTTCAAAATGATCGTCTCTTCCTCTACTATCTCCAAAATGGAAGGGATATGTATACTGGGAAACCTCTTGATATCAACCAATTGAGTAGCTATGACATTGACCACATCATCCCACAGGCCTTTATCAAGGATGATTCTCTTGATAACCGTGTCTTGACTAGTTCAAAGGATAATCGTGGGAAATCCGATAATGTTCCACGTTTAGAAGTCGTTCAAAAAAGAAAAGCCTTTTGGCAACAATTGTTGGATTCCAAATTGATTTCAGAACGTAAATTTAATAATTTAACCAAAGCTGAACGTGGCGGGCTAGATGAGCGAGATAAAGTTGGCTTCATCAAACGCCAACTAGTTGAAACACGTCAAATCACAAAACACGTTGCTCAGATCTTAGATGCTCGCTATAATACAGAAGTGAATGAGAAGGATAAGAAGAACCGTACCGTCAAAATCATCACTTTGAAATCCAACCTGGTTTCCAACTTCCGTAAAGAATTTAGGTTATACAAGATACGGGAAATCAACGACTACCACCATGCACATGATGCCTACTTAAATGCCGTAGTGGCTAAGGCTATCCTCAAGAAATATCCTAAACTAGAGCCTGAATTCGTCTATGGTGACTATCAAAAGTACGATCTTAAGAGATACATCTCAAGATCCAAAGATCCTAAAGAAGTCGAAAAAGCAACTGAAAAGTATTTCTTCTACTCAAACTTGTTGAACTTCTTTAAAGAAGAGGTGCATTACGCAGACGGAACCATCGTAAAAAGAGAAAATATCGAATACTCCAAAGACACTGGAGAAATCGCTTGGAATAAGGAAAAAGATTTCGCAACAATCAAAAAAGTACTTTCACTTCCGCAGGTAAATATTGTGAAGAAGAGAGAAGAGCAAACAGGTGGCTTCTCTAAAGAGTCCATTCTTCCTAAAGGAAATTCTGACAAGCTAATCCCTCGAAAAACAAAGGATATTCTTTGGGATACTACTAAATACGGGGGATTTGATAGCCCTGTTATCGCCTATTCGATCTTGCTCATTGCCGATATCGAAAAAGGAAAAGCGAAAAAACTGAAGACTATCAAAACTCTAGTTGGTATCACGATTATGGAAAAGGCCGCTTTTGAGGAGAATCCAATAACTTTCCTTGAAAATAAAGGCTATCATAATGTCCGTAAAGAAAACATCCTCTGCCTACCTAAGTATAGTTTATTTGAACTGGAAAATGGTCGCAGACGACTACTTGCAAGTGCGAAAGAACTTCAAAAAGGCAATGAAATAGTGCTTCCAGTATATTTAACAACCTTGCTCTACCATTCTAAAAATGTCCATAAACTAGACGAATCAGGACATTTGGAATACATTCAGAAACACCGAAATGAATTTAAGGATTTGTTAAATCTTGTATCTGAGTTCTCTCAAAAATATGTCCTCGCAGATGCAAATCTAGAGAAAATCAAGAACTTATATGCAGACAATGAGCAAGCAGATATAGAAATTCTAGCAAATTCGTTTATCAATTTGTTGACCTTTACTGCTTTGGGTGCTCCTGCTGCCTTTAAATTTTTTGGCAAAGATATTGATCGAAAACGATACACAACTGTATCTGAAATCCTCAACGCCACCCTCATTCACCAATCCATCACTGGTCTCTACGAGACTCGGATTGATTTAAGCAAACTAGGAGAAGACTAATGGGATGGAGAACCGTTGTTGTCAATACGCACTCTAAACTCTCCTACAAAAACAATCACTTGATTTTTAAAGATGCCTCTCGGACAGAGTTGATTCACCTGTCCGAGGTGGACATCCTTCTTTTGGAGACGACGGATATCGTTCTCTCCACTATGCTGATAAAACGCTTGGTGGATGAAAATATTCTGGTGATCTTTTGTGATGATAAACGTTTACCAACGGCATACTTAATGCCCTACTACGGTCGACACGATTCCAGTCTGCAACTCTCTCGGCAAATCATTTGGAGCGAGGAGGCTAAAGCACAAGTTTGGACCACCATTATTGCACAAAAAATTCTCAATCAGGCTTTTTATCTAGGGAGTTGTGGTTTTCTGGAAAAGAGTCAGTCCGTCATCAATCTCTATCATGGGTTGGATTTGTTTGATCCTAGTAACCGCGAAGGGCACGCAGCTCGGATTTATTTTAACACCTTATTTGGAAATGATTTTAGCCGTGAACAAGACAATGATGTCAATGCTGCCTTAGACTACGGTTACACCTTAATTTTGAGTATGTTTGCGCGTGAGATTGTGTTGTCTGGCTGTATGACCCAGTTTGGCTTGAAACATGCTAATCAGTTTAATCAATTCAACCTCGCTAGCGATATTATGGAGCCTTTCCGTCCGATTATTGACAGAATCGTCTATGAAAATCGAAACAGTTCTTTTGTCAAAATCAAACGAGAACTGTTCACTATTTTCTCAGATACCTTCCACTACAATGGCAAAGATATGTACCTGTCCAATATCGTCAGCGATTATACTAAGAAAGTCATCCAAGCTCTCAATCAACCAGAGAAAGGAGTTCCTGAGTTTAGGATATGAGTTATCGATATATGCGTATGATTTTAATGTTTGATATGCCCGTTGATACCGTAGAGGAACGCAAGGCCTATCGGAAATTTCGTAAGTTCCTCATAGATGAGGGATTTATCATGCACCAATTCTCCATCTATAGCAAGCTCTTACTCAACAACTCTGCTAATAACGCCATGATTGAACGCCTTAAGACTCATAATCCTAAAAAAGGGAGCATTACTCTCTTAACCGTTACAGAAAAGCAGTTTTCTCGCATGATTTACTTAAATGGTGAGCGAAATACCAGCGTAGCAAACTCCGACGCACGTTTAGTTTTTCTAGGAGAGGAGCTTGGAGATGAAGATTAATTTCCCATTATTGGATGAACCATTGGCTATTGAAAATGCAACCTTTTTAGTCCTGGAAGACCAGTTTACCTTTTCGACTATCGTCAAGCAGTTCTACCAGTACACTGATGATGGAGAGTTAAAGTTGTTTGATAGAAATCTAAAAGCTCTGAAAGAGTCCGAGTTACTAGTGATAACGGATGTCTTAGGATACAATCTCAACTCACCCGCCATGCTCAAGCTGATACATGCAGATCTTGAAAATCAACTCAATGACAAACCAGAAGTCAAGTCCATGATTGAAAAGCTGGTAGCTACGATTACAGAATTGCTGGCATTTGAGTGCTTGGAAAACGAATTAGACCTAGAGTACGACGAAATCACCATTCTAGAGTTGATTGATGCGCTAGGGGTCAAAGTTGAAACTCTGAGTGATACACCTTTCGAAAAGATGCTAGAAATTGTCCAAGTTTTTAAATATCTTTCCAAAAAGAAACTCCTTGTCTTCATCAATGCGATCGCCTATCTATCAAAGGATGAGTTGGTAAATCTGATAGAGTATATCCAACTCAATCAACTAAGGGTTTTATTTGTCGAACCTCGAAAAGTCTATGATTTTCCACAGTATGTGCTGGATCAAGACTATTTCTTGAACCCTGAAAATATGGTATAATAAGAGTAACAATTGGAACCTGACGAGCTGAAGTCTGGCTGGGACGAATGGCGCGATTACGAAATTTCGTGAGAAAAATTTTTCTACGAGGTTTTAGAGCTGTGTTGTTTCGAATGGTTCCAAAACCAAGTTCATTTAAACTGCAAGAAAGTGCTTGTTTTAGAGCTGTGTTGTTTCGAATGGTTCCAAAACTAACCTCCAATCAAGGCTAGTAGTTGCTCTTGTTTTAGAGCTGTGTTGTTTCGAATGGTTCCAAAACTCATTTCGCTAATAACTCTTGCTAATTGGTGTTTTAGAGCTGTGTTGTTTCGAATGGTTCCAAAACAAGGAAACCGACAGAATACCATTCGAGCTTGTTTTAGAGCTGTGTTGTTTCGAATGGTTCCAAAACCAAAGGCAGAATCACCCACAAAGAAAAAATGTTTTAGAGCTGTGTTGTTTCGAATGGTTCCAAAACCCTCTATCAAAGATTTTCGCGAAAATGCAAGTTTTAGAGCTGTGTTGTTTCGAATGGTTCCAAAACAGACCTGTTAAGTTAACGAGCGAGCATAAGGTTTTAGAGCTGTGTTGTTTCGAATGGTTCCAAAACCACAGTTCAATTTAATAGTGGTGATTATGAGTTTTAGAGCTGTGTTGTTTCGAATGGTTCCAAAACCTAATTCAAGTTTCCTGTTAATAACTTCCTGTTTTAGAGCTGTGTTGTTTCGAATGGTTCCAAAACTGCCTTAAGAGTTCACGATATAGACCAAGCGTTTTAGAGCTGTGTTGTTTCGAATGGTTCCAAAACCAGAAGAACGGAGGAATTGACGCTGTCCGTGTTTTAGAGCTGTGTTGTTTCGAATGGTTCCAAAACACAAGCTATTGCAGCTGCTCGTCTTCAGACGTTTTAGAGCTGTGTTGTTTCGAATGGTTCCAAAACAGTGCCTAGTATGGTTGCAGTATGCTGCGGGTTTTAGAGCTGTGTTGTTTCGAATGGTTCCAAAACAAGGAAACCGACAGAATACCATTCGAGCTTGTTTTAGAGCTGTGTTGTTTCGAATGGTTCCAAAACCAAAGGCAGAATCACCCACAAAGAAAAAATGTTTTAGAGCTGTGTTGTTTCGAATGGTTCCAAAACAGTAGAGAATCGAGTGCACTATCCAGAACGGTTTTAGAGCTGTGTTGTTTCGAATGGTTCCAAAACGTCAATTAATGAGGAATATGTTAAAGACAAGTTTTAGAGCTGTGTTGTTTCGAATGGTTCCAAAACGAATATATCAGAACGGTTAGCATTTTTGGAGTTTTAGAGCTGTGTTGTTTCGAATGGTTCCAAAACAAAGAAAACAAGTATTTTTGATAAGTTTGGGTTTTAGAGCTGTGTTGTTTCGAATGGTTCCAAAACTCCAAGTATTGGAATCGAATGGTATGCTAAGTTTTAGAGCTGTGTTGTTTCGAATGGTTCCAAAACGTCAATGGGTAAGGCTTATTACAGGGCAGTGTTTTAGAGCTGTGTTGTTTCGAATGGTTCCAAAACCCACAAGCAAAAATGGCAGAAAATACAAAAAGTTTTAGAGCTGTGTTGTTTCGAATGGTTCCAAAACTATCCAAGTATCTGTAGTCACTCCTATTTCGTTTTAGAGCTGTGTTGTTTCGAATGGTTCCAAAACGTAAAGATATACCATATGAACTTAAGGACTGTTTTAGAGCTGTGTTGTTTCGAATGGTTCCAAAACACAACTACGACAGTAGTAGGACGTGGTCGAGTTTTAGAGCTGTGTTGTTTCGAATGGTTCCAAAACTGTAGTCATATGTATATTGAGCTTCACTGTGTTTTAGAGCTGTGTTGTTTCGAATGGTTCCAAAACATCTGCTCAAGTGGAGCAATCCAATCCTGTGTTTTAGAGCTGTGTTGTTTCGAATGGTTCCAAAACTTAAAGAGCAGACCAACACTCGCAAAGTCTGTTTTAGAGCTGTGTTGTTTCGAATGGTTCCAAAAAAAGCTACTCATTTTTGAGTAGCTTTTTAACTATTCCATCCCTTACACATAGCTCATTCCCTTATAGCAAAGGAAAACGGCTAGTGCAATAAAAAGTACGGTTGCTCCAATTCGCTTGCTGGTACTATACATCCTTTTTTCCCATTTGACTGGAAAGATGATCGCTAGAAAAGCCCCGCCTACTGCGCCACCAATATGCCCTGCTAGGCTGATTCCTGGAATCAGAATACTTCCAATGATATTTATCACGAAAAGTGTCAGATAGGATTGCCCCAACTGCTGGATATAGGGGTTGCGAGTTGCATAACGCAAGACGATAATCGCAGCAAATAACCCATAGAGAGAAGTGGAGGCCCCTGCTGCTAGGACTTTCGGTGTGAAAGCAAAAACAAAGAGATTGCCCATCATTCCTGATAAGAGATAAAGAAAAAAGAACTGCTTGGAGCCGAAAATCTCCTCCACCTGTCGTCCAAGAAAGTAGAGCGAAATCATATTGACAATGAAATGTTCCCAACCTATATGCACAAATATAGCCGAAAAAAGGCGCCAGATCTGCTCTGGGAACAGGCGAATGATCGGTCCATACATGGCTCCAAACTGAAACAGAGTTTTGGCCTGATCAAAGTTGATACCCGTAGTAATCAGCATCAGTAGAAATACAAAGCCAGTCACTAGGAGGAAGAAACTAGTCACAGGATAACGTTTATCAAAGATTTCCTTCATCTATTAGCACCTCCTGGACGGGAATATCATGGTTTTCCGAGTTAAACTCCTGAACTTGACAAGGATAGATTGTACTCAGACTCTGCCCAGCAAAATTCTCCAGATAGCGGTCGTAGTAGCCTCCACCATATCCAATCCGATAGCCCTCTATTGTAAAAGCCAAGCCCGGAACATGAATCAAATCAATCTGAGAGGCATCCACCACTTCCAAGTCCCCTTGGGGCTCCAGTAAACCAAAGGAAGTTCTTTTCAACTGCTGCGGATCGTAGACCACAAACTCCATCTGCCCCTTAGGATAGGTTTTGGGTATCAAAACCTTTTTGCCGGCCTTCCGCGCCTGGTCAATCAGTCCCTGCGTTTGAAACTCATGCGGAAAAGAGAGGTAGGTTGCGATGACCTTCGCTTCTTGGTAAACAGGATGATCCAAAAATCGTTCTGTTAAAGCTTGATCCATAGCCTGTTTTTGTTCTTGAGATAAAGCCTTCATTTCTTGCAAGACTTGCTTTCGTAGTTCTGCTTTCATAGATAAGCCCTCTACTCCGCCGCCTTCTTTTTCAGGAAGCTAGAGACCGCATTCACTCCAATAGCTAATGCTTCTTCCTTGGGACTCATCTGAGGATGATGAAGGGCGTAGGGACTATCGATACCCAGCCAAAACATAACGCCATCTACCTTCGAAAGGAGATAACCAAAGTCCTCACCAGTCATAGCAGGCTCGATATCAATCAACTCGATTCCGTCTTTCTCTTCAAAAAAGTCCATCAGTTCACGCGCCAAGGCTGGATTATTCTCAACAGGTAGGTAGCCTCCTTGCTTGAGTTCCACTTCAACTTCCATATCAAAGGCTGCTGCAACACCTTCTGCTACTGTCTTGACTCTTTTTTGTACTAATAGGCTCATGTCCTGAGTCAAGGCGCGAATGGTTCCGTGTAAAAATGCTGTGTCTGTAATGACATTGTTGGTTGTTCCAGCTTGGAAAAGACCAAATGTCACCACTGCTCCCTCGATTGGATTGACATTGCGGCTGACAACTGACTGTACTTGGGTTACAAAGTAACTAGCAGCCACCAAGGCGTCATTGGCCTCATGCGGAAAAGCTGCGTGTCCTCCTTTTCCTTTGAAACGAATCTTCACCTCACAAGTCCCTGCAAAGAGTGTATGAGTATTGGTCGCGATCTGTCCGACCTTCAAATCTGGACGAACATGAAGGCCATAGAACTGGTCTGGTAGCCAGTCCCCAAAAGCACCATCCTCATACATGAGCATACCACCGGCTTCATTCTCCTCAGCAGGCTGAAATAGGAAGAGCAGATTATTCTTGGGTTGCTCCTCAAGGGAGCGCTCAAGACAGCCTAAGGCAATAGTCATATGAAAATCATGGCCACAAGCATGCATGCGACCTTGGTGTTGAGAAGCAAAAGGCAGGCCTGTTTGTTCGACGATAGGCAGGCCATCAATATCTGTCCGCCAACCAATGGTCCGCTCAGGCTGACTTCCCTGCAAATATACCAAAATTCCTGTTCGCCAAGTATGAACTTGAACAAAGTCCTTGCCCGCAATCAATTTCTCAATCACATCCAGCAAATAAGCCTGAGTCTCGAACTCCTCCAAGCCAATCTCTGGAATCTGGTGCAAATCTCGCCGAGTCTGAATCAAATCTAACATCTATCTATCCTCCGATATAGCAGAAAGAGGCTGGAAAAAGGGTTCCGCCTCTTTTTTTACTTTTACAATTACAAGGTACGAAGCGCATCCTCTAGCGCTGTTTTTTGTTGGGTTTGGGCATCAATTTCTTTGATGATACGAGCTGGAACACCTGCTACCACTACATTTTCTGGGACATCTTGGGTAACGATAGCTCCTGCGGCAACGACTGAACCACTACCGATTTGTACCCCTTCGATAACCACTGCATTGGCTCCGATGAGAACATTGTCCCCGACACGGACTGGATCGGCACTAGCTGGCTCAATCACACCTGCCAAAACTGCCCCTGCACCAACGTGGCTGTTTTTCCCAACGATGGCACGGCCACCAAGGATAGCACCCATGTCAATCATGGTTCCAGCACCGATTTCAGCACCGATATTGATAACAGCTCCCATCATGATAACAGCATTGTCACCAATTTCAACCTGGTCACGGATAATAGCACCTGGCTCGATACGAGCGTTAATCGCACGTTTATCTAGCAAAGGAACTGCAGAATTACGAGCATCTTGCTCAACAATATAATCTTGATTTTCTACTAAACCTTCAAGAAGCGGAGCGACATCCTTCCAGTCTCCGAATAAAACATTTCCTAGTTTGACAACAGAGCTTGGCACAGCAGTTGCGAGTTGCCCTTCAAAGGTTACTTTGACACTGGTTTTCTTTTCCGCATTGGCGATAAATTGGATAATTTCTTGAGCGTTCATTTTTGTGGCAGTCATAGGCGCCTCCTGGTTCATTATAATGATACCTATTCTACCAAAAAAGGCTTCAAATTTGAAGCCTCAACTATCAAATAAGCATCTTTACTTGGCTTGTTTTGCTTCTTCTACAGATAAGAAAATCATCGGAACGATAATCAAAATCATAGCTAAGGCCAAAAAACTATCCATGACTAATCCCAGAAAAAGAACACTTAATAAAGCTGAAGAGAGCGGTTCGCTGGCACTCACCACCGATACCACCAGCGGGGAAACGAGTGACACAGCCTTCATAGATAGGAAGAAAGCAAAAGCGGTGCCAAACACAGCAATCATCAGACAAATCAGCACACTTACCAGGTCCACTTGAAAACTTATCCGATAAATAGGGTAAAGGAAATTACTAAAGAACCCTGCTAGAATCATCCCCCAACCAACAGTCGGAACGAAACCGTAGCGCCGTGCAAAGCGTTGAGGAAGGATAACATTAAACATGACCCCTACTGCACTGAGCAAACCGGTCACTAGAGCCAAAGGTGTCATGGACAACTGGGACAAATCCCCTTTTGTAGCCATCAAAAAAACACCTAACATGGCAATCAAAACATAGAGAATCGCTGTAATCGAAGCCTTCTTCTGGTAGACAATGCGATTGTAAAACAAAATAAAAACGGGGCTGATAAATTGCAAAATGGTTGCCGTCGTCGCATTGGAATACTCAACGCAGAGATAGAAGAAAAACTGCACAGAAAAAATACCTAGAATAGCATAGGCTAAAAAAGGTAGATAATTTTTCTTATCACGCCAGATATCCAATAATCGAGTGCGCAACTGAAAGGCCGATAAGCCTAAAACCAAACTCCCCGCTACCAGTAAACGCATAGAAGTAATCCATCCAGAAGACACTGGATAATGAGTGAAAAAATACTCTCCTAAAATCCCACAAATCCCCCAGATTAGGCCTGAAAGTAGCGAGTATAGTGTTCCCTTAACAATCTTTTTCTGATAATGATTCATAATCCTATTGTAACACGAAACTAACAAAGAAAAAAGTAGCAACAAGGGGAAATTACTAACCTTGCTGCTACTCTATCTTAACGATTAAATAGACGTGAACGTCCTGAAGAGCCACTCTGAGTATTTCCACTCGAACTTGTTGTTCCCGAACCGCTACTTGAGCTTGGAGGAGTTACTGCAGGAATGCTTCCTAGAATATTCTTCCAAGCATTCTGATAATCTGCATCGCTTCCTCCAATAGCGAAGCGGTAGGCGGTTACTGGCGCCCCTTCTTTAGTAGCCCAGTAACTTGTTACGGTAGAACCGGAAACGTTAACTTCTTTGCCATTAATTGAAACCTTGCCCGGCTTCTCCCCTGTCGACTTGAGAACTTGTGACTTGGTCACACTTGAGTCAAGATTAAAGCGCTCATTCCCCCAAATGCCAGGTTTTGCTTGTTGAATAGCATTAACCAAGTGGGCCATATAGTTGGCATTGCGGTAGTGGCCCGCCCCTTTGGCTAGTGGTCGGTTGTCATCGTGACCTAGCCAGCCACCCAAGGTCAAGCGAGGCGTAGAAAGCATAAGCCACATGTTTTCATCTTCATTGGTTGTACCAGTTTTTCCAATCCAGTCGGCGCTAGCGAGGCTTGGATTGATGGTAGCCAAGTCTGTCTGGAAACTTGAGGTAATCCGAGATGAAATGACATCCCGAAGGAGACTTTGCATGATGGTCGCTGTCGCTTTTGAGTAAACTTGGACAGGTTTATCTTTATGTTCATAAACCACTCGACCATCTGTTGACTCGATCTTCGCGATCATGTGTTTCTTATGGTAAACTCCGTTGTTGGCCAGAGTCTGATATCCGTTAGTATGCTGAGCAACTGTAACGTCAATTCCTCCGCCCATCGGTAAACTCTCAATACCATATTCTGGGATTTCGTAACCCATTTTTTCCATATAGCCTTTAACATCAACACCCTTCTCTCGAAGTGTACGATAAGTCCAGTAGGCTGGGATATTCCATGAGTAGTTAAGGGCCTCCCCTAACGTCATCATGCCCGTACCAGGACTATTGACATACATGATGGGATTGCCGTTTGAAAAGTTGGTTGGATAGTTTGATAAGATACTTGCACTTCCCATCAGACCTTGGTCAATGGCAATACTGTAAGCCAATATCGGCTTAGTAGTCGAAGCAGGAGAACGTTTTGTGTCGATAGCGTGGTTATTCTGATTTTTTTGATAATTGCGACCACCGACAAATCCAAGAATAGCTCCCGTTTGGTTGTCCATGAGGACATTCCCCACCTCAGGCTGGCCTGTCGAATCATCTAGCAGATAGCCGTAGGTTGCCACCGCATTTTGCATCGCAGCATGAACATTTTTATTGATAGTTGTCGTAATCTTATACCCACCATTTTCAATTTCCTTAGTCGCTAAATCACGATAAGCTTTCTGGATGGATTCATTCTTTTGCTCTTGTACAGAAACATTATCTCTCTGAATCAGGTAGTCATACATTCGATCAGTAGCTTCTGCCAAGGTTGCGAAGTAGAGATAGTCACGCGAAGTACCGCTGACACTACCAGATGGTAAGAAGTCTTTCTTAAAATCATAATCCTTGTACTTGTCGTAATCTTCCTGACTTAGAGCCCCTGTCCGGTACATATTATAGAGAACATCTCTAGCCCGTTTGATCCCCAGAGCCAAATCCTCCTCACTCTTCATACTACCGTCAGATTCATAAGGGGAGTAACTGATTGGGCTCTGTGGCAATCCTGCAATAAAGGCCGCTTGAGGGACCGTTAAATCCGAAGCCTTAACCCCAAAGATTCCTTCTGCAGCCTGTTGGGCACCTGCAATATTTTGGCCTTTATGATTGCGACCAAAAGGAGCAATATTAAGGTAGGTTGTTAAAATCTCATCCTTACCCATAGCCCGCTCTAAAGCTAGAGCATCAATGATTTCTTTGGCCTTACGAGCTAGAGTGGGAGCATCCCCCACCACTTGCTGCTTGATAACCTGCTGAGTCAAGGTCGAACCACCACTGGATGACCCCAGACCGACAAAAGTTCCCAGGGTCGCACGAATAACGGCCTTAGGCACGACTCCCTTGTGCTCGTTGAAATTCTCGTCCTCTGTCGCAATGATAGCCTTCTTAAGATTGTCTGAGATAGCATCTGAAGCGACTGAAGTGCGCAACAAATCGCCCTCGATCGAGGCAATGGTACTGCCGTCAGAATAAGTGATTTCTGAGATAGAGGCAATATCCTTCACTTGCTTGACCAACTCTTCTGCTTGAGGTACCTGGGCCTTGTCAAATAGAGCGACTCCATAACCCATAGCCACCCCAGCACCAAACAGTCCACCGATAAAACCTAGGATAAAGAGAGTATTAAAAACTATTTTAAACCCACTCAAAACCTTAGCAAAATTAGATCCTGCCCTTCCAACTTTGTCAGAAGAGGTCCCCTTTTTACCGGTTTTCTTATTAGCCAGTTTTTCTGCTAGTCTTTTCTTCCATTTTGCAATTCGTTGCATTAGCTGCTGGAAAAAATGCAGCATTTTTGTTTTTAATTCATTAATTCTTTCTTTCATGAATGTCCTCGCTTTCTCTATTATACCATAAAAGGGAAGCTTTCAATAAAATAGCCACTTTCTTCCCTATTCTACTAGGCTATTAATCAAGTTTGTGATACAATAGGTAGAAACAATATTTTATAAAGGAGAAAAGACACATGCACATTTTTGATGAGCTAAAAGAGCGTGGTTTGATTTTTCAAACGACTGATGAAGAAGCTTTGCGTAAAGCCCTAGAAGAAGGTCAAGTTTCTTATTATAGTGGCTACGATCCAACTGCTGACAGCCTTCACCTAGGCCACCTTGTCGCAATCTTGACCAGTCGTCGTTTGCAGTTAGCAGGTCACAAACCTTATGCGCTCGTTGGCGGTGCTACAGGTCTCATCGGAGATCCGTCCTTCAAAGATGCTGAGCGTAGTCTCCAAACAAAAGACACAGTAGATGGCTGGGTCAAGTCTATCCAAGGACAACTTTCTCGTTTTCTTGACTTTGAAAATGGTGAAAACAAAGCTGTCATGGTCAATAACTACGACTGGTTTGGCAGCATCAGCTTCATTGACTTCCTCCGTGATGTCGGAAAATACTTCACTGTCAACTCCATGATGAGTAAGGAGTCTGTGAAAAAACGGATCGAGACAGGGATTTCTTACACTGAGTTTGCCTACCAAATCATGCAAGGATATGACTTCTACGTCCTTAACCAAGAGCACAACGTAACCCTACAAATCGGTGGTTCTGACCAGTGGGGAAATATGACTGCTGGTACCGAATTGCTTCGTCGCAAGGCTGACAAGACTGGTCACGTTATCACAGTGCCACTCATTACAGATGCAACTGGTAAGAAATTTGGTAAATCAGAAGGAAACGCTGTTTGGCTCAACCCTGAAAAGACTTCTCCATACGAAATGTACCAATTCTGGATGAACGTCATGGACGCTGACGCTGTTCGCTTCTTGAAGATCTTTACCTTCTTGTCACTGGACGAGATTGAAGACATCCGCAAACAATTTGAAGCAGCACCACACGAACGCTTGGCTCAAAAAGTCTTGGCTCGTGAGGTCGTAACACTTGTCCACGGTGAAGAAGCCTACAAGGAAGCCCTTAACATCACTGAGCAACTCTTTGCTGGAAACATCAAAAACCTTTCTGTCAAAGAACTCAAACAAGGACTTCGTGGAGTGCCAAACTACCAAGTACAAGCAGACGAAAACCACAATATCGTGGAACTCCTCGTGTCATCTGGTGTGGTGAACTCAAAACGCCAGGCCCGTGAAGATGTTCAAAATGGAGCCATCTACGTCAACGGCGACCGTATCCAAGACCTTGACTATGTCTTGAGTGATGCAGATAAGTTAGAAAATGAACTAACTGTTATCCGCCGCGGTAAGAAAAAATACTTCGTCCTTACATACTAAGAAAGCAGACTGGAGGCATTTGCCATCCAGTCCTTTTTTTGCTAGACTAAAACTATGAATACAAACCTCAAACCAAAACTCCAGCGCTTTGCTTCTGCTAGTGCCTTTGCCTGTCCTATCTGTCAAGAAAATCTGACCTTAGTAGAGAGCAGTCTCAAGTGTAGCAATCGCCATTCTTTTGACCTGGCAAAATTCGGCTATGTCAATCTGGCACCTCAAATCAAGCAATCTACCAACTACGACAAGGAAAACTTCCAAAACCGCCAGCAAATCCTTGAAGCTGGTTTTTATCAGGCTATTTTAGAAGGTGTCTCCGACTTACTAGCCACTAAACCATCCGTAAAAACAGTCTTGGATATCGGCTGTGGCGAAGGTTTTTATTCTCGTAAACTCCAAGAAACACACTCTGACAAGACTTTCTACGCCTTTGATATTTCAAAAGATTCCGTTCAAATCGCTGCCAAGAGCGAACCCAACTGGGCGGTCAACTGGTTTGTCGGTGATCTGGCTCGCCTTCCTATAAAAGACGCCAGCATGGATATCCTGCTTGATATCTTCTCACCTGCCAACTATGGGGAATTCCGTCGCGTTTTATCCAAAGATGGTATCTTGATTAAGGTCATCCCGACTGAAAATCACCTCAAGGAAATCCGTCAAATGGTGCAGGACCAGCTGACAAAGAAGGATTATTCCAACCAAGATATCAAGGAACATTTCCAGGAACATTTCAGCATCCAATCTAGTCAGATTGCTTCCTTAACAAAACCTATCTCGGCTGAGCAACGCCAAGCCCTGCTTGCCATGACGCCTCTCCTCTTTCACGTTGACCAAACCAAGATTGACTGGAGTCAGTTGACTGAGATTACCATCGAAGCAGAGATTTTAGTTGGGAAAGCAGTGTAAATAAATCTTTCAATAAGACAAAACCCGCACCTCTTCTTGAGATGCGGGTTTAAATCTCGATTTTTCAACTGTCTATCCGAAAAGTGGAAAAAATTTTAACCTCTCCATTTATTTTCGATTCGAAATAACAAATTTATCAATAAATAGCAAGTGAAATGAGGCAAGTGATGCCCCATAACAACATCCATGAAAAGAGATTTCTTGATGAGTCAGTGGAAAGGAACTACTATTACCCATATAAAGGCATGACCAAATTACAAAAAGAATCCAAAATAAATCAGTCCATTTATATTTTGAAAAATATTTTTTCCACATAAGAACACCCTCTTTCCTGCAATCATATTATAACACTTTATGTAAGCGGATACAAGCTATATGAGGTGATCAACTAAGAAGAAGCATGAGGTTGAAAGAGAGTGTTAAACCTTCAATACGTCTATGATTTCTCTTCTTTTACTTACAAGATTGACCCAAATCCACATCATTCAAAAAAGGCGAATTTCAATCGAAACTCGCTTTTTTACAAAATGTATTAGTATAAATTTGTACCTTAGTTCAAGTGCCAGATATCTTCGTTGTACTGAGCGATTGTACGGTCAGATGAGAAGAATCCTGCTTTAGAAATGTTAACGATGACTTTATCCAACCATGCGTCACGGTCTTCGTAGTCAGCAAGCATTTGCTCTTTCACTTTGATGTAGTCTTCCAAGTCAAGGAGAGTCATGAACCAGTCTTTGTTGATCAATTCATTGTAAAGACGTTCCAAGCGTTCTTTCTTACCTACTGCAAGAACAGCATCGCTCACGATGAAGTCAACCAAAGGTTTGATAGCTTTACGAGCGTAGAATTCGCTTGATTTGTAAGCTGCTTTTGCGTAAAGGTCGATAACAGTTTCTGAATCTTCACCGAAGATGTAGATGTTTTCGTCTCCAACCAATTCAGCGATTTCCACGTTAGCGCCGTCCATAGTACCAAGAGTCAAAGCTCCGTTCAACATGAATTTCATGTTACCAGTACCTGAAGCTTCTTTAGAAGCAAGTGAGATTTGTTCTGAGATGTCACATGCTGGGATAAGGAAGCTTGCTGCAGTAACATTGTAGTTTTCAACCATGACGACTTGCAAGTGTGGAGCTACTTCTGGATCATTTGCAATCACTTCTGACAAGCAAAGGATCAAGTGAATGATGTCTTGGGCAATTGTGTAGGCAGGAGCTGCTTTACCACCAAAGAAGACTGTGATTGGGCGAGCAGGGATGTTGCCAGCCTTGATATCAAGGTATTTGTGGATGACATACAAAGCGTTCATTTGTTGACGTTTGTACTCGTGAAGACGTTTAATTTGGATATCAAAGATAGAGTTTGTATTGATTTCCACACCTTGGTGCTCTTTCAAGTGGCGAGCCAATTTACGTTTGTTGTGAGCCTTGATGCTTTCCAATTTTTCTTTGACAGCAGCCTTGTCTTCGTATGACAAGAGTTTTTCAAGCTCATCTGCTTCATGGTGCCAACCACGGCCAATAATCTCATCCAAGTAGTGAGACAGTCTTGGGTTGGCATGCATGAGCCAACGACGGAATGTGATACCGTTTGTTTTGTTATTGAATTTTTCTGGGTAGATGTCGTAGAAAGCTTTCAACTCTGAGTTCTTCAAGATTTCAGTGTGAAGAGCTGCAACCCCGTTTACGCTGTATCCATAGTGGATATCCATGTGAGCCATGTGAACACGTCCGCTCTCATCGATGATTTGAACAGCTGGATCTTTGTATTCTGCTTTCACACGGCGGTCCAATTCTTTGATGATTGGTACCAAGTGAGGAACCACTTCTTGCAAGAATTCAAGAGGCCATTTTTCAAGGGCTTCAGCAAGGATTGTGTGGTTAGTGTAGGCAGTCATGCTACGTACAATTGAGATTGCTTCATCAAGTTCGATACCACGCGCAGTCAAGAGACGGATCAATTCAGGAATCACCATTGATGGGTGAGTATCGTTGATTTGTACAACTGCGTAGTCCGCAAGGTCATGCAAGTTGCTTCCTTTTTCGATTGCTTCGTCGATGATCAATTGCGCACCGTTTGAAACCATGAAGTATTGTTGGAAGATACGGAGCAATTCACCTTGCTTGTCGCTATCGTCTGGGTAAAGGAAGAGAGTCAAGTTGCGTGCGATATCTGTCTTGTCAAAGTTGATACCATCTTCGATGATAGAAGAATCAACTGAATCCAAGTCAAACAAACGCAAGCGGTTTTTAGTAGCTGTCTTGTAACCAGGTACATCGATATCGTAAAGAGTAGATGTCAATGTGAAGTGTGCAAATGGCACTTGGTAGCTACGGCTTGAGCGTACCAACCAGTTTTGCTCAGTCAACCAAGCATTAGGAATCGTTTCTTGTTGGTTGTTTTTAAGAACTTGTTGAAAAAGACCGAAGTGGTAGTTCAAACCAACACCGTCACCATTCAAACCAAGTGTAGCGATTGAGTCGATAAAGCAGGCTGCCAAACGTCCCAAACCACCGTTACCAAGTGATGGCTCCAACTCAACTTCTTCGACTTCGATCAAGTCTTTACCTGCAGCTGCAAGTTCTTTTTTCACATCGTCGTAAAGGCCAAGGTTAATCAAGTTGTTTGACAAGAGTTTACCGATCAAGAACTCAGCTGAGATGTAGTAAACTTTTTTCTTACCAGTGTTAACTGGTTTTTGGCTGCTTGCAAGTTTGCTGTAGTTGAGAAGAGCAAGGTAAAGCTCTTCGTTACTACATTCTGCAATGGTTTTATTGTAACGTTTTTGTACAAATTCGTTTAATGGTAACATGTTTATGTGTCTCCTGATATTGTCTTATTTCTTTAATTCTACCAAATTTTCATTGATTCGGCGATAAATTGTAGTCAAGTCAAGCAAAGTTTCTTCAACAGCTGGTGTGAGTTGATCAGCTGTCATACGCCATGACCAATTTCCACCAAGAGTAGATGGGAAGTTCATACGAGCTGACTCATCTAGTTCTAGCAAGTCTTGCATAGTAGCAATAGCCATGAAGCTAACAGATGAAAAGACTGTGCGAAGCATTGCATGTGGCACTGTTTCATACTCTTTACGGTTCGTGTAGCGCGCCATGTACTCGCGAGTTGGATCGTCAATCTCATTACGGTACCAACCAAGAACAGTGTTGTTATCGTGTGTTCCTGTGTACATAACAGAGTTAGCAGGTGCCAAGTGTGGGCTATCGATACTTTCGTCTTCTGGGTTGAAGGCGAATTGAAGAATCTTCATTCCTGGGAAGCCAGTACGTTCACGTAACTCAATCACTTCATTTGTCATGAAACCAAGGTCTTCCGCGATGATGTTTAGCTCACCAAGCTCTTCCTTAACGGCTGCAAAAAGCTTATAGCCTGGGCCTTTCACCCATTTACCAGGTGCTGCTGTATCGGAACCAGCAGGAATTTCCCAGTAAGATTCGAAACCGCGGAAGTGGTCGATACGAACGATATCGTAGATTTTGAAGCTTTCGCGCAAGCGTTCAATCCACCATTTGTAACCGTCTTTGTCCATTTCTTCCCAGTCATAGATTGGGTTCCCCCAAAGCTGACCAGTTGCAGAAAACTCATCTGGTGGGCATCCTGCGATGCAAGTCGCCTTACCATTGACATCTGTTTTGAAGAGATGTGGATTTGCCCACATATCGCTTGAATCTTCCGCTACGTAGATTGGCATATCTCCAACAATTTCGATGTGGTTGTCGTTAGCGTAGGCTTTCAATTTCAACCATTGTTGGAAGAAGAAGTATTGAGTCACACGGTGGTAAACCAACTTGTCTGCCAATTTCTCACGGTAGCTTTCAAGTGCTGAAGCTTTACGCGCACGAGCATCTGCGTCTGGCCATTCTGTCCAAGCAAGATTGTCAAAATGCTCTTTGATAGCCATATATTCTGCGAAGAGTTCGAGCCATGATTGGTTGTCTTGAGCAAACTTCTCAAAATCTTTGACATCACCCACTTCCAAGAAGCGTTTAACTGCTTTTTCTAAAAGCGGACGACGTGCGTAATAAATCTTCGCATAGTCAACTTTAGATGCATCGCTACCAAAGTCAACACCTTCAAGGTCACTAGCTTCGAGCAAGCCTTGCTCTACCAAGATATCAAGGTCGATAAAATGCGTATTTCCAGCAAAGGCTGAGAATGATTGGTATGGAGAATCTCCATAGCTTGTTGTCCCAAGAGGGAGGATTTGCCAGTAACGTTGCTTCGTACGAACCAAGAAATCGACGAAATCATAGGCAGTCTGACCAAATGATCCAATCCCGTAAGCTCCTGGCAGAGAAGAGATGTGCATCAACACACCACTTTGACGTTTTTTCATAATAGCACCTCATGTGTTTGTTATAAAACGTTGCGCAATCAAGGCGCAAACGTTTGCGTCAAGTTAAGTATAGCGCATTTCAAAGACAAATGCAAGCGTTTTTAAAAATTTTTTTGAATTATTTTTATCTAACTAAAACTTATTCCCACTGATATTTTATGAAATAAGCGAAAAAATTTTAAAGATTTTCTGATTTAAGATAATTCATTCCCAATATCTGCTCTATTTTCTGAAAAACCGAGCCGAATTTACGCAATCGTTTTCCTAATATATTTTCAATTCAAAAAAACAAACATTTTAAGTTCTTTCCTATATATAGGCTTTAACAAATGTTTGAAACCTTAAAATTTTTTTAAAAAACTTTTTAAAAAAGCTTGCAACCGTTTTCTATTTGTGCTATACTAGGCTCATAAAAGAAAACGTTTGCGTTTTCTAAATAAATTATACTGTTATTCTTTAGGAGGAATACACTATGTCATCTAAATTCATGAAGAGCGCTGCTGTGCTCGGAACTGCTACTCTCGCTAGCTTGCTCTTGGTAGCTTGCGGAAGCAAATCTGCTGACAAAGCAGCTGATACTAGCTCTTCAGAAGCACAAGAAATCACTTTCTACGTTGAAGACCAATATAAAGCCTTCGCTGAATCAGCTGCAAAAGCTTACGAAAAAGAATCTGGCGTAAAAGTTACGATCAAAACAGGAGACCAAATGGGTGGTCTTGATAACCTTTCACTTGACAACCAATCTGGTAAAGCCCCTGATGTTATGATGGCTCCATACGACCGTGTAGGTAGCCTTGGTACTGACGGACAACTTTCAGAAGTAACTCTTAGTGATGGTGCGAAAACAGACGATACTACTAAATCTCTTGTAACTGTTGGTGGTAAAGTCTATGGTGCTCCAGCCGTTATCGAGTCTCTTGTAATGTACTACAACAAAGACTTGCTAAAAGAAGCTCCAAAAACTTTCGCTGACTTAGAAAACCTTGCTAAAGATAGCAAATATGCTTTCGCTGGTGAAGATGGCAAAACTACTGCCTTCCTAGCTGACTGGACAAACTTCTACTACGCATACGGACTCCTTGCTGGTAACGGTGGTTATGTATTCGGTCAAAATGGTAAAGATCCTAAAGATATCGGTCTTGCAAACGACGGAGCAATCAAAGGTATCGAATACGCTAAATCTTGGTACGAAAAATGGCCTAAAGGTATGCAAGATACTGAAGGTGCTGGTAACTTGATCCAAACTCAATTCCAAGAAGGCAAAACAGCTGCTATCATCGATGGTCCTTGGAAAGCTCAATCCTTTAAAGATGCTAAAGTAAACTACGGTGTTGCGACTATCCCAACTCTTCCAAACGGTAAAGATTACGCAGCATTCGGTGGTGGTAAAGCTTGGATCATCCCATCAAGCACTAAGAACCTTGAAGGCGCTCAAAAATTTGTAGACTTCCTAGTTTCAACTGAACAACAAAAAGCATTCTACGATGCAACCAACGAAATCCCAGCTAACACTGAGGCTCGTACTTATGCTGAAGGCAAAAACGATGAGTTGACTACAGCTGTTATCAAACAGTTTAAGAACGCTCAACCAATGCCAAACATCTCACAAATGTCAACAGTTTGGGATCCAGCGAAAACTATGCTCTTTGATGCTGTAAGTGGTAAGAAAGATGCGAAAACAGCTGCTAACGATGCTGTAACATTGATTAAGGAAACAATCAAACAAAAATTTGGTGAATAATTGATTTGTTCAAGGGGGGTGGAAGCAAAATCCCCCTTTGAATTTATAGATATGCTTCTTATCAGATATACGTATCTTACGATTGAATCCGAGTTTAAACTCGCATCCTATGAAAGGAGTAATCATGGAAAAACAACAGCCTCGCAAAGCAGCCTTGCTGTCAATCATTCCTGGTTTAGGACAAATCTATAACAAACAAAAAGCTAAAGGATTTATTTTCCTTGGCATTACTGTTCTATTTGTTCTGTATTTTCTAACACTTGCAACACCTGAATTGAGCAATTTGATCACCCTTGGTGACAAACCTGGCCGTGATAATTCACTCTTCATGCTGATTCGTGGTGCTTTCCATTCTATCTTTGTTGTCGTTTACTTGCTCTTTTACATCTTTAATATCAAAGATGCACATACGACTGCTAAACATATCAACAACGGTATTCCCGTAGCTCGTACCTTCAAGGACATGATTAAAGGCATTTATGAAAATGGATTCCCATACCTTTTAATCATCCCATCGTATGTAGCGATGACATTTGCGATTATCTTCCCTGTTATCGTAACCTTGATGATTGCCTTTACCAACTACGACTTCCAACACTTGCCACCAAACAAATTGTTGGACTGGGTTGGTTTGACGAACTTCACTAACATCTGGAGTTTGAGTACCTTCCGTTCAGCCTTTGGTTCCGTTCTTTCTTGGACCATTATCTGGGCTTTATCTGCTTCTACTTTGCAGATTGTCATTGGTATCTTTACTGCAATCATTGCCAACCAACCATTTATCAAAGGAAAACGTATCTTCGGTGTTATTTTCCTTCTTCCTTGGGCAGTTCCAGCCTTCATCACTATCTTGACATTCTCAAACATGTTTAATGATAGTGTTGGTGCTATCAACACCCAAGTCTTGCCTCTTTTGTCTAAGGTCCTTCCTTTCCTAGATGGGGCTCTTATCCCTTGGAAAACCGATCCGACTTGGACTAAGATTGCCTTGATTATGATGCAAGGTTGGCTAGGTTTCCCATACATCTACGTTTTGACCTTGGGTATCTTGCAGTCTATTCCTAACGACCTCTACGAAGCGGCTTACATCGATGGTGCCAATGCTTGGCAAAAATTCCGCAACATCACTTTCCCAATGATCTTGGCTGTTGCAGCTCCAACATTGATTAGCCAATACACCTTCAACTTTAACAACTTCTCTATCATGTACCTCTTCAATGGTGGAGGACCTGGTAGCGTTGGTGGTGGAGCCGGTTCAACTGATATCTTGATTTCATGGATTTACCGTTTGACAACTGGTACAGCCCCACAATACTCTATGGCGGCAGCTGTTACCTTGATTATCTCCATTATTGTCATCTCTATCTCTATGATTGCATTCAAGAAACTACACGCATTTGATATGGAGGACGTCTAAGATGAATAACTCAATCAAACTCAAACGTAGACTGACTCAAACCCTCACTTACCTCTACTTGATTGGCTTATCAATCGTCATTATTTATCCACTTTTGATCACCATTATGTCAGCCTTCAAGTCTGGTAACGTGGTAGCCTTTAAACTAGATGGTAACGTCGATTTTAGTTTTGATAACTTTAAAGGACTCTTTACTGAAACCTTGTACGGCACTTGGTATCTCAATACCTTGATCATTGCCTTGATTACAATGGCTGTCCAAACAAGCATCATCGTACTTGCTGGTTATGCCTACAGCCGATACAACTTCTTGGCTCGTAAACAAAGTTTGGTCTTCTTCTTGATTATCCAAATGGTGCCAACCATGGCTGCTTTGACTGCCTTCTTCGTTATGGCACTTATGTTGAACGCCCTTAACCATAGCTGGTTCCTCATCTTCCTCTATGTCGGTGGTGGTATCCCTATGAACGCTTGGTTGATGAAAGGTTACTTTGATACCGTACCAATGTCTCTTGATGAATCAGCAAAACTTGATGGTGCAGGACACTTCCGTCGCTTCTGGCAAATTGTTCTCCCTCTTGTTCGCCCAATGGTTGCGGTACAAGCCCTCTGGGCCTTCATGGGACCTTTCGGAGACTATATCCTCTCTAGTTTCTTGCTTCGTGAGAAAGAATACTTTACAGTTGCCGTTGGTCTCCAAACCTTCGTCAACAATGCGAAGAACTTGAAGATTGCCTACTTCTCAGCAGGTGCTATCCTCATCGCTCTTCCAATCTGTACACTCTTCTTCTTCTTACAAAAGAACTTTGTTTCAGGACTTACAAGTGGTGGCGACAAGGGATAATTTATCCCCGCCACCCTTTTTCATTTTATACTCTTCGAAAATCTCTTCAAACCACGTCAGCTTTATCTCCAACCTCAAAACTGTGCTTTGAACAACCTGCGGCTAGCTTCCTAGTTTGCTCTTTGATTTTCATTGAGTATTAGCGATTGTTACTGTAAATAATATTCTTACAACAAGCAATTTATCTCCTAGACTTGAAATAAAGCACATTTCTCTATATAATAATACTCATATAGAAAACACTTTTAGAAAGATGCCTATGCTTCCATATCCATTCTCGTATTTCTCTAGTATCTGGGGATTTCGTAAGCCCCTATCAAAACGTTTCGGCCTCAACTGGTTTCAGCTCCTCTTTACGAGCATTTTCCTCATCAGTTTGTCTATGGTTCCGATTGCCATTCAAAACAGCTCACAGGAGACGTATCCACTGGATACCTTTATCGATAATGTCTACACTCCACTGACAGATGAAGCCGTCATGGACTTGTCAGAGAATGTACAAATCGTTGATGGAAAACTGAACTACTCAGGCACTAAGAATCAGCAGCCTTCTATTTTAATTGGCCCTAGCCAAAACAAAGAATTGCCAAAGGACTTGCAACTTCATTTTGATACGGAAGAACTCGTCATCAGCAAGGAAAGTAAGGAACTGACTCGCATTCGCTACCACGCGATTCAAACGGAGAGTTTCCAGAGTAAGGAAAGTTTAACCCAGGCTATTTCTAAAGATTGGTACCAACAAAACCGGGTCTATATCAGTCTCTTTCTCGTTCTTGGTGCAAGCTTCCTCTCTGGATTGAATTTCTTCATTGTCTCTCTTGGAGCTAGCTTTCTCCTTTATATCACCAAAAAATCACGCCTCTTTTCATTTAGGACTTTTAAAGAGTGCTATCATTTTATCTTGAACTGTTTAGGATTGCCCACTCTGATTACGCTTATTTTGGGACTTTTGGGCCAAAATATGACAACGCTTATCACTGTACAAAACATTCTTTTTGTTCTTTATCTGGTCACTATTTTTTACAAGACACATTTCCGTGATCCAGATTATCATAAATAGGAGATTTTTATGCCCGTGACGATTAAAGATGTGGCTAAAGCAGCAGGTGTCTCACCTTCAACTGTTACCCGCGTCATTCAAAATAAATCAACGATTAGTGATGAAACTAAAAAACGAGTTCGCAAGGCGATGAAGGAGCTCAACTACCATCCCAACCTAAACGCTCGCAGTCTAGTTAGCAGCTATACTCAAGTTATCGGTCTGGTGCTCCCTGACGACTCGGATGCCTTTTACCAAAATCCTTTCTTCCCATCTGTCCTTCGTGGTATCGCCCAAGTCGCGTCTGAAAACCACTATGCTATTCAGATTGCAACAGGAAAAGATGAGAAAGAACGTCTCAATGCGATTTCTCAGATGGTTTATGGCAAGCGTGTTGACGGTTTGATTTTCCTCTACGCTGAAGAAGAAGATCCTCTGGTCAAGCTAGTAGCCGATGAGCAATTCCCTTTCCTCATTCTCGGAAAATCCACTTCACCCTTTATCCCTCTTGTTGATAATGACAATGTACAAGCGGGCTTTGATGCGACAGAGTATTTCATCAAAAAAGGATGCAAACGAATTGCCTTCATCGGGGGTACAAAGCGACTCTTCGTAACGCAAGATCGTCTAACTGGCTATGAGTCCGCACTCAAACAACACCAACTTCCGATTGATACCAACTTAACCTACTTTGCAACCGAATTTCTAGAAGAAAAAGGGTATCAATTCAGTGAACTCCTGTTCAATCACGATCCACAGATTGACGCTATTATCACAACTGACAGTCTCCTAGCAGAAGGAGTTTGTGACTACATCAATAAGCATCAGTTAACTGTTCCTGTCTTGAGTTTCGACTCTGTCAATCCTCGCCTTGACCTCGTAGCTTATGTCGATATCAATAGCTTGGAACTCGGGCGCGTTTCCTTTGAAACCATTCTCCAGATCATCAACGATGCTAAAAACAATAAACAGATTTGTTACCGCCAGTTGATTGGACACAAAATTATCGAAAAATAAAGACCAGCTCCAGTGAACTGCACCCCAAAAGTTAGACAGAAAAAATCTAACTTTTGGGGTGTTTTTATTATGAAATTGAGTTATGAAGATAAAGTTCAGATCTATGAACTTAGAAAACAAGGATATAGCTTAGAGAAGCTTTCAAATAAATTTGGGATAAACAATTCTAATCTTAGATACATGATTAAATTGATTGATCGTTACTATTCTCCTGAATTAAAACAAGAAATGATTAATAAAGTCTTACATGAAGGCTGGACTAAAGATAGAGTTCCTCTTGAATACGGTCTCCCAAGTCGTACGATACTTCTTAACTGGCTAGCAAAATACAAGAAAAACGGGTATACTATTGTTGAGAAAACAAGAGAGAGACCAACTAAAACGGGGCGTAAACGGAAGAAAACTTGGGAAGAAATGACAGAACTAGAGCGACTTCAAGAGGAGAATGAGCGCCTAAGTACCGAGGTGGCCTACCTAAAAAAGTTAAAAGAGCTAGAAGACAGGGACGAAGCCTTACAGCGAGAAAGGCAGAGACAGTTAGAGAAATGGCTTCAGGAGGATTTCGACTAGATTTACTTCTTGAAACAGCTCGTTTACCTCGCTCAACTTACTATTATCAGTTGAAACAGCTATATCAACCAGATAAGGACAAAGAGCTAAAGGACGAAATTCAGGTCATTTTTACCGAAAACAAGGGGAATTATGGCTATCGTAGAATTATTCTTGAACTAAGAAATCGTGGTTTTACAGTGAATCATAAGAAAGTTCAATGTCTGATGAAGGTCCTTGGTTTAAGTGCTCGAATTCGTCGGAAACGAAAGTATTCTTCCTACAAAGGAGAGATTGGTAAGAAAGCAGAGGATCTCATTCAACGCCAGTTTGAAGCAGCCAAACCAATGGAAAAGTGCTATACGGATGTGACAGAGTTTGCCATTCCAAATAGCACACAGAAATTGTATTTATCGCCTGTTTTAGATGGCTTTAATAGCGAAATTATCGCTTATAATTTGTCTACCTCACCCAACTTAGAACAAGTGAAAACCATGTTGGAACAGGCATTCACAGAGAAACACTATGAGAATACGATTCTCCATAGCGATCAAGGCTGGCAATACCAGCACGATTCTTATCATCGGTTCCTAGAGAGTAAGGGGATTCAGCCATCCATGTCGCGCAAGGACAACAGCCCAGACAACGGCATGATAGAATCCTTCTTTGGTATTTTGAAATCGGAGATGTTTTACGGTTATGAGAAGCACTTTAGGTCTTTAGAAGACCTTGAACAAGCTATTGTGGACTATATTGATTACTACAACAACAAACGAATTAAGGTCAAACTAAAAGGACTTAGCCCTGTGCAATACAGAACTAAATCCTTCGCTTAAATTATTTGTCTAACTTTTTGGGGTCAGTACACAGAGCTGGTTTTTCATGTCTAATTGTCTGTTTCTACGAATCGTCCTAGAATGTGGACATTTTCGGATACAGAGACAAAGGCTGTCGGATCGACCTGTTTCATGATGTGTTTAAAATCATTAAACTCTGCTCGTGTGATAACTGTAATCAAGACTGCTTTTCTCTCATGATTATAGGTTCCTTCTGCATCGTGGATCATGGTTGCTCCGCGGTGCAATTTTTTATGGATTTTTGCGATTACCTTATCAGGATTATTGGTCACAATCATGGCCTGCATGCGTTTTTGCTTGGTAAAAACCGCGTCTGTCACACGGCTCGATACAAAAATGGTGATCATAGAGTAGAGGGCGTACTTCCAACCAAAGGTCAAACCTGCTATCAGCATAATCATCCCATTTACCAAGAAAGAAATGCTACCGACATTCTTACCTGTTTTCTTTCGAATGGTGAGACTGACGATATCTGTACCTCCGCTAGAAATATTGTTACGGAGCGCAAAACCAATCCCCAAGCCCATGACAACACCCCCAAAAAGGGCATTGATAATGGGATCCTCTGTCAAGGTCACAACTGGCACAATCTGGATAAAGAGGGAACTCATGGATACTGTGATAAAGGTAAAGACCGTAAACTTATGCCCAATCTGATACCAAGCCAAAATCATCAATGGAAAATTGATAGCATAAAAGGTTAGCGATATCGGAATGTAAAAACCAAACCAGTGATTACTCAAAGCAGAGATAATCTGTGCCAAACCCGTCGCACCACTGGAGTAAACGTGCCCTGGTTGAAAAAAGAAATTGACTGCTACTGCTGACAAAAAGCCATAAACCAGAGAGGCCGATACTTTCTCATCATATTTTTCCCGAGAGATACTTTGTAAAACTCGTAAGATTTTTATCTGATAAGCAAAGCGGCGCAGATAATAGCGCCACCGCTTAATTTGTTTTGCTTGTTTCATCTTCTTCTACTTGTAAGCTGAGTTCCTCTAGTTGTTTGAGAGCGACTGTTGATGGAGCTTGAGTCATTGGGTCGGTTGCCTTATTGTTCTTAGGAAAGGCAATGACTTCACGGATATTTTCTTCTCCTGCAAGCAACATGACAAAACGGTCAAGACCGATCGCCAAACCACCATGAGGTGGGAAACCATAGTCCATAGCCTCAAGAAGGAAACCAAACTGGTCATTTGCTTCTTCGGCTGAGAAACCAAGAGCCTTGAACATGCGTTCTTGAAGGTCTTTTTGGTTGATACGGAGGCTACCACCTCCAAGCTCATAACCGTTCAAAACGATATCGTAGGCAATGGCACGAACCTTAGCCAAATCACCTTCTAATTCGTGAGCTGTCTCTTCCTGTGGAAGAGTAAACGGATGGTGGGCACTCATGTAACGACCTTCTTCTTCAGACCATTCAAACATTGGCCAGTCAACTACCCAGAGGAAGTTAAATTTGTCGTTATCAATCAAGCCAAGCTCTTTGGCAATACGTCCACGAAGGGCGCCAAGGGTTGCATTCGCCACTTCAAGCGTATCCGCCACAAAGAGAACCAAATCCTTGTCTTCAAGACCAAGCGCTGCAGTCAAGTCTGCTTGGATCCCAGTCAAGAACTTGGCAACCGGTCCGTTTAATTCTCCATCAACTACCTTGACCCAAGCAAGACCTTTGGCACCGTACTGTTTGGCTACTTCGGTCATCTTGTCAATGTCTTTACGTGAATAGTTATCTGCTGCTCCTTTAACCACAATGGCTTTTACAGCAGGAGCTTCTGAAAAGACTTTGAAATCAACACCCTTGACAACTTCTGTCAAGTCCTGAAGCAACATGTCAAAACGTGTATCTGGCTTGTCAGAACCGTAAAGGGCCATAGCATCGTCATACTTCATACGAGGGAAGGGAAGGGTTACTTCAATTCCTTTTGTTTCCTTCATCACGCGCGCAATCAAGCCTTCTGTAATATCTTGGATTTCTTGCTCCGTAAGGAAAGACGTTTCCAAGTCGACCTGGGTAAACTCAGGCTGACGGTCTCCACGCAAGTCCTCGTCACGGAAACATTTGACGATTTGGTAGTAACGGTCAAATCCAGCATTCATCAAGAGCTGTTTGGTAATCTGTGGACTTTGAGGAAGAGCATAGAAATGTCCTTTGTTGACACGAGATGGCACCAAATAGTCACGCGCCCCTTCTGGTGTTGACTTAGAAAGGAATGGCGTCTCCACATCAATAAACTCCAACTCATCCAAGTAGTTGCGGATAGAATGAGTCACCTTAGCACGAAGTTTAAGATTTTCCAACATTTCTGGACGACGAAGGTCAAGGTATCGGTAACGCAAACGTGTATCGTCATTGGCCTCAATCCCATCCTTAATCTCAAAAGGTGTTGTTTTAGCTGTATTCAGCACTGTCAAAGCTGTCACGTTCAACTCAACCGCACCAGTCGGCAATTTATCATTGGCTTGCTCACGCGCAGCGACTTGTCCAGTCACCTCGATAACAAATTCGCTACGAAGACTTTCAGCTGTTGCCATAACCTCTGCAGAAACTTTTTCAGGGTTGATAACCAACTGCATGATCCCTTCACGGTCACGAAGGTCGATAAAGATCAAACCACCCAAGTCACGACGACGGCCAACCCATCCTTTCAAGGTAATTTCTTGTCCGATATGTTCCTCACGAACACGACCAGCATACATACTACGTTTCATTGTTTCTCTCCTCTTTTATTCTGTTACTATTTTACCATAAAAGCGCAAGCTCTTCATGAAAATCATCAGAAAAGTTTGATTGTCTTTAGAAATCAAAACGAACAGACAAAAAATCCGATGAAAACATTATCGGATTCTCTGATTATGATTCTTAACCTTTTTTACGCTTTTCAGCAATCTCAGCTGCCTTTTTAGGTAGAACAATCTCCGTCGCATAAGCCGAAGCAAAACGCAAGACACCTGCAATAGGCGCAAAGACAACTGCTAGATAGTTGTAAAAGAAATCGCCTTTAAAGGCATAGGCAAGTGCCCCGATGATAAAGAAGAGAACGACCGCCTGTATCACTGCTAATAAAATTACTCGTTTCATGTGACCTCCTGACTCTATTATAGCATGAGTATCATCAAAAAGCCGATTAAATTATTCAAAGCGTGTAAAGAAATGCTGTAAAGAAGACCTTTTCGGCTCACATAAGCCAGACCCAAACTCAATCCCAGACTAGCATAAACTAAAAACTGTTGCAAAGTCCCTGGAAAATGAATCAAGGCAAAGAGCACACTCGATACGAGGAGAAACAGAGCTGTCTGTTTGCTGTTATTTTGCTTAGGAAAGAGATAGCGCGCCAGCATCCCTCTAAAGATAAGTTCTTCCGTCAGAGGAGCAAAGACCACTACCATAAAGAAACCAAATACAGGCTGTGCGACTGTCAGTTGAGATACGATTTGTTGATTAGCCGACGGATCATCTGGCAAAAAGAACTGGGCTGTAATCGCCACTAGCAAAACCAGAGTTGGCAACCAAATATAACGATTAAAAACCGTCGTCTGGATGCTAACCTTTTCTGTCTGATACCATCTGTAAACTCCATAAACATAGGCTCCTGACAGGACGATATAAAGTGGCAAGACTCCAAAGATCGAAGCCCCTAGGTCAAGCGCTGATAAAGCCATACTCTGAACCATTCCATAGCCAAAGAAAAAGGATAGAACAGCTAGAAGAAACCAGCCAAGATTTTTAAATAATTTCATAAAAGGCTCCTATTTGAAATAACGTTTTACCATAGGTAATTGCATCACATTGATATAAATATGGATCGCTCCTACAAGCAAGAAGGCTAGTAACTGAATCTCTCCTGTCAATAAAGAAAAGATAGCAATCAAAAAATAGAGACCTGGTAAGACATACTGATTTAATTGGAATAAAATTCGAAAACTTTGTTCCAAATTAGCCTGACGTTCCCCTTCATCATAGGAGTTTACGTAGTCCAAGACATCCTTTGGTGTAGAGAAGAATTCCAAATCAAACTGACGAACGATCGCAATGGTCTTATAGAGATATTTTTGAGCACTGAAAATCATCACTAATGCCAAAAAAGAAAGAGATAAGGTTATATAGCTGATATTTAGTACAATTACTTCACTACCTGAGATGAAAAGAGCCAAAAAAATCGCTACGCCTGCACTATTAAAAGCAATAGTTCCAAACTCGAGATTACGATACATTTGTACATAATAGGTTTCATTCAGATCATCATCCATTTCCTCTTTATACAAGGAGTGAAATTTTCTGCTTTTCTTTAAGAAATCGAAAGTCAAAAACATACTAATGAAACCTAACAGTAAACAAATAGATGATATCCATGGAATCACGGTTTTGACATCTAAAATGCTTCCATAGTTTTCGGTATAGGCCTTAAACATCCCTGCAAACATGCCCAAGAAGCCTCCCAAGATAACAGCCATTAAAAATAACAATCCACGTTTCTTTTTCATATTCATACTCTTTCTAATCTAAACCAATCCAACTAACCACTGACCAAGCACTTTACCTGATTCATAAATAGCTGTTAAGCCTTCTGTTCCAAGTGACACCAAAATCAAACAAACAGAAAGTAAGAGAATAGCTTGATTTCTTGCTTTTTTTGCTCCATCTCCCAAGGATTCATTCCCAAGCCAACCTGCTAGATAGGCATAGAGAGTTACTGTTATAATCCCAATCTCCGTCGAAGAGAGAAATAACAAGACTGTCACCAAACGAACGATATTGGCTTGAATGTTAAAATAATTTCCTAAACCTGCACAAACACCGGCAAGTTCTTTGTGCTCCGTATCGACTTGAAAACCTGCTAAAAACTCTCTCATGATTTTTCTCCTTTTTCACTTGCTAAATTTTTTGATTTCTTTTCAATCCAGTCAACTACTGGGATGAGAGCAAAGTAGGCCCAAATAAATTGGTCACTTTGATAGGAACTAAACCAGCCTAATTCTATCCCAATCAATAGAAATACGCTGACTAATAGAGCTATGGCAACTACATAATAGATCACTTTAGACTTGTTCATCACTCATCCTCCTCTAAGCAAAATACCGACTCGACTGGTTCATTGAATATATGTGAAATCTTCAGGGCGATCACAATAGACGGGGTGTATTCGTCCCGTTCTAGTAGGCTAATGGTCTGTCTGGAAACTCCTGCTAACTTGGCCAGTTCGGTCTGATTGAGACCATCGCGAGCCCGAAGCTCTTTTAAACGATTTTTTAGCATTCCCTTCTCCTTTACTCTTAACTTGCTTACATTGTAACACATCTTTTTCTTTTTGACAACAATATTTGTCAAAAAGTTTAATATTTTTGTCATTTTGCAAAAGAAAAAGGTCAGGAATAAGATCCTGACCAGTTTTAAATACTATTAAAAGCCTAATTTTTCAAAGATTTCTGAGAAGTTTTGGCTAATAGCATCAAGTGACACTTGAACTTCTTCTCGAGTTTGGTTGTTCTTAACCGTCACTTGTCCGCTTTCGACTTCGCTCTCTCCTAGGGTGATGAGGGTCTTAGCCGCAAAGACATCGGCGGATTTGAACTGAGCTTTGAGCTTCCGGTTGAGGTAGTCACGTTCTGCTTTGAATCCTTGTTGACGAAGGGATTGTACCAATTCCAAGGCCTTAACATTTGCTCCTTCACCCAAGACTGCGATATAGACATCTAGGGCATTTTCGATAGGAAGAGCCGCACCTTGCTTTTCAAGGATGAGAAGCAGGCGCTCTACACCAAGTCCAAAACCAAATCCAGCAGTCTCAGGACCACCAAAGTAAGAAACCAAGCCATCGTAGCGACCACCCGCACAGACCGTCAAGTCATTGCCCTCGATCTCAGTGATAAACTCGAAAATGGTGTGGTTGTAGTAGTCCAGACCACGCACCATATTGGTATCGATGATATAGTCTACACCCAGATTTTCCAACATCTGACGGACAGCATCAAAATGAGCTTGGCTTTCTTCATCAAGGAAGTCCAAGATAGAAGGTGCATTCTCCACTGCCACCTTGTCTTCTTTTTCCTTAGAGTCCAAGACACGGAGAGGATTTTCCTCCAAACGACGTTGGCTATCCTTCGACAAGGTTTCCTTGAGCGGTGTCAAATAGTCGATCAAGGCTTGACGATAAGCCGCACGGCTCTCAGGATTTCCAAGAGTGTTAAGGTGTAGTTTGACACCTTGAATGCCGATTTCTTTCAAGAAATGGGCTGCCATAGCGATCGTTTCTACATCGGTAGCTGGATTGCTTGAGCCAAAACACTCAACACCAATCTGGTGGAACTGACGCAAACGACCTGCTTGCGGACGCTCATAACGGAACATTGGGCCCATGTAGTAGAACTTACTTGGCTTTTGCACTTCTGGGGCGAAAAGTTTATTTTCCACATAAGAACGGACAACGGGCGCAGTTCCTTCAGGACGAAGAGTGATATGGCGGTCTCCCTTATCGTAAAAGTCGTACATTTCCTTGGTTACGATATCAGTTGTGTCCCCGACAGAGCGACTGATAACCTCGTAATGCTCAAAAATAGGCGTGCGCACTTCTGCGTAGTTATAGCGCTTGAAAATTTCACGGGCAAAGCCCTCAACGTACTGCCACTTGGCAGACTCAGCAGGCAAGATATCCTGCGTTCCTTTTGGTTTTTGTAATTTCATAGGGAATCCTCTTTAAACTTAATAGTCTTATTTTACCATAAATAGAGGGATTAAAACAGTGAGAGTAGAAAATCTCAAGAGAGTCTTTTCAGAAAATTCATCAAAAACTTGCTAAATTGTCAGAATTATGAGAAAATAGAGGATATTTATCAGGTGGAGGGACGTAATGAGAGACGATATCAAAATCAATGACCGCGCTTTGGCCTTACAAGACCAAATTATCGAAAAACTAGAGAAGGTTTTTGATACAGATGTGGAATTGGATGTTTACAATCTAGGATTGATTTATGAAATTAATCTGGATGAAACGGGTCTCTGCAAGATTGTCATGACCTTCACCGATACTGCCTGCGATTGTGCCGAAAGTTTGCCTATCGAAATCGTCGCAGGTCTGAAACAAATCGAGGGGATTGAAGATGTAAAGGTTGAAGTTACCTGGTCGCCTGCCTGGAAGATTACACGAATCAGTCGCTACGGCCGCATTGCCCTTGGACTGCCACCTCGTTAATACTCTTCAAAAATCTCTTCAAACCACGTCAGCTTTATCTCCAACCTCAAAGCTGTGCTTTGAGCAACCTGCGCCTAGCTTTCTAGTTTGCTCTTTGATTTTTATTGAGTATAAGTAGGCAAATCACTTTTAAAGATTAAAAAAAGCAAGCCGAAGTTGGCTTGCTTTTCTTGTTTATTTTTTACCTGACTTGTCCATATTCCAGAAGTCTGTCACGGCTCCGCGTGAAGCGGATGATACGATGTGGGCATATTTACCAAGGACACCGCGGCTGTAAAGTGGTGGCAAGGTTGTTTCTGCCTTGCGTTTTTCAAGTTCTTCTTCGGATACGGCCATGGAAATTTCTTTGGTATCTTGGTCAACCGTAACGATATCGCCTGTACGGAGGTAGGCAATTGGTCCACCATCCTGAGCTTCAGGGGCGATATGTCCGACAACAAGACCATAAGTACCACCAGAGAAACGGCCATCCGTCAAGAGGGCAACCTTGTCTCCTTGACCTTTACCAACGATCATGGATGAAAGTGATAGCATCTCAGGCATACCAGGGCCACCCTTAGGTCCCACGAAACGAACAACGACTACATCGCCATCAACGATTTCGTCTGTCAAAACCGCCTGAATGGCATCTTCTTCTGAGTCAAAGACCTTAGCTGGTCCAACGTGGCGACGCACTTTAACACCTGATACCTTGGCAACCGCTCCATCAGGGGCAAGGTTCCCGTTCAAGATGATAAGCGGACCATCTGCACGTTTTGGATTTTCAAGTGGCATGATGACTTTTTGACCTGGTGTGAGGTCTGCAAAATCAGCCAAGTTTTCAGCGACGGTCTTACCAGTACATGTGATACGGTCTCCATGAAGGAAGCCATTTGCCAACAAGTACTTCATAACCGCAGGTACACCACCGACTTCGTAGAGGTCTTGGAAGACATACTGACCAGAAGGTTTCAAGTCGGCCAAGTGAGGCACACGCTCTTGGATCGTATTGAAGTCCTCAAGTGACAAGTCAACATTTGCAGCATGGGCAATGGCAAGCAAGTGAAGAGTGGCATTTGTAGAACCACCGAGAGCCATAGTTACAGTGATAGCATCTTCAAAAGCTTCACGAGTCAAGATATCAGATGGTTTGAGACCAAGTTCCAGCATCTTGACAACAGCACGTCCTGCTGCTTCGATATCTTCTTTCTTGTCAGCTGATTCAGCTGGGTGAGATGAAGACCCTGGCAAACTCATACCTAGAACTTCGATTGCAGTCGCCATGGTATTAGCTGTATACATACCACCACAGCCACCAGGGCCCGGGCAGGCATTACATTCGAGACGTTTCACGTCCTCAGCTGTCATATCACCGTGATTCCATTTCCCAATCCCTTCAAATACAGAAACCAAGTCGATGTCTTTACCATCTAACTTTCCGGGTGCAATGGTACCACCATAGGCGAAAATAGCTGGGATATCCATATTGGCAATGGCAATCATAGAACCAGGCATGTTCTTGTCACAGCCACCGATAGCAACAAAGGCATCCACGTTGTGACCACCCATCGCAGCCTCGATGGAGTCTGCGATGATGTCACGAGATGTTAGGGAGAAGCGCATACCAGGCGTTCCCATGGCAATCCCGTCCGCTACGGTAATGGTACCAAACTGAACAGGCCAAGCGCCTGCTGATTTGACACCTTCTTTCGCCAATTTCCCAAAATCATGCAAGTGAATGTTACATGGTGTATTTTCCGCCCAAGTCGAAATTACCCCCACAATCGGTGTTTCAAAGTCCTTATCTGTCATACCAGTCGCACGAAGCATAGCACGGTTTGGTGATTTAACCATGCTGTCATAAATGCTACTGCGGTGACGTTTATCTAATTCAGTCATCTTATCCCTCCCGCTTCAGTTTTTACTATTATAGCACATTTTAAAGGCAATGAACAGAAGAAAATTCTTGAATTTTCAGAAAATTCTATACAGTGATATTTTCTTTAAAAATGTTACATTTATTTCTTGACTTTCTAAAACAAAGCGATATCATTTAGATATCATATAGCAGGAGGTCATTCTTATGACTGAAAAACTCATCAATTCAAAACCAAATGGTGTATTCGCATTGATTCTCATTGAGTTGACACTCGTACTTGGTATCTTTATATTTATAATGGGTGCTAGTTCGGAAAACGTTTTTGGAATTATTATCGGGCTTTTATTAAGCTTAATTGCAGGTCTATCTCATGCTGGCCTAAAAGTAGTCAAACCTCAGGAAGCCCTGGTTTTGACCCTCTTTGGGAACTATACTGGGACCATCAAAGAACCTGGTTTTTACTTTGTTAATCCCTTCAGCGTAGCAGTTAACCCTGCAAACCACACTCGACTTGGACAAAGTGGGGACGTTAGCACGAAATCTCCTTTTTCAGGGATGAAATCATCAAATGGCAATGATGTAAATCTTGAAATTGGCAAGAAACAGATTTCCCTCAAGGTTATGACCTTGAGCAATTCTCGCCAAAAAATCAATGATTGTCTAGGAAATCCCGTAGAAATCGGTATCGCGGTAACTTGGAGAGTTGTCGATACAGCCAAAGCAGTCTTCAACGTTGATAACTATAAAGAATATCTATCATTGCAGTGTGATAGCGCCCTTCGTAATATTGTCCGCATTTATCCTTACGATGTGTCTCCTAATGTGGACACTACAGGTGATGGGCAAGCCGATGAAGGAAGCCTCCGCGGTTCTAGTGAGATTGTAGCTAAACGTATTCGTGAAGAAATCCAAAGTCGCGTAGAGGACGCTGGTTTGGAAATTCTTGAAGCACGTATTACTTACCTAGCTTATGCACCAGAAATTGCAGCTGTTATGCTTCAACGCCAACAAGCATCTGCCATTATTGATGCCCGTAAGATGATTGTAGACGGCGCTGTAGGAATGGTTGAAATGGCACTAGAACGTCTCAATGAAGGAGAGTTGGTAGAGCTTGACGAAGAACGAAAAGCTGCCATGGTTTCAAATCTCTTAGTCGTTCTCTGTGGCAATCATGATGCACAACCAATTGTCAACGCAGGAAGTCTTTACTAAAGATGGCTGAAGCTAAAAAAAGCAGATCCCCCTTCGACTCTCAACAAAGTTATACGCTGCACTCGCATCATGGGCAGAAGACGACTTTCGTTCAGTCAATGGGCAAATCGAATATCTCCTCACAGAGTGTGTCAAGCAACGAAAGAAAGACGGAAAATACGTATCAGAAACCATTGACGAACCATTTGAGATTGATATTTAATACCTTCTCCTGTTTGCTGGGTCGGACGGGAGAATTTTTTCATCTTTTTTTGTCAAGTAACTTTACTTTACAAAAAAGTTTTGATATACTATTAAAGTTGATGAAAATCAAACCTAACTGAATTATATCTTAAAAGGAGAAATCAAAATGGCAGTACCTGCACGTCGCACTTCAAAAGCGAAGAAAAACAAACGTCGTACACACTACAAAGTAACAGCTCCATCTGTAAACTTTGACGAAACTACTGGAGATTACTCACGTTCTCACCGTGTATCACTTAAAGGATACTACAAAGGACGTAAAATCGCTAAAGCTGCATCAGCTGAATAATAGAAGGGAGATACCATGCGCGTAAATATCACACTTGAACACAAAGAATCTGGTGAACGCTTGTACCTTACTTCTAAAAACAAACGTAACACTCCAGATCGTCTTCAATTGAAGAAATACTCACCAAAACTTCGCAAGCACGTTGTGTTTACCGAGGTTAAGTAAGCATTCAATATGAATCAATACAGAAGAAAAACGCATTCAAGCGTTTTTTTCTTTTTGTTAATTTCCGTATATTGCAAGGAAAATCATTCGAATGACTACATTTTTTGTGAAATAAATTAGATGTTCGGATACATAGAAAACGCTCTAGTCATATTGTGTATGCATTTTAAATGAATACAGCATAATATAGACTACTTTTGATACATATGTTATAATTAGTAGTGTAATTTGTATGCATGGCTTATAATGATATTTTGTAGTTAGCTAAACTAAATTAAGAAGACAATTAGAATGAATTTAATCAGGTAGAGAATATAATGAAACATTTTTTTGATCGTCACTTTTATAAAATTGAAAATATTGTTAATTTAAATAACTATAAATGGAGTAGTATCTTCATTAATTTATTTTTTTCATTTGTCTTGACTATTTTATTTGTATCATTACCATTTACTGAAAATGATAGCCTTACCAATTTTGGGGATAATTTTTATCAGAAATTAGCAACAGGTGCATTGTTATCTTCTATAGTTAGTATGACTGGGACTTATATGATAACTTTATGGACTAAAATAAAAATTAAGTATAATATTCAAAACTCTTCTGCTGATACTTCCATAGAGTTAAAAAGCATAATAGTATTAGAACAGATAACGTATACAATAGTCCCTATTATTTGTTGCATAATTGCATCTGGGTTATTATTTATAAGCCAAAATAACAAATTACATTCCCTAATGATTTGTATTCAAATTGTAATATATGTTGTTTCACTTCTCTTTTTCGGGTATACAGAAAAGTTTTTCACACCTGAAGATTTCAATAGTGAACAAAAATCTTATACTGAGAGTCAAGGAAAAAAAGCTGAAAAAATTGTAAGAAGTATTTCAAATTCAGCCAACGCTAAAATGATTGAAAAAGCACGTAAAAATAAACTTAAGGAATAAAAATAATGATCCATTTTAAAAATTTAATAACAGTTGAACAAGGCTCAAAGGATGAGTTTGATTTCTATATAACCTCAATAGACGCAAGTGATCTAATTGTCAATAGTAATGTGGAAAGATTGTCTGAGGGAAGAGGTGTTCAAAGATATTTAAATGAACAGAGGACACTTGATATAGCTAAATTTTGTCAACAAAATGATGCTATTTTCCCGACACCTATAATAGTTTCATTAAATACAGATTTTGTGAGTCAAAAAAATAAAAATGAGGGAGAGATGTTTGTCTGGAGCGCATCAGAAGCTAAAAATAAATTAGATGGTGACTTCGTACCATTTTCAATTATAGATGGGCAGCATAGATTAGCAGGAATAGAAAAATATTTTGAAACCAATAAAGAGAATCAAAAAAAATTTATGTTACCACTTATTATATATAAAGATGCTAGTATTGAGTCTTCTGCCAAGATATTTGTAACCATTAATGCTAATCAACGTTCTGTTGATAGATCAACGATAAGTCAGCTTTTTGGAGTAATTTATAAGAACTCTAGTTTGTATACAGTTGAATCATTTGCATCTACAGTTGTCAACTCTTTAAACAGTAGTAATATTTCTCCATTTTATCACCAAATAAAAATGCTAGGAAGAAAAACTAATAAAAATGAATTTATTTCTCAAGGAACTGTAGCGAAAAAAATTATAGATAGGATAAGTTCGAATATACAGGAAGATAATCTTAATATAGAAAAAGGACAAAAATTGACTAAAGGAGATTCAAGTAAAATTTTTCGAGAATATTTTATAAAGAATACTCCAGAAAGAGTTACTGAGTTTATGATAAACTATTTTAGCGCTTTTGAAATAGCTTTTACAAGCGTATGGTACAATAAGGATCTTTTAACAAAAAAAGCTGTTGGATTTAGCAGTTTAATGAACTTCTTCACTTCATTACATTTAAAACGTCATTTTCAAACGTTTAATGAGGTGTTAAATTTCTTTGAAAAATATAGTAATGAAACAATAGAGAATGAATTACAACAAGTTTTTTCTAAAAGTAGAGGATCAAGTGAAAGTGTCGCCAAGCAAATTTCAGATCATCTCAATAATATTTTTCAATTAAACGATGAGTTTGATATAGATTCTTATTAACATAAATATCTTAAGAAGACCAATCTATAATTAGTAAAAAATCATGACCACCCGTCTAACGGGTGGTTTGTACCAGGGCTATAAGCCCAAATTACCAGCCAGCGCCTAAAGACGCTGGCTTTCACGTTGTTCAAGCCTTATTGCTCTTGACTCGTCACTTGCCTCTCAAAGAGGCCTTGGTACTACTTACCACTATCCCTAAAGGGATCGTCATATTCTTTTACACTTAATTTATCTAGTACTATATCATGCTTTACTCGTTCTCAAATTTTCATACTCGTGAAGAAATCATCCACTGGATAATTTCTTTAATCTTGGATATATTTCTTAATTGTGGCTTCATTAAGTCCTACTGTACTCACGTAGTAACCTTCTGCCCAAAAATGCCGGTTGCCAAACTTGTACTTGAGGTTGGCGTGTTTATCAAACATCATGAGTGCACTTTTGCCTTTTAAATAACCCATGAAACTTGAAACACTTATCCTTGGTGGAATACTTACTAACATATGTACATGATCAGGCATTAAGTGTCCTTCGATAATCTCAACACCTTTATAACTACATAATCGGTGGAATATTTCTCCCAAACTACTTCGATATTGATTATAAATGATTTTTCGTCTATACTTAGGGGTGAACACAATGTGATATTTACACATCCACTTTGTGTGTGATAAACTATGTGCCTTTTGTGCCATATTTTTCTCCTTTCGCTTTACAATTGGCTTGAACACCTTTATTGTATCGCGTTTGGAGTTTTTTTGGTATAACCTTCGACGCGCACCCGCTTAGCGGGTGGTTTATTTGTCTCGCACCTTACGGAGAGAGATGGACTAATAGTCACATAAGCAAAAAGCCCACTGTTGTGGGCTTCTTGCAATATAAAGTCTTATCTTAAAGCATTTTGTTGTAGAATTCAACGACAAGTGCTTCGTTGATTTCTGGGTTGATTTCGTCGCGTTCTGGCAAGCGAGTCAATGAACCTTCCAATTTTTCAGCGTCGAATGATACGAATGCTGGACGTCCAAGAGTAGCTTCTACTGCTTCAAGGATTGCTGGAACTTTCAATGATTTTTCACGAACTGAGATCACTTGACCTGGAGTTACGCGGTATGATGGGATATCAACGCGTTTTCCGTCAACAAGGATGTGACCGTGGTTTACGAATTGACGAGCTTGACGACGAGTAGTCGCAAGGCCAAGACGGTAAACAACGTTATCCAAACGGCGTTCCAAAAGAAGCATGAAGTTGAAACCTAGGATTCCGCCTTTGATTTTTGTAGCTTGTACGAACAAGTTACGGAATTGTTTTTCACCTACACCGTAAGTGAAACGAAGTTTTTGTTTTTCAGCCAATTGCAAACCGTATTCTGACAATTTAGAACGGTTGTTTGGTCCATGTTGTCCTGGTACGTAGTTACGACGTGCCAATTCTTTACCTGTACCTGTAAGTGAAAGGCCAAGGCGACGAGCTTGTTTCCAAGATGGTCCTGTATAACGTGACATGTGTATGTCCTCCTGATATAAATAATATTTCGGTGGAAATAGTCACTTAGAAAGCCCTGATTCGTGCAGATGCCCTTCGCCTAAACAGCCAAGGTTACTTGTCATAAGACACCTGTTGACGAGCTTCATGCTTTCCTGCTGCTATTTCACACAAAGGCTATTGTACCATGAAAAGCTAGATTTGTAAAGGGATTTTACGGCTTTATTTCAAATTGAGGCTGAATGTAAACTTGCTTCCTAAGCCATATTGACTTTCTGCTGTGATTTCGCCACCAAGCTGATGGGCTAGTTCGCGTGCAATCGCAAGTCCTAATCCATGTCCACCCGTCTTCATATTGCGCGAAGTTTCCACACGATAAAGTCGTTTAAAGATCTTTTCCAAATCTTCAGGAAGGATCCCCTGACCCTCGTCTTTCACACTGATTCTCAGCTCTTGTTCTGTTAATTGGGCAAGAACCTCAATTCTGGTTCCTGGTTCTGAATATTTAAAGGCATTGTTTAACAAATTGACCAGAATGCGAGAAAGTTTGTCAGAATGGCTCTTGATTTTCGCCGACTCAGGTGATACTTGAATGTAAACATCTCGCTCCTCTTGTTCAATCTGGAGTTGAAATTCACTCATTGACTCAATCAGCAACTGATCTAAAAAGACCTCTTCGACTTCTTCATCAGCAGTATCTTGAGGTTGTGTGTTAAGAGTCAAAACATCCAATTCCTCCACTAGCTTGTTTAGACGCTCAGTTTGCCGACCAATCGTGGTTAAGTAGTGGAGTCGCTCCTCTTCCTTAATCACTCCATCTAGAATTCCCTCCACAGTAACCTGAATGGAGGTAATGGGAGTTTTAATATCGTGAGAGAGCTGCGCAATCATCATTCTCTTTTCTTGCTCGCTCTCATCAAGTGATTGAAAGGTAGCTTGCAAATTGTGAGACATGTCATTAAAAGCCTGGCCCAGCTCTTGAAATTCTAATGGGCCCTTGGTTTCAATTTCTGTGCTGAAATCCTTGCTTGCTATATCCTGAGCTTGTTTTTTCAAATGTTTCAGAGAAGAGAAAACAGGCGACAAAAGAAAGATGCTCACTGCAGCGCCAATAAAACTAGCAATCAAGGTCATGCCAACTAGAAAGTAAACTTCACTTTTCTCGATCAACATTCGTTGGACTGCCCAGAAAACGACCAAAATCGTTAGTAGAGTCGACACTAGATACCCTACTAAAATATAGTTTTTTAATTTCATGTTCTACCTCTTGGTCTTTCCATCTTATAGCCCAAACCCCAGACAGTTTTGATAGCGGGAGCATTTGAATTCGTATACTTGGTCAACTCTTGCCTCAAAGCATGGATATGAACATTGAGTGTATTGGTATCATCCACATAGTCCTCTTGCCATACCTTCTCGTAAAGTTCCGTCTTTGAAAAGACTCTCTCAGGATTGCTGGCCAATATCCATAGAAGTTCAAAGGATTTTACTGTCAATTCCAAAGGTTGCTCCCCAATGCGAACCTCATGAGTCACATGGTTGATTACCAAGTCACCAAACTCGATCTGTTCTGTCTCTCCTCCACGGCTAAGGCGACGCAAGATATTATTCACTCTTAAAACCAATTCGCGTGGGCTAAAGGGTTTGACTATAAAATCATCTGCCCCCAAACTTAATCCATAAATCTTATCCTGTTCGCTTGTCTTAGCAGTTGTAAAGAGGAAGGGTTGATCCGGAGCGATATACTGAACTTCACTGATAAAATCATAGCCATCCATATTGGGCATCATGATATCTGTGATAATGAGGTCGATAGATTTTTTTCTGAAAAGCTCTAAGCCCTCCTTACCATCATGAGCGACCAAAACATCGTAACCTGCCTGTATAAGATAGCGGTGTTGAATATCTAGAATATCTATCTCATCATCAACCAGCAAAATTGTCTTTTTCATCTGACACTCCTTCGATAAAAACAGTGTTATACTTGCTTTAGTATAACACTATTTTCCCTAATGTTTAAGTGATTTGAATCTTAATCTTCTCGTTTGCTTGTCAAACCCAAAAGTCCAACAAGACCTGCCAAGGCTAGACCAAAGATACCAAGGCCAGCTGTAGCCGTTTTAGCTTCCCCAGTATTTGGTAACATCGCTTTATCATCTTTTTTCATCATATTAGCCATTGGGCTAGAAGCTGGTTGATCGACCTTCATATCTGACATATGGTGATTTGTACCCATCATACCCTCAGTCGTACCTGTAGAGCCTGTTTCAGAAGGCTTCGCATTCATCTGATCTGGTTGAGATGGTGTTGTCGCCATTTCTTTTCCACGAAGCTGAATCGTTACTTGACGAGTAGCAATCAGATTGGTCAAATCAGGTTTGCCATCTTTAGAACCATAGACTTTAACAGTAGCTAGGTATGTATGTGTTCCGTTAGCTCGAAGTTGATCCAGCAAGGCCTGACCATCTTTGCCAACCGTATTGCCATTCAAATCCACTTCGTAGAAATATTGACCTTTAGCCAAGCCTTCAAGTGGCAATAGAGCAGGATTTTTAGCCGTTCCATTGTCTGACCATGGGGCTTTGTCTGAAGCTTTTAACAAGAGGCGAGTCAACATACCATCTCCACCAAAAGCTTCGTATGGAATAACTTGGTTGACACCGGCCAAGAATGGACCTGGAACATTTGCTTTTTCAAGGTAGCTAGCTGGAACATCAATGCTATTTTTGATGTTATTAGCAACAGAGTCTTTAACCTGATTTGGTGTGGTCAAGCCATTCAAATTAACAGTCAAATCTTTAGTCGCTACCAGATTAGTTAAGTCAGGCTTGCCGTCTTTTGCACCGTACACTTTGATGGTAGCTTTATAACTTTGAGTGCCGTTTTGTTTTAAGAGGTCAAGCAGCTCTTTATCTGATTTACCTTGAGTCCCTGCTAAATCCACTTCGTAGAAGTAAAGGCCTTTGCCCAATTTTTCTACTGGTAGAAGAGCGGGATTTTTAGCTGAACCATTGTCTGACCATGGAGCCTTATCAGAGGCTTTCAAGATAAGACGAGTCAGCATACCATCTCCACCAAAAGCTTCGTATGGAATAACTTGGTTGACACCGGCCAAGAATGGACCTGGAACATTTGCTTTTTCAAGGTAGCTAGCTGGAACATCAATGCTATTTTTGATGTTATTAGCAACAGAGTCTTTAACCTGATTTGGTGTGGTCAAGCCATTCAAATTAACGGTCAAATCTTTAGTTGCTACGAGGTTAGTTAAGTCAGGCTTGCCGTCTTTCGCACCGTACACCTTGATAGTAGCTTTATAGCTTTGAGTTCCATTTTGTTTTAAAAGATCAAGCAACTCTTTATCTGATTTGCCTTGGGTGCCTGCTAAATCCACTTCATAGAAGTAAAGGCCTTTGCCCAATTTCTCTACTGGTGGGAGAGCGGGATTTTTAGCCGTTCCATTGTCTGACCATGGAGCCTTATCGGATGCTTTCAAGATAAGACGAGTCAACATGCCATCACCAGCGAAGAATTCGTATGGAATAACTTGGTTGACACCAGCTGTAAATGGTCCTGGGAAATTGGCTTTGTCAAGGTAGCTAGCTGGGACATCTACTGTATCTTTGGTGTTGTCGGCCACACCTTTTTGCACTTCAGCTGGGGTGGTCAAACCATTCAAGTTGACATCCAAATTTTTAGTTGCTACGAGATTGGTTAAGTCAGGCTTGCCATCTTTCGCACCGTACACTTTGATGGTTGCCTTATAGCTTTGTGTACCATTTTGTTTCAAAAGGTCAAGAAGCTCTTTGTCAGATTTGCCTTGGGTGCCTGCCAAGTCTACTTCGTAGAAGTAAAGGCCTTTGCCCAATTTCTCTACTGGTAGAAGAGCGGGATTTTTAGCCGTTCCATTGTCTGACCATGGAGCCTTATCGGATGCTTTCAAGATAAGACGAGTCAACATGCCATCACCAGCGAAGAATTCGTATGGAATAACTTGGTTGACACCAGCTGTAAATGGTCCTGGGAAATTGGCTTTGTCAAGGTAGCTAGCTGGGACGTCTACTGTGTCTTTGGTGTTGTCAGCCACACCTTTTTGTACTTCGGCTGGAGTGGTCGCTGATTTCGCTTCACTGGCTTCACGGTCTTGTCCAGAAACTGTAGACGCAGGACTTTTCACAGGTTTAACTGCATCTTCTGTTTGTTTCTTAGAATCTGGCTTTGCTTGCATTTCTTCTTTTGGTGCTACTACTGGCTCTTTAGCAGTTGCGTCCGCTTTTTCTGAAGAGCTTGTCGTATCCTCACTTGCTTTAGGTTTTGGAATAGACTGTTCTGAAGGAAGAGCTACATCGACTGCTTTTTTGAGAACCTCTGCTGGTAAGTCGCTCTTTTCACTCACCGAAGCAGCGTCTGGCACGACTTGGGCAGGAGTCGGATTGACGACATCAGCACGCGCAGAACTTGGTTGCCCGACTAGGACAAAGAAGCCACTGGCCACAACAACTGAAGCAACACCGACACTAAGACGGCGAATTGACCAACGAGTATATCTCTGATTTGGATTGAATTTCATAGGATTCTCCTTAGAGTTTTCTTTTTTTGATGACTCTAGTATAATCTCCTAAAATTAAAAAGGATTAAGAAAAAGTTAAAATTTTTCTTAAATCCCTCTTATAAAATACTTATATTGATTCATTAATCATTGGGGAAGAAAACAGCCCTTCCTCTCCTACTCACTCAGCTCTGTTAGAGTATCCAAATGTTGGTTATTAATCACCGCCATGATATAGGCGCCTGACCGTAAAAGGTCATCAGGACCGAATTGAACATCTAGAGGAGCATTTTCATAGTCACGAAATCCAAGTACATTGAGGTTGTATCGTCCACGTAAATCTAGCTGGCTAAGGCTTTTCCCTGCCCAAGATTGGGGGATTCTCATCTCGACAATTGAAACATTCTTGTCCAACTGAAAGACATCTACGCTGTTATGAAAGAGAATTCTCTGCGCTAACGAACGTCCCATTTCAAATTCCGGTGAGATGACCGAGTCCGCACCAATTTTCTCCAGTACCTTTTTAGCCATGTGACTTTTTACCTTGGCAATGACGGTCGGCACCCCGAGACTTTTACAGTGCATGACTGCAAGAACACTGGACTCCAGATTTTCCCCCGTTGCAACGACTACGGTATCGCAGGTGTCAATTCCCGCTGATAGAAGGAGTTCTTCATCCGTGATATCCCCAACTACCCCACGCGCCAGCACGGGTTCAAATTGATTAATGCGCTCCTCGTGATCATCAATAGCAATGATATTCATATGATGCTTGGCAAGAGCAGCCAAAACACTACTCCCAAAAATTCCCAAGCCTAAAATTCCAATCGTCCGATCTGACATCGTTCTTCCTTTCTTATCCAATGGTGATATCTGCTTTCATATAGTGAATCAAATCTTTCTTGTCTGGCTGGTATTCTGCTAAACTGACCAGCAGTGTCAAGGGGCCAATACGGCCGATAAACATCAACAACATAACGATACTGAGGGCTAACTTACCTAACTCTGGTGTTAAATTCGCCGTCACTCCAACTGTCGCAAGGGCTGAAATGGTCTCAAACATGAGGTAGATAAAACGCGGATTTCCTTCCGCCGTTATCCCTAGCAGGACCAAGCCTAGCAAGAATGTTAGCAAGAAGATAATAAAAACACTAAAAGATTTTTGCACGGTTCGAGGTTCAATAGTTCTCCGAGCCACATTGGCATGAGGTAAGCCCAATAGCTCGCTACGAGCGAAGGCCAACAAGACAAAGAAGGTCGTAATCTTGAGTCCCCCTGCCGTCCCTCCAGGTGCCCCACCCAGAAACATCTGCAAGATGTAGATCAGCAAGGTGACCGGTCGAGCCTGGGTGTAATCAATAGAAGCAAAACCTGCCGTTCTCATGCTGACAGTCTGGAAAAAGCTAACCAGCAGTTTCTCTGGGACGCTGAGATTCCCAATCGTCCCTGAATTGTTCCACTCAATCAAAAGGGTTGATACCGTTCCAAAGAATAAAATTCCCGCTGTTAAAAAGAGAACCAGCTTAGTATGAAAGCGAAGACGGCGTTTTTTCTTTTTCCCAAACTGGGTCGCTAGGTCAAACCAAACCATAAATCCTAGACCACCCGTTATAATCAATCCTGCAATCACTAGATTGATCAAAGGATCCGTCTGAAAGACTGCCAGACTCGTACTTCCAAAATTATCAAATCCAGCATTGCAGAAGGCTGAAATAGCCAAAAAGACAGAGGTTAACATCCCTCGACCCCAGCCAAATTCAGGAATGAAGCGGAAACTCAGAAGAAAGGCACCGAGCCCTTCTACCAGAAAAGTCGTCAAAAAGATCGATCGGATGAAGTCCTTTAAGGACTGGGTTTCCCCATAACTAAAACTTTCTTGAATAGTCTCACGGCTACGAAGACTGAGCTTTTGTTTCCCTTGGATATAAAAGATTCCGATAAAGGTCATAAGCCCCAAACCACCGATCTGGATCAACAGCATGCAAATCAATTGACCCCAGATATTGTAAGTAGAGGCCACCGGCTGGGTGAAGAGCCCTGTCACACAGACCATGGACACAGTCGTAAAGAGATGGTCAAAGTAGGTCGCTTGTGACGTTGTTGCTTGCACAAAGGGAAGACTTAAAAGGAGCGAACCCAAGAAGATAACTAGGGCAAAACTTAAAAAGATACGACGGGCTGGTGATAATCGAACCAGAGTTGTCTTGATTTTTTCCAAAAAAGATTTGAATAACATAGCTACATTGTACCACAAAAACAGTAAGAGCACTCACATGTGGTGCACAATAGCAAGACAGAGTTCGAGCGCCTTATCAAAAGCTTCTGAACCCCAGTCACGACTGTCGTAGTTGTCCAGATCCACCAGGGAATCTGCAGTAAAGAGCAATTCTCCCCAGACAACGCCACGTAGCTGAGCTACTGCCGCAAGAGCAGAGCACTCCATCTCCACAACAGCACAGCCTTCTTCCTTGCGATAGGCAATCTTTTCAACCGTCTCTCGGTAAAAACCATCTGTCGTCCAGGTCATGACTTCCTCATAGGGAATGCCTCTTTGCTCCAAGACTTGCTCAATGGCAGAGATAGCCTCAAGCTGTAGCTCCATATAACGAGAAGGCGCTACATAGTGGTAGCTGGTCCCCTCATCTCGCAGAGCGCGAACAGGGACGAGAAAGGCATTCTCCTCTATATCGGCTAGTACGCCACAGGTTCCAGTGGAGATGATTTGCTCCACACCATAGCCAATCAACCAATCCATAAACTGGGCCGCTGGGGCAGAGCCTACAGGCGCCTGGGCCAGACAAATCTCCTCGCCCTTGTAGTTGAGGACGTAGACTGGATAAGTCTTGGTTGCCGAAACGAACTCACCAATACAGTCCGCACCTACTTCCTGGGCATAGCGGTCAATCTCCTCCTCCAAAAACGCATAGATGCACTTCTTTGGCAACTTTAAGTCCAATCCCTCATGTCTTGGCATAAGGACCGCCTGGGGATTGTCATCAAACTCTAAAATGGGAATCGCATGCTTCTGAATCATAGCCCACCTCCTCTAATTTTGTACTATTGTATCAAAAGCTGACGGAGTGTCAAGGAGTTGATGTGGGAGGTCTATTTTAGTTATAAGCTCTGCTACATTTTCACCAAGCTCTAATCCAAGCTGAATATATTCCTGTGGGTGATTATATCTGCGAGGTCATCCAGGAGCAGCACCGCGATATGTTCATCCGGATGCAAGTTCAGATATAGAGATAAAAACGTCTAGACGTAATCAACCTAATTAATTTTCAAATAATAGTTCAGCAACCAACCTCAGAAATTTTTAGAAAAATCCTTTATCCTAGTATATTCTAGAAAGCAACTATCATAAGGATTATCTGGATTAAGAAGCGTCCTTCTAATAAGTCCAACAATATAGCCACCATCTTCACCTTAAGTATATTTTGAGATTCTCAAAAATGATAGAAACAATTTCCTAAAAGCAGAAAATAGAATAATAAAAAAGTAGCCCTTAAGCACATTTGATAGCTACTTTTTATTGTTTAGACAGATTTATTTCGTTACTCAATCAAATGATTCTTAAATTTCTCCACCAATTCCCTTGAATTTTTCAACAAAACGACTGATCTTTTGAAAAACGGTTTGTTTTTTTGTACGATATTGTGGATTTAGTGGGCTCATTTTCGGCAGAGCTTCATTCAAATCATTCCCATTTTCACTAGCATACTCACGCTTCAACGAAGCTTGTATGTAGCGCTTAGCACTTTGTTCATTTAATCCCTCAATCTGTATCAACTCATCCGCTTCCCTTTTCTGCTCACCTTGCGCAAAAATAAAGAACTGTTCAATGATATCTGATTTATCAGCAAAACTATCTAAATCAAAGTCATGGATGAAAGCGACTATCAAATCTTCCTTAGCTCGATTGCCAAGACTTGCTCGAATCGTCCGAGTAATTTCCGAAACAAGTTCATCCTTATCTGAGACCTTTTTATTAGTCTCAAAAATTAGCTCTAAGATATAGTCTAGATTGATTTCCTGGGATTTTAGTAATTCAACTTCAAAAACAATCGAATCCCAATCAACTTTAGATTCTCTATCTTCCCGATTACGGCGTTCATTCTCATACCATGACTTAATGTCATTATAGGTTGAACGGTAGTCTTGAATTTCCCTCGTACTTGGGATGTCTAACCTAGATAACTCCTCTAAAGTTTCATCGTCCACATGGAAACGTTCCTTGAAGGCTTCTACAGCCTTATCATCTAAGATATCAAGTTCTTGTAAAGCTCGTAGACTCATGAAATCATCGTAGTTTTGTAAGATATTATCTAAACGAAGAAATTGACCAAACAACGAGACAAATTCTTTCTTATCACTCTCTTTGATGATAGCTTGCAGGTCCGGAAATTTTTCTTGTAACTCTTGAACAACGTCCATATAACCCTTTTGCTCTTCACCGGCCTCCGTAAAGCCTGTCATATACTCTTGATAAGAACGTTCGAGCAAGACTTCTGCTGTCTCAGTCTTTCCAAATAGCTTAATAGCATCAGTTGTAGCCTTCTCTAAATCCCGGAAGGTTACAATATTCCCAAATGACTTGGTAGCATCATAAATTCGATTGGTGCGTGAAAAAGCTTGGATTAAACCATGATATCTCAGATTCTTATCCACAAAAAGAGTGTTTAAAGTTGGTGCATCAAAGCCAGTCAGGAACATCCCAACTACAATTAAGAGATCCACTTCCCGATTTTTGACACGTTTAGCCAAATCACGATAGTAATTCTGAAAATCATTGCCATTAATAGTAAAATTAGTGCCAAACAACTGATTATAATCATCTATACAACTACTCAAAAATTCTTTACTACTAATATCCGCTAAATCTGCCGGTGAAAAGCTCTCATCATCAATTTCACCAATAGCCACCTGAGACTCATTCGCAGCATAGGAAAAGATAGTCGCAATCTTCAATGGTTTTTCAGAATCTTTTTGCTGATTTTGCAACTCTTGATAGTAGGCTTTTGCTGCATCAACACTTGAAACAGCAAACATAGCATTGAAACCTTTACCAGTTAATCGATGCGTTTTTTGATCAAAATGATCTAAGACATACCTGGATATTTCAGCGATTCGAGTCGGATGAAGCAGTGCTTTTTTATTTTCAGCTGCAGATAACTTGGTCAAATCCTGCTCGCTTTCAATTGACTTAAACTTCGGACGAACGTCGTTATAATCCACCATAAACTTCAAGACTTTTTGATCTCGAATCGCATCAGTTAGCACATAAGCATGTAACTCACGACCGAAAACAGATGCCGTTGTCTCGGAACCAAGCGCATTCTCTACCTTAATCGGTGTACCCGTAAAACCAAACTGGCAATATTTCTTAAATTTCTGTCTGAGTCGCTTTTGCGCTTCACCAAACTGAGAACGATGACATTCATCAAAAATGAAAACCACTTGCTTTTGATAAATTTCATGATGGCTCTCACTGCTCATAAAATTGTTAAGCTTCTGAATGGTCGTCACGACAATTTTATTATCATCCTTCTCGATATTGCGTTTGAGACCTGCAGTGCTATTTGAACCGTTGACTGAGTCAGGTGAAAATCGCTGGTACTCCTTCATCGTCTGATAATCCAAGTCCTTGCGGTCCACCACAAAAAAAACCTTATCCACTTCTTCCATCTCAGTAGCAAGTCTAGCAGCTTTAAAACTTGTCAAGGTCTTCCCTGAACCGGTAGTATGCCAAATATAACCACCTGTATCAGGACCGCTTTTGATTTTTGAAGCAATAGCTGAACGTATCTTCCAGATGATTCTCTCAGTTGCCGCAATCTGATAAGGACGCATGATGAGAAGAGTGTCATTAGTATCAAAGACAGAATAATTTATCAAGACATTTAACAAGGTCTGTTGACTTAAGAAAGTTGCTGTAAAGTCCTTCAAGTCCTTAATAGGATTATTATTTTTCAAAGCCCAGTTCATGGTGAACTCATAAGAATTCTTATCTCGCTTGGTCGTATTAGCAAAATACCGAGTATCCGTTCCGTTTGAGATGATAAAAATCTGAAGGTACTTAAAGAGAGAATTCTCCTCATTGAAACTTTCTTTACTATATCTGTGCACCTGATTAAAGGCCTCTCGAATCGCAACTCCTCGTTTTTTGAGCTCAATTTGTACCAGAGGCAATCCATTTACCAGCAAGGTCACATCATAACGATTGCTACTGGTACCGACTTGCTTCATTTGATTAATGACTTGCAGTTTATTTCGACTAATATTTTTCTTATCCCATAGATAGATATTCTGGATATGCCCATCATCAAAGATAAAATCATAAATATAGTTATCATGAAGTTTTCTGGTACGATCAATCAAACTGTCACTGGGTTTATTGAGGTACTCATCCAAGAAGCGCAGCCACTCAGCATCTGTAAAAACCACATTATTCAGAACTTCCATCTGGGTCTTGAGATTAGCCAAAAGCGCCTCTGGGGTCGTCAAATAAGTAAGATACTCGTATCCTTGCTGGCGCAAGTCAGCAATCAGCTCCTTCTCCAAGTCCGCCTCAGTCTGATACTGACTAGGCTGTTCTAGCTTGGTATACTTTTCTAAAATGATAAAATTATCTGACTCAACAATGGCTGTAGTGAATGTACTTTCAGACATAATTACTCCTTATAATTGCAAGTGCTCTCTAAATGCTGTAACAGGTTTTTTAAAAGCGCAGTTTCTGGGAGGGTTACTAGTTCATCTTCCTCGGTTGATACTTTAGAATGACTAGAAATATTTAATATCCTTGACTCATAGTTGCTAAAACTTCCTTCATTATCACGTGGCAATAAATCCTGCCATTTTTGATAACCCAGGAAAGTTGCTGTTTTCTCGTAAAGATTTCTTAAAAAATTAAAATGATATTTATAAACCAAATTGTCTTCTATAGCTTTATGTAATGATTTTCTTAAAAAATTATGATAAGCAAAAGGAGAGTCATCCGGTTGAGGTATCAGCTTGTATGATCCATCTTCTAATTTTTCAAATCTAAATCTACTACTATCAGGAACTTTTCGGGTGTCAATATAGGTTCCATACTCTCCAGTTTCTTCATCAATAGCTCTCTTACTATATCTCTCATTCCGTTTAATATTTTTTAACTCATTATATAAGACGTTATAGAATAAAGGATTGTGAGTTGTTATTATAAATTTAAGATCAGACTTACTCGTTCTAATTAATTTACCTAAATTTGATGCAACCTCTATCAAGTGGTTTTCATCTAATGATGAAACTGGGTCATCAATAAATACATACTCTAAATCATCAAACTCTCTAGTACTACGTTCATCAGGTTCTAGGATATCAAGCTCACTAATAACTAGCTCTAGCAACGTATAAAAAATAGACCAAATAAAATTGCTCTCTTCACCTTTGGATAACTTAATTTGTTCGTTTAGTCTATCCTCACCATCACCACTTTGAATAGTGAAAAGAATATGACCATCTGACAAAAGAAATGAAGGTGTCATTTTATCATTTGTATAATGCTGAAAATGCGAAATAATATTCTGATCCTGTCCCTGCTCTTGAATAATCCAAGATATAAAAGAATTTGGCTGAATCTTCAGTTTAAAATCTTGATTGCTGTCAAGATCATTATCCCAATAGAATAAGTCCTCAGTAAAAGCATTATAATAAAGAATCTTATCTCTCGTAAGACCGCCTTCTTTAGTTTGAAACAACTTAGCAAATTCTTTAGAGAGCCTGGTCTTACCCGTCCCATTAAATGCGTAGATCAGCTGAACTTTCTGATTTGAAGCTTTTAACTCTTGTGCAATATCACTTAGCGCTTTTGCCATATGCCTTTCCTATTCTTTTCTATAAATCAAAATTAAACAATTGTTCTCTCCAGTATTCATACTGTTTCTGTCTTAGTTCAATTTCTTTTGGAAGACCCTCAGAAAGAGAGTTGGTTAAGGTGTTGAAATTGTCAAGAATGGAGACGATTCTTTCTTGTTCAGTAAGGGATGGTAAATAAAAAGCAACTTTATCAATAGCATCCTTAGATAATCTAGGAATACTAGCCTTTCGAACCTGTGATTTGAGCCTATCTTGCTTACTTAACAAGACATAATACATAAATTTATCAGCAATATTATCTGATGTCTCTAATGTATAAACATCATCTGCTGCCCAAAAGTCCATAACGCTATACCCAATTTCACCAGCTGCCCCTGCACAAATCACAAAGCTAGTTTCTTTTACTCTGTTTGGATATGTAAAATATCCCAAGGGTGTCAAACTGTTTTGATAAACTGGAAAACTTCCTGAATTAGTTAGCTGCTTTCTAACAAGGCGTTTTCCACGTTGTAAATTCACAACTTGTCCCAACTTTACTCGAATTGGCCCAAATACCCACTGTAAAAGCTTGATAATAGCGAAGTTGTCCCACTCCTCTACTCTACTCTACTCTCAGTGTACTCGCCTTCGGCGACGAATGTCAAGAGTTTTTCTCTAAAATATTCATACTGTTTTTGACGAAGTTCAATCTCCTTAGGAAGTCCGATGTTGAGGTCATTACAAACCATATCGAAGTTGTCTAAAACTTCAACAATCCGAGACTGGATTTCTAAGGATGGGACTGGGATTCTAAAATCTCTAATCATTTTTAAATTTAAACCTCCTCTAGTTCCTTCACCAGAAGAAATATCTCGAAGTTTTTGATATTGTCCTTTTAAATAATAATATAAATAATGACTATTTATATCATCATTTGAAACTATTGAACATAATGATTGATTAGTACACAATTCAACTTTTGTAATAGCCACTGTTCCTCGTGTTTTTCCCTGTCCCGCTAAGGCAATAACAACTGTGTCTCTTGGAACAACTTTAGTACTGCAACTGTCATAACCTTCTTGAGTAATTTTTTTCTCCGTATCATAAACAAAACCTTTGCTTACTTCTCCTGAGCTCATCCACGGAATAGTTCCATTTTCCCAATACGAAGAATTAGAAGTCCTTGGAGTAGCTCCCGCTAAACATTCCGCCACTTCCCCCAACGTCTTCCACTCAACCTGATAAACCTCATCCTCAAATGACAAGAGTTTATCTCTATAAAAAGAATATTGCTTTTTACGTGAGGTCAATTCTGAGGTCAATTCTGTAACATAATCGGTGAATTTGTCAAGTATTTGCACGATTTTTTCTTGAATTTCTATTGGTGGGATAGGAATAGGAAACGATTTTAAAGTTGAAATGACAATGTAAGACATAGCCGCCTTATTTGTATTATTCTCTAAATAAGATTTTAGCCCCTGTTTGATAATGTGTAACAAAAATCGAGCTTTCACATTATGTGAGAAATTTGTCAAAACATATGTTCTTTGATATGCTTCAAATTTTCCTGAATAATACTTAACATCTCCAACATTTGCATTTCCAGCAATTAATAATGCCTCTGCATTCCACCGAAAGGAATTTATTCGACTTATTTCTTTTGCTGTTGTAAAAAAAGGATACTTCCCATCTTCAACAGACTCATTGGCATTCAATTTACCTGTCTCTATTTTACACACTTCCCCCAACTCTTTCCACTCAACGGGACAGTTTTGGATTTCTTCTAGGATGTTCATCAGTTACCTCCTTCCTTTCCTAGATTTTCAATGCTTTTAATTTCTTTGAGGTAATCTTTTTCAACTTGACTAAGGGTTTTGGCTTGGTAGCTCTTATATTCCTTGTCTACCTTCTGCTTCATCTGTTCACGAGAGATCGAACCACTGTTATCCAGCAAGTCTTCTCCAGTAGCCTGAAGGATACGGTCTACATGTGTCACCCAGTCCGCCATAGTCATGACTTCTTCTCGCTCCGCCTGTCTTTCAGCAAAGTCTAGATATCCAGATACAAGCTGATTGAGTCCACGGAGTTCCTTTTCTGTCAGATAGTTCTTGGCAACTTTTGCTTCAGATAGGGTAGGGAGGCCGCCCTTAAAAGTGGTCAAGCCCATAAACTCCTTTTCACTATCAACACGATTGTAGATGAGTTCACTGGCAGTATTGTGGTGAATAGCATAATGCATCTTGTTTTGTACTGTCGCAAAGAATTTCTTTGCCTCTGGTGAATTTGCATTGTAGTCACTTGATGTAGCAAAGAGATCCAAAACCTGACGGTAAAAGACTTTTTCACTCGAGCGAATGTCTCGGATTCTTTCAAGAAGTTCTTTAAAGTAAGAACCACCACCCAATTTTTTCAAGCGCTCATCATCCATAGCGAAGCCCTTAATCAGATACTCTTTCAAGACTGTCGAAGCATAGTGTCTAAACTGGATTCCACGAGGGGAACGCACTCGATAGCCAATCGCTAAAATCATATCGAGATTATAGTAGGCGACTTTTTTTGACTGAGTTTTACCTGCTATTGCACCGTGACGAGTGGTTGTCAACTGATAGTTGACAACCACTGCTTCATCCAACTCACCATCTTCAAAAATCGCCTTGATATGTTTACTAATGTTTTGCTTGGAAGTTTGAAAGAGCTCAGCTAGTTCCTGTTGGGTCAGCCAGACCGTTCCATTATCCAAGTGGAGTTCAATAGCGGACTCTCCGTCATCTGTTCTATAGAGAATCACATCATTTGCCATGGCTCAATTCCTCTACAATCTTATCTATATCTGCACGCAAGTGGTCAATCTTGGCAACAGTCTCAGCGATTTCTTTATTGAGCACATCAATATCAATCTTCTCACGGGTATCTTCTTTTTCTACATAAGTGGACACTGAAAGATTATAATCTGCTTCTGCTACTTTTTCTTGTACCACCATACAAGAAAAGTAATCTTCATTTTCTTTCTTTTCAACACCGGCTAAGATTTTTTCGATATTCTCTTCTGTTAAGACGTTATTATTAATTTCTTTCTTAAACTGCTTACTTGCATCAACAAAGAGGATATCCGTCGTTGGCTTATTCTTTGCCAAAATAAGAATACAGGTCGCAATGGAGGTCCCAAAAAAGAGATTGTCTGGTAGCTGAATAACCGCTTCAACAAAGTTATTGTCTACTAGATATTGACGGATCTTTTGCTCAGCACCTCCACGATAGAAAATACCTGGGAAAGTTACGATTGCAGCTCGCCCCTTATTTGACAAGTATGACAAGCTATGCATAATAAAAGCAAAATCAGCCTTAGATTTAGGCGCCAATACACCCGCAGGTGCAAAGCGATCATCATTGATAAGCGTTGGATCATCGCTTCCTATCCATTTGATAGAGTATGGTGGATTTGACACAATAGCATCAAAAGGCTTATCGTTTACATGCTTAGGATCAAGCAAGGTATTGCCACGCTCAATGCTAAACTTATCATAATTGATATTGTGTAAAAACATATTCATCCGAGCTAGGTTATAGGTGGTCATATTAATTTCCTGACCATAAAATCCATCTTCAATTATGTGCTCATTAAACTGCTTTTTAGCTTGCAGAAGCAACGAACCCGAACCACAGGCAGGATCGTAAATTTTATTGATTTTATTTTTTTCATTCTTGCCCAGCATAACAATCCGCGCCAAGAGTCTCGATACACTTTGCGGTGTAAAAAATTCTCCACCAGATTTCCCAGCGTTAGAAGCATAATTAGAGATTAGATACTCATAAGCATCCCCAAAGAGATCAATATGGTTATCTTCAAAATTTCCAAAATCAAGACTTGCAATTCCTTCAAGAATCAGAGCCAAGCGCTGATTCCTCTCTGGAACCGTACTACCTAACTTGTTACTTCTGGTATCTACATCATCAAAAAGACCCTTAATGTCATGTTCACTCGCATAACCAATCGCACTAGACTCAATATCATCAAAGATATCTTTTAAATCTGTATTTAAGTGCTCATTTTGACGAGCAGTTTTGACAACATTGGAAAACAACTGCGAAGGCATAATAAAATAACCCTTGGTTTTAATGGCATCATCTCGAACTTCAGGTGTAATTAAATCTTCAGAAATCTCTTCATAGTTAATTGATTCATCGCCACCTTCGATATAGGTTTTGAAATTTTCACTAATAAAGCGATAAAATAGAATTCCCAAAATATACTGCTTGAAGTCCCAACCATCTACTGCACCACGAACTTCATCAGCAATTTTCCATATCTTTCTATGCAACTCTTGCCTTTGTACCTGTTCTGACATCATATTTCCTCATTAACTTTTTATTCTTCTTATTATATCATTTTTCTCATTATTTAATTCCGTTAGAGTAAATTTATCAAGAGTTTTTATCAAACTAACTATCATCTTATTGATTACCAATCAAAAATCTACTTAGGCCTCAACAATAAAATTGAAACGACTAATCATTAGATAAACTATCTTAAATCGATTTACAAGCATAAAAAAGAACATCCCGAAGGATGTTCCATGTAAATATAGCAACTCTCTCGAATTAACGTTTACTAAATTGTGATGCCTTACGAACTTTCTTAAGACCTGACTTTGGGTGATTTCTTCGCCTTCAACCAAGGACTAAATAAAACGGGTGCCCAAGCACTTCCTTTTAAAATTCACCCTGAACATTTTGTATTTGCTGGAGTTCACGGTGGACAGGAAGTGAGGAGTTGATTGGAGAGTACGGTCAACCAACTTATCAAAAAATCTTTATCAGTCTAGATGCTGAAAAACCAGTCGTTCCGGATGCCGATACAAAAATTTCTATGGCAGGTGATACTGCCACTCTCATGTCCAATCCAAGCCTTGATATCAAGATGTATGGTATGCATCAGTTCAAGATGAAAAAAGGTGGACTCCACATCAAATTAGGCGTCTTTTCCCCAGAAGCAGCCCCAGGCGAGATGGTACTCAGTCACCAAGAACACCTAGCAGTTGAATTTTTCAATTCCCTCGCAATCGCCTACCAAAACAAAACATTTAAAGGCAAACTACTCAACACCCTCTTAAAATTCAAGAAATTTAAGTAAACAAAAACGGGTGACTGAACAATCTAGCCTTGAAAGCTACGGTTGCAAAATCACTCGTAACATATCAATCTATCACCCATATAAAAAGATAGCCATTCTAATTGAATGCTATCCTTTTTTTGTTTATCCTTGTCCGCCAGGGGCTGGACCTCCGCCTTGAGGGCCTCCATTTGGTCCACCGCCCCCAGGCACAGAGTTGACGATTTCCGTTTGTTTTTCACCGTTGAGATAGATATCCCCGCCTGTGTAGGTCGCTGTTCCATCAAAGTCAAAACCTGTTTGACCAATCATTTTAATGGTTCCACCTGTAACCGTGATATTGCCGTTTGAGTCGATTGGATCTGTATCCCCTTGACCAACTTCTACTGTCAGGTTCCCACCGTTCATGGTGAAGAAGATTTCACTCTGTTGGGCATTTTTATTTGCTGCATTGACTCCATCATCTGTCGCATAGACATTGATATCGCCGTCGTTTATGGTGATGGATTTTCCTTCTATCCCTTCTGTTGAATTCTTAACGGTATAGGTACCGCTATCAATCACTAGGTTACCAGAAGCGTGAATTCCATCATCTCCTGCTGTGACTGTTATAGTATTGTTAGCCAAATACATATTGCCGACAGTCATATCGTCATCATTGTCAACCTTGACCCCATCCTCTTTGGCATCGATGGTCATGGTCGTACCAGTGATGTTGAGTTCATCATTGACATTAAAGGCATCGCCAACTGCTGTGATGTTATAGGTTCCACCCGTAATGTGAAGAGTGTCGTTAGCCTTGATACCATTGTTCTTCTTGCCATCTACATTGAGGGTTCCTTTCCCGTTGATGGTCAAATCCACCTTAGAAAAGAGAGCTGCATCTGCTTTTTCGCCGCTGTTAGAGCTTGAGTCAGAGAGACTGTTGGTGGTTCCCTCTGCTAGAGTTAAGTAGACGTGGCCGGCTGATATCGCAGATATCGTTGCATTGGTATTGGTCATGGTGACACCTTTTAGGACTAGGTGAACATCTGCCGACTTATCTGCCTCGACCTTGATCTGCACTCCGTCAGACTGACCTGAAATTACATAGGTTCCAGATTTTGTAATAGTCACTGTCGAGCCAGAAACTGTCACCCCATCTCCAGAGACGTTTGCTGATGAGCCAGATAGCTCAATCTTAGAAGCTGTGCTTTCATCATAAGAAGTATCATTGTCCTTCTCTGTAAAATAGAAAGTTTGATTTGTTTTTGTTGCAGTGATTGTTGCATTATTTGTAGTTGCCTTGGTATTAGATGTAGTTGTTGACTGGGCACATGCTGCCATCAGCACCATTGCCGTTAAACTCGTTGCGAGTAGGGTCCATTTTTTTGATTTCATACCTTTTTCCTCTCCTTCGTAGGATATAGCTAGACAGTCTACAGAAGATTCCTGAAACAAAACTAAAACTTTTCTGAAAGTTTCCTTAAATTTAGTTTGGATTAGATTTCACCTAGTAATTTTTTAAAAAGGACTGCTAAAAACAATTTTTGAACTCTAGACTACCTTTAATAGGTTTTTTAAACCAACATCCCTCAGTGCGATGTTTCCTTGACCAAGAAAGCCAAAAAGAAGAAAAATTTATAAGACCAAAACTCATAAAAAGAACAGCCGAGGCTGTTCTTTTTAGTTTTCTTTTACTGGGATTTCCTTGATAACACGCGCAGGATTGCCAGCTAGGACGACATTGTCTCCAAATGACTTGGTGATCACGGCCCCTGCTCCAGCAACGACATTATTTCCCAGTGTCACTCCAGGAAGGACAATGACGCCACCTCCAGCCCAGAAATTATCTCCAATGGTGATGGGCTTGCCGTATTCGACCCCTGAATTACGTTCATCCGGATCTAGTGGATGGAGGGGAGTTAAAAACTGACAGTTGGGACCAAGCATGGCGTTGTTCCCAATGCGAATCGGACAAACATCCAGCATGGTCAAATTCCAATTAGAATAAAAATTTTCCCCTAGATGGATATTGACTCCATAATCGACCACCAAGCGTGGATTGATATAAAGATTTTGCCCAGTTGAACCAAACCAAGTCTTGATCATCTCCGCCCCTTTTAAGGGGTCTAGTTCCTGATTGAAATCAGCCTGTTTTTGGCGAGAAGCCTGCGCCAAGGTCCGTAATTCAGGATTCGACGGACGGTAAGGCTCCCCTGCTATCATTTTCTGGTATTCACTGGTCATCTTAACACCTCATACTTACTTTGGACCCATCATATCAAAAAGCCTTTGAAAGGTCAAGAATAGCCTGCTTTCTGGACTCTCGAAACTAATTCCCTCCCAAGTCAAAACAACTTGCTTGACAAAATGTTGACTTCATGGTTTAATATACCCCATAAGGGTATATTTGGAGGTGCCTATGTTTCACTTATTTACAAAAATCGACAGTATTTCTACCAGCGAGTTAGAAGTTAAACTCAAGGAACCGATTCAACTACTGGATGTTCGGACGCCTACGGAATTTCACAGAGGTCATATCAAAAATGCCAAGAATGTCCCTCTAACCGAAATCGGTTCTTATACACCTGCGACAAAAGAAACACTTTATGTCATTTGTCATTCTGGTGTGCGAAGCAAACTAGCCGCTAAAAAGCTTAAGAAAAAAGGCTACGATGTTATCAATGTCCGAGGCGGTATGAGCGCTTGGACAGGAAAAGTGATCTAAAATTTATTATAAGGAGGAATCCGATGAAAATTGTCATTATCGGAGGAGTTGCAGGCGGTATGTCAGCAGCAACCCGCCTCAGACGTCTCATGGAAGACGCTGAAATCACTATTTTTGAGAAAGGTCCCTTTGTTTCCTTTGCAAACTGTGGACTTCCTTACTATGTTTCAGGAGAAATTGCAAACCGTGATAGTTTATTGGTTCAAACTCCTGAAAGTCTCAAGGCACGCTTTAATCTCGATGTGCGACCATTTCATGAAGTCATCCAGATTTCTCCAGCAGAACACACTGTGACAGTGCGACACGATGGACAGGAATTCACAGAAAGCTACGACAAGTTGATCCTCTCCCCAGGAGCTAAACCATTTGTTCCTGCCATTGAAGGCTTGGCAGAAGCTAAGAACACCTACACGCTCCGCAATGTTCCCGATCTTGACGAGATTATGGCTGCCTTGGACAATCATCCAAAAGAAGCTGTCGTTATCGGTGCAGGCTTTATCGGGCTTGAAATGGCTGAAAACCTTGCGAAACGTGGATTGCAAGTTACTATCGTTGAGAAAGCACCCCATGTCTTGCCACCATTAGATCACGAAATGGCAGCCTTTGTCCAAGCAGAATTACTGGCAAACGGCGTCCGTGTCATCACTTCTCAGTCTGCGACTCGATTTGAAGACCAAGGAAAAGTCATCGTTCTTGAAAACGGTCAAAAGATCACTTCTGACCTCACCATTCTTTCTGTCGGTGTTAAACCTGAAAACGGACTGGCTAAAGCTGCGGGGATTGAACTGGGACTCCGTGGTGGAATCCTGGTCGATGAACATTATGAAACCAGTCAAGAAGATATTTTTGCAGTTGGGGATGCTATCGTCGTCAAGCAAGAAATCACAGGCCAAGACGCCCTCATCTCTCTCGCTTCTCCTGCCAATCGACAAGGGCGCCAAGTGGCGGACGTCATCGCAGGACTCGGGCGTACAAACAAGGGCAGTATCGGCACTGCTATCGTTCGTGCCTTTGATATGACAGCTGCTTCGACTGGTCTCAGTGAGCGTATCCTTAGCATGAATCAACTTCCTTACAAGGCACTTCATGTCAGCGGTAAAGACCATGCTGGTTATTATCCAGGGGCAACAGATATGACCTTGAAGCTCCTCTTTGACCCAAACACTGGAAAAATCTATGGTGCCCAAGGAGTTGGGAAGAAAGGTGTTGACAAGCGAATCGATATCCTAGCAACTGCTATCAAGGGAAATCTCACCGTCTTTGACTTACCTGAATTAGAGTTCACCTATGCGCCACCATTTGGCTCTGCCAAGGATCCCGTCAATATGCTGGGCTACGCAGCCTTGAATCTTATCGAAGGTCTCAGCGACAATATTCAATGGTACCAGCTCGAAGACGAACTAGCTAAAGGAAAGAAATTCCTAGACGTGCGAACCAGTGGTGAATTCCAAAGTGGCCGACTCAAAGTCGACACCATTCACATTCCCCTAAACGAACTACGGGAACGCTTGGATGAACTAGACAAGAACCAAGCTTACATCGTTAGCTGCCATAGTGGTTTGCGCAGCTATATCGCAGAGCGTATCCTCAAACAAGCAGGATTTACCGTCCAAAACCTTGACGGCGCTTATTCACTATACAAAATGGCTAACCCAGAAGGAGTAGAATATGGTAACTAATATCAGCATGGCTGACTTTTATGAAAAATATCAAAATGAAAATCTAGATCTTATCGATGTCCGTGAAGTACATGAATTCCAAGCAGGACATGCACCAGGTGCCAAAAATCTTCCATTAAGTACCTTGGAGCAAGGCTACACAGAACTCAAACCTGACCATGAATACCATGTCATCTGTCAAGGAGGAGTGCGTTCCGCCTCTGCCTGTCAATTTCTCAGCGCCCAAGGGCTCACCGTTATCAACGTAGAAGGTGGTATGAATGCTTGGCCTGGGCAAGTAGAATAAGCAAAAAAAGCTGAGCAACAACTCAATTTCAGGAGAAAATGAAGTAATACTCAATGAAAATCAAAGTGCAAACTAGGAAGCTAGCTGCAGGCTGTACTTGAGTACGGCAAGGTGAAGCTGATGTGGTTTGAATTTGATTTTCTAAGAGTATAAATCTCCCCACAATAAAACGCATACTATCAAGGCTTTTCAACACCTGATAGTATGCGTTTTTTAATTTTAAAGACTTTTTACCCAGCCTCTTTTGATTCAAATTAAACTATTCTATTAATAGTTAGATATGCCTTTGCAACTATCGTCTCAAAAAATTAGTTCATTTCCGTTTAATCAAGTATCGGATGGCCTTTTCTAGGCGCTCCTTTTGAGCCTCGGGGTCATCTAGTGGTTGGTTGATGCAGGCGGTGAGATTTTCCGTAATCATCATCTCGATCACGCGCTCAACACTCGATTTCACTGCTGTCAATTGCGTCACAATATCAGCGCAGTCACGATCTTCTTCTATCATCTTTTGAATCCCACGCAACTGGCCCTCTGAACGTTTCAAGCGTGTTATATACTTTGAGTTTGTCATTTCTTTTTCCTTGCTCGATTTTTCTTCATTATATCTCGAATAAGGGGCTTTGTCAAAATTCTCATCCCATCTGTCTTTGTAGGAACTTATCTCATATCTGTGTTTTCATGATATAATAGTAAAAAACTGTTCAGAATGGACGTGCTTATGAATTCTATCTATGATAGCTGTGAAGCCTATTTACCCATCATCTTGCAAACCTTTATTCAAGACATAGAAGAGGCCGCAGCCAATTACAAAAAAGAAACCAACCTCAAACTATATGAGCATTTGCATGCGCGCATCAAAACGGAAAAAAGCATGCGTGAAAAATGCCAACGCAAGGGCCTTCCTCAGACAAGTCAATCCGCTCTTAAAGAAATACGAGATGCTATTGGCGTTCGAATTATCACAGGCTTTACAGATGATATCTACCGCATCGTAGAGTATATTCGCCAGATGCCAAGCATCCATATTTTCAAAGAGAAAGACTATATCCGTCAGGTCAAACCCAACGGCTACCGTTCCTATCATCTGATTCTAGAGGTGACCACTCCCTACCCAGACTGTCTGGGAAATGACCAGGGTACCTATTTTATCGAGATTCAACTGCGCACAATTGCCATGGATTCCTGGGCTAGCCTCGAGCACCAGATGAAGTACAAGAAAAACATCCAAAACCCTGAACGAATCACGCGCGAGCTCAAACGTTGTGCCGATGAGCTTGCTTCATGCGACTTGACCATGCAGACCATTCGTGATTTGATTCAGCGATCTGACCAAGACTAAGGAGAACCTATGAAAATCCTACTTGCCGAAGATGAAACCCAACTAAACCGTGTTATCACTGTTGCGTTAGAACGCGAAGGCTACAGCGTTGATTCTGTTTTTAACGGACAAGACGCTGTCGAAAAGGCTAAATCTAACCACTATCACCTCATGATTTTTGACATCATGATGCCAATTAAAACTGGAATCGAAGCCCTCAAAGAAATTCGCCAGGCAGGCAATACGACTCACGTCATCATGTTGACAGCCATGGCCGAAGTGGATGACCGCGTAACTGGACTTGATGCAGGTGCTGACGACTACTTGACCAAACCTTTCTCGCTCAAGGAACTCTTGGCTAGACTCCGTTCTACTGCACGCCGCCTGGAAGACTACACCCCGGATACAGTCCAATTAGGAAATACTCGCTTGGATATTGACGAACAAGAATTAGCTGCTACAAACAGCATTCGTTTAGGGAAAAAGGAAACCCAACTCTTGACTCTCCTCATCCAGCACGCTAACCAACCCCTCAGTTGTCAACAACTACTAGAGCAGGTCTGGCCAGATGATCTGGAAGAACAGGATCACGAGCTCGTCTTTCTCTATATCTCCTACCTACGCCAAAAACTCCAAAGTGTCCAGTCTAGCTTACAAATACTTGGGGCTGCAGAAGGACCCTTCCAATTGACAGGAGGTGACTAGATGTTTCGAAAACTTCGCATCAAATTTATCGCAACGGCCACTCTTGCCATTGCTCTGATTCTAACCTTCTTTCTAGTCTTGATGAATAGTATCGTCTACACTCAGACGGAGGGTAACATCCACACCGTCCTCTCTATCTTAACCAAGAATGAGGGTGAACTTCCTATTACAGACGAAATCAAGGAAAGTCTGACTGAGAAAAATATCCAAGAAGGAATTGTCTACAATTTTCAATACTTCTCCGTCAGAGAAAAGGAAAATGACTACGCCATCTCCCTCACAAATGTCCAGTCCTTAACTGAGGCTGAAGTCAAAAGTTTTCTCCCAAACATCCTCAAAAAGCAAGAAACTTATGGTTCTATTACTCATAAGGGACGCTATTTTACCTACCAAGTGAGCCAATCTACGACTGGGAAACTACTGGTTTTCTTTGAGACAACTAACTATATCCGCGAACGCGACACCCTACTTCAGGTCTCTATCTGGCTGGCCCTAGCTAGCTTACTCCTCCTCATACTGCTCTTCACCTTGATTTCAGGGATTGTCATTCGTCCTTTTATCAAAAACTATGAAAAACAACGGATGTTTATCACCAATGCAGGACACGAACTTAAAACGCCTCTAGCCATCATTTCGGCCAATACCGAGCTACAGGAGTTAATAGAGGGAGAGACTGAGTGGAGTAGCAGCACTAAAGAACAGACGGAACGACTCAACCACCTGATTGGAAGACTCATCCGACTTGCTCGGCTCGAGGAACAAGAGGATATCAAATTAGCTCCTCAAAATATCTCCGTCATCGCTGAAAAGGTTGCCTCAGATTTTGCTCCTCTCTTTACCAAAGAAGATAAAAAATTTGAAAGTTCTATTGAAGCAGACGTTGTAGAAAAAGTAGCCCAAGAAGAATTTTATGAGCTTCTTAGCATCCTTCTTGACAATGCCCGAAAATACTGCGATCCCGCTGGAACAATTCGCTTGACACTCCAACGCAAAAATTACCTACTACGCAAACGAACTTGCATCACTATTTCTAATGATTACAAGGATGGACAAGCAGCTAATATTAAGCGTTTCTTTGATCGCTTTTATCGTGCGGAGACCTCTCACAACAACCAAACCATATCTGGACACGGCATTGGTCTCTCTATGGCTCAGCATCTCGTTAGCCTATTTAGAGGTAAAATATTTGTCACCTACAAAAAACAGGTGATTACCTTTACAGTCTGGTTATAGCTATAGCTCTTTTACTCTTTATCATTTCATAAAAAGCGAACAAGTTCGCATTCTAAAAACAGAATACGAGCTTGTCCGCCTTTTTCTATGTCTCTAAAATAAATAATGTGTTTTCCTCGTCTCATCGTGCCAAGCGAATGCGGGTCACAATCCCATCTGGATCTACCAAATCCAACTCACTCAAATTTAACCACTTAATCGGTGCTTCTAGCTCTTGTGCTTGCTTAACGATGTCCAAGAGTTCTTCCTTGCTTTCGACCTCAAGGACATAGTAGGCCAAGCCTGGCAAGCCTTGCTCACGCGGAGCCAGACCTTTTCCAGCCCATTCGTTGACAGCCAGGTGGTGATGGTACTGACCAGCCGCTATCCAACTAGCACTAGGAATGCTAAATTTATCCTCTAGTCCTAACACCTTTTGATAAAACTGGCTCGCCGCACGACTATCCTTAACCGATAAATGGATATGCCCCATTCTCGTCCCTTCAGCTAGGATAAAGGGATCTACCTTTTCCCCTAAATCATAAATGTCCTGTGCCGCGAGGGCCTCGGTCACACCGATAATGCGACCATCTTCTCGAATATCCCATGAAGACACTGGCTTATCACGGTAGAGTTCAATGCCATTTCCTTCCAAATCCTCTAGATAAATAGCCTCACTGTATCCATGATCTGCACCCCCGACCAGAGGAATCCGCAAGTCACTTAGGTGTTTTAAGACATCTGCCAAAGCTTTTCGTGTTGGCAACAAAATCGCCAGATGGTAGAGCCCATAATGCTCCCTTACTCCGCCAGCCTTTTCTGCCTGAATCAAGTGAACCAAGGCTTTTCGATCAAGTCCCAAAATCGCTTCTGTCTCTGTTTGGGATAAAATCTCCAAGCCAATAATCTGGTGATAAAAAGCCGTTTGACTCGTCAAATCCTTGACATTTAAAACAGCCTCTGCTAGATAAATGTGGCTTTGGTATGCATAAGTCATCGGGTGTCTCCTTTTGTTTGTTGTAACTTTATTGATTACATCAATTATACACTATTGAGATAAAATGTCAACGAAGACAACTCAAAAGAGCTGGAAACCAGCTCTTCTTTTTATTTTACAACAAGCTCGTAGCGAGTTTTGCTGGTGAAAGTTTCCCCTGCTTTGAGAATGACTTGGTCTTTGAGGTCACTGTGAATGGCATCTGGTAAAGCTTGCGCTTCAAGGGCAATTCCATTGTGCTGTACCATTGGCTGGCCTCCTATGATGACACTCTCATCCACAAAGTTTACTGTGTAGACCACAAAGCAAGGGGCCTCTGTCTTGAAAAGCAGGAAACGACCTGAGTTTTGGTCATAAAGGAAACCAGCATTGTCATGACCTACAGGAAGAGCAAATGGGTGATCCAAACCAGATACCAACTGGATTTGCTCATCTTCCTCTGCAAAGATGTCCTTCAACAAAGCACCATTGTAGATATGTTTCACCACATCACGATTGGCATCTGGAGTCTTTGCCGGAACACCGTCGGGAGCGATTGGATAAATGCCTTCCGTATTTAGCTGGAAGACATGGCGGTCAATTGTCTGCGTAAAATCACCAGACAAGTTGAAGTAGCTGTGGTTAGTTGGATTGACAAGCGTATCCTGATCAGTCGTTACCTTGTAGCTGATTTCGTAGGCGCCAGTTTCTTCCAAGTGATAGCTGATCCAGATCTTGAGATTACCAGGAAATCCTCCTGTCCCGTCTGTACGCTCTGTGTAGAGGGTCAAGCCATGGTCGCTCACCTCGACCAATTCAAACAAGCTCGCATCCCAACCTGTTGAACCACTGTGGTTACAGTTGCTAGCGTTGTTGACTTCAAGATTATAGGTCTGACCATTGAGCTCAAATGTTGCACCTGCAATACGGCCCGCTACAGGACCTACACTTGCTCCATGCTTGGGACTATTGCCTACATAGCTATCAAAATCATCAAAGCCCAAAATCACATTGGCAAAATTCCCAGCCTTGTCAGGTGTGACATAGCGCAAGATGGTCGCACCATAGGTCATGATTTCTAGTTGATAGCCACTGTCAGTCTCAAAGCGATAGGCCAAGACATCCTTGCCCTCATGATTTCCAAATACACGTTCTGTGTATGCTTTCATTCTTCTCTCCTTTGATCCATTTCTCTTAAGTAAACAAACCATAGAAAGTGTATTCACCATCTATGGTTGTAGTTTCTATTTTCAGAATCCTTTGTCAGAAAACCTTAAGTAGCTTCTTAACAAAAGGGGGTTCTTCTATACTTGTTTTATGCTTCTACACGTTCAGTCCATGAAGTTGCTGTTGTTTTGAGAACTTTGTTGAGTTCATCAATGTTCTCAAATCCAGTTGTGCGTAGCCATTCACGAGCTGCTGCCTCACCGTCTTTGATGTAGGCTTCAACTGATCCTGCCCATGTTGCACGTCCGCAAAGAACGCCGTTGAAGTTTGCGCCTGATTCGTGGGCAAAGACAAGTGTCTCTTGAAAAAGCTTAGCTGATACACCTGCACTCAAGTAGATGTATGGCAAGTTCGTTGCTTCGTCTTGCGCTTTGAAGAAGGCTGCTGCTTCTTCACGTGTATGAACGATTTCACCATCACCAAAGCCTTCAACGTATTTGACGTTAACTGGAACTTCCACTTTCAAAACATCGATGTTGAAGCGTGGGTCTGAGAAGACCTTCATAGCACCGATAACCTTGTGTGGCTTCACTTTTGCGTATTCTGCTGAACCTGCATCAGCGATTTTTTCATCGTAAGCAAGGATTTCAAGGAAGAAAGGAATATCTTCTGCTACACATTCAGAACCGATGCGTTCGATGTAAGCTTGTTTTTCTTGATTGAGTTCGTCAGAGCTGTCTACATCGTAGTAAAGCAAGAATTTGACTGCATCTGCACCTTGTTCCTTGATGCGTTTGGCAGACCAAACATCCAAGCAGTCAGGCAAGCGTTTAGTGCTAGTTGTGTCGTAGCCAGTTTTCTCATAAGCAAGGAGAAGACCAGCATTTGGAGCAAGCGCTTTTGTAGCTGGAAGTCCATACTCTGGGTCTAGAAGCATAGAGGATGCGTATTTTGTCAATTCATCTGCAACCAATACTTTAAGTTCTTCCATTTGAGCAACAGTTGGCTCTTCTGATTGATATTGAGCCATGAGGCGTTTCAAAGCGCCACGTTGGTCAAAGGCAAGAGCTGAGATAATGCCGTTCTCGTCAGAGAGTTTTTGCAAGCATGCTACTTTATTAGGACTTAATTGTAATTTACTCATAGATACTTCCTTATTTTTGATAGTCATGAATGATAACACCTTGTACCACACGGTTTACTGTACCTGTAGGAGACGGTGTATCTGGTTTATTTTCGACCTTAAGCGAAGTCAAAAGGGCAAAGAGTTGGGCATAAACGATGTAAGGGAAGACACGGTAAATATCATTCAAGATGCCACCACAGCCAAGGGCTACTTCTTTGACATTTTCAAGACCAAAGGCTTGATCACTCAAAAGCACAACACGACGAGCAATGTGATCACCAGCAACTTCACGAACCAAGTCCAAGTCGTACTTGCGAGTGTAGTTTGACGTTGTGCCAAAGATCAAAACAACTGTATCTTCGTTGATCAATGATTTTGGACCGTGACGGAAGCCAACTGGGCTTTCATACATGGTCGCCACTTGACCAGCTGTTAATTCCAAAATCTTGAGCTGAGCTTCATGAGCAAGACCGAAGAAAGGACCTGCCCCCAAATAGATGACACGGTTAAAGTCGAGGTCAACCAACTCTTTGACATCTTCTGCATTATCTAAAACCTTACGCGCAAGGCTAGTCACAACTTTAAAACGTTCAGCTTTCACAGCAAATTCTGTAGGATCAAAGACCAAGAGAGCTGTCAACATCATAGACGTAAAGCTAGAAGTCATGGCAAATCCAGCATCATTGGAAGCAGCTGGTTGCAAGAGCAAGAGATTACGATCATCGCCATGAGCTTGAAGAGCCAATTTTCCTTCTGCAGCACATGTAATGGTCACTTGATAGAGGTCATCAACCAAGGCTTTGGCCAAATCAACCGTCGCCACACTTTCAGGCGAATTCCCACTACGAGCAAAGGAAACAAGAACAGTCGCCACATCTTTTTTCAAATAAGTTTCTGGATTGGCAACAATATCAGTTGTCGCAATGGCATTGAAGTTCCATTTGCGTTCATCATAGACTTCCTTAAAGTATGGTACCAAGGTATCTCCCACATAAGCAGAAGTACCAGCACCCGTCAAGATGACCTTGATATAGTCATGTTTATCAGCGATACCTTGCAGAAAAGCTGCAATTTCTTCCCGTTTCGCTTGATAGGCTTCAAAAGCTTCTTTCCATACATCAGGCTGTTGGTAGATTTCACGAGTCGTGATTTCTGCACCCAGTTCAAGTAATTCTTCTTTTGTGTAATTTAGCATAGAGTTCCTCTAATCTATTGTTGTTTCATTCCTATTGAAAATATGGGAATGGGATTTACTCCCATTCCCATGTATATTCTATACAAGCTGTTCTAACGATTTTCACGTTGTCACATCGTATACTCAATGAAAATCAAAGAGCAAACTAGGAAGCTAGCCACAGGCTGTACTTAAGTACGGCAAGGCGACGCTGACGTGGTTTGAATTTGATTTTCGAAGAGTATTATTCATCTTCGTCATCATCGAAGCCTGCTAACAGATCATTGACTTTTACAATGCTTTCTGCACCACGGCTCTTATAGTCCGCATCTGCACCTGTAAGGCTAGCATTGATAAATTCAATCACCATTGGCAGATTCATCCCTGCGTAGAGTTCAATGTCGCGACCTTCCATGATCAAACGGCTTACCACGTTACATGGTGTACCACCGAGAAGGTCCGCAAAGACTAGGAAATCATCCAAACCTTCGATAGCAGCTTCAAATTTTGCAGTAAATTCTTCTGGGCCATCTTCTGGAAGAAGAGCCACTGCATGAATGTTGTCTTGTGGACCCATAATCATTTCCGTGCTACCTTTCAGTTCTTCACAGAAACGACCATGACTCACCAAAATTAACGATTTCACCATAAATTATGCGCCCATTCCAAGCAAGAATTTACCGATGAATGAAAGACCTACTGCAAGAACGATAATGATACCGATCGCTTTAGTAGAGTTCATACCTTTCTTACCAAGCAACCAGAAGATAAAGGCAGTAAAGATTGCTGGAAGCAAGCGTGGGAAGATTGAGTTCAAGATGTCTTGGAAGTCAATCATCTTTTCACCGATTGGCAATTTGTAAGAAATGTCAAAGTTGATCATTGTTGCTACAAGAGCACCCATCATGAAGACACCAAGTACAGATGCAGCGTCAATCAAAGCTGTCAATGTACTTTGCATGTTGTTGATAAGGTTAACCCCTTCTTTGTAGGCAAATTCCAATTGTTTCCAACGGAAGATGTCATAAGCAACTGCAACTGCGATCCAAAGGAAGATACCCCATGGTTGGCCAGCGATAGCCATAGTTGCTGCGATAGATCCCATGATAGCAGGTACAAGTGAACCAAAGATTGTGTCTCCAAGAGGAGCGAATGGTCCCATCAAACCTGTCTTGATACCGTTAACGGCATCTTTTGAACCTACACCATCTTTTTCTTCCATGGCAAGGTCAAAACCAGCGATAATTGTGTGGAAGAATGGAGAAGTATTGAAGAATTGAGTATGAACTTTCATCATTTCTTTCAATTCAGGAGTTCCATCCCCATACATTTTACGCAATTGAGGCAAAATCATGTAAAGGTAACCAGAAGCTTGCATACGTTCGTAGTTCCAACCTAATTGGAAAGTAAACAAGCTACGTTTGTTGATTTGATTAAAATCTTCTTTTGTAAGTTTGTAATTAGAATTCGTCATCTTCGATTTCCCCACTTTCTGATGGTGTAGAAGGTGCTGCTACAGCTACTTTTTGGCTGTTCTTAAAGTGAACAACTGCAAGGAAGATACCTACGATAGAAACACCGATCATAGACAAACCTTTGAAGTTATTAGCAAAGCCAATCTTTTCAGCAACATCAGCAGGAAGAGTACCAAGGATACCCGCAACAGCTCCACCAAGACCTGTTACATATGAGTAAAGAACAGTCAACATAGCTGTCAAACCAAATCCCATTGCAAGGTAGTGAAGGTTACGTTTAACTGGAAGGTAACGAAGCAAGATTGCAAATCCAAGACCTGGAAGCATACGTCCTGCAAGTGTCAAACCATCTGCAATCCATTGATATTCTTTAACAAGGTCTACTACTGATTGTACGAAAGCACCACCAAAAGCAAGAGCGAAGAATACTGGAAGGGCACGAGAAAGAGCCCAAGGCACTGCACCAAGTAGGTAGTTGCGTTCGATACCTTTGTAGTCAAAGCGTTCGATCGCAGCATCAATACGGTGTGCAAAGAAAGTAGTTGTCATACGTCCAAGAACGTCGAAGTATGTCAAAAGTGCTGCTACTGGTACAGCGATTGTTGTGATCGCAAGATCTGTATCAATACCTTGAGAGATAGAGAATGCTGTTGCAAGAACCGCACCAGAAGTTGCGTCGATACGAGAAGCACCACCGAAGGTACCAACCCCGAGAACGAACAACTGCAAGCTACCACCGATAAACAAACCAGTTGTCACATCTCCCATGATCAAACCAGTAATAAAACCAGCGAATACAGGGGAACCTGCAGATGAAACGATTGTCAACTCATCACAGATTTGATAAGCTGAGTACAAAGTGAGAAGTAAAATTTGCCACCATTGTATCATAACAATGACCTCCTAAAAATTTTTTCCTATTTTAATAAGCTCAAAAAGTCTGAAACTGGATCATTTGGAACCATTTGAGCAGTGAGTTTCACACCTTTTTCTGCTAGTTTGTGGAAGTCTTCCACATCCTTGTCTACTACGTTGATAGAACGTGTGATAGGGCGAGTTTCTGGTGTTTGAGACATATTGCCAACGTTGAGTGTTTCAAGCGGAACACCTGCTTCGACCAAACCAAGGAAACGGTCTGGTTTACGTGCAACGATAAAGAGACGTTGGCTATCGTATTTACCAGCAAGGATATTTGCTGCTGCTTTCTCAACTGGCAAGATACTGAGTTTCACACCTGGTGGTGTCGCAAGTTTCAAACCACTCTTTTCAATATCGTTGTTAACAACTTCGTCGTCTACAACCATAATGCGTGAAACATTTAGTTTTCCAGCCCAAAGATTGGCTACTTGACCGTGGATCAAACGTCCATCGATACGGCATCCTACAATTGTCATAAGTTTTCCCCCTTTATGTGTTTTAGTGTAGGTTTACGAGTTAAGTGAATCTCTTCTTTATATTCGCCTTCAGTTTCAAAGATGATGATGCGGTTAGCAGCTTCCTTGAGATAGCTATGAGGGATATAAAGTGAGAGGGTCGGGCCGACATTCCAGAAACGCCCTAGGTGACGCCCATTGACAAAGGCAACTCCCTTACCAAACTCAGACAAATCTAAGTAGGTATCCTTCGGCTCTTCAACAGTAAAGTCGAAAGCGTAAAAGGCTGGTTGTCCTTCTGTCCATCCTTTTGAAAAATCAATTTTCTCAGGATTATCCAGTGGAAGTGGATATTGTTTCCAATTCAGTAAGAAGTGTAGATCTTTGCAAACACCTGTACGAACTCCTTTACGTTGCGTATCTGCCAAGAACTTATGTCCATAGTTGACACGCCCCATATTTTCGATCAGGATATCAATCTCTGAACAGCCTTCTCGGTTTCCCTGACAGTAGATATCTTGACCAATTTCTGTCTGGTATTGAGTGGCAATCCATTGACCATCTACATAGAGTTGAGCTCGGTCACGTCCATCGATGATACGGAGACGTTCCTCTTCTGCATCCCAACTTGCTTCGGTACGATAAAGAAGGTAGCCATAACTTTGACCAAGTTCTTCCATCGCTTTTGGATAGAGGCTTTCAGTTGGACTTGCCAGGCTATCCAGAGTTTCAAACAAGGAAACTTTTTCGACTAGTGGAATGGATTCTATCTCCATGCTTTCCTTATAGAGTGGTTCCAACTGTGGATACTCTGGGAAGTGTGTCGCCATCATTTTCTTGACTGCTAGGTATTTAGCAGTTGGATTTCCTTCTTCATCGAGAAGAGCATCATAGTCGTATGATGTGACTTGTGGTAAATCCAGAGTTCCTCGAGCTGAGCAACCATTCATGAAACCAAAGTTTGTCCCACCATGGAACATGTAAAGGTTGATAGAGCCTTGCTCCAATACCTCTCGAACAGCTTCCGCCAACTCTTTTGGATCGCGTGTGATGATGGGTTCTTTCCAACGGTTGAACCAGCCATCCCAGAATTCCATACACATGAGAGGCCATTTCTTGCCATGCTCATCAAAGAATTCTTGCATTTGTGAAAAGTTGTAAGGAGCCTTAGAACCGAAGTTCCCTGTCACAAAGAGATCATCTTCGATCAAGGTCCCGGCTTTCAGAGTAGCCCTCCATGGGCCATCTGAAGTAAAGAGTGGGCAATCAATCCCTCGCTCTTCCATCAATTTCCGAATTGCTCGTAGATAAGACTTATCTTCTCCATAAGAACCATATTCATTTTCGACTTGCATCATAAGAATGTTTCCACCATTATCCAACAAGCGAGGCACAAGCCTTGGCAATAATTGGTCATAATAGCGAGCAACAGCCTCGATGTAGGCCGGGTCGGACGAGCGGATTCGCATGTCCTTGGTCAAGAGCCAAGCCGGCAAGCCACCAAATTCCCATTCCGCACAGATAAATGGAGACGGGCGTACAATGGCATAGAGACCCAAATCTTGTGCTATTTGAAGAAACCTCTCCAAATTTCTGGCACCTTCAAAATCAAATTCCCCTTCAACGGGTTCATGTAAATTCCAAGCTACATAGGTCTCGACCGTATTAAAGCCAAGCGCCTTTAAGTTATAGAGAGAATGATACCAATCCTCTGCTGGAATCCTAAAATAATGAATGGCGCCAGACAAAATCTTGAACGGCTTCCCATCTAAATAGAAATCGTCCTCAATTTTAAATCTTGTCATGTTACCACCTCTGACGAATTAAGTTTGCGCTTTCATTTATTATAATATTAAATATAATCAAATATTTTGCATTTGTCAATAGGTTTTAGAAAATTCTTTAAAATTTTTCTATTTTTTTACTTACTATTTACCAAAATTATCTAAAAATAGCATGAAAGCGATATTTTAATGTATGATAATTCACAAGGTTATAAAATGGAATTTTTTACATGTAACATAACATTTTTAGTCTATTATTTTAATTTTTTTTACCTAAATACTACTATTTTGTCTGTATTTGTGGTAAAATCAAGGTTGGAGAAAGAGAATCGAGGTGAAATTTATGGCTATTCCTAAATACCAATATATTAAAGATGAATTAAAAAACAAAATCATCTCTGGTCAATTTGCAAGTGGAGATAAATTTTATACAGAAGCAGAATTGATCGCGATGTATGATGTTAGTTCAATCACTGTTGTACGTGCTTTGAATGACCTTGCAAAAGACGGCTATATTGTCCGCCAACAAGGGAAAGGGACTTTCGTTTCACGTGCCCGCAAGCACAAACTCGTTGAATTTTCAGATGTCGAAATCTTTGAAACAAAAGATGATAAAGTTACTGTCCTTTCTATCGAGCGCGGAAACAAGCTTGAATACCTAGAGAAACTTGGATTACGTGGAGATCAGTTCTACTACAAAATTGAACGTACCCGTCAAACAAATGGCGTAACTTACATCTACCACACATCCTATATTCCTGAACAATACATCAATGCCAACTATCCAAATCTTGACTATTATAGTTCTATCTATAAACGTTTCAAATTGGATTACCGCATTCACATGAACGATGAACATTTTGAGGAAATCAATGAAATCGCATTTCCAACACCAGAGCATGTTGCTTCTGTACTTGGAATTGATACGCAATTTCCAACAGTCTTCCAAACGAAGACTACTAAACTTGAGGCTACTGGCCAAGTCCTCGCTTATAGTGAAACGTATAAGCGAGCAGACTACTACAAAATTAAATTCCTCTCATGTAATCGAGGTCATTAAGAAAAAGCTTGAGCCTAGCTCAGGCTTTTTCTATACCTATTATAGCATGAGGCCGAGGCTATGGAAATGTTCTGAAAGGTTCTTATTTAATTAGTAGCGTTTTTACTAAAAACAAGTTAAATATCGGCTTTCTCTTTCTCATTTCTGGAAATAATTTTCTTCTAAATCTTATGATTTCCTCTATTTATTATAGTTCTTATATAAACTCACTTGACATTTTACTCCTTAGATAATAAAATAAAATCGGTTTTATGTAAACGCTATCATATATGGTAATAACAAGGAGGTTTTGTCATGAAACTAGAAAAGAAACAGCGCTTCTCCATTCGTAAATACGCGGTTGGGGCAGCTTCTGTACTTATAGGATTTGCTTTTAGCGCACAAGTCGTATCTGCTGACGGGATTACTCCAGCTCCAACAGCTGATGAAACTGTTCAAACTATTCAGGAGAGCCCTCAAGCAGTCAAGGAAGCTGTAGACTCCAAGGTCCCAGAAAAACTGGAAGAAAAGGCTGACAAGCCTGTAAAAGAGGAGGTCAAAGAGGACCAGGAGGCTCCTCAAACAGTTGCTCCAACAACAGAAGAGTCAAGTGCACCAGTTGTGACAGAAAATGCTAGTCCAACTCCTACTGCCGAGAAAGAAAGCACTGCCCCAACTGAAACTCCTTCAGAAAAGAAAAATGAAGCCGTCACACCTGCAGTAGCCACTCCTAGTACGGAACGAGCAGCTCAAGTAAATGAAAAACTGGCAAAACGAAAAATGATCTCAATCGACGCCGGACGCAAGTACTTCTCTCCAGACCAACTCAAAGAAATCATCGACAAAGCCAAACACTACGGCTATACTGATCTTCATCTACTAGTTGGAAATGATGGCATGCGTTTCATGCTGGACGATATGACCATCAAAGCCAGTGGTAAAACCTATGCAAGCGACGATGTCAAACGTGCACTCGAAAATGGAACTGATGCCTACTACAAGGATCCAAACGGCAACCATTTGACAGAGAGTCAGATGACGGACTTGATTAACTACGCTAAAAACAAAGGCATTGGTCTCATCCCAACTGTAAACAGCCCTGGTCACATGGATGCGATTTTGCATGCCATGAAAGAACTAGGCATCCAAAAACCGAACTTCAACTACTTTGGTAAGGAATCTGCTCGTACCGTTGACCTGGATAACAAAGAAGCTGTTGAGTTTACCAAAGCCCTGATCGACAAGTATGCTGCATACTTTGCTGGAAAAACTGATATTTTCAATATCGGACTAGACGAGTACGCCAATGATGCTACAGATGCCAAAGGCTGGAGCGTTCTTCAGGCCTATAAATGGTATCCAAACGAAGGCTACCCTGTAGGAGGATATGAGAAATTTATCGCCTACGCAAACGACCTTGCTCGTATCGTCAAATCTCACGGCCTCAAACCGATGGCCTTCAACGATGGTATCTACTACAATAGCGACACTAGCTTTGGTACTTTTGACAAAGACATCATTGTTTCAATGTGGACTGGTGGATGGGGCGGATACGACGTCGCTTCTTCTAAACTTTTAGTTGAAAAAGGCCACCAGATTCTTAATACCAACGATGCTTGGTACTACGTCCTCGGACGAAATGCCGATGGTCAAGGCTGGTACAACCTCGACCAAGGTCTCAATGGGATTAAGAACACTCCAATCACTTCTGTTCCAAAATCTGAAGGAGCAGATATTCCGTTCATCGGTGGTATGGTAGCTGCTTGGGCGGATACCCCATCTGCACGCTATTCACCATCTCGCCTCTTCAAACTCATGCGTAGCTTCGCAAATGCCAATGCTGAATACTTCGCAGCTGACTATGAGTCTGCTGAACAAGCTCTGAAAGAAGTACCAACTGACCTTAACCGCTATACTGCAGAAAGTGTCGCAGCTGTAAAAGAAGCTGAAAAAGCTATTCGCTCACTCGATAGCAACCTCAGCCGTGCCCAACAAGACACCATTGATCAAGCAATCGCAAAACTCCAAGAAGCTGTTAGCAACTTGACCTTCACACCAGAAGCTCAAAAAGAAGAAGACGCGAAACGCGAAGTTGAAAAACTTGCCAAGAACAAGGTAATCTCAATCGACGCTGGACGCAAGTACTTCTCAGCTGAGCAACTCAAACGTATTATTGATAAAGCTAGTGAACTTGGATATTCTGATGTGCATCTCCTCCTAGGAAATGATGGACTTCGCTTCCTACTTGATGACATGACCATCACAGCTAACGGCAAAACTTATGCAAGTGACGATGTCAAAAATGCCATCATTGAAGGAACAAAAGCTTACTACGATGATCCAAACGGAACCACTCTTAGTCAAGCTGAAATCACTGAATTGATCGAGTACGCAAAATCAAAAGGTATCGGACTCATCCCAGCGATCAACAGCCCAGGTCACATGGATGCCATGCTCGTCGCTATGGAAAAATTAGGCATCGCAAACCCTCAAGCTAATTTTGATAAAGTCTCCAAAACAACCATGGACCTCGAAAACGAAGAGGCGATGAACTTTGTTAAAGCCCTCATTGGTAAGTACATGGACTTCTTTGCAGGCAAGACTAAGATCTTCAACTACGGTACAGACGAATATGCCAATGATGCTACCAACGCCCAAGGCTGGTACTACCTCAAATGGTATGGACTCTATGGCAAGTTTGCTGAGTACTCTAACACCCTCGCTGCCATGGCCAAAGAAAGAGGCCTTCAACCAATGGCCTTCAACGATGGTTTCTACTATGAAGACAAGGATGATGTTGAGTTTGACAAGGATGTCATCATCTCTTACTGGTCTAAAGGATGGTGGGGCTACAACCTTGCATCTCCTCAGTACCTTGCAAGTAAAGGCTATAAATTCCTTAATACCAACGGAGACTGGTACTACATTCTTGGTCAAAAACCAGAAGATGGTGGTGGCTTCCTCAAAAAAGCAATTGAAAACACTAAAAAAACACCATTTAACCAGCTTGCATCTACCAAATATCCTGAGGTAGACCTTCCAACCGTCGGAAGTATGCTTGCTATCTGGGCAGACAAGCCAAATGCTGAGTACAAGGAAGAAGAAATCTTTGAACTCATGACTGCCTTTGCAGACCACAACAAGGACTACTTCCGCGCTAACTACAACGCACTCCGCGAGGAGCTTGCTCAAATCCCTGCAAACTTGGATGGATACAGCAAGGAAAGCTTGGACGCCTTAAATGCAGCTAAAGAAGCTCTCAACTACAACCTCAACCGTAATAAACAAGCCGAGTTAGACGCTCTTGTAGCCAAGCTCAAAGCAGCCCGCCTAGGCCTCAAACCAGCAGCAACCCACTCAGGAAGCCTCGATGAAAACGAACTAGCTGCCAATGTTGAAACCAAACCTGAACTCATCACAAGAGCAGAAAAGATTCCATTTGAGGTTATCAAAAAAGAAAATCCGAACCTCCCAGCTAAGCAAGAAAAGATTGTTACACCAGGTGTAGAGGGTGAACGCACTCATTACATCTCTGTCCTTACTGAAAATGGGAAACAAACAGAAACTGTTCTAGATAGTCAAGTAACCAAAGAACCTGTGACCCAGGTGGTTGAAATCGGTGCCCCTATTACTCATAAAGGGGATGAAAGTGGCCTTGCTCCAGCTGCAGAAGCGAAACCTAGACTGGATATCCAAGAGGAAGAAATTCCGTTCACTACCGTGACACGCGAAAATCCACTCTTACTCAAAGGAAAAACGCAAGTCCTTACTAAAGGTACCAATGGTCGCCGTACAAACTTCTACTCTGTGAGCACTTCTGCCGATGGCAAGGAAGTGAAAACACTCGTAAATAGTGTCGTAGCACAGGAAGCTGTGACACAAATAGTCGAGGTCGGAACCCTAGTAGCCCATGTAGGGGACGTACACGGTCTTGCTCCAGCCGCAGAAACAAAACCAAGACTGGATATCCAAGAGGAAGAAATTTCATTCACTACTGTGACACGTGAAAATCCTCAATTACCAAAAGGACAAACACAAGTTGTTACTAAGGGCGCTAACGGCCACCGTACTGCCTTCTACTCGGTAAGTACTACTGCTGATGGAAAAGAAGAAAGAACGCTTGTCAATAGCGTAGTAACACAGGAAGCGGTCGCTCAAGTCGTTGAAGTCGGCACTACCGTTGAGAAAGCTGAGCAAACTGCACCAACTACTGTCAAAGCAGATGAAAAACAACTCCCTGCAACAGGAAGTCAAGACTCTGTGGCCTTGGTCGCAGCAGGACTCATGGCGACTCTAGCAGCCTACGGACTCACTAAGAGAAAAGAAGATTAAACCTCTCCGATAAGAATACAAAAAGCGAGATTGAATCTCGCTTTTTTATTTTATAATTAGTCACCCAGTCCGATACGTTCAAAGATATCATCTACTCGTTTGGTGTAGTATGCAGGGTTGAAGATTTCATCGATTTCCTCTTGAGTCAGACGTGAGGTTACTTCTGGATCTGCTTCGAGAAGCGGTTTGAAGTCTACTTGGTTGTCCCAAGAGTAAGCTGTTTTTGGTTGCACTAGGTCATAGGCTTGCTCACGCGTCATGCCCTTCTCAATCAAAGTCAACATCGCACGTTGGCTAAAGATCAGACCGAAAGTTGAGTTCATGTTGCGGATCATATTTTCTGGGAAGACTGTCAAGTTCTTGACGATATTTCCAAAACGGTTGAGCATGTAGTCGATCAAAATGGTCGTATCTGGTGTGATGATGCGCTCAGCTGATGAGTGAGAAATATCACGTTCGTGCCAGAGAGCCACATTTTCATAAGCTGTCACCATGTGACCACGGATAACACGCGCCAAACCTGTCATGTTTTCAGATCCGATAGGATTGCGTTTGTGAGGCATTGCTGAAGACCCTTTTTGCCCTTTGGCAAAGAACTCTTCCACTTCACGTTGCTCAGATTTTTGAAGCCCACGAATCTCCGTTGCCATACGCTCGATAGAAGTTGCAATGCTAGCAAGAACTGCAAAGTACTCAGCGTGAAGGTCACGAGGAAGGACCTGTGTAGAGATTTCTTGGGCACGGATACCAAGCTTGTCGCAGACGTATTTTTCAACGAATGGAGGGATGTTGGCAAAGTTTCCAACCGCACCAGAAATCTTCCCAGCTTCCACACCAGCAGCCGCATGCTCGAAACGCTCGATGTTGCGCTTCATTTCGCTGTACCAAGTCGCCAATTTAAGACCAAAAGTTGTAGGCTCAGCATGAACCCCGTGGGTACGACCCATCATGATAGTAAACTTGTGCTCCTTAGCCTTGTCAGCGATGATGTTGGTGAAGTTTTCAAGGTCACGACGGATGATGTCGTTGGCTTGCTTGTAAAGGTAACCGTAGGCCGTATCCACCACGTCAGTAGAAGTCAAACCATAGTGAACCCACTTGCGCTCTTCACCAAGAGTCTCAGAAACCGCACGCGTGAAAGCCACCACATCGTGGCGAGTCTCCTGCTCAATCTCCAAAATACGGTCGATGTCAAAGTCCGCCTTCTCGCGAATCAAAGCCACATCTTCCTTAGGGATTTCCCCCAACTCAGCCCATGCCTCATCAGCCAAGATTTCCACCTCAAGCCAAGCACGGTATTTATTTTCTTCACTCCAAATATTCGCCATCTCAGGGCGAGAGTAACGGTTGATCATTGTTTGTCTTCTCCTTCTTTTTTATCTGTTTGAATGTTATCAAGAATTTTCTGAGCCGATTCTTTCTTCAATGTATTTTCTAACCATTGAGTTTGATGAGCTTTTATATACTTTTGCCAAATAATTAGTAAAATAATACCGATAGAAAGTATACCTAAAGTAATAAATAATCTTTCAGCAGCACTATAATTAGCAAAAAAATAAACACTAATCCCCCATGATATCTCAATTAATGTTAAAAATAATTGTAAAATTTTAATCCTGTTGATTACCTCAGGTTTAACATCTTCATCACTAATAATGATGCTACGATCTAATAGGCTAACTATATTTTTAGGTTTAGAAAACCAAATAATCAGTAAACCTATACCTGCAATAACTGTGTAAGAATCTTTATCTACTATTGAAAAAATAAGAAAGAACACTATTGGAAGTATCAGATAAATTACTTTTATAAAAATACGGGTAATTTTTTTATAGATTGGTATGTCAATATTCTGGTAGCTTGGTGGAACAAATAAATTTAAAAAATATGAGAACCCTAAAATTTGAATAAATGGAATAACTACTCTTGAATAACCTTCAAAACTATCTATCATAGTTTTGTAACCATGACTATACTTAACAATTAAATCATATAGCTCATTTTCACTCAGACTACTAGGAATTATCATGAAAAGCATAGCGGTAATATTTAAAAATATTGTTCCTATCCAAAAAATAAACGCTGTAAAAAATGACAATACAATATAAAGTAATATTAAACTGAGTAAAAACCTCTTTTGTTTAATATATGCGATAATTCTTTTACTGAAGTAAAATAGAAAAATGCCGTTTATAAAGCAAATTATAATCGGGGTTAAGAATTTTAAAAATGGTATTTTATTTAAAGTCACTCCCAGTACAATAAATATCAATTCATTTACAAGAAACGGGAGCATATATAACATCAAATAGCAATAACCAATGATATGTTCAGCATCAATTGTCCTACTTTTGAAAAATTGTTTTATTTTTGGGGGTAATAATTTAATTTTCTGTACTAATTGTTCTACAATGTTCAAACTTTCCTCCTGCCTAAAACTCTCCCACACTATCCGGCACATCACTAAACAAAGTCACGTGTCCCATCTTGCGGTTGTGCTTCGCTTCTATTTTACCATACAGGTGGAGGTGGGCGCTTGGATTTTCTGTGACATATTGTTCAGCAGCCTCGACATGCTGGCCGAGAACATTAAGCATAACGGCTGGGGTATGCAGTTTAATTGCTGGTAATGGTGCTCCGAGAACACCCAAGATGTGCGTGTCAAACTGCGAGAAGTCGCAGGCTTCGATAGAGTAGTGTCCTGAGTTGTGTGGACGTGGCGCAATTTCATTGACAATGATGTCATCAGCAGTCGCAAACATTTCCACGCAAAGGGTTCCAGATAGATTAAGTTGCTCAGCAATTCGCACAGCCATAGATTTGGCTTTCTTAGCTAGACTTTCTGAAATACGAGCAGGGACAATGGTTTTTGAAAGAATGTTGTTGCGGTGGATATTCTCCTGAACTGGGAAAACCGTCACATCCTTGCCATTCCCAGAAACGATAACAGAAATTTCAAGATCAAAGTTGACAAATTCTTCCAAGACGCAGGCTGCTGAGTCAGCTAGCGCATAGGCTTCTTCCAAATCTGCTTCTGAGCGAATGACCTTTTGCCCATGCCCATCGTAGCCACCAGTCGCCGTCTTGAGGACATAGTTTTTCGACAGGTCGATATCTGCCAAGTCTTGGCTGGAAGTCACAACCTTGTAGGGTGCCACGGTGACTTGGGCCTTATTTGAAAGAAAGTCCTTTTCAAAAATACGATTTTGCGAAATGCGGAGCAGGTCTGTACCTTGGGGGAGTTGTCCATCCTTGATAACCGCATCCAAACCGTCAGCATCGACATTTTCAAACTCATAGGTCAGAACATCACAGCGATCTGCCAACTGACGGAGGGCATCCACATCATTATAAGGAGCCACGATGATCTCCGCTACACGAGAAGCTGGGCAATTCGCCGCAGGATCCAGCGCGATAACCTTGTGCCCCATGTAGATAGCAGAAATGGCCATCATCTGCCCCAGCTGACCACCACCGATAATTCCGATTGTTTTAGATGAGCTCATTTGTAGACTCCTCTGCGATTTTTCCTTGCTCCTCTGCGAAATCCGCTAACGCTGTCGCAATATCCTGATCTTCTACTGAGAGGAGACGGAGGGCAAAGAGGGCAGCATTAGTCGCACCAGCTTCACCGATAGCCATAGTAGCAACAGGCACACCGCCCGGCATCTGAACGATAGAGTAGAGCGAGTCCACGCCACTAAGAGCGCGCGACTTGACAGGTACCCCGATAACAGGCAGGGTGGTTTTAGCCGCTACCATTCCTGGCAAATGGGCTGCACCGCCTGCACCTGCGATGATGACCTTTATACCACGGCTGCGGGCTTCTTCGGCATGTCTGAACATGAGGTCTGGTGTCCGGTGGGCAGAGACAACCTTCTTTTCGTAGGCTACACCGAAGCGGTCCAGGACTTCAGCGGTTTTTTGCATGGTTGCCCAGTCGGATTTGGAGCCCATGATGATGGAAATAATTGGTTTAGTCATAATTTTTCCTTTTCTTTCCTTTCTTTTTTCAATCACCTTAAGTTGTGAGGGACGGCAGCAGCCACCAAAGGTGTCTCATGCCTAAATTGGAAGCCCAAGGTCTTCCAATTTCCCTGAACGATTGGCTTATAATCCAATCGTTCTTTCACAACAGCGGTAATTGTTATTTTATTGCTCGCTGATGCTCGCAAGTTATGCAATCATTATCGTATTTGGCGACTTCGTCGCGTTATTCTTATATCTTTACTTAATTGCCTTGCTTCCGATATCTGTTCGGTAGAAGAGGCCTTCTGTTTTTTGTTGGGAGAGTTCTTGGTAGATGCTTTCTTGGGCTTCTTTGACGGTATCTGCTGTGGTGACGAGCATATAGACACGTCCGCCATTTGATAGCAGTGCTCTGCTATTTTCCGCAAACTTAGCTCCTGCATAGTAAGTGATGATGTCGCCCTCTGTTTTTGCTGGCAAGTTGACACCTTTTTCATAGTCTAGCGGGTACCCATTGGATGCGACAACCACGCCCAGCGTCACACCCTTGTCCGTCCACGTGATCTTCGGATCCTTACCATCGAGGATATCCGTAATATTTTGTGCAAAGTCAGATGTCAAACGAGGCAGGATAATCTGAGTTTCGGGATCTCCAAAACGAGCGTTAAACTCGATGACCTTAGGTCCCCCTGCTGTTAAAATAAGCCCTGCGTAAAGGACACCAAGATAAGGACGACCTTCTTTGATCATCCCTTCAAGGACTGGCTTGACAATGGTGTCAACCGCTGTGTCAACCACGCTCTGTGGCAAGTGAGGAACTGGCGCATAGGCACCCATCCCACCAGTGTTCGGACCCTTGTCGCCATCATAAGCACGCTTGTGGTCCTGAGCCGTTGGCATGATGTAGAACTTATCCCCATTGACAAAGGCAAAAAGAGAAAACTCTTCCCCATCAAGGAATTCCTCGATGACCACACGCGCACCTGAATCACCGAATTTATTGTCCAAAAGCATCTCATGAGCAGCTTCGACCGCTTGCTCAACCGTTTCAGCAACGACAACACCTTTCCCAAGAGCCAAGCCATCCGCCTTGACTACTATTGGAGCGCCTTTCTCCTCAATATAAGCCTTGGCTTCCTCAAAATCTGAAAATGTGCCATAGGCTGCTGTCGGAACGCTGTATTTGACCATGATTTCCTTAGCAAAATCCTTGGACCACTCAAGCTCAGCGGCAGCCTTGGTCGGACCAAATGCCTTGAGGCCTGCTGCATTGAAATCATCCACTATTCCAGCGGCAAGAGCATCATCCGGCCCAATGAAGGTCCAAGCGATATCGTTGAGCTTTGCAAATTCAATTAACTTAGAATGTTCGGAAATAGATATATTTACCAAATCAAGTCCATCTAAGGTCATCCCGTCATTCCCAGGTGCCACAAAAACTTGCTCAACGTCTTTAGACTCCAATAACTTCTTAGCAATCGCATGTTCACGACCACCCGAACCGACAACCAACAGTTTCATCTCTCAACCTCTTTTGCGAATTATTTACTAACATTATACCATAAACGTTCGTTTTAATCTTGTTTCGCTTAGCATTTTGAGCAAAAAAAAGGAAAGAAACTGTTTTCTTCCCTTTAACGTTCTTAATGTCTAAAATGTCTCACGCCTGTGAAGATCATGGTCAAACCGTATTTATTCGCTGCTTCGATAGACTCTTGGTCACGGACAGAGCCCCCTGGCTGGATGATGGCTTTGATACCTGCTTTAGCGATTTCTTCCACGTTATCTGCAAACGGGAAGAAGGCATCGGAAGCAAGCACAGCGCCGTCAAGGCGATCTTTGGCTTGTTCAATGGCGATGCGAACAGAAGCCACTCGGTTGGTTTGACCAGGACCAACGCCAAGTGTCATGTGGTCATTCGTCACGATGATTCCGTTTGATTTGACGTACTTGATAGCCTTCCAAGCGAACTCAAGGGCAGTCGCCTCTGTCTCGGTTGGTTGGCGCTTGGTCACTACTTTCCAGTCAGCTGGGCTTTCCTTAACCACGTCTTGGTTTTGCACAAGAAGTCCACCAACCACGCCTGTGTACTCTGCTTCCACTTCACTAGCATCTTGAGCGTCAAATGGCAAGGCAAGGATACGCAAGTTTTTCTTTTTGTTGGTCAAAATGGCTAGCGCTTCATCTGTATAGCTCGGTGCGATAATGATCTCAAGGAAAACGCCGTGCATCTTCTCAGCAGTCGCAGCATCCACCTCACGGTTAAGGACGACAATACCACCAAAGATAGACACTGGGTCAGACTCATAAGCGTAATCCCAAGCAGTTTCGATGTCATCAGCTTGACCAATTCCACATGGGTTCATGTGTTTGAGAGCCACAACAGTTGGACGGTCTTTGAAATCACGAATAATACGAATGGCCGCATCCGCGTCACGAATGTTATTAAAGGACAATTCCTTACCGTTGAGCTGTTTCGCTGATGCAATCGAATAGTCAGTCGGCAAAGCTCTTTGGTAGAAGTCAGCGTCCTGCTGAGGATTTTCCCCATAACGCATTGGTTGCTTGAGGTCATAGGTCAAAGTGAGCTTTTCAGGTTTGCTTTCGCCCACTTGAGCTGTGAAGAACTCTGCAATCAAAGCGTCATAAGCCGCAGTGTGACGGAAAACCTTGGCTGCCAAACGTTGGCGAGTTTCATAAGTAGTTTCACTATTTGCTGATAATTCTTCAAGAACAATAGCGTAGTCAACAGGGTCTACCACAACTGTCACGCTGGCATGGTTTTTAGCTGCTGAACGAAGCATAGATGGCCCACCGATATCGATGTTTTCAACTGCGTCAGCGTACGTCACGTCTGGTTTGAGGATCGTTTCCTTGAAAGGATAAAGATTGACCACTACAAGATCAATGAGCTCAATCTGATTGTCCTTAGCAGCCTCTAGATGGCTATCGAGATCACGACGAGCGAGGAGCCCACCATGGATATTTGGGTGAAGGGTCTTGACACGGCCATCCATCATTTCTGGGAAGCCCGTCACATCATCGATCGCAATGGTCTCTACTCCAGCATTATCAAGGGCAACCTTGGTTCCACCCGTCGAGATAATCTCCCAACCGAGTTTTTTAAGTTTTTGGGCAAATTCAACAATGCCCGCTTTGTCTGAGACGCTGATTAAGGCGCGTTTAGTCATGTTATTTCCTTTCATTTACTTATCCAACAATTCTCTAATAACCTCTGGATACAACTTGTACTCTGCCTTATGAATACGAGCTTCAAAGTTTTCGATAGTATCATCAGCTAGACGTGGCACACGGACTTGTTTGATGACCTTGCCTGTGTCCACACCGGAGTCCACCCAGTGAATGGTGACGCCACTCTCAGCAACACCAGCATTCCAAGCGTCCTCAATCCCATGAGCTCCTGGAAATTCTGGCAAGTAGGCAGGATGAATGTTGATAATTCGACCTTCATAAGCTGCTAATAAAGTTGGCCCAACGATTTTCATGTAGCCTGCTAGACAAACCAAGTCAATCTGGTGTTCTTCCAAGAGTTCGACAAGAGCTACTTCGTAGTCCGCCTTGTTCTCAAACTCCTTAAGTTCAAAAGCGTAGGATAGGACACCAAGCTTCTCTGCCCGCTCGAGCACATAGGCGTCACGATGATCTGAAAAGACAAACTCCACCGGAAATTCTTCGGCAATCACCTGAAAATTTGAGCCGTTACCAGAGGCAAAAACCGCTATTTTTTTCATTTGATGATGACACTTTCGTTTTCTTTCTTAACGATGCGACCAATTTCATAGACTGGTTCATCCAACAATTCCTTGACACGACCTACATTTTTAGGGCTAACTGCCAACATGAGTCCCACACCCATATTGAAGATTTCAAACATTTCTTCATGCTTGATTTCACCGTATTTTTCAAGGGCTTTGAAAATCGGAAGCACTGGAACCTTGTCTTCTTCAATCTCCACAGCTAGGTCAGCCGCAAACATACGAGGAACATTTTCGATAAAGCCACCACCTGTGATGTGGGCAATTCCATTGACCAACTCTTCCTTGATGAGGGGCAAGACAGCCTTGACATAGATACGAGTCGGCTCAAGAAGGACTTCCTTGAGTTGCTTGCCTTCCAATTCTGGCAAGATTTCCTCACCTGTGTAGTCCGCAAAGACACGACGGACAAGCGAGTAACCATTTGAGTGGATACCACTTGAAGCAAGTCCGAGAAGAACATCGCCTTCTGCCACCTTTGAGCCGTCAATAATTTGAGATTTTTCAGCCACGCCAACTGCAAAACCAGCCAAGTCGTAGTCATCTGCGCCATACATACCAGGCATTTCAGCTGTTTCCCCACCGATGAGGGCAGCGCCTGCCTGCACACAACCTTCTGCCACACCAGCAACCACTTGTTCTAGCTTAGCTGGTTCATTCTTACCAGTTGCGACGTAGTCGAGGAAATAGAGGGGCTCCGCACCTGCAGCGATGATGTCATTGACACACATGGCCACACAGTCCTGACCGATGGTATCGTGCTTATCGTACTTGATAGCCAGTATGAGTTTGGTTCCAACACCGTCAGTCCCTGAGATCAAGACGGGTTCTTTGACCCCCGTCTTTGAAAGGTCAAACATGCCACCGAAACCACCTAGAGCTCCCATAACACCTGCACGCTCCGTACGAGCTACGTGCTTTTTAATTCGTTCAACAACTTCATAACCCGCTTCAACATCCACACCAGATTGCGCATAAGCATTTTTATTTGTCATTTGTTTATTCCTTTCCTTTAATGGAGAGTCTTTATCTGTCTATTTGTAAAAACTGATCTTGTCACCCAAACTTCTACGATATTCTTCCTCATAGTCGTAGAGAGGAGTTGGGTAGTCGCCGTCAAAGTAAGCGACACAGAGACCACCGTTCGGCGCATCTGTTTCGATGCCGATAGAATCAATCAAACCATCAATCGAAAGATAGGTCAGGCTATCCGCACCAATGATTTGGCGAGTTTCTTCGACCGTATGATTGGCCGCAATCAGCTCTTGACGCGTCTGGATATCAATCCCGTAAAAACATGGATAAGCTAGCGCTGGACTGCCAATAGCAACGTGAACTTCAGAAGCCCCCGCTTCTTTCAAGAGCTGAACGATACGGCGAGAGGTTGTCCCACGAACAATGGAATCATCAACCATCACCACACGTTTGCCTTTGACAACACCCGAAACAGCAGACAGTTTCATCCGCACTCCTTGCTCCCGCAATTCTTGAGTCGGTTGGATAAAGGTGCGTTGGGTGTATTGGTTTTTGATTAATCCCATTTCATTTGGCAGGCCTGATTCTTCTGCAAATCCCATAGCTGCGCTGAGCGAGGAATTTGGCACACCGACCACAATATCTGCTTCGTGCTTGAACTCACGCGCCAATTGCGCTCCCATACGTTTGCGAGCGGTATGAACGTTGACACCATGGATATTAGAATCAGGGCGAGCAAAGTAGATGTACTCCATAGAGCAGATCGCGAGCTGGGTATCATTCGTATAACTATCGTACTGGATGCCATTGTCATCCACGATTACAATCTCTCCTGGTTTTACATCGCGAATCCACTCAGCACCGATGACTTCAAAGGCACAGGTTTCAGAGGAAACAACCACCGCTCCGTTTGCCATTTTTCCGATAGAAAGCGGACGGAAGCCATTAGGATCAAGGGCCGCAATCAACTTGTCCTCGAACAGCAAGATATAAGCAAAGCCACCTTTGACAAGGCTGAGCGCCTCCTTGATTTTGCCCATAAGACTTGGATTGTGACTCCGACGAATGAGGTGAGCCAAGATTTCTGAATCGGAAGTTGAACTGAAAATAGCACCTCTTTGTTCCAATTCTTTCTTGAGCGATTCTGCATTGGTCAGATTTCCGTTATGAGCAAGTCCAAACTGCATATCATGAAAGCGGAAGAGGAAGGGCTGGATGTTATCAACAGAAGCTTCTCCTGCGGTCGCATAGCGCACATGTCCAATCGCGCTAGTCCCCGTCAGTTTGTCCAATTTGGTAGGATTTTTGAAAACTTCTGATAGAAGCCCCATGTCACGATGGCGCTTCAATTTTCCCTGATCATTGGAGAGGATCCCTGCCCCCTCCTGACCACGGTGCTGAAGACTGTGGAGCCCAAAATAGGTCATTTTAGCAGCATCTGGATGTCCCCAAATACCGAAAACACCACATTCTTCATTAAGAGATTTTACTTCGTATGTCATTTTTTATACCTTTTATTTCCCTGTGAAATAACGCACAGCCGACGCGAACAGGTGCTGGTCTTTATTTCCTGGGATGTTTTGGAAAAGACCTTCTTCATAACGTTCTGAGTGTCCCATCTTACCGATGATTTGACCATTCTTGCTGGTAATTCCTTCGATGGCATTTACCGAACCATTTGGATTATACTTAGAGTCCATACTTGGTTTGCCTTCAAAGTCAACGTATTGGCTAAAGATTTGACCATTGTCGCGGAGCTCCGCAAATTCCTCGGCCGTCACAACAAACTTCCCTTCACCATGCGATACTGGGATGGCATGGATATCGCCCACTTGTACTCCAGCCAACCATGGTGAGTTGGTATTGGCAATCCGAGTTTCCACCATCTTGGCCACGTGTTGGTTGGCATCATTGTAGAAGAGGGTTGGACTAGTGCTACTTGCATCTTCAAAGTTACCATATGGAAGAAGACCTGATTTGACGAGGGCTTGGAATCCATTACAGATACCGATAATCAAGCCACCACGAGCGATAAAGCTATCAATGGCCGCACGCACTTTTTCATTGAGAAGGATATTGACAATAAACTTAGCTGATCCATCTGGCTCGTCTGCAGCGGAGAATCCGCCTGCAAAGAAGAGAATGTTTGCCTTGCCTATATTGTCAACCATGGTTTCAACTGACTTGACAATTGCTTCTTCATTCAAGGTCACAAATGGCAGCAAGTTAACCTCTGCACCTTCTTTTTCGAAGGCCTTAGCTGAGTCATATTCTGAGTTGGTTCCTGGGAAGACTGGGATGTAAACCACTGGTTTTTCAATAGTTTCCTTGGTTCTGATGAGTTCATTAGAAGCGACAGCTGGCACTTCAGCCAATTCTTTTGCTTGGGCAAATTCAGTTGGGTAAACCTCTTCCAGTTTGCCTTGGAAGGCACTGTCAAGTTTCTGTCCATCTAGCTTCACACCGTTGACAACGAGTGTAAAGTCTGCTTTTGTTTGTCCAATTTTCTCTACTTCAGCAATCTCTTCAGGAGATGTGAAGACAAATCCGCTTAATTGAGCTGTTAATGCAGTCTCAAGCTCAGGCAAGGTCACCTCTGCACCGATATGGTTCCCAAAGGTAGCAAGAGCCAAACTTTCAAGAACACCACCGTATTTAACAGCTGAAGCTGCCGTTACTTTGTGTTCAGCTTGGATGGCTTCAAACTGAGCAAAGTTTTGCTTAATTAAATCAAAATCAATCTCTGCAGAGAGGGCTTGACCTGGAATGTAGTAGATGTTTTCACCAGCAGTCTTGAACTCAGGAGAAAGGACTTTACGGCTATCTGCCGTCGTCACCCCAAAGGCAACCAAGGTTGGTGGTACGGTCAATTCTTCGAAAGTACCAGACATAGAATCCTTACCACCGATAGATGGTAAGCCAAGCTGGATTTGTGCTTCGATAGAACCTAGGAGAGCTGCTACTGGCTGACCGAAACGCTCTGCTTGTTTATCCATGCGCTCGAAATATTCTTGGTATGAGAAACGAGCCTTGGACCAGTTTGCACCAGCAGCCACCAAACGAGCGGTTGCTTCGATAACTGCATAGGCAGCTCCGTGATATGGAGACCATTCTGCTACATAAGGGTTAAAGCCTTGAGCCATGACTGACGCAGTGTGAGTTACACCGTGTTGAACTGGCAATTTCTGCACAGATGCCTCAGTTGGTGTGAGTTGGTAGCGACCACCAAGTGGGTGATTGACCGTTGAACGACCGACCGAGCAGTCAAAGATGGTTTGCAAGCCTTTTTGACTCGCATGGTTGAGATCAGATAGAACCGTAAGGGTATCAGCTTCAAGTGTGTCAGCAGATGTTTGACGTTCTTCTGGAAGCTTGACATCCTTGTCCACCACCTTGGCATCTACGACCACGCGCACACCGTTTGTATCAAGGAAACGACGTTCCAAGTCGACAATTGTTTCACCATTCCAGTGCATGACTAGATTTGGTTTTTCAGTCACTGTCGCAACCACAACCGCGTCAATATTTTCTTTATTACATTCCGCAACGAAAGCATCTACGTCTTCAGGACGCACCACAACTGCCATCCGTTCTTGTGATTCAGAGATAGCAATTTCTGTACCATTTAAGCCTTGGTATTTAAGAGGAACCTTATTAAGGTCGATTTCAAGACCATCTGCCAATTCACCGATGGCCACACAGACACCACCTGCTCCAAAGTCGTTGGATTTCTTGATCAGACGAGTGACATCGCCATTACGGAAGAGGCGCTGAATTTTGCGTTCTTCGATGGCATTCCCTTTTTGAACCTCAGCACCAGCAGTCTCTACAGACTCAACTGTTTGAACCTTAGAAGAACCTGTCGCGCCACCGACACCATCACGTCCAGTCTTACCACCGAGAAGGATAATGACATCCCCCGCTTCCGGTTTTTCACGGACAACATTGCCCTTTGGAGCCGCACCGACAACAGCGCCCAACTCCATGCGTTTAGCTACAAAGCCCGGGTGGAAGTACTCACGAACATAGGTCGTCGCAAGCCCAATCTGATTCCCGTAAGAAGAATAACCATGAGCCGCTGTTTTAGAAATGACTTGTTGTGGCAATTTCCCAGCACGAGTTTCTGAAATCGGTGCTGTAATATCACCCGCACCAGAGATACGCATGGCTTGGTAAACGTAGGAACGGCCTGACAACGGGTCACGAATGGCTCCACCGATACAAGTAGCAGCTCCACCAAATGGTTCAATTTCCGTTGGGTGGTTGTGAGTTTCGTTTTTAAACATGAGGAGCCAAGGTTCCCTGACACCATCAACGTCCACTTCTATTTCGACCGAGCAGGCATTGATTTCGTCAGACACCTCCATATCGTCCAAACGACCATTAGCACGCTCATAACGACCAAAAATAGTCGCCATATCCATCAAGGTTTGTGGTTTCTCCGAACGTCCCAACTCATCACGCATGGCAATATACTTATCATAGGTCGCTTGCAATTGCTTTTGGAATTTAGAAGCTGAGAAATCAATGTGTTTCAACTCGGTCTCAAAAGTCGTGTGACGGCAGTGGTCAGACCAGTAAGTGTCCAAAACCTTGAGCTCCGTCTCAGTTGGCACGCGCCCGATTGATTTGAAGTAGTCTTGGATAAAGAGCAAATCGTCCACTTCCATGGCCATCCCTTGCTCTGCCTTGTAGCGGGCAAAGTCTTCTGCTGTATAGCTTTCAAAGAAAGTCAATTTTGGAATGGTCTTGTCTGACTCTGAAAATTCCTGTTTGGCAATCCCTGTCGTGATGTCCTTAAAACGAGAATCCACTGGATTGAGCAGGTAGTTCTTGACCGCTTCTAACTCAGCAGCATCAATATCTTTATTAACCAAGTAAAGTTGGGCTGTATTGACCATAACATCACTCGAACTTCCCAGCAAAAGCAAGGCTTCCTGTGAAGAAGCTGCACGCTGGTCAAACTGACCAGGCAGGCTTTCAATGGCAAAGAAAGCATAGTTAGCAAGATCTGCTTGCACGGCTGATTCATCCAAGACATGATCCGTCACCTGCTCAGAGAATATGTGCTTCTCTGCAGGTGCAAACAAGTCCTCTGCCAAATCAAAAACATCATAAACTTGCACAATGCGAATACTTTTTAAGGTTGAAAGCCCCAAGTTGTGCTGGAGTTCTCTTACCAAACTCTCTGACTTGACCTGAAAATCAGCCTTTTTCTCAACAAAAATACGTTTATCCATCAATTCTTATTCCTTTATTTCAGCTCTTGCAATGTTCCCAACGACCTTGAGAGTATTGCAAACAGATTATTTCAAACCCTGCAATTTCTCCCAGACAATCTCGTAAACGTCTGTTAATTCTCCGAGACCTCTACGGAAAACATCCTTGTCCATGTGATTGCCATCTGCATCCCACAAACGGCAGTTATCTGGTGAAAATTCGTCTGCCAAGATAATCTTGCCATCCTTGTCAAAACCGAACTCTAGCTTAAAGTCAATCAATTTAAGACCAATCTCAGCAAACCAAGCTTTCAAAAGTTTATTGATACGACGGGTTTCTTCCTTCAAGTAGGCAATCTGCTGGTCATCCGCAATGTTAAGGAATTTCACATGCTCGTCATTGATAAAGGGATCATCCAAATCATCATTTTTGTAGTAAAATTCGACAATCGGAGTCTCCAAAGCGATACCTTCATCTACGCCAAAACGTTTTGAAAAGGAACCAGCTGTATAGTTGCGGAGCACAACTTCCAAAGGAATAATCTCAACCTTTTTATTGAGCTGTTCCGTGTCTGAAATTTTCTCCACAAAGTGAGTCGCTACACCAGCCGCATTTAATTTCTCAAAAATAAAAGATGAAATCTGATTATTTAACACTCCCTTGCCCGCAATCTGCTCCTTCTTGACACCGTTGAAGGCAGTCGCCTGGTCCTTGTAAGTTGAAATAATGAGATTTTCATCCTCAGTTGTATAGATATCCTTGGCTTTTCCCGAATAGATTAGTTGTTTTGACATTTTAAAGTTCGCCTTTCGTTTTACTTGAGCACATTCTAACATAAAAGCATAAAAAATTCAAGATTTTTACGAATAAATAACGTTTTCCCATTTTAAGCATAAAGAAAAACTGCAAGATAAACTCTTCTCACAGTTTTAAAATCATTTATCCTCTGAAAAACACGAATATTACCCTTTATTCAAAAATTGATCCCAAAAATAACGGAGATAGCTTTTCTTTCCTGTGATCATCTGCAGGCGACCTTCTAAACCATAGCGAAGTGTTGCAGCCTGCTCAGAAGTCAGATATGTCTCCGCCTCAATTTTAAAGAAATTTCCTTTTTCAGTCTTGGTAGCTGTGGCATCAATACTTGTAATCGTGGAATCCAGGAAAATTTGATTCTTCGCATCATTAGTCGTAGTATAACGGACAGAGTCCCCTATCTTGACTCTAGCAACATCTTTTGAACTGAGATAGGCTGTGAGTTTGGTTTTCCCTTCTTTTTCCAAGGATGGGTAGAGTTGGGCTAGCAAGGTTCCTTCTGCGACCATCGTAGATTCACTGGTCTCAGGATTAAGGTGAAGTACCCCATCCTCACTTGCTGTAATCTTCCCCTTATCTAGGAGACCTCCTTGTACCCTCTGGCCTGACTCCGCCTCCAATATTTTCTGGTCTAGAAGGGTCAATTCCTGACCGACTTTAACTAAGTGTTGTGATTTGAGGGATTCCAATTGACTGCTTAAACCAGACGCATAGGCTTGCTGGGCACCAGAACCCGCATACTGTACACGATACGTAACCAGACTAGACTCTAACTGAGAAAGCTGCGCTTCAACCTGCGCAACAGCCTGAATTTTAGCTTGGGGATTTTCCTCACCCTGAGACTTATAGGACTGGTAGAGAGAGTAGGCTAGATTCTGACTATCCAATTGATCTCCTTTTTCAATCGCTGACTTAGCTGTTTTGTAGTCTCGAATTTTATCCTCTGTTTGACTGATGAGGTTGCCGATTTCGGCTTGAGTCTGACTAGCTGCTGCATTCTGGGACGCGATGGTCTCATTTTGCTGAGAAACATTGCTCCTAAGACCATTCGCTTGGCTGAGATAGTCTCGAAACATCTCCTGATATCCAAACTTATCCGCCTCTTGAAATTGATCACTCCCCTCTTTCAAACTGGATTGCAAATAACCCAACTGCTTTTTTTGATCCTTTAACATCTCCAATTGACTGGCATATGCTTCGACCTGGACAGCCTCTGCCCCTTGCTGGTACTCAACGAGTAGTTCGCCTTGCTTGACCAACTTGTTTTCTTCCAGATAGTTGGCCACAATCCGTTGATTGCTAGTTGACTGGATGTTGGCAATGATCCGACTAGGTTCGACAGTTGCTCTAGTAGACAAACTCATCTCCTTCTCTGCAAAAACTGCAAATCCTAACAGAAACACGAGCAGAAGTGACATAGGTAAAATCACCCGACTGGAAAAATTATGGTAACGACGATTATAAAACTCCGCACTTTCTAAAAATTCTGGTTTCATCCTCTCCTCTTTCTAGCTATTTACCAAATAGGCGTAAAAGCCATCCTGTGCAAGCAAGTCTGCATGGGTACCCTCTTCAACAATCTTGCCCTGATTCAGAACAACAACCTTTTCTGTTCGCTCAGCGATGGTCAAACGATGGGCGATGAAAATCAAGGTCTTGTCTAAAGCCATGAGATTATCGACAATCCGCTTCTCTGTCAAAATATCCAAACTGCTAGTCGCCTCGTCCAAGATCAAGACAGGTGCATCCGTCAAGAGAGCACGCGCCAGAGCGATTCTCTGCCGTTGCCCACCAGAAATTCCAGCCCCATCCGAAGTTAATTCTGTCTGGTAATTCAGTGGCATGCGCTCAATATCCTCCCGAATCTCTGCCAACTCGACTGCTCGTAAGATATCTTCCTGAGTCGTCCCCTCCTTAGCTCCAAGGAGAAGATTCTCCAAAATCGTTCCGTTAAAGACATAGGGCTGTTGAGGCAGGTAGTTGATGTACTGGCGCAGGGATTTTTTATCAATCTGATTGAGATTGACACCACCTAAACTAATCTCTCCTTGACTAGGGTCATAGAAATTAACCATCATCTTGGCCAAGGTGGTCTTTCCTGACCCCGAAATCCCCACAAAAGCCATCTTAGACCCTTGTGGAATGGTCAAATTGATATCCGACAAGACATCACGCCCATAGCCATACTTATAGTGAACTTGTTTAAAGGTCATATCCCCTTTCATCATGCTCAAATCTTCGACTGTTTTCTGCTCCTCAAACTCCGAAGCTACTAGATAAACCTCGTTAAGACGGTTATTGGCGACCTGCGCTGTCTGAAGCTTGGTTTGCAGGTTGATAATATTTTCCAAAGGATTGGTAAAGTAAACAAGCAAAGTATTATAAGTAATCAGCTGGCCCAAACTCATTTTCCCATCCATGACCAGAACTGCTCCCAGCCAGAGAACGGCAACATTGAGCAGGAGCTGGGCAACTTTTTTCAGAGCCTTTTGCTGGCTTTCTGCCCGACTATAGGTAAAAGATTTTTTCAGATAAGCCACAAATTCCTTATCAATCTTTTGATAGCGCGAACTCTCACTGGTCAAAGATTTAATGGTCTCAATGCCGTTGATATCCTCGATGATAGAAGAAGACAGAACCGCATTAGCTTCCATGGTATCCCGATTCATCTTTTCAAAAGGCTTCATAAAGGCAAAGATAATCACTGTATAGATAGGAAGCGCAAGTAGACTAATGAAAAAGAGCGTCATATTTTGTGAAAACAAGACAAGCGAGATAATCAAAATCGTCGACACATCTAGGAAAATCGACAGAATGGTCGACGCCAGCGCATCGATGATACTGTTGGCATCTGTAAAACGAGACACGATTTCTCCTGTCCTGCGTGTCGCAAAAAAGGACATTGGTAGGTGAAAAACATGCTTGATATAGGACAAAATCACATCAATCGACAAGCGCTGCCCCAAAACAAGCAAGAGATACTCCTGAGCATAAGACAAGACCTGCTGGAGAATATAGACGATAACCAACCCAATAGAAATAATCCCCAGCGTCGAACGCATCTGATCTGGCACATAGGTATCAATGATAGACTGCAAATAATAAGAACCCACAATGTTAATCAGGGTCACCAGAAGTGTCGCTAGGACAATATTGGTAATTAAGCCACGCTGTTTGAGCAAGATTGGCAAGAAGGATAATAGTCCTTGTTTTTTCTCCCTGTGGGGTTTATAGTCTGGAGACGGAGCCATAAAGAGACTGACTCCTGTCCATTCTTGCGCAAATCGCTCACGGGAAATCTTGGTCAGCTTGACACCAGGATCTGGATCAGCGATATGAATGGACTTTTTATCCTGACCTATCACCACATAGTAGTGGAGCAACCTACCTTCCTTGAGCACATGGGCTACAAAAGGAAAAGTCAAATCAGGCAGATCAAAGAGCGTCATATCCGCCTTGATAGCCCGCGTTTCAAAACCAATTTCCTCTGCCACTTTTACAAGACCCAAAGCTGTCGTTCCATCCATGGTCGTCTTGGCTAACTCTCGTAGATGAGCTAAGGAGTAATAACTACCGTAGTAACCAAAGACCATAGCCAAAGAAGCCACGCCACAATCCATCTGATCCACCTGAGGACGATAGTGCCTTTTCCCAAATTTCATATCCATCTCCTTTTTTCTAATAATCTCTTAAAAACTTTGTAAGATTATTTTAACCAAATAAGGATAAAAACAGGAAAATATTCCTAAATAAACTATTTTTGCACCTGAAACGCACTTTAAAAAGCATAAACTATCATTTAAATGTAAAAAAGCAGAACAAAAGTTCTGCCTGTTTAAAGTAACCGTTAAAAAATGAATGCCTAGAAATAAACCATTCTGAAATGATATTTCTATAAAGTAAGATAAATGTCATCAAGAATGATGAAATCTTAGGTATATCAAAATATTCAAACCACGTAGGTAGATTTATTTTGTTTATATTAGCCACGATTCTAATAAGTAATTAAGCCATCGAGCTAAATAATACAGTGGTCTTTGGCCAAGCTTTTTGTAGTAATTGAACGACTTTCATCTCCAACTCCAATCTGATGTTCCATCAATTCCCAATCTTACTATCTGTTGTTTTGTACTTATATCCTCCATAAAACAAACTAAGCAGAATCGGATAGGTCTCTGGATAAAACAAGGTGGAAAAACTCCGCCATTTACATGCACAAAATCCTTTCCATTCAAATTCATCATTTATAGTTTTGATTATTTTTCTTCAAATCCTTACAAAAAATACCAAAATAGCCTGCAGCAATCAAACCTATTAAACTCCATTGCCAATCAAAAGATACTAGCGAACCAGTACAAATTAGATGAAGCGTAAGATTAAGACCTATTCCTAACAAAGGAAGTATAGTGGCTAGCTTAGGTAACAATGTATTGAGATTAAGGTTGCGATTCATAGTTAATTTCCTTCTATATTTAGATTAACGTCTACTTCCTAGATAACGCCCATACATATAAGAAGCTACTCCTAATACACCCCAAGCTATTGCTGTGGAAGTAGTGACAATGAAGCCTCCTTCAGTAAGAGCCAAATCTTCTTCTGTCATGATATCAAATTTTTCATCCATTTCTTTCATTTTTCTCTCTCCTTTTTAAATAATACTAGCTAATCCAATAGCTACTCCAACCAAAAGCTCTACTATTCCTAAATTAGTTCTTATTTCATTGATAATAACTAAAAGATGACTATTCAATAGCAGTTGCCATACACTAAAAATAGTTCTCTTTAAACCTTGTCTTTAGCTGAATCCAAGTAACTCATCATTAAAATAAGGCTCGGAATCCATAATTCCGAGCCTACATACTGATCAACTTTAAAGGTAATTACATTTAAATCACCTAGAACACAGAGTGCTCCAAAAATGATTAAAAGCACGCCTATTAAATTTTTTCGATTTTTCATACAAACACACTTTTTATTCCTTTATAGCAGACATTACTTCTTAATTCTATTATCCTTTATCTCATACTGAAACCCTACATAAAACAATCCTAACAGAACAGGATAGGTTTCTGGATAAAACAGAGTATTGATCGGATTTTTCATAATCAAATACGTTGCGATATAAAGAATAATCGATACGACAAAATACCCCTCAGCAAATCCTAATAAGATTTTTTTCATAGCAGACTCCTATTTACCTGAAAAGAGTGCTCGAGTTGTTAAAATAGCTCCACCTGTATATACAAAACCTTTTACAAAACCAACTGCCACAGGGATAAGAAGGGGAAAGGCTCCCCCTTGAATTTCCTGCAAGTCCGTATCAGTCATTGTTTCAAATTTTAAAATAGATTTTTCCATATCATCTCCTCCTTCTATTACCATCTACCCGTCACATAATTATAACCTGCAATTCCTGCTGCAGTAATTCCACCAGCAATTTTAGCTGCTGTCACAGGATTAGCAATCACCCAAGCTACAATCGGCCATGCTCCCCCATTCACATCCGTCAACTCTTCTTCTGTAAGAGCTACAAAGTTCTGTTCCATGTTGTCAAAGTTTGTCATCTTTCTTCTCCTCTATATTTTTCTATATATCTAATCTTTAACCTCTAAGCCACTTAAATAGCCAGATTGGGTAAATTACTGAAATCATTTTCTTCTCTCCTTCCCTTTTTCCTTACCTATCTATTCGAAAAACAATTCGAAAATAAACAATTCATTCATTTTTATTTTAAAAACCACTTAATGAACCACGGATAAAAACCAGTCACATACATAAATATTCCTCCTTTTTCTTTCTCATCTCTTTATTCGCAATTTCTACTAAAAGTTTCTCTTTTTTCTGCAAATAAAAAACAACATGACTTGCATGTTGCTTTTGGCTATTTTTTATCTTTAATAATCGCTACTACATCCGCTACACTTTGAAGTTGATCGATTTCCTCATCAGTGATTTCGATACCAAATTCATCTTCTAGTGTCAAGACAAACTCCATCAAATCCACTGAGTCCGCATCTAGATCGTCTTTCAAACTTAAGGCCTCTGTTACGGCAAAGTCTTCTCCCTGTCGCTCTTGGATAATGGTTACAATACGGTCAAAAATTTCTTTTTCTGTCATCTTTTTTATTCTCCTGAAAATTCACGCGCAGTCTGAGCAACTACGTCTGTTTCTAGCATGGTACGAATCTGACGAATCGTACTGTACACAGCCTTGGCATCACTTGAGCCATGAGTTTTTACAACTGGCGCCTTAACACCAAACAAAACTGCTCCTCCAACATCTGAATAGTTGAGCTGTGTCTTCAACCCCTTAAGACTATCCTTGAGAAGTAGAGCACCTAGCTTCGCTCGAAGGCCACCACCCGTAATAGCATTTTTAAGTAAGCCCATGATTCCCAAAGCTGTACCTTCGATGGATTTGAGAACAGCGTTTCCCGTGAAACCATCTGTTACGACAACATCCGCAACGCCATTCATCAGATCACGCGCTTCCACGTTTCCGACAAAGTTCAAACTTTGATCAGCTACTAGCAAGTCGTATGTTTCCTTACGAAGCGGATCTCCCTTGCTGCTTTCTGTTCCATTGTTGAGCAAACCAACACGTGGTTTCGAAATCCCACGAACATTTTTCGCATAGAAGGAACCTAGGACAGCGTATTGGTGCAGATGATGGGCTGTATTTTCCGCATTGGCTCCAAGGTCTAGCATGTCAAAGCCTTTTCCATCAATGGTCGGCAAGGTAGACATGAGTCCTGGACGATCGATATTTTTGATACGACCCACAATAAAGAATCCTGCAGCCAACAAGGCACCTGTGTTCCCAGCTGAGAGGACAGCGTCTGCTTCTCCCTCTTTAACAGCCTTAGCTGCCAATACCATGCTGGCATTTTTCTTCTTACGAATAGCTTTTGTAGGCTCATCATCAAAATCAATCTTCTCATCCGTATGGATAATGCTGACGCGTTCTGTCGCTGTTAGATATTGCTTGATTTTGCTTTCGTCTCCATAGAGTTGAATCTCAATATCTGAAAAGTCAGCAAGGGCTTGATTGACACCCTCAACGATGGCTTGAGGTGCGTAATCGCCCCCCATAGCATCTACTGCAATTTTTTTCATTTATCTTCCTCTTTTAGTAATTGTCCCCAGTCTGCTAGGGAATCAATAAATTTCTTTGATTTTAGGTGAATTCCAACATACTCTTCGTAGATTTGGTCTATAAACTTGCGCAAGTCTTGCTTGATTTCAGGCTTGAGCGAAATAGTCTCCAAGGTCTCAAAATCAATAGCTTGAAATTGATTGAGCAGATAAGGGATATTGGGATTCAGATGACAACGTCTATCATCTTCATGATAATGCTCTGGGCAGAGGCAGGCTCCATATTTAAAAGAAAAGTCAAAAGCCTGACCGACCCGATGGCAAAAGACACACTCATTAAAATTGAGACTAATTCCAAATCGAGTCAAGATTTGGATTTCAAAAATATTGGTCAAAACCTGATAATCCAATCCTGCTTCCATCAACTCCAAAGTCTTTTGTAAAAAAGCAAACAAGGGAGCATCCTGCTGATTATCCTGCAAACTAGCATCTGCAAGAGCAGCCACATAGGTTGCATAGGCCATGACAAAGAGGTCACTATTAATCTTAGGAAAGGTCATGACCTCATGATAGTCCTCGATATAGCTGAGCCCATCATCATTGATTCGTAAGAGAAATCGCGCCAACACCAAGGGCTGAATAACCGGAGCTAGTTTGGACTGACCAGCGTGTTTGACGAAAAACATACGCTTGCCAGCCTGCTCGGTAAAAATCTTGACTAACTTGTCATCCTCACGAAAGTTACGATTGTAGAGCACCAAGCCTTGACTCGTGATAGACTGAATCATGCTTCTCTCATGTACTCCCCAAGTCGTTTCATGGCCTCTCTGATCGTTTCCATGCTAGCTGCATAAGATAGGCGAACATAGCCTTCTCCGTAGCGTCCAAAGGCTGCACCAGGGATAAAGGCAACGGCCTTCTTATAGGCAAAATCCTTCAGAAAAGCAAAGGAGTCTTGATTGTAGCCCGCTGGAATCTTAGCAAAGATATAGAAGGCCCCATCTGGTTTGATAATCTCAAAACCAAGAGCAGTCATCTTTTCGATGATATAATCTCGACGCTGGATGTATTCCTTTTTCATAGGCTCTGCGTCGTTTTTACCAGCGGTCAAAGCCTCCACCGCAGCATGTTGCGCCATGGTATTTGCGGCAGTAACCAAATATTGGTGACTCTTGATTAACTGAGCTGTGAAAGCTGCAGGAGCAAAGATAAAGCCTAAACGCCAACCTGTCATAGCATGCGATTTAGACAAGCCATTGATAATAATAGCCTGGTCTCTCAGCATAGTTCCCAGAGATACATGGGCTTCGCCTGTATAGGTTAATTCTGAGTAAACCTCATCACAGACAACAAAAATCTCGTACTTGCGTAAAACGTCTGCCAAGGCTTCCAACTGCTCCCGACTATAGGTAATTCCTGTCGGATTAGCTGGATAGTTGAGAATAACTGCTTTGAGCTTGTCCCCTTGCTCCAAAATGGCCTTTTCCAACATCTCAGGAGTCAAGACAAAACCATTTTCAGTTGTATCAATCTCGACAATCTCTGCCCCAACTAGATTGACAATCGGCTCATATCCTGGATAGGCAGGAGCTGGCAAGAGCACCTTGTCTCCCTCTTCCAAAATAGCTGTCAAAGTAGCAGATAAAGCCTCTGTCGCCCCAATTGTAACCAAGATTTCATTTTCAGGATTATAATCTAGCTGGTACTTTTCTTTTACAAAGTCGCTAGCAGCCTGGCGCAAGGTCAGTAAACCGCTCATCCCTGTATAGTAGGATTGGTTCTGGTCAATGGCTCGCTTGGCTACCTCCTTGATATGATCTGGCGTTGTAAAATCAGGTTCCCCCAAGGTCAAACGCAAGACCCCAGGAATCTCCGAAATAGCCTGATCAAACTGACGAATCAAGGAAACTTGAATCTTGTCTAACTGTTTATTAAAGCGCTTGGTTAAGTCCATAGATATCCCCCTTGCTTACAGAACATAGTACTATTATACTACAAAAGCTCCCTGACCGCAAAATCCATCTGAACCCCGCATTTTTCACTTTCTGTTTTACTTTTCTTCTCAACAGGACTATAATAATAAGTGCTTATTTTCGGAGGTTTATATGTCATTTTTATCAAAAAATGGAGCAGGCATCTTGGCCTGCCTTCTCATTTCTATCGTATCTTGGTTTCTGGGAGGATTTTTCCCCGTCGTGGGTGCACCTGTCTTTGCAATTTTTGCTGGAATGCTCCTCCACCCCTGGCTCTCACCCTACAAACAACTAGACGCAGGTTTGACCTTTAGTTCCAAGAAATTGCTCCAGTATGCCGTTATCTTACTCGGTTTTGGTCTCAATATCTCGCAAGTCTTTGCAGTTGGACAAACTTCACTCCCTGTCATCCTTTCCACCATTTCGATTTCCTTAATCGTTGCCTACCTCTTCCAGCGTTTCTTTGCGCTAGACACAAAACTGGCTACCTTGATTGGAGTGGGTTCTTCTATCTGTGGTGGCTCTGCCATTGCTGCAACAGCGCCCGTTATCCATGCCAAGGAAAAAGAAGTTGCCCAAGCCATCTCCGTTATCTTTTTCTTCAATGTCTTGGCTGCGCTCATCTTTCCAACTCTAGGAACCTGGCTTCACCTATCCAATGACGGCTTTGCCCTCTTTGCAGGAACTGCGGTCAATGATACTTCTTCTGTAACGGCTACCGCCAGCTCTTGGGACAGCCTTTACCATACCAATACCCTTGAGTCTGCAACTATTGTGAAACTCACACGAACTCTGGCTATTATTCCCATCACTCTCTTCCTCTCCTACTGGCAAAGTCGCCAGCAAGAAAATAAACAAGGCGTACAACTGAAAAAAGTTTTCCCACTTTTTATCCTTTATTTTATCCTGGCCTCTCTCTTAACGACTCTCCTCACCTCTCTCGGCGTGTCTAGTAGCTTCTTCACCCCTCTCAAACAACTCTCTAAATTCTTTATCATCATGGCCATGAGTGCTATCGGTCTCAAAACCAATCTAGTAGCTATGGTCAAATCCAGCGGTAAATCCATTCTTCTTGGAGCCCTTTGCTGGATTGCCATCATCCTCACCAGTCTTGGCATGCAAGCATTGATTGGTACTTTATAATACAAAAAGGTAGCCTACTGGCTACCTTTTTATTGTTCAAGAATTAAGCGAGTATGTTCTCTCTTAATACAGCGATTCATCACGATGTCATCGCATCCTCCAGCACGCAAGATTTCTTCCGCTTCTAGATTTTCAAGTCCTAATTGCGCCCAGAAAATCTTGGCATCCGCCTTGAGAAAATCACGCGCCACATCTGGTAAAAACTCGCTTCGTCGGTATACATTGACAATGTCCACAGGAAAAGGAATCTCAGCTAGACTCGCATAAGCCTTCTCTCCCAAGATTTCCCCACCTGCAGCCTTGGGATTAACTGGAATGATTTTATAGCCCCGAGCCTGCATTTCCTTGGTCACTCGATTGCTAGTTGTTTCCTCACGATCGGACAAGCCCACTACCGCTAACGTTTTACTGGTCGCCAGATACTGGCGGATCACACCATCACTTGGATTGATAAATTCTTGGCTCATAGAGATCCTCCTTTTTCATCAGTATAGCACATTTTGAAAAGGCTTGCAGGTTTTGACTATAAAAATCTCCTAACAAGAAAAGAAACTTGCTAGGAGAACTATCTATTTCAAGTGAAAGTTTAGATTTTTTTCTCGATACTAAATAATGGAGAAAGAGGACGTTTTTCGTGGATACGAACGATGGCATCTCCTAAGAGGTGGGCAATAGAGATCTGTTCAATCTTATCAATCAAACGCTCTTCTGGTAGGTAGATGGTATCCAAAACAACCAATTTCTTAATAGCTGATTTTTGGATATTGTCCATAGCTGGCCCAGAAAGAACTGGGTGCGTACAGCTTGCGTATACTTCAACAGCACCTGCTTCAGCAAGAGCATCCGCCGCATGACAAATAGTCCCAGCTGTATCAATCATATCGTCAATCAAGATACAAGTCTTACCTTCTACCTTACCAATGATATTCATCACTTCACTGGTATTCATCTTGTCTACACTACGGCGTTTGTCAATAATCGCAATCGGAGTTTTCAAAAACTCTGCCAATTTACGAGCACGAGTTACCCCACCATGGTCTGGGCTGACAACCACGTAGTCAGAGCCAACCATGCCACGACGTTCAAAATAGTCCGCAATCAATGGAGCACCCATCAAGTGATCTACAGGAATATCAAAGAATCCCTGAATCTGTGCAGCGTGCAAATCAATCGTCAACAAACGATCTACCCCAGCAACTTCTAGCATGTTTGCAACGAGTTTTGCAGTGATTGGCTCACGCGCGCGCGCTTTTCTATCCTGACGTGCATAGCCATAGTAAGGCATGACAACGTTGACAGATTCTGCACTAGCACGCTTCAATGCGTCCACCATAATCAAAATTTCAAGTAAATTATCATTTACAGGTGAACTCGTTGATTGTAGGATAAAGACGTGTTTTCCACGGATTGATTCTTCGATGTTGACCTGAATCTCCCCATCTGAAAATTGGCGAACAGTCGATTTCCCCAACTCTATCCCAATTTCTTGCGCCACACGCTCTGCCAATTCTCTATTAGAAGAAAGGGCAAACAGCTTTAAATCAGAAAAAGACATGATTTCCTCCGGTATTTATGTATCACTTGTTTTTACACAACATTTTCCATCTACCATTGTAGCGCTTTTTCCTTTATTTTTCAATCAAAAATAAAACAAGAGCAAACATTTATACCCTTGTTTTATACTATTTTATATTAGCTATATTAAAACTAAAAATCCTACATTTTAACAATCGATTTTATGCTAGGATGAAATTTTTTCGAGACAAAGTTAGTATACTTCTCTCATACTTCCTGTATCCACATCATAAACAGCACCTGATATAACCACATCATCAGGAATCAGTGGAGATTCTCGAAGCAATTGCATATCCTCTCTCACACTCTCTTCAACATCCTGGAATGGTAGAAAATCTTGGTCAGACACATCAACTCCGAGCTCATGTTTCAACTGTTCATGAAAACTTTCATTTTGAAAGGTTTGAGCTCCACAGTCTGTATGGTGAAGCACTACAATCTCTCTAGTCCCCATTTGTTGCTGGGAAATCACCAGTGAACGAATCATGTCTTCAGTTACTCGACCACCCGCATTCCGCAAGATATGTGCATCTCCAAGTGCCAAACCTAGAGCTTGCGCAACGTGCAGACGTGAGTCCATGCAGGTCACAATAGCCACTCTGGTTTTGGGTTTGATTGGCAGATTTAACTGTCCGTGTAGGGCAACATAAGCCTGATTGGCTTGCATAAACTGTTCAAAATACGACACGATTCCCTCCTTGAAAATTTGATAGCCAAATATTTCTCCTATCTTATCATTTTTAAGAAGATTTGTCACGGATTATGCAAAGACCTTTTTCAAAACCTCCTGAATGGTAGTCACACCAATCACTTCAATTTCCTTTGGTGGAGTGATTCCTGTCAAGGAATTCTTGGGTACATAAATCTTGGTAAAACCCAGTTTTGCCGCTTCATTGATACGTTGTTCGATACGATTCACGCGCCGAATTTCTCCGGTCAAGCCCAGTTCACCCACAAAACATTCCTGAGGATTGGTAGGCTTATCCTTGTAGCTTGAGGCAATAGCCACTGCGACGGCTAAGTCAATGGCAGGCTCATCCAATTTGACGCCACCAGCAGATTTGAGATAGGCATCCTGATTTTGCAAGAGAAGCCCTGCTCGTTTTTCCAAAACAGCCATAATCAGACTCGCACGATTGAAATCAAGTCCTGTCGTCGTGCGTTTAGCATTTCCAAACATGGTTGGTGTTACCAAAGCCTGGACCTCCGCCAAAATCGGACGGGTCCCTTCCATGGTCACAACGATTGACGAGCCAGTAGCCCCATCCAAACGCTCCTCTAGGAAAACTTGACTCGGATTGAGCACCTCAACCAATCCACCTGACTGCATCTCAAAGATGCCAATCTCATTAGTGGAACCAAAACGGTTTTTAACTGCCCTCAAAATACGGAAGGTATGGTGACGCTCCCCTTCAAAGTAAAGCACCGTATCCACCATATGCTCCAACATACGCGGACCCGCCAAGGTTCCTTCCTTAGTCACATGCCCTACGATAAAAATGGCAATGTTATTAGTCTTAGCCAGCTGCATAAGCTCAGCCGTCACCTCACGCACCTGAGACACAGACCCCTGCACACCTGAAATCTCAGGAGACATAATGGTCTGAATAGAGTCGATGATGAGAAAGTCTGGTTGGATGCGCTCCACCTCTGTACGAACACTCTGCATATTGATCTCTGCATAGAGATAAAACTCGCTATCAATATCCCCCAAGCGCTCTGCTCGTAGCTTGATTTGCTGGGCAGACTCCTCCCCACTGACGTAGAGAACCGTACCCACTTGAGACAACTGAGTTGAAACTTGTAGGAGAAGGGTTGATTTCCCGATTCCTGGATCCCCACCGATAAGGACGAGACTCCCTGGTACCACTCCGCCTCCAAGTACACGGTTGAATTCCTCCATCTCCGTCTTGGTTCGATTGACATTGATGGAAGTCACCTCAGCCAGTTTCATAGGCTTGGTTTTTTCACCTGTCAAGGACACTCGTGCATTCTTGACCTCGGCAACCTCAACCTCTTCTACAAAAGAAGACCAAGACCCACAGTTTGGACAGCGTCCTAGATACTTAGGTGAATTATATTCACAATTTTGACACACAAATGTCGCTTTTTTCTTTGCGATAATAAACCTCTTTCTATATCTCTAACTCACACTCAATTACTTGGCAAAAATCAATCTTCTCGTCTGGTACAAATTGGCGCATGAGCATTCGATGAGCGACAACTACCACAGTCTGATGTTCTCGATATTTAGCCATGCATTCTAGAAAACGAGACTTCATCTCCGCAGCTGACTCATATTGAATAGAACTATTAGGAAGCAATTCCCCTTTGTTTTCTAAAAACAGACATCTAGCTCTTTCAAAGTTCTCTATACCTGTTTCATAAACCTGCCATTCGTGTAACAAAGGCTCCACCCTCAAAGGAAGGCCAGTAGCACAAGAAACATAAGAAGCCGTTTCTAAAGCTCTCGTTACTGCTGAAGTCACTAGTAAGTTAGCTGATTGTAGTAAGGGATTTTGGCAAAGTTCCTGAGCTTGTTGTCGTCCCTTCTCAGATAAGGGGGCCAAATCCATCCCAAAACCTGTATAAGAACGTTCCTCTAACTCACGGTAATCTGGCTCCCCATGACGTACAAAGATAATCTTCATCTTAGTGCCCTGTTGATCCAAATCCACCAGTTCGCACGCCGTCTGCCTCATCTCCGTCTGCAATCAAAAACGGTGCAAAGACAGCCTGAACCACACGTTCCCCAACTTCAAGAACCACTTCCTGATCAGTAATGTTTTTCATCTGAGCAAAGATATGTCCCTCATTACCGGGGTTGCCATAATAATCCCCATCAATGACCCCAACTGAGTTAATCAAGACCAAGCCCTTCTTACGAGGGTTTGATGAACGGTCATAAAGATAAAGCACTTCTGTCGGCTGCATATAAGCCTTGACTCCTGTTGGGACGAGAACAATCTCTCCTGGAGCAATCACAGTGCGTTCCGCGACCTTTAAATCATAACCAGCTGCATGGGCTGTCTCACGCTTAGGTAGCAAATTTTCATCTGTAAAACTCGAAACCAATTCAAAACCACGAATTTTCATATTATACTCTTTTCTATTATCATTTATTCTAGGCTATTTTATCTTATTTATTCGAAAAAAGCACGAAAAAAGAGCACACAATTCACACTCGCTTAGGGCTGCTGGATTCCTCCCCTGACCCGCTTCACGCAGAACTGTTGCTCCACTATTTATTATACCACATTCCCCTCTATTTTTAAAGAGAAATTATTTTTTCCGTCGATTTCGGAAAAAGTCCTGCATAATCGCTGCACACTCACTCTCCAAAACTCCCACTTCGACCTCTACACGATGATTGAGGCGCTCATCTGTCAAGATATCGTACAAACTACCAGCAGCACCAAATTTCTGGTTTTTAGCCCCGTAAACTACCTTTGGAATACGGGCAAGCCCGATTGCCCCACTACACATAACACAGGGCTCAATGGTCACAAAAAGCGTACAATCTAGCAGACGCCAACTTTCTTCACTCGCGTTCGCATTCTCTATGGCCATGATTTCTGCATGCATAACCGCCCGTTGCAACTCCTCGCGCGCATTATGCCCACGACCAATGATCTCTCCATCCTTGACAATCACACAACCAATTGGAATTTCATCGTGTTCCAGAGCAATTTCTGCCTCTCTCAAAGCCTCTCTCATAAAAGCTTCTTTTTCTTCAACTGTATAATCCATAGTTTCTCTCTTTTCCTGCTTATCAATTCTATCATTATAGCATGTTTTCCTAGACAAAAAAAGAGCTCTATAATATTTACACTGACTAACTTTAGATAGTATCAAATCGCTGGATTGTAGAAATAATGTTTTAAAAAGAGTATAATATTAGCAAAATTGATAGAAAATCAGAAATCATGAACTTAAAATAATGGAGATAACTGACATAGAAAGTTCAAGAGATGAATATACTGAAATTTATACAATAAACAATATGAAAGGCTAAATGATGAAATTAGAGTTATTACTGGATAAACCAAAATTTACCTTAATGTTTCCATATAAAAATCAATTTAATAGAGCAGGGGGACCATTCATGATATCTTTATCTGTTATGATTCTCTGGATTCTAAAGCATCTGATAGCTTATAATACCGATTTTACAGACAAGATTATTATAGCAATTGTACTGATTTATGTTCCACTTCTTCTATGGTTTATGGGGTATTATCTCTTCATAAATGGAGTAAAATTAGAAGTTCATAAAAACAATACTGTTCAGTATTATACCTATAGTAGCAGAGGCCTCAGCGTATTACATTATCAATTTAAACTTCAAGATATCGAACAAATAACCATTAAAAAGCGTCCCTTTAATTGTGCTAAGTTAACCATGAAAATTAGAAATCCTATTTTTTTAGAAGGATATGAGAAAAATCTAAATAAGCTAATAAGTGTCAGTATCATCACAGATAAACTGAAAGCAGATGTTTTTATGCACGAAATGAACCAAATTCAAAATGACAAATCAGGAAACCAAGTTATCAAATAAGCTAATTTACAAAAAATTTAATTTTATCTAACTTATAAATTCTAAAGAAAATAGTTCACTGAAGAGGCTGGGATCAAAAATCCCAACCTCATTTTTGCTTAGTTGTACATCTATAATTTATTAGTAGATTAAACTGTTTGTTGGCATTTTAAAATTCAAAAGCTCCTTTGAACAAAACTTCCTTTCTCTATCCACAACCTTAACCAATCTACCGAATTGTTGAAACCATAAAGTTCTAGGTCTATCAAATTAAGACTTGGTCTACAGATTTCTGTCCCACTGTTTTTTTCTTTATCTTAAAAAGTCAAGTAGAAGCCTGTATAGGACTTATGAACTAAAAAAGCCACCGAATGCGGTGACTTAATAGGGAGATTATTATGAAAAAGAAAAGTTTAGGATATTTGTTACAACAAGTTAGGAGGTCTTCTTGTAACTGTCTATAGTATACCCAACCTGTCTTAAACTAATCTTAAAAATCTCCTATGACCAAACACTTTCTAAAATATTGGTTTGTTCACGACCAGGACCTACTGAGAAAGTAGAAATACGAACCCCAACCAACTCGCTCACACGACGAACATAGTTACGCGCATTCTCAGGAAGATCTTCCAAATTACGGACTCCAGTGATGTCTTCTGACCAACCTGGCAATTCCTCGTAGATAGGTTTGCAACGTTTTAATTGCTCAAGACTAGCTGGGTAGTGGTCGATACGTTGACCATCGAGATCATAAGCCACACAAATTTTCACAGTATCCAAACCGCTCAAAACATCAATAGAATTCAATGAAAGATTGGTGATCCCAGATACACGACGACTATGACGCATCACAACTGAGTCAAACCAACCCACACGACGTGGACGGCCAGTTGTTGTACCGTATTCATGACCTACTTCGCGGATGCGATCTCCCACTTCATCAAATAATTCCGTTGGGAAAGGTCCGTCACCTACACGACTCGTATAGGCTTTACATACACCTACAACCTTGTCAATCTTACTTGGACCAACACCAGACCCAATTGTTACACCACCAGCGACAGGGTTTGAAGAAGTAACAAATGGATAAGTCCCTTGGTCAATATCCAACATAACACCTTGTGCACCTTCAAACAGCACACGTTTGCCATTATCAAGCGCATCGTTCAAGATAACAGAAGTATCTGTCACGTATTGCTTGATTTGTTGCCCGTATTCATAATATTCTTCAAAAATATCATCGAATGAAATAGGTTCACTATCATACAATTTTTCAAACAGACGATTCTTTTCCGCAAGATTGCGTTCCAAACGCTCACGAAAAATCTCTTTATCCAAAAGATCTGCAATACGGATACCTACACGGGCTGCCTTGTCCATATAGGCTGGACCGATTCCCTTTATTGTAGTACCAATCTTATTGTCACCCTTAGCCTCTTCTTGCAAGCGATCCAACTCAATGTGGTAAGGCAAAATAACATGCGCACGATCAGAAATACGCAAGTTATCAGTTGTCACACCTTCATCATGAAGATAGCTCAACTCTTTCACAAGAGATTTAGGGTTTACAACCATACCGTTTCCAATAACTGAAATTTTTTCAGGGAAGAAAATTCCAGATGGAATCAAGTGCAACTTAAACTTTTTACCATCAATAACAATGGTGTGACCTGCATTATCACCACCTTGGTAACGAGCAATCACTTCCGCATTTGCTGAAAGAAAATCTGTAATTTTTCCTTTACCTTCATCGCCCCATTGGGTACCTACAACAACAACTGAAGTCATAATAAAATTCGTCTGAGCTACTAGGAGCTCGTCCTTTCTCATATACATGGCAGGAATTTCACCCGCAATTATATCTTACAATTTATTATAAGAAAAAAACACTATTTTATCAAGAAGAAACAGTAGAAAAGATTTGGAATTTCTGTAAATAACAAAATTCAAAACCTTAAAAATTAAACAAAATCCTAAAAAATATAAAATCAATACAGATTATTGTTCGTGATATATGATTTATGAGTTTCTTATTGGATAAGAGTTGTACCACCTTGCAGTAATTTATCTAGATATAGACGATAAGCTGTTTTAAAGTGATATAGTGAAAAGTCCCTATCACTTTTTATTTTAAATCGGATTAAATAATATAGTAAAAACCGAAGATGAAGTGATTCCCACTCAGCACAACTCTGGCCTAAAGAGGCATATTCTTGTTCAACTAGTTTCAAAAAAACAAATGCTCGATCATAAAATTTCTGAAGCATATAAAAATTCCCTTTCTTATTAGTAACACTAGTCTAACAAAAAAAGGAACTAAAAAAGCTTCAAATCCTATAAAAGAAGAATTTAAAGCTAAACGAACTAAAAATAAAATAAAAAGGTAATTATAGACTTAAAAAATAAAATTTGAAATTTCAACAGTCCACTATATTTATAAATGATAAATTGCAAGAATAAGCGCAACATTTACTCTAACTCATCCATTAGAGCTTCATAAGCAGTTCTGTAAGCTAAACATTTTCGTGGTCGGTGATTGATATCATATAAGGCCTTGTTCAAAG
>CAJNCU010000006.1:0-47529 GCA_905221355.1 bacterium
GGTGTATCCGTCACTTTCGGTGCAATTGTCACGCCATCTTTGTTCTTGTACTCAACTGTGACATCACCATATTTCTTTTCTACTGGCTTCTCAACTTTGTCATAAACGTAAACAACGCGGGTTGTACCCTTGACAACTTGTCCACTTTCATTACCTTGGGTAGCACTGGTGTCAATACGGTAAATCGTTCCATCAGCTGTTGTAATGGTTGTAGTTTTATGGTCAGTTGTATCATAAGCCGTACCAACTCGTACATCCGGCGTATCTACAATGCGCGGAGAAATCGTATTACCTTGTTTATCCTGATAATCAACAACAACATTACCATATTCTATGGTGCTTTTCAAAGTATTATAGTGATATTTCGCAGTTCGGATAGCAGGCGTAGTTGGTGGCGTTGGTGCCTTTGGCTCTACCGGTGCTGTCGGTGCCTTTGGCTCTACTGGTGCTGTCGGTGCCTTTGGCTCTACTGGCGCTGTCGGTGCCTTTGGCTCTACTGGCGCTGTCGGTGCCTTTGGCTCTACTGGCGCTGTCGGTGCCTTTGGCTCTACTGGTGCTGTCGGTGCCTTTGGCTCTACTGGCGCTGTTGGTGCCTTTGGCTCTACTGGTTCTACTGGTTTTATTGGAACACCTATAGCTTTAATATCAGAGTTAAAGGCAAACCAAACATTTCCACTCTTGTAAGAAACCATATTAAAGCTAATCTCTGGCTGAGTTACTTCACCAACAATAGCTCCATACCACTTTTTATCACTTTCAGCTGTATCCCATTCTAAAGTTTCCCAGCGAGAACCTAATGCTTTTTCAGCGTTTGAAGAATCCGCATAAGCTGAATTATTAGCTTGAATTTTAATTGAGGAACCAGAAATAGGGATTAATTTACCATTAAAATAGCGTACGCTTTCGATTGCATCCTTATATACAGCTCCACTACCATTTCCACGATTTAGAGATGAGAAACTTACTAAACTTCCTGTAGGGTCAATCAATTCCCCATCTTCGCCATAGAATTTCACTTTTACATTGATATTCGTAGAAGTAAAGAAGTCATTATACCAAGCTGTAACTGTTGGATCGTCTGATGCATACATACTCATTTTGGTTCCATCACCAAATTCTGTAGCTTTCAAGGTATAAGTATAGACAACTTTTGAAATCTTTTTACCATTAAAGCTAGAGTTTTCTAAGCCAGTGTATGTTACATCCACTGGTTTATTTTTTTCTAAAACAAGTCTTGCATATGCATTATTTGAGTTAATTTGATTAAAGTAAGAATAGGCTGTTGATTTTGTCTTGTCGGGATTAGTTGGAGAAATGCCCCATGACCTCACCAAATCATCCAATTCTTTTTTTGTATACTGACGTACTGATGGATCAATTGAGCGGATAGCATTCGGCTCACTCTTGAAAATTAAAGATTGTGATTTGGCTTCTGTTAGATAGCCATCTTGATGTTTTTTAGCTTCAGCTTCAATCATGGCACGCGTGTATTCTTCCATATCACGCTTATATTGCTCACTGTCTGCTTTATATTTAGCTAAAGCAGCATCATATTGAGCCTTAGCCTTATCATAAGCTGCTTTATCGACAGTATATTGTGCCTTAGCCTGATCATAAGCAGCCTTATCAATAGCATACTGAGTTTTCGCTGCATCATATTGAGCTTTAAGGATTTGATATTGACCGAGATCACGATCATACTGAGTTTTCGCTGTATCATACTGCTCTTTATACACTTGATATTGAGCCAGCTCGCGATCATATGTTGTCTTAGCCACATCATAGGCAGCCTTATCAACTTTATATTTAGCTAAATCAGAATCATATTGAGTCTTAGCTGTATCGTAAGTAGCCTTAGCTGTATCATAGGCTTCTTTAGCTGTATCATAAGCTGCTTTATCCTTGTTGTACTGAGCTAGATCTTCAACATATTTATTTTGAGCTTCGTCATAAGCTGTTTTCGCTATATTGTACGCAACTCGATCCTCTTTATATTTCTCCAGGTCCTTTTCATACTTAACTTTGGCCGCATCGTAAGAAATTTTAGCCGCATCATATTGAGCCTTAGCTATATCATAAGCTGCTTTATCCATATTATAAGTCGTTTTAGCCTTATCATACGCTTCTTTATCAACATCATACTGAGTCTTAGCCGCAGCATAAGCAAGTTTCGCCTCATTATAAGCAGTTAAATCTCTATCATATTGAGCTTTCGCTGTATCATATTGTGTTTTCAACACATGATATTGAGCCAAATCATAGTCATACTTAGCTTTCGCTGTATCATATTCTGATTTTTTTACATCATATTCAGCTTTCGCTGTATCATACTGTGTTTTTGCTTCATTGTATTTGGCAGTATCTACTTTGGCAGCTTCCGTAACTGATTTAATTTCTTCAGTTTGTTTTTTATAGTCGTTTTTGATCTCAGCAATTTTTTGCTCCGTTTCTTGTGGAGTAGTTGCTGTGCCACGATCTACATCAGCTTCCCTAGTAACCTCAACCCCAGCTTTTTTTGCATCTTCTACAGCATTATCCAAATCAGTAGAATCAACTTTTACAGGCTCTGTTTCCGTAGCTTTTGCAGGAGCTGCCGCAGGCGCAGTGTAAGTTACAGGGGTTGTGTCACTAGCCGAAGAAGCAGCTGTAGCTGGGGTTGTGTCACTAGCCGAAGAAGCAGCTGTAGCTGGAGTTGTGTCACTGGCCGAAGAAGCCACTGTAGCTGGAGTTGTTTCAGATGCTGGAGCAGTATAAGTTGCTGGCGTTTCAGATGTTGGGGTAGCTGGGGCTATAGTCACAGTTGAAGCGCCCTGAGTTCCTTCTGCCACCCTACTATCTTTCGCTGCAGGCTGTGAAGCCGTTGGATCAGAAGATGATACTTCATCCGCCGATACTGTTTTGTTATTACTAAACATAGCAATGGCGCCAAGAGCAATGACTCCAATTGTGCCATATACTTTATTTTTACGAATAGAACCGTGACCTTTTGTCTCACTATTGTGATTGAACATGCGCGTTCCTTCCTTCATTTTTATAATTAACGTATTATTCATTGTTCTCTCAAAGGATTGATTTATTTAATCCTAATAATGATAAAATGAACAGACCGGTTATTGCAAAAAAGAGTCGTTGGCTCGACAATCTCTTTTTTTGCAATAATACAAACTTTTCACCAATAAACTTAACAGCCTCACCATTATCGACTTAACCACCCACTTGTGCTAGTAGAACGACTGATTTAGAACCATCAAATTTTAGACAGTAGTACAATCCTTATTGATTTTGATGACATCAAAATCTTGATATGTAAAAACCGAAAGTCTTTCTCTCACCAGAAGAAACTAGCATTAGCTTCTATAGGTAATGCTGGTTTCATCGACGAAACATCTGATTGTACTAGGCCGCTGGCATTTTCTGAATTTGTGTTAACTTAGATGTCGTCTCATTATCCACTGTTTTCAAATTGCTTGAGTCCTATACATCACGAGCCAATAGAGGACTATCTCCCACTGCAAACACCAAAACCCTTGTCATGGTTAGAAAAAAATTATTTTTCTCATCATAAAACATATCCCCCCCTGTTTTTGAAAATAGATATATACGTTACTACAGTAACAGTATAAAATATCACCTACTCTAATAATAGTAGTATTTTTATAATTTGTCAAATCAAACACGTACCCTATCTAAAGATTGTGTAAAAAATGTCCTGAAAACACTTAAAAACATATACTTTTTATCTCTCTAGTACATTAAAGTGGCGTGTTCTCTGATTAAACATATAAATAAACAAAAATAAAGTGATTTGACACAATTCATAAAGAACATACAAACCACCTTTGTCCTTTTACTACAGTTTCTGCCTTCTATCATTTTTCCTAGTAAGGGTTCTTTTATATCTGATTTTCAACTTGTAGAATTAGGATATCTATGCCTTGGTTCTATATCCTTCTGATTTTAATAATTGGGTAATTTACGCTCAAGTAAACAGAATTTATAATGTATTTTACAGTAAATAACAAACATACCTAAAAAGTTTATCGCAACCATATATAGGCTTCAGACAGTAGATTATTGAAGTTCAAAAGACTGTGAAAAGGTGTAGTAAAATTTTCAGAGAATACAATTCTCACTTCTTAAACATTTAAAACAGTAGTGATTATAACACAAAAAGAAAAACAAGCAATGTCAGCAAGAAGAAGTATCACATTCTCTCATACATGGTCTCTTAGAGACTCCTCAAAGAATAAAATGATTAGACATAATTTGATTAGTTATTCAAGGCTGCTGCCATTGTAGCTGCAACTTCTGCTTCAAAATCATTTGCAGCTTTTTCGATACCTTCACCAACTTCAAAGCGAGCGAACTCAACTACTGAAGCATTTACTGATTCAAGGTAAGCTTCGACTGTCTTGCTGTCATCCATGATGTAGACTTGTGCAAGAAGTGTGTATGCTTGGTCAACTTTAGTGTTGTCAAGCATGAAGCGATCCATTTTACCTGGGATGATTTTGTCCCAGATTTTTTCGGGTTTGCCTTCTGCAACCAATTCAGCTTTGATATCTTCTTCAGCTTGAGCAATCACTTCATCAGTCAATTGAGCCTTTGATCCATATTTTAAGTGTGGAAGAGCTAGTTTACCAACCATTGCACGGCTATCATTATCTTGGTCAATCACGTGGTTCAATTGTGCCAACTCATCTTTAACGAACTGCTCATCCAATTCTTTGTAAGAAAGAACTGTTGGTTTCATCGCAGCAATGTGCATTGAGATTTGTTTAGCAAGCGCTTCGTCTCCACCTTCAATAACAGAGATAACACCAATTCGACCACCATTGTGTTGGTATGCTCCAAAGTGTTGCGCATCTGTTTTTTCAAGCAAAGAAAAACGACGGAATGAGATTTTTTCACCGATTGTAGCTGTTGCAGATACATAGGCTGCTTCAAGAGTTTCACCTGAAGGCATTGTCAAAGCAAGTGCTTCTTCGTTGTTCGCTGGTTTACCTTCAGCAATTACTTTAGCTGTTGCATTTACCAACTCAACGAATTGAGCGTTTTTCGCAACGAAGTCAGTTTCAGCATTTACTTCAACTACTGCTGCAACGTTACCGTTAACAAATACACCAGTCAAACCTTCAGCTGCAACACGGTCAGCTTTCTTAGCTGCCTTAGCCATACCTTTTTCACGAAGCAATTCGATTGCTTTTTCGATATCACCTTCAACTTCAACCAATGCTTTCTTAGCGTCCATAACACCAGCACCAGATTTTTCACGCAACTCTTTAACAAGTTTAGCTGTAATTTCTGCCATTTTGATTCTCCTATATTTTTTAAAAATAGAAGAGCCGGGCTAAGCCCCGCCCTCCTAGGTAATGATTACTTATTTGAATTAAGCGTTGTCGCCTTCTACAACTTCAACGATTTCTTCGATTGAGTCAGCTTGAGCTTCTGAAGCTTCAAATTCTGCTTCAACTGCTGCTGCATCTTCACCTTGACGTCCTTCGATGATAGCGTCAGCCAATTTAGCTGTGATCAATTTAACCGCGCGGATAGCGTCATCGTTAGCTGGGATGATTACATCGATATCGTCTGGATCAGTGTTTGTGTCAACCATCGCTACAACTGGGATTCCCAATTTTTTAGCTTCTTTAACAGCGATTTGTTCTTTATGTGGATCAACTACGTACATTACATCTGGGATACGAGGCATATCTTCGATACCACCCAAGAATTTTTCAAGACGTGCACGTTGTTTGTTAAGAAGTGCAACTTCTTTCTTGGGAAGAACATCAAAGATTCCTTCTTCTTCCATGCGTTTGATTTCTTTCAAACGAGCGATACGTTTTTGGATAGTTCCCCAGTTAGTAAGAGTTCCACCCAACCAACGGTGGTTGATGTAGTATTGACCTGAACGTTCTGCTTCTTCTTTAACAGCGTCAGCAGCTTGTTTTTTAGTACCAACGAACAATACAACTGCATCGTTAGCTGCAGCATCACGCATGAAATCGTATGCTTGGTCAGCGTATTTTACAGTTTGTTGCAAGTCGATAACGTGGATTCCGTTACGTTCAGTGAAGATGTACTTAGCCATCTTAGGGTTCCAGCGACGAGTTTGGTGACCAAAGTGTACACCAGCCTCAAGAAGTTGTTTCATTGAAATTACTGCCATGAGTATTTCTCCTTTTTGTTTTTTTCCTCTTCTTGATTTCAACTTGCAAAACGACCCGAGGGCAACAGTTTCACAATTCATCAAGAATGAGTATTATCGTTTACACGACAATTTTCATTCTACCATATTTTAGCGATATTTTCAAGTGATTTTGATAGATTTCGATCTTGCTCTCGATTAAAAATAATAAAAGAGACTCAAATCGATCCTCTTCGTTTCATTCATTAGTTTGGATAAATGTAAGTAACATAACCTTCAGATGTTGTAGTTGGGTTGAACCATCCACGTTTGTTACCGATTGTACGATCTCCACCATAGTTTGATTCTGATACTTGAATACGAGTAGTTGAATCAACTGCTGTAACAACCGCTACGTGTCCATAGCCACCATCATTCCAACATGCAATCGCACCAACTTGTGGTTGAGAACCAGTACGGAAACCTGCAGCTGCTGCACTTGTAGCCCACTGTGCTCCGTTACCCCAGTAATCTCCAGCCCAAGGTGCTAATGTTTTAGCTCCCCAAGTACATTCACCAGTTGGATAACTTGAAGCATTTGTACTGTATGTTGGACGTTGTCTAGTAGGAGTTGGAGTAGGTGTAGGTGCTGGAGTGTAGCTTGAGTCCTCGTCGTCAGATGCTGATGCTGACGTTGATGTAGATGTAGATGTTGCTTGCACTTGAGCTGAGAAACTTGTGTTTCCAGAAGCAACAACTGATTGTTGTTGACTTGTTTGACGTGCTTTATAAGCTGCCTCTGCTTCAGCAGCTGCTTTCGCTTCTGCCTCTGCTGCTGCTTTTTGTTCCAACAAGGTAGCTTTCTCGCCTTCTGCAGTAGCTTTCTCTGCAGCAAGGTTCAACTCAGCAACTTTTAACTCCGCCTGTTTTGTTGTCAATGTCTGTGCATCGTCAGCAAGCGTTTGTTGGTTCGCAATGACAGTATTGATTGCTTCATTATTTGCGACTTGTTTTTCTGAAATTGATTTTTTATCAGCTTTTTGTTGCTCTAACATTTTGTTGTTAGCCGATACAATCTCGCTCATAGCCGCAACACGGGAAATAGCTTCTGTAATTGATTTTGAATTTACAATTGTATTGATATAGCTAGTTGCAGCACCGTTTGTTTGTGCGCTACGTGCTTGTTTTTCCAAAGATTCATTACGAGCAACAATGTTCTTAGAGAGCTCTGTAATTTCTCCTTCAAGTTTTTTAGATTCCGCCTGTAGTGTTTCATTTTCAGCTTGCAAGTTTGCTTGCTGTGTTTGAATGGCTGTAACTTGCGTTTGGATTTCATCTACCTGTTTTTGAGCTTCTTTTTGTTGAGCTGTCAAGTCACTAATCTTACTATCTTGAGCAGCAATTTTTTCATCAGTTGTTTCAGCGTGAACAGTTGTTAACACTGCCACTTGAGACACTAATACTGTACTTAATAAAAGTGACGCTAAGATTTTTTTCTTCATATTGTGTAGATACTCCTTCTATTTAAGACATTACTAGTATACCAAAAAAAGACATAATAAATATTACGCCTTTGTTACATTTTTATTTCTTTCTTATAGATAATATTTTTCAAAAATATATTGGAAAATAAGCATCCACAAAAAGTTTAAAATCATTGATGGGACAAGGCTGTAAACAATGAAAACTGGCATTGATTCTACTGTCAGTCCCATAGCAAGGGCCAGGAGATAACTACCCATATCAAATAGGAAGCTCATCACAACTATTGTTAACATTCTCGTCCAACGGTTCAACAAAGTCACACTATTAAACTTGTGAAGTGAGGCACCTATCAAGATAAATAAAAGTGTCGCAATTCCTATCAAGTGGAAAAAATAGATATCGTACACCAAACCTGCTATACAGCAATAAGCTAGATAGAAGTATTCTGATACCTCAATTGTCTCAAACAAGAGAAATAAAAACAGGAAATGACTGGCTAAGTGAAAATGGGGATAAAAGGATTCTACTAATTGACCAATATGTGCATCAATTAGCACAAGAAAAGGAAGTAAAAAGAAAATACCAACTTGTTTTAACAGTCTCATTGCTAATTCCCCACTAACTCTACCACATGAAGATCTTTAGTATCAGCACTTAACTTTACTGTTACCTCTCGTGTTAGATAATCACTGCTATGAGTTGTAGCAACAACCTCTCCAACAGGAATATCCTTAACATTAAAGTTTCCAAGCCCCCCTGTAGTCACCCTATCTCCGGCACTAATGTCGTTGTTACTGTTTAATTGACTAATTTTAAGAAGTTCGGTTTCTTTGTCATAACCAACGATAATTCCGTAAATTTCAGTAGAACCATGCAAGATTTTAACGGAAATTTTGTCTGAATTTTCGGTGTTTGTCAATAGGTTGATCGTTGTTGAATGATCCTCCACTTTTGAAACACTGCCAATCAAGCCCCCGTTTGCAATGGCCAACATATTTTCAGAAGCACCCTTTGAACTTCCTGCATCTATCGTTAACTCTTGCTTCCAAAATACCGGTGAGCGCGTAATCACATCTGCTGCTAAGTTTTTTGTAGCCTGCAATTTTGACTTCATATCCAGCAACTGACGTAGTTGTTCATTTTCATTTTTTAAACTTTCTGATTGATTAGACTCCACTTCTAGTTTGTAGAGTTGCTTTTTTAAGCTTTCATTTTCATTATAAGTCTGCGTCAAATGGTCCAAATCCGATTTGAAATCGTCAAACCACTGAAAGGGTTTTTGGACAATTCTATCCACTAAAGAAATCCCATCTCCTAGTTTCGTCACAATAGCGCTTGAATAGGTTGTCACTAATAGAACAGAAACTGCCAAAACTGTGACAAAAACGATGATTAGATATTTTGATTTTTTAAAACGGTTCATATTCCTACCTTTATACTAAAAACCTGCTACTGTGAGCTTCTTATCAATCCTACAAACCTGCTAAGATTTTAAGAAAAATAAGAAACATCCCAGTACCAAAATCACAAGAATTGCCAGTGTATCCTTTTGACTCCATCTCAATTGTCTATACTGACTTCTACCCTTTCCTCCCTGATAACCACGCGCTTCCATGGCTATTGCCAATGAATCTGCACGCTTTAAGCTCGTCGCAAAAAGAGGAATTAAAATTGGAATCATAGCCTTTACTTTTTGAATGATGCTTCCCTCACCAAAATCAACTCCACGAGCTTTTTGAGCATTCATAATTCTCGTCGTGTCATCCATCAAAGTTGGAACAAAACGCAAACTCATTGATAACATCAGACCAATTTCATGAACGGGAACTTTCACGCGTTTCAGCGGTGCCAAAAGAGCTTCAACTGCAGCTGCCAGACTCAAAGGCATGGTCGTTAAGGTTAGCAAGGTTGAAAAGAAAATAATTAACACAAAACGACAGAAAATGATTCCCGCTTGTTGCAAAGCATAATCCGTTATTCTTATAAAAGAAAACTCAAATAGGACATTTCCACTTGAAATGAAAAAGAGCTGAAAAAGAGTCGTAAAAGCGATCAAGAAGAACATGGATTTTAATCCCTGAACGAAAAATGAGAGGGAAACGCCTGACAAAGCGATAAATATACCTGTCGCTATAAACAAAATGAGATTTGTGAGGGGATTATTGGCCCAAAATACAATCAAAATCAGCAGAATCATGGCAAGTAATTTACTACGTGGATCCAAACGATGAATGATGGAATCCCCCGGTATATAACGCCCTAAAATCATACTATCCATTTAGCGACTCCTTAAACTCCTCTATCTTGATTGGCAGTTTTTTAAAAGCTACACCCCTATCTGCCAAACGCTTACAAAAGGCTGTGATTTTAGGCACACCTAACTGCACTTTTTCCATAGAGGCTACATCTTGGAAAACTTCGCTCGGTTTACCACTTTTGACCAAACGCCCCTTTTCCATAACATAGACCTGATCAGCATATGTAGCTACGTCATCCATTAAATGCGTTACCAGAACGATTGTCATTCCAGAAAGGTGAAGTTTTTTAAACAGGGTCATCAATTCTTTTCTGCCCAGAGGATCTAGCCCTGCTGTCGGCTCATCCAAAACCAGGACAGTTGGCTCCATCGCTAGCATACCTGCTATAGCCACACGTCTCATTTGGCCACCCGAAAGTTCAAAAGGACTGCGCTCAAAAAGTGACTCATCAATGCCTACCAAGGCTAATTTTTCACGCGCAATCTTCTTGGACTCTTCCTCAGAAACTCCAAAATTTTGCGGTCCAAATGCAACATCTTTCAAAACAGTCTCTTCGAAAATCTGGTTTTCAGCAAATTGAAACACTAGACCAACTTGCTTTCGAATCTGACGAATTTCTTTATTGGTTGATGTAGGGGTAATGACGGTATCGAAAACTCGAACAGAACCCTTACTTGGTACCAATAGGCCATTTAAAAGCTGTAAAATCGTTGATTTCCCACTACCTGTGTGCCCTACTAAAGCTGTATAGGAACCATCCTCAATCGTCAAAGAAACATCAGTCAAGGCTGATGAAGATAGGGGAGTTCCCTCTTGATAGGTAAAGCTCACATTTTCTAGAGTAATTCCCATAACTTGTCCTCTAGCTCTCCTTCTGTCAAATAGCCATCTGGCAACTGATAGCCTGTCTCTCTCAAAGATTCTCTCAATTGATTCGTAAAGGGATCATCTAAGCCTATCTGGTCAAGGTCGTCCCGCGAAAAAAGTTCTCTTGGGCTACTGGTTGACTCCACTTGGCCTTTTTTCATGACCAGGACACGGTCACTCATCGCAACTTCTTCCAAGTCATGCGTAATGGAAACAACTGTCATCTGATAGTCTTTTCGAATCTCTTGAACTGTCTGAATCAGTTCTCTGCGCCCCTCGGGATCCAACATACTTGTAGCCTCGTCCAGAATCAAAATAGCCGGTCTCAGGGCAACAACTCCTGCAATAGCCACCCGTTGTTTTTGTCCACCAGATAAACGAGCTGGTTCTCTCTTCTTAAAGTCCAGCATCCCTACCAACTCCAAAGATTCAGACACTCTCCTCTTCATTTCTTCACGAGGAAGTCCCTGATTTTCTAAGCCAAAGGCGACATCATCTTCAACAGTTGCCCCCACAAATTGGTTATCTGGATTTTGAAAAACCATACCAATTTGACGGCGTAAGTCCCAAACATTCTCAGAGGACAACAATTGCCCATCTATCCAGATTTCCCCAGACTCTGCTTCAAGCAAGCCATCAAGCAAACGGATAGTTGTCGATTTCCCACTCCCATTATGACCTACAATCGAAAGCCATTCTCCCCGTTTCACGTGAAACGAGACATTATTAACATCATAATGATCCTGGTCTTCCTTGTAACGAAAAGACAGATTTTTTACTTCAATAATCGATTTCATTTCGAACCAAATGTCCCTTTGAATACATGAGCGCTACCCTTAAAATAATCATAGCCAGAGTAGATAGTGAAAAACAAAGCGATATAAAGCAACAGTTGACCAATTAAATTCCAATGTAAGAGCAAAAAGATAATGGCAAACATCTGACTAAAGGTCTTGATTTTCCCTGGCATCGCTGCTGCTAGAACTGTCCCCCCCGTCTCAACGAGCAACAAGCGTAAGCCTGTCACCGCAAGTTCACGACAGACGATAATAGCAACAACCCAAGCTGGAGCCATACCTAACTCAATCAACATGATAAAAGCTGACATAACCAACAGCTTATCGGCCATCGGATCTGCAAACTTTCCAAAGTTGCTGACTACATTCCATTTACGAGCAAGGTAGCCATCGAGATAATCCGTTACACTAGCAACTGCAAAGATGATCGCTGCCAGCAAATGACTTCCCTGTGAATGGCCCAAAGTCAAAATAAGAATAAAGAGAGGTATAAAGAGAATTCTACCAATAGTTAATACATTAGGGATTTGTTCTTTTTTCATTGGTTCTTCCTTAATCTGTAGTAAATGTAAGTGTCACAGTTCCAGTCTGAGTTGTCAGCTTCGAAGTATCAATCGTTTGATTGTCTACAGTCACAGTAACTCCCTTTACCACACCCAAAGTAATAGTTACAGAATCTTTAGTTGAAACTGTTGTTTTTGCATTCTTATTGTCTGCGGATAGTGTCACACCACCCTCCAGCTCACTTCCTGAAACACTTACCCAACTAGTTGCATCTGATACTGCCAGTTGAACAGTAGCGGTTTCCTTACTCGTTTTATACCGAGCTTCAATGCGGTTTCCTTCGCCTAACACTGTAATAGTTGATTCCGTAGTAGAAGACGAGCTAGACGTCTGACTGCTAGAAGATGAGCTAGATGAGGTTGTTGAACTAGTCGAGTTCACAACGCTATAATTAGCTGAAGAAGGACTTGGCTGAGTTTGGATGTAGTTCCAAACATAGTAAGTGACAAAAATTAAAATTGACAAAGCAAATAGAACGAAATAAAACAAGGGGAGATAAGACGTTTTTTTCTTATTTGATCGTCTGCGACCAGACAAGTCTTCTTCATCGACATCTACCTCTTCATAAGTTATCATACTACCTGAATCATAGGCGTCCAAAACAATTCTCTCATCCAATTCTACTGCCCATGCATATTTTCTTAAAAAAGAACGAGCGTAGAAGGTACTAGGAAGTTGATCAAAATCATCTGCCTCCATAGCTTCTAGAAAATGCAACTGAATTTCAGTTTTTTCCTGCAATCCTTCTAAACTCAATCCCTGATTAATTCTAGCTAAACGTAGAACCTCGCCAATTGTTTTTTTTCTCATACGTACCATTCCTTCTTTCTAGTATTAGTCATCTTTTAAGCTGGAAAGATTGTAAAATCAACTAGATCACCATTATCAATCAAACGATGTCCAGCTTCTAGAACATCCTCCAAAGTAATTTCCTGTAAAATTTTCGGAAAATCAAAAATTGTTTCTCCGCGATCCATCGGATCGTATTGAGTTGCAATAAATTCCAAGGAGTTCATGCTACTGAAAAACTCCCCAAACATCTCACTCTTAACAAGATCTAAATGTTCCTCTGTAATATCCGCATCACTACTAAACTGACGAATCGCTTTACGAAATTGATGCGACAGAGAAACAGGCTCTTTGGTGTCCATTGTCAATATCACAAAATGAAAGCGACTGTTGACTTCAACCTCAAGTGATAATGACGCATCTAACTTCCCAGACTCATATAACCTTTGAAAACGATCAGAAGTCCAACCAAACATCATTGTAAATAGTAATTTCAATAAAATATTGTAACGATAAGACTCAGTTTCTGTTATTTGCCCATTACCTCTAATCGCAACAGCAAGTTTGGGTGAAGAAACTTCCATCCGAAGGCTATCTGTTTGCTTCACAGGCTGCAAGGATAGTTTCTCTTTTGTAACTGTAAACTGTTCTAGAGTCTTCTTTTCCTTTTTCGAAAAGTATTCCTCTACAACTTTTACATCAATATTTCCAACTAAAAACAGTGACATGTTGACAGGTTTGTAAAAGTCTGTAAAGTTCTCTTTTAAATTTGAAACTTGAATCTCAGAAATTGATTTTTCACTTCCAACTATATCTGTCGTTAAAGGAGTATCAGGATAAAGGTTGGCTAATGTTGCAAAAAACAAACGTGAATCTGGATCATCTTGATACATTTCTCGTTCTTGCTGGATAATAGCCTGTTCCCTCAAAATAGACTCTTCTGTAAAATGAACACCTCCGACTAACTCATCTAGCAAATCTAAATTCTCTAATAGATGGTCAATTGTTGAAAAAAGATAGCTGGTCTTAGTAAAGCTTGTAAAGGCATTACTGTCCGCACCTAATCGAGTAAAAGCAGCCATTATATCCTCAGCATTTTCTCTTTCAAACAATTTATGTTCAAGAAAATGTGCAATTCCTGCTGGATGATGACGTAAACCTTTTCCCAAGCTTGTATAAGTTGCATCTACAGAACCAAATTGAACTGTTACAATCCCATAAACCTCATTGAAATCTCGCTTAGGAAGTAAAGAAACTGTCAATCCATTTGACAATTGTGCTTTGTAGACTGTTTCCTTTACAGCAGGATAGTATTTTTCTTCAAAAGTAACCTTTGTCATTCTACTCCTTCCATAAAGTAAATCGCTTGTAACTTCAAACTGTTGGCAGCTTTACATACAGCTTCTTTATCAACACTCTCTAATTTTGCCACCAATCGATCAATGTCAAAGCTTGATTTCCCCAATAGAGCATTCAAATAGGCTCTTTCAACCAGGGTCTGTTGATTATCTTGAGCCATCAACAAAGATCGTCGAATCATCTCCTTGGTTTGTTCAAGTTCAAAATCTGTAAAATTACCCTTTTTCAGATCTAGCAATTGATGATTCATCATTTTTCTAGCCTGATTTCGATTTTCTCTATCAATACCCGCATACATCCTTAACAGACCACTAAACAAATCCAATTGACTAGAGACTGTATAGGCTATTCCAGCATTTTCACGAACATTTGTAAAAAGTTTCGAATGTGCAAATTCACCCAACAAACCATTCATAACAAGCATGGGCAAATGCTCATCATCACCATATTTTACAGGAGAATGATAGCCTAATTCTAAAATAGATTGCCCAACGTTCCTCTGAACCATTCCTTCTCGTAGAACATTCGAATAAGATTGATGGTACTGGATAGTGACGCCGTTCTCTCTAGCTGTAAAGGGTAATGACTTCAGTGATTCTGTAATTTCTACTTCATTAAAATCACCTAAGAAAAAGAAATCAATACGATCATTTTTCAGAGCATTTTGAAAGCACATGTAGCTACTTTCCGGAGACTCATTTGAAATACTATTTCGTAAATCACTGTATCTCAATTGAAGACGCTCATCATGGAAGAACAAGCTATCCAACTCCTTATGAGCAAAATAAAATGAATCATCCATATCAGTGGCCAAACTAGCCAATAATTGTTTTTTTTCAATTTTAAATAAGGCTGGCTCAAAAGCACCATCTTGAGCTAAGGGGGCAAATAAAGTCTGGCTCACCAGTTCAAAAATTTGAGAAGTCAAGACATTCTTTTTACTTAAAAAATCATCCCTCACATAGGTAAATGTTAGGTCAAGAATATGTACCTGTCCCCTACGATAAGCACTTGTGGAAATATCCGTTCCATATAAACTTGCCAAATATCTGCGAAAAGCTTGAGATGTTGGGTGAGCTTTATTGGCAGTTTCCAACATACTTGCACTTAACATGCGTCCCGCTATTGTCTCAAGAGATAAGGGAGCAGTAAAACGAATAGTGATTTTATTTGTTTTAAACTTTTTGGATTGAACAAAATGTGCTGAAATTCCAGGCACTAATTCCATACCTTACCTCCTTACATATAGAGTTCTATTATACCACGAAAATCAAAATTTTTCTTGTTCTCTTTATAACTTTAAAGAGTAAAACCGTTTTCATTTCAACTGACTTTCCTTCAGCTATTTCGATGAAAATATGGTATAATACCAAAGATTGAGGTGAATTATGGAATACAAATTATTTGAAGAATTTATCACGCTCCAAGCCCTCCTAAAAGAGCTTGGAATTATACAAAGTGGTGGTGCTATCAAATCCTTTTTAATAGATCATCAAGTTTACTTTAATGGTGAGTTAGAAAGTAGACGTGGGAAAAAAATCCGTATTGGAGATACGATTGACATTCCTGATCTAAAGATTGACATCACCTTGACACAACCAAGTTTAAAAGAGCAAGAAGAATATCAAGCAGATAAGATTGAGAAAGAGCGAATTGCTAAACTTGTCAAAGAGATGAATAAAGGTATCAAGAAAGAAAAACAAAAAACTTCTTCATCGCCTAAAACCAAACAAGTTCCACGTTTTCCAGGAAGATAACCATGTGGCTCCAACATTTAACAATTAAAACCTTTCGAAACTACAAAGAGGCAAAAATTGATTTCAATCCAAAATTAAATGTCTTTCTAGGTCAAAATGCACAAGGAAAAACCAATATTCTAGAAGCAATCTATTTTTTAGCCTTAACACGTAGTCATCGGACTCGTACAGATAAAAATCTCATTCATTTTGATAACGAGCAACTCCATCTTTCTGGCTTGCTACAGAAAAAAACAAGCTCTATCCCTCTAGAAATTGATTTAACACCAAAAGGGCGTGTGACTAAGGTCAATCACTTAAAACAAGCTCGCCTATCAGACTACATCGGACATATGAATGTTGTCCTCTTCGCACCTGAAGATCTCCAGCTAATTAAAGGAGCACCTTCTGTCCGTCGAAAATTTATAGACATCGAACTGGGACAAATTAAACCAATCTACTTGTCAGACTTGTCAAACTATAACCACATACTCAAGCAAAGAAATACTTATCTAAAATCCAGCCAGAAGATTGATGAAACATTTCTGTCAGTCTTAGATGATCAGTTAATAGATTATGGTTGTCGCGTTATAAAGCATCGGATAAAATTCATTAAAGACTTAGAGAAATTTGGCCAAAAAAAACACTTAGAAATTTCAAATAAATTAGAAGAACTGTCAATATCTTATCAATCATCTGTCAACTTCACTAATCAAGAACATCTAACAAGTTCCTTTAAAATTGCTTTGGATAAAAGCAGATCCAGAGATTTATTTAAAAAGAATACTGGAGTTGGCCCTCATCGAGATGATATTTCTTTTTATATCAATGGTATGGATGCTAGTTTTGGAAGCCAAGGTCAACATCGTAGCCTTGTTCTTTCTATAAAACTGGCGGAAATTGAGCTAATGGAAAGTATTACCAATGAGTCTCCGATACTACTGCTTGATGATGTTATGAGCGAACTTGACAATACACGGCAACTAAAATTACTAGAAACCATTTCTCAATCTATCCAAACCTTTATTACAACAACAAGTTTAGACCACTTACAAAACTTGCCAGAAAACCTTAGTATTTTCAATATTCAAAACGGTAAAATTTCTGTAAATCAAAATTGACAACACTGTAAACAAAAAGAACTCCTGAAAATCAGGAGTTCTTTTTTACTTCCTACATAGAGTAGTTTGGTGCTTCATTAGTAATTTGTACATCATGAGGATGACTTTCTTTTAGACCAGCCCCAGACATTTCAATAAATTGAGCGTTGTCGTGTAATTCTTTAAGGTTAGCTGCACCACAGTAACCCATACCAGAGCGAATACCACCAATCATTTGGAAGACAATATCAGCTGCTGCGCCTTTATAGGCAACACGTCCTTCAATTCCTTCTGGAACAAGTTTGTTTGCTTCATTGACAGAACCTTGGAAGTAACGGTCACTTGAACCTTTCTTCATTGCAGCGATGGATCCCATACCACGGTAGGTCTTAAACTTACGTCCTTGGAAGATTTCCGTTTCACCTGGTGCTTCGTCTGTTCCAGCGAACATTGATCCAAGCATAACCGCATTTCCACCTGCAGCAAGGGCTTTTACAATATCTCCAGAATACTTGATTCCACCATCAGCAATGATTGTTTTACCATATTCACGCGCAACAGCTGCTGCATCATAGATTGCTGTCACTTGTGGGACACCAACCCCTGCAATCACACGAGTAGTACAGATAGAACCTGGTCCAATACCGACTTTGACAACATCTACACCTGCATCATAAAGAGCACGTGCACCTTCTGCAGTGGCAATATTACCCGCAATTAAAGTGCGGTCTGGGAAGTGAGCACGAATTTCAGCAATTTTACGTAGAACACCAGCAGAATGACCATGGGCAGTATCAATAACAATTGCGTCAGCTCCTGCTTCAAAAAGAGCCTCTGCACGTTCAAATGTATCTGAAGTGACACCTACCGCACCGGCAACTAGAAGACGACCAAACTCATCTTTAGCAGCATTTGGAAACTCAATAACTTTTTCAATATCTTTAATAGTAATCAAGCCAGAAAGACGACCTTCTTCATCAACCAAAGGAAGTTTTTCAATACGGTGTTCTTGAAGAATGCTTTCAGCTGTTGCAAGATCTGTACCAACAGGAGCAGTAACAAGATTTTCACTGGTCATGTGATTTGAGATTGGCTGATTGTAATCTGAAATAAAGCGAAGATCTCGGTTTGTTAGAATACCAACCAATTTACGATTTTCAAGTGTCTCCACAACTGGAACACCACTGATACGGTAACGTCCCATCAGTTCATCTGCTTCAGCAATAGTGTGTTCTGGAGTCAAGAAGAATGGATCAATAATAACACCATTTTCAGAACGTTTTACCTTGCGAACTTCATCCGCCTGTTGCGCAATAGACATATTTTTATGGATTACTCCAAGACCACCCGCACGAGCAATGGCAATAGCCATTTGACTTTCTGTGACTGTATCCATGGCGGCTGTTATAATTGGGATATTTAAAGTCAGATTATCTGCTAATTTTGTTGTTAAATCTGCATCATTAGGCAACACATGACTTTCTGCTGGAATGAGCAATACATCATCAAAGGTAAAACCTTTTTTTAAAAATTTAGTATCCCAATTAGACATTGAAGTTTCCTCTTTTCTTTCTTTTTGAGCTTGACTCTTTTTGTATTGTATCTATCATACCATTCTATGAAAATTTGTCAATTATATTTATGGTAGAAATCATAAAAAAACTATCCCTGTGATCCTATAGAAGAGATAGTTTTACGATTCATATTTTATCTATAATTTAAAATAATTTAGTCCCATTGCTCCCTTAACTTCAGATAGAGTTTGCCCCGCAACCTCACGCGCTTTCTCACTACCTTTTTGAAGCATATTGTACACTTCTCCCATATCCTTAGCAAATTCGATACGGCGCTCACGAATAGGACCAAGTTCGCGTTCTAATATTTCAAGTAGATAACGTTTCGTCTTCACATCACCAAGACCACCACGTTGATAATGTTCTTTCATATCCGCAATTTCTTGAGCATCTTCTGGACGACTAAACACATCTAGATAATGGAAAACCATGTTTCCTTCAATCTTACCTGGATCCTCCACTCGAATATGGTTTGGATCAGTATACATGCTCATGACTTTTTTACGCAAAGTATCCGCATCATCTGCTAGATAAATACCATTATTAAGGGATTTAGACATTTTAGCATTTCCATCTAGACCAGGCAAACGTCCTGCCCTCTCATTTTCTGGATAAATACCTTCCGGTTCCACCAAAACATCACAGTTGTATGCGTTGTTAAAAGAACGAACAATTTCACGAGTTTGCTCAATCATTGGTTTCTGGTCTGTTCCTACAGGAACATAATTGGCCTTGAAAGCAGTAATATCTGCTGCTTGCGCAATTGGATAGACCAAAAATCCTGTCGGAATACTTTCTCCAAACCCTTTTTGAGCAATCTCTGTTTTTACTGTTGGATTCCGTTCCAAACGAGCTAGTGACACCAAATTCATATAGTACATAGACAGCTCAGCCAATTCTGGAATCTGGCTTTGAATAAAGATAGTTGATTTACTTGGATCCAATCCAACTGCTAAATAATCCAAGGCAACATTCCCAATTGATTCTACAATCGTTTGAGGGTCTTTAGCGTGATCTGTCAATGCTTGTTGGTCCGCCAAAAAAACAAACATCTCATACTTGTCTTCTTCCTGCAGTAATACTCTATTTTTAAGACTCCCAACATAATGTCCAATATGCAGTTTTCCTGTTGGGCGATCTCCTGTTAAAATAATGGGTTTCGTCATTTTTTTCTCCTTCGAAATGGTCTCTTCAATTATAGCATTTTTTTGTTAAAATAACAGAAAATTATTTAAATCAAACAACTAACTTATTGTAAACAAACCTGTAAACTTAATTGACACAAAATTGACAAACAAAAATTTGAATATTTCTCTCTTTTCTAGTAGAATAAATATATTACATATTATAGGAGAAAAACATTGCTTACAGTATCTGATGTTTCACTACGTTTTAGTGATCGCAAACTTTTTGATGATGTCAATATCAAATTTACAGAAGGAAATACATACGGATTAATTGGTGCTAATGGTGCTGGGAAGTCTACATTCTTAAAAATTCTAGCTGGTGATATCGAACCAACAACTGGTCACATCTCTCTTGGTCCAGATGAACGTCTCTCTGTTCTCCGTCAAAATCATTTTGACTATGAAGATGAGCGTGTCATTGATGTCGTCATTATGGGAAATGAAAAACTTTATAGCATCATGAAGGAGAAAGATACTATTTATATGAAGGAAGATTTTTCCGATGAAGATGGTGTTCGTGCAGCCGAACTCGAAGGTGAATTTGCCGAACTTGGAGGTTGGGAAGCAGAAAGTGAAGCGTCTCAATTACTTCAAAACCTAAACATTCCAGAAGAATTGCACTATCAAAACATGAGCGAATTGGCCAATGGTGACAAGGTGAAGGTTCTCCTTGCTAAAGCTCTATTTGGTAAACCAGACGTCCTTCTTTTGGACGAGCCAACCAACGGGTTGGACATCCAATCTATTACTTGGCTAGAAGACTTCTTGATTGACTTTGATAACACCGTTATCGTAGTATCCCACGACCGTCACTTCTTAAACAAAGTATGTACTCATATGGCCGACCTTGACTTTGGAAAAATCAAACTCTATGTTGGAAACTATGACTTCTGGAAGGAATCTTCTGAGCTTGCTGCTAAATTGCTAGCAGACCGTAATGCTAAGGCAGAAGAAAAAATTAAGCAATTGCAAGAATTCGTTGCTCGCTTCTCTGCCAACGCTTCTAAGTCAAGACAAGCAACGTCTCGTAAAAAAATGCTTGACAAGATTGAACTAGAAGAGATTGTGCCATCTAGTCGTAAATACCCATTTATCAACTTTAAAGCAGAACGTGAGATTGGTAATGATCTCTTGACAGTAGAAAATTTAACTGTAAAGATTGATGGCGAAACTATCCTAAACAATATTAGTTTCATCTTGCGTCCAGGTGATAAGACAGCTCTTATTGGACAAAATGACATCCAAACGACTGCATTAATTCGTGCAATTATGGGTGACATCGACTATGAAGGAACCGTCAAGTGGGGAGTTACTACTAGCCGTTCTTACTTGCCAAAAGACAACTCGGCTGATTTTGCAGGAGGAGAGTCAATCCTTGACTGGTTGCGTCAATTTGCAAGTAAAGAAGAAGATGACAATACCTTCCTACGTGGTTTCCTTGGTCGTATGCTCTTTTCTGGAGATGAGGTTAACAAACCTGTAAACGTCTTGTCAGGGGGAGAAAAAGTACGTGTCATGCTTTCAAAACTCATGCTCTTGAAATCAAATGTCCTTGTACTTGATGATCCAACAAATCACTTGGACTTGGAATCTATTTCAAGCTTGAACGATGGATTGAAAAACTTTAAAGAATCAATCATCTTTGCCAGTCATGACCACGAGTTTATCCAAACTTTGGCAAACCATATTATTGTTTTGTCTAAGAATGGCGTCATTGATCGTATTGATGAAACCTATGATGAATTCTTAGAAAATGCAGAAGTACAAGCAAAAGTTAAAGAACTTTGGAAAGACTAAATAAGACTTCAAAACTCAGTTGGATTAACCAACTGAGTTTTCTATCATTCTACGAGGTAACATGAAATCATTTTTTAAAACATATTGGGCCTACTTTGTTTCTTTTATCATTCCTGTAGTGATTATGACAGGAGTATACCTAACTCAAGGTATCTACTGGAATAGCGATACATCTCCACTATTAGGAGATGGTTTCCATCAATACGTTATTTTTGATGTGGCTTTACGAAATATTTTACATGGAAATGGTAGTTTGTTTTACACCTTTACAAGTGGCCTCGGACTGAATTTCTATGCTCTATCTAGTTATTACTTGGGTAGCTTTCTTTCACCCATAGTTTACTTTTTTAATCTGTCGAATATGCCAGATGCTGTCTATCTAACCACTCTCTTAAAATTTGGATTGATTGGTCTGTCAACCTTCTTTAGTTTGACTAGATTATTTAAAGATATCCCAAAATTTTTAAAACTTGCCTTATCTACTTCCTATGCTTTAATGAGCTTCACTGTCAGTCAGTTAGAGATTAAAACCTGGCTAGATGTTTTTATCTTGATTCCTTTAATTATAACTGGTTTACACCTACTTATAACACAAAAGAAGCGCCTACTATACTTTACAAGTTTGTCAATCTTATTTATTCAAAATTATTATTTTGGGTATATGACAGCATTGTTTCTTATTTTCTGGTATCTCTGCCAAATTTCTTGGGACTTTAAAACTCGAAAATCATCTTTTCTTGATTTTGTTGTTACCTCCTTTTTAGCTGGAATGGCTAGTTTGATTATGACTCTTCCTACACTGTTTGATTTACAAACTCATGGAGAGAAGTTGACTGCCATCACAAAATTAAAGACAGATAGTAGCTGGTATTTGGATATTTTTGCAAAACAATTCATTGGATCTTTTGATACAACTAAATATGGATCTATACCAATGATTTTTGTTGGATTGCTTCCTTTTATTTTGACCATTCTATTTTTCACAATAAAATCCATAAAGTTTCACGTGAAACTTACCTATGCAATTTTCTTTACTTTTTTAATAACAAGCTTTTACATAGAAGCACTTGATTTATTTTGGCAGGGGATGCATACCCCAAATATGTTTTTGCATCGCTATGCTTGGATTTTTTCCACTCTGTTAATTTATACTGCAGCTGAAGTCTTAAATCGTCTGAAAGAACTGAAGCTATGGAATCTATTTGTCTCACTTTTTCTTGTACTAACAGGATTTTTGGCTACTGTCTATTTTAAATCACACTATTCTTTTTTAACTGATTTGAATATCCTACTCACTCTTGAATTTCTTCTAGTTTATGCTCTTTTACTTCTTGCAGTCATCAGAAAATTTATCTCTGTAAATCTATTTGCAATTCTTTTGTCTTTATTTATAACGGCTGAGATAAGCTTAAATGCATCATCTCAAATGGAAGGAATAGCTAAAGAATGGGCCTTTGCTTCTCGTAGCGCCTATAATAGAGATATCACCGCTATGGAATCCATTCTAAACCAAATTGACAATTCATTTACACGTACTGAAAAACTGCAAATTCAGACTGGAAATGACAGTATGAAATTTAACTACAATGGAATCTCTCAATTTTCGTCTGTACGAAATCGTTCAGCTAGCACTAGTTTGGATAAACTAGGATTCAAATCCTCTGGAACCAACCTTAATCTCCGTTATGCAAATAACAGTCTTTTAGCAGACAGTTTATTTGGAATCCAGTATAATATTTCTGAAACTTCACTTGATAAGTATGGCTTTCAAGAGATTTATCAAAAGGATCATTTAACCTTATATAAAAATAAACTCTCTTTACCCATTGCCTTTGCCACTCAATCTATTTACAAAGATGTAAACTTTAACAATCACACTCTAGATAATCAGGCTTTATTTATAAACCAGCTTGCTAATCTCAACTTAGATTACTTCTCCCAAATAACATCTGATAAAACAGACACTTCAGATGGTTTAACGAGCATCACAGGTTCTGCGAATGAAGATGCAAAGATTGATTATCAAATTGAGGTTCCTCAAAATAGCCAAGTCTATCTCTCTTTTTCAAATCTTCATTTTACTAATGATAAACAAAAGAAAGTTGACATCATTGTCAACGGTGAAAAAAAGACTTTTACAACTGACAATGCATTTAATTTCTTTAATTTGGGTTATACTGAAGAACAAAAAACTTTCAATATCAGTGTTAGTTTCCCTGGAAATTCTCAGGTGTCCTTTGAATCTCCAACCTTCTATCGTTTAGATACTCAGGCTCTTACTGAGGCAATTCAAAAGATTAAAGAACAACCTGTAGAAGTATCCACCTCTAAAAATAAAGTCTTTGCTACATATGAAGTAAAACAAGATACCTCTATTTTCTTCACTATTCCTTATGACAAAGGTTGGTCTGCATACCAAGATGGGAAAAAACTTGAAATCAAGCAGGCTCAGACTGGTTTTATGAAAGTTGATGTTCCAAAAGGAAAAGGCACCATTACACTTTCCTTTATCCCCAATGGTTTTGTTATTGGAGCAGCCTGCTCACTAACTGCCCTTCTTCTTTTTGGGATCTATAATCACAGAAGAAATTTATCTAAGACAGAAAAAGATTGACCAAAGAATTGGTCAATCTTTTTAATCTTCTTCCATTTTCTTAGGTTGATAAGCTAGCATACCTAAAGCAGTAAAGAAAGCTAGAGTTATAATAAGGAAAATTACTTGATGATGAATATTTCCTGTCATAGAGATTGTTTGTCGTAAGCCTGATACAGAGTAACTCATTGGTAACCAAGGATTAACAGCTTTAAAGAAATCATTTGTCAAAGCAAGTGGATAAGTTCCCGCACTTGATGCTAATTGCAATAATAGCAAAATAAGAGAGAAGAAAGCACCTAAGCGACTATTCCATGTTGTTAATGCAGTTACCATAGACATAAATGTTAAGCTTGCGATAATAATTAAGAACAAGGTTCTCATTTCATGATTTGCTGTTAGACCAATAAGATGAACGCCACCATAGACTAAGACAGCGGCTAAAACAGCTATAACTCCATTTATCTCAAAGCGAGATTTGAACCAAGCCCAGCGAGTTTCAGGATGACGACCTGAAGGTAATTTAGCAAAAATCATATTTGTTGATAATGCAGCGACAAAGAGAGCGACTGATATCATATAAGGAGCCATAGCAATCCCATTTACAGGAACTTGATCATTATCTGTCTTTGAAAGACTTAAGGGTTCCGTTAATGTTTCTGCATTTTTTGACTCTGTTGATGCTGATTTTAGTTGATTGCTAGCACTTCTTAAGCCTTGTCCTAGATCAGTAGTTCCTACTTGTAAACTTTCAATACCAGCAGTTAAAGTTGCTCCACCTTCAGCTAATTTTCCAGCACCATCTGCAATTTTTGCTGCTCCATTTCCTAATTGAGAACTAGCTGAAAGCAATTGACTTGATTTCTCTGTTAATTGACTTGAACCAAGCTGTATTTTATCAAGTCCTGCAATTAATTCCGGACTCTTGCTATTTAATTGGTTAGAACCAGATGATAGTTTTTCAATACCTGTTACTAATTCTGGAGTTTTCCCAGCTAGAGTATCCAAACCAGTTGTCAATTTTGAAGAGTTTTCTGTCAACTTGGTTGAGCCAGAAACCAATTGATCCAAACTTGTTGTTAAAGTTGTATTCTTTTCACTTAGTTGATTTACACCTAAAGAAATAGTATCCAATCCTTTAGTATACGCATTAACTCCATTTTCAATTGATTGACTTCCGGGAACTAACTGATTATCTACAGCATTTTGCAACTGTGTAAATCCACTTGACATAGATGTCAAGGAACTAGACGCTATAGGTAAAAGTTGATTTGCTTTAGTCTGTAAAGTAGAAAGATTAGAGACTGGTTGGTTTATACTTCCTAAATTTTCTTTTAAATCTCCTGCCGTCGTTAAAATTGCTTTTGCTGACTCTATCGTAGAATTAGAATTATTTGAAACAGCTTCAGTCAATTCTTTTTTCTGAGTTTCAGTGAGAGATTGATAAGTTGCTGTTGCTTGAAGATTTGTAAGAGTTTTCTCTTGCTCTGCTTGACTATTAGTCACAATAGTTTGAGCAAGAGTCGTTATATTTGTTAAGTCATTAGATATTGTATTTTTAAGATCAGTATTATCTGAAACTGTAACTGATTGGAGAGCCTTATTCAACTCATCTAAACTGCTTGCTAACTGTGTTATATCCTCTTTCTGTTGAGATGAAGTATTTAATTGTGTGGATATTTTTTTGATTCCTTTATTTAATTGAGTAATACCGTCTCTCAATGTATCTGATTGACTTGATAGTTGGTTTGTACCAACAGATAATTTGTCAACTCCGCTTGTATAGGCATTGACACCAACCGAAAATTGACTGAGACCTGAATTGAGTTGTGAAACTCCACCTGTATAGGTCTTTATACCTGTATTCAGCTGATTTACACCTGTCACCAACTCAGGAGTTCTTGAGGCCAATTGACCAAGTCCAGTGTCAACCTGTGAAACTGCATTTGTATAACTTTGTAAACCACTATTAAAAGTTCCTAAACCAAGATGTAATTGCTCTATGGCAGATACATAGGCAGACAATCCTTTTGTAAATTGATTAGCACCATTTGAAAAAGTTACACTTGAGTTAGCTAGAGTATTGAGATTTGTCGTCAATGTTTGACTTCCTTTTGCTAACTGATTAGTCCCATCAGCCAGTTGTTCACTTCCATCAGCTGCTTTATTTATCCCAGACTTCAAGTCACTCATTTTTTGAAATAATGCCTTGGTATATGTTTCAGTTACATTCGTAGAGACGGTTTGTTTTAATTGTGTCATTGCAGAATCACTCATCTTACTTGCAATAAAGCTACGACCGCTTGAAGTTTGATAATCAATTTGCATCTGTTCAGGGTGATTTGTTAGGATCGAACTAGCTTTTTCAGATAGATCACTTGGTAAAGTCACTACCATATAGTATTCGCCATCATCTAGCCCCTTTTTCCCCTCTTCTTCATTGACAAAATGAAAATCCAAAGTCTTATTTTCTTTTAAATTAGACACCATGTCTTTTCCTATAGCCATTGTATTTCCATTATAAGAAGCTTCCTTATCATTATTAACAACTGCTACAGGTAACTCCGATACTTGACCATATGGATCCCACATTGACGATAAAAATATGATATTGTATAAAGCTGGAATGAGAGAAATCCCTATCATTACAATGATAAAGGTCGGTTTTTTAAATATTGCTTTCCATTCTTTAAACATGTTTCCTCCTTTTTTAAACATATTGTCTAAAATTTTGATATAATAGATTATACATTAAAAAATCCAAATTACAAGGTAAAAGCTCATTTTTTAGACATTACGTCTATTTTTGTTCACAAGGAGGAACTATGACAGAGAGCAACAAACGCTTAAAAACCAAACGTACTATTGAGAACGCTATGGTTCAATTATTGATGGATCACCCCTTCGATCAAATTACTACAATTAAATTAGCAGAAAAAGCCGGAATTAGTCGTTCTAGCTTCTATACCCATTACAAGGATAAGTATGATATGATTGAACACTATCAAAGTAAGTTATTTCATACATTTGAGTATATCTTCCAAAAACATGCTCATCATAAAAAAGATGCCATTTTAGAAGTATTTGACTATTTAGAATCTGAACCATTATTAGCTGCTCTTTTATCTGAAAATGGTACCAAAGAAATCCAAAATTTCTTAAGAAATAAGCTTCATATCATGCTGAGCACAGATCTTCAGAAGCGCTTTATGCAACTACAACTAAATTCAATTGAATTAGAATATAGCAGCATTTATCTGACAAATGCCCTATTTGGAGTTTGTCAAACTTGGATTGCTCGTGGAAAAAAAGAAAGTCCGCAAGAAATGACAGACTTCCTTATGAAAATGCTAGGTGATGCCAACTAAGAACAAAAAAGAACACCATCTGGTGTTCTTTTTATCTAACTCCGCCAGTAGGACTCGAACCTACGACATCATGATTAACAGTCATGCGCTACTACCAACTGAGCTATGGCGGATAAAATAGTCCGTACGGGATTCGAACCCGTGTTACCGCCGTGAAAAGGCGGTGTCTTAACCCCTTGACCAACGGACCATCTATCTGTAGCAGATATAACCATTATATCAATTTCTTACTGATTGTCAATCACTTTTTAGATTTTTTCTCTAGAATATCTTTTAGTTTACGAACTTTCAAACGGGTAATGGGACAACGATGATCTTCATAAAAAACAACTTCTAAATTCTTTCGATCAATTTCTCTCACATTTCCCACATTGACAAGGAAAGATTTATGGGAGCAATAAAATCGTTGAGTATGTTTGTCCTTTTCCTGAATATCTGTCATAGTTCCATAAAACTCTTTAGCAAAATTCTTACCAATAATACGCAATTTATGAGAAACACCTGTTGTTTCGATATACAGAATATCATGGTAAGGAATTTTCAAATCATTTCCCTTATAGTTGTAATCAAAATAGTCTACAACATCTTCGTTTTCAAGCAGCATGCTTTTGGTATAGAAGATACTCTGCTCGATACGTTTTTTGAACAATTCATCATTGATGTCCTTATCTACAAAATCTAAAGCTGATACCTGATACTTATAAGTTAAAGTAGCAAATTCAGATCGACTAGTAATAAAGACAATAATAGCATAAGGATTGTGATGACGGATAAATTGAGCCACTTCAAAGCCTTTTTTCTCGATTCCATGAATATCGATATCTAGGAAATAAAGCTGGTTTACTTCATCATTTTCGATATATTCCTTAAACTCACGAACTTTTCCTGTTGTCTTATATGAAATAGGAATATTCGATTCCTCAGAGATTTCATTCAATATTCTCTCTAGTCTCACTTGATGTTCAATAACATCTTCTAAAATTAATACTTTCATTCAAATTCCCTCTTAAATCTAATAATTTGTCTAAATGTGTTATCTTCCATCTCAGTTTCTAAAATAATATTGTCATACTTATCTAAAATCTCTTTGACATTTTTAAGTCCTAGACCTCTATTTCTTCCCTTGGTAGAGAAACCTAAGGCAAATAGGTCCTCTGAAGGCGTCATAGTGATTTTACATGAATTCTGGATAACTATAACTGTTTCAAAATCCATTTTAATGACTGCAACTTCCATTTGTTTCAAGTAACTATCTGCGGCACCTTCAACAGCATTATTTAATAGAATGCTCATGATGCGAACAAGATCAAGTAAATCCATTGACAATCTAGTAATGACATCTTTTACTTCCAATGTAAACTCTACATCATTATTTCGTGCATATACAATCGATTGAGCAATTAAACTTCGTAAAGCCGAATCTTCTATGTTGTTTAAATCAAAGTAAGTATATTTGTCTGACCTCAATTTCTGATTTGCTTTTACTAAGACCTCGTTGTAAATCCTGTCAATTTCGTGTAAATCTCCGCTGTCAATCGCCATTTGCATGCTGACAAGCATACCTGCATAGTCATGACGAAAACCTCGAATCTCATTATACAAACCTACAATCTCATCTGTATAAGTTTGTAAATACTTTTGTTCAAATTTCTTCTGCTTTAGGGCAATCTCTTTTTCAATTTGAACCTTATAAGAATTCATTGCAAAGAAAACTAATAGCAGACAGATAAAAACAATGGTTGATAAAATACTTCCAAAACTATTTAAGTGATGAATAGTACTTACTATATCTGAAACAAACAATAAGATATGCAATCCAAAAAAAGCAACTATCACTTTTTTTAAAAAAGGATAGAGGTAATCTTTGTCAAAGTATGTTATTTCCAAGTGGAAATAACGACTTATTTTTATAATAATAAAATAAGTCAACAATAATACTACTAAAAAGAATATACTTTTATATTGTAATACAAGAACATCACCCATTATAGAAGATAATGTTACGGATATAAAAGTATGGGTACTATGATATAATAAGGATAGTAGTAAACTAATAAAAATTCCTTTATATTTTTCATACTTCTTTAACTTTCTTAAATAAAGGTACACAACCAAAGGAAATAAAAATTTAGACAAAGCAAAACTATCAGAATATACTAGAGTAATAATTTCTTCGAGTATCAAAACTGATATGCATGTGTAACACAAAAAAACAATTTGTTCTTTTCTATTTACTTTACAAATCCATTCATAACTTTTGCTAATGATGAGAAAATAAAAAATAGCTATCCCTAATCCAAATAAATCCATTACTCACTACCTTTATTTCATTACTTTTTTCTTGGAAAAATAAGATTACGAATTGATTCTGAAATTCTCCAGTCTCCACCCCGAATCTCCTGCAATTCCGCCTCTTTTATCTCTTTAAATTGTTCCAATTTTACTGTATTTTTCATAATGAAATCTCCTGTATTATTTTTTTCTTGTAAGTTTACTTACAAACCTATTATACAAAATGAAGACCATGTAAGAAAAAATTTTTCTCAACTGTACATTTTTGCACCTGAAATGCACTTTTTTAAGAAAAAAGCTGGGATGAATCCCAGCTTTGCATCTAACATTGATCCCAGCAGGATTCGAACCTGCGACCGTTCGCTTAGAAGGCGAATGCTCTATCCAGCTGAGCTATGAGACCTAACATGACCATTCTATCAAAAAACAAGAGGTAAGTCAATCTTCTATTTGTGGTAAGGAGAACCCTGTTGAATTGTAAAAGCACGGTAAATTTGTTCAACAAGAACCAATCTCATTAACTGATGTGGTAATGTCAGACGTCCAAAACTGACAGAAAGATTGGCCCTATTTTTTACAACAGGAGCTAGACCTAAACTTCCTCCAATGATAAAAGTAAGAGTTGAGTAGCCTTTGATAGAAGCCTGCTCTAGTTGCTTACTAAAATCTTCTGAGGAGAATGTTTTTCCTTCAATTGCTAGTACAACGACAAAGTCTCTTTCTCCAACCTTAGAAAGAATTCTTGCGCCTTCTGTTTCCAAAATTTTTTGATTTTCTAATTCACTGGCTTTGTCAGGTGTCTTCTCGTCAGCGAGCTCAATCATTTCTAATTTGGCGAAACGTGAAATTCGTTTGGTATACTCAGCAATACCATCTTTTAAGTATTTCTCTTTCAGTTTTCCAACTGTTACAATTTTTATTTTCATTCTTCTATTCTATCATATCCACACTTTATTTCACATCTTATACACATAAAAATCATCTAAAATAGCAAGTAAATTCACAGAATAAAGTGAGTTATCCACAACTTGTGTAAAACTTTTAAGCTTAGATTAAGTTAATAGGTTTATAATCTTGACAAACAATAACAAACGGAGGCGTTTATGAAACACTTACAAAAATTTTACAAAAAAGGAGTTACTTTTCTTGTAATTATTCTAATAGGATTTTTGAGTGGTGCACTAGGAAGTTTTGTAACATTGCAACTTTATCAAAAACAAGGAAATCAAGCTACAAATAATAATTCTGGCACTGTAACTCAAACATCATACAAGAATGAAAACTCAACTACTCAAGCAGTGAATAAAATTAAGGATGCTGTTGTATCAGTCATTACTTACTCTGCTAATAAACAAAGTAGTGTATTTGGAACGGAAGAATCAAATTCTGATACGGATAATCAACAGATTGCAAGTGAAGGATCAGGTGTCATCTATAAAAAGAACGAAAATGATGCTTATATTGTAACAAATACTCACGTTATTAACGGAGCTTCAAAAGTTGATATCCGTTTAGCTGATGGTACAAAAGTTCCTGGTGAAATTATTGGATCAGATACCTTCTCTGATATTGCTGTCGTTAAAATTTCTTCAGAAAAAGTTACAACAGTAGCAGAATTTGGTGATTCAAGCCAACTTAATGTTGGAGAAACAGCGATTGCTATTGGTAGTCCTTTAGGTTCAGAATATGCTAATACAGTTACACAGGGAATCATCTCAAGTCTTAATCGAAATGTTTCTCTAAAATCTGAAGATGGTCAAGCTATTTCAACAAAAGCCATTCAAACAGATACGGCCATTAACCCTGGTAACTCTGGTGGTCCGCTTGTAAATATTCAAGGACAAGTAATTGGTATTACATCAAGTAAGATTGCAAGTAATGGTGGAACATCTGTAGAAGGTCTTGGTTTTGCAATTCCTTCAAACGATGTACAAAATATTATTAAACAGCTTGAAAGTGATGGTAAAGTGACTCGTCCTGCTCTTGGAATCCAAATGGTCAATCTGTCTAACGTTGGAGCTAATGATCTTAGAAAACTAAACATTCCAAGTGGCCTCACTTCAGGTGTAGTTGTTCGATCTGTTCAAAGTAATATGCCTGCAAATGGACATCTTCAAAAATACGATGTCATTACTAAAGTTGACGACAAAGAGATTACTTCATCAACAGACTTACAACATGCTCTTTACAACCATTCTATTGGAGACACTATAAAAATAACCTATTACCGTAATGGTAAGGAGGAAACAACCTCTATAAAACTAGATAAGAATTCTGGTGATTTAGAACATTAATTGACATCAGTGTAAAGAAAACTTTACAGAAAGTAAAAGATATGTTAGTGTAGAATCATGGAAAAATTTGAAATGATTTCTATCTATGAAATACAAAAAAATCCTTACCAACCTCGGAAAGAATTTGATGTAGAAAAATTAAAAGAATTGGCTCAGTCAATCAAAGAAAATGGGCTAATCCAACCGATCATCGTTCGTCAATCTCCTGTAATTGGTTATGAAATCCTTGCAGGAGAAAGACGATATCGGGCTTCTCTCTTGGCTGGTCTGACCTCTATCCCAGCCGTTGTAAAGCACCTCTCAGATCAGGAAATGATGGTTCAATCAATCATTGAGAATTTGCAGAGAGAAAATTTAAATCCTGTTGAAGAAGCACGCGCCTATGAATCTTTAGTAGAGAAAGGATTTACTCACACTGAAATAGCGGATAAAATGGGGAAATCTCGTCCTTATATCACTAATTTTATTCGTTTACTTTCCCTACCAGAATATATCTTAACTGAAGTAGAAAATGGAAAAATTTCTCAAGCGCATGCACGTTCCCTAGTTGGTTTGGACAAAGAGCAGCAAGACCATTTCTTTCAACTAATTAAAAATGAAGACATCTCTGTGAGAAAGTTGGAAGCACTACTGACAGAAAAAAAACACAAGAAGCAAAAAAAAAGTGATTCTTTCATCAAAGATGAAGAAGATAAATTAAAAAAACTACTAGGTTTAAGTGTAGAAATTAAACTTTCTAAAAAAGATACTGGAAAGATTGTCATCTCTTTTTCAAGTCAAGAAGAATACGATAGAATTATTAACAGCCTGAAATAAGGCTGTTCTTTTATTTTCTTAACCCACAAATTTATCCACTAATTTTTTTATCAAAAACCCTACTAAATCAAGGAAAAAGCTATTTATCCCCAACCTGTGGATAAATACTACTAACATTGTGGATTCTTTTCCACAATCTGTGGAAAAATCCTACTATCTATGGTAAAATAAGTCTAGCACTAAACTACTAAAATCATAGTAAAGGAGGAAAAATAGTTGAAAGAAAAGCAATTTTGGAATCGTATTTTAGAATTTTCTCAAGAAAGATTGACTCGATCTATGTATGATTTCTATGCTACACCTGCTGAACTCATCAAAGTAGAAGAAAATACAGCTACTATATTTCTACCGAGATCAGAGATGGAAATGGTGTGGGAAAAGCAATTAAAAGATATTATTGTTGCTGCTGGTTTTGAAATTTATGATTCTGAAATCAAACCTCACTATATTTTCACTAAACCTCAGAGTACAGAATCTCCTCAAGTAAATAATACGAATAGTGTCTCTACTTACAATTACACACCTGCACTACCAACGATTCCTTATTCTGAAACAGGATTAAAAGAAAAATATACCTTTGATAACTTTATTCAAGGTGATGGGAATGTTTGGGCGGTGTCTGCTGCGTTAGCTGTATCAGAAGATTTAGCTCTAACCTACAATCCTCTTTTTATCTATGGAGGGCCTGGTCTTGGAAAGACTCACTTGCTCAATGCGATTGGAAATGAGATTTTGAAAAATATTCCTGATGCGCGTGTCAAGTACATTCCTGCCGAAAGCTTTATCAATGACTTTCTTGAGCACTTAAGACTTGGGGAAATGGAAAAGTTCAAAAAAACTTACCGTAGTCTTGATCTCTTGTTGATTGATGATATCCAATCTCTCAGCGGTAAAAAAGTCGCAACCCAGGAAGAATTTTTCAATACCTTCAATGCTCTTCATGATAAGCAGAAACAGATTGTCCTAACCAGTGATCGAAGTCCTAAACACCTAGAAGGCCTTGAGGAAAGACTTGTCACGCGCTTTAGCTGGGGATTGACGCAAAATATCACTCCTCCTGACTTTGAGACACGTATCGCCATTCTTCAAAGTAAAACAGAGCATTTGGATTACCATTTCCAAAGTGATACTCTGGAATACTTGGCTGGCCAATTTGATTCAAATGTTCGAGAATTAGAAGGAGCAATCAACGATATCACTTTAATTGCCAGAGTAAAGAAAATTAAGGATATCACTATTGATATTGCTGCGGAAGCTATTAGAGCACGTAAACAAGACGCCCGCCAGATACTTGTTATTCCAATTGAGAAAATCCAAACTGAAGTTGGTAATTTTTATGGAGTGAGTGTTAAAGAAATGAAGGGGACGAGACGAGTTCAAAACATCGTTTTAGCGCGTCAAGTTGCCATGTACCTAGCTAGAGAACTGACAGATAACAGTCTTCCAAAAATCGGAAAAGAATTTGGCGGAAAGGATCACACCACCGTTATTCATGCCCATGCTAAAATTAAATCACTGATTGACGAAGACGATAATTTACGTTTAGAAGTAGAAACAATCAAAAAGAAAATCAAGTAGCTTGTGGATAACTTTTCCTTTCTTATCTTTTTTATCCACATTTTTTAAACAAGCTTAGAAGCTTAAGTTCACTAAATAGCACCCAGTTTTCCACAGAATTCACACACTCTATTATTACTATTAACTTTCTAATACTAAAAATAAATAAAGGAGAATCCATGATTCATTTTTCAATTAATAAAAATTTATTTCTACAAGCCTTAAATACCACAAAAAGAGCAATAAGCTCTAAAAATGCTATTCCAATTTTATCAACAATCAAAATTGACGTTACCAATGAAGGAATTACTTTAATTGGATCAAACGGTCAAATTTCTATTGAAAATTTCATTTCTCAAAAGAATGAAGATGCTGGTCTCTTGATTACTTCTTTGGGTTCGATTCTTCTTGAAGCCTCTTTCTTTATCAATGTTGTATCCAGTCTTCCAGATGTAACGCTTGATTTCAAAGAAATTGAACAAAAACAAATTGTCTTAACAAGTGGCAAATCAGAAATTACTCTAAAAGGAAAAGATAGCGAACAGTACCCACGAATCCAAGAAATTTCTGCAAGCACACCTTTGGTTCTTGAAACCAAACTACTCAAGAAAATTATCAATGAAACAGCATTTGCTGCAAGTACGCAAGAAAGTCGTCCCATCTTAACAGGTGTTCATTTTGTATTGAGCCAACACAAGGAACTAAAAACAGTTGCGACAGACTCACACCGCCTTAGCCAGAAGAAATTGACTCTTGAAAAAAATGGAGATGATTTCGATGTGGTGATTCCTAGCCGCTCTCTACGCGAATTTTCAGCAGTATTTACAGATGATATTGAAACTGTAGAGATTTTCTTTGCAAATAATCAAATCCTCTTTAGAAGCGAAAATATTAGCTTCTACACTCGTCTCTTAGAAGGAAACTATCCTGATACAGATCGCTTGATTCCAACAGACTTTAACACTACAATTACTTTTGATGTTGTTAATTTACGTCAATCTATGGAACGTGCTCGCCTCTTATCAAGTGCGACTCAAAATGGTACTGTAAAGCTTGAAATTAAAGGTGGGGTTGTTAGTGCCCATGTTCACTCTCCAGAAGTTGGTAAAGTAAACGAAGAAATCGATACGGAGCAGGTGACTGGTGATGATTTGACTATTAGTTTCAACCCAACTTACTTGATTGATTCCCTCAAGGCTTTAAATAGCGAAAAGGTTACTATTAGCTTTATCTCAGCAGTTCGTCCATTTACTCTTGTGCCAGCAGATACTGACGAAGATTTCATGCAGCTTATCACACCAGTTCGTACAAACTAAGAGAAAGAGGTTGAGCCTGGCTCGCCTCTTTTATGATATAATCAAAAAAGAAAAGGAGAGTAGTATGTATCAAGTTGGAAATTTTGTTGAGATGAAAAAACCTCATGCTTGTATAATTAAGTCAACAGGAAAAAAGGCCAATCGTTGGGAAATTACACGCATAGGGGCAGATATCAAAATCAAATGTAGCAATTGTGACCATCTTGTTATGATGAGTCGCTATGATTTTGAACGAAAAATGAATAAGATTATTGACTAAGAACCCTTAGTTAGAGGGTTAGCAAGTTTTCCCTTTTTGTGTTATAATGTTAGGGATTGAAATGAGAACGGAGAATGAGAAACTATGGCTTTAACAGCAGGTATCGTTGGTTTGCCAAACGTTGGTAAATCAACCCTTTTTAATGCAATTACAAAAGCAGGAGCAGAGGCGGCAAACTACCCATTTGCGACTATTGATCCAAACGTTGGGATGGTGGAAGTTCCAGATGAACGCCTACAAAAACTAACGGAAATGATTACTCCTAAAAAGACAGTTCCAACAACCTTTGAGTTTACAGATATTGCAGGGATTGTAAAAGGAGCTTCAAAAGGAGAAGGTCTAGGTAATAAATTCTTGGCCAATATCCGTGAAGTAGACGCGATTGTTCACGTAGTTCGTGCTTTTGATGATGAAAATGTGATGCGCGAGCAAGGACGTGAAGACGCCTTTGTGGATCCACTTGCAGATATTGATACCATTAACCTAGAATTGATTCTTGCTGACTTAGAATCAGTTAATAAACGCTATGCGCGTGTAGAAAAGATGGCACGTACGCAAAAAGATAAAGAATCAGTAGCAGAATTTAATGTTCTTCAAAAGATTAAACCAGTCCTTGAGGATGGAAAATCAGCTCGCACCATCGAATTTACAGATGAAGAACAAAAAGTTGTCAAAGGTCTCTTCCTTTTGACCACTAAACCAGTTCTTTATGTTGCTAATGTGGATGAGGATGTAGTTTCAGATCCAGATTCTATCGAATATGTGAAGCAAATTCGTGAATTCGCAGCGACAGAGAATGCTGAAGTAGTAGTTATTTCCGCGCGTGCTGAGGAAGAAATTTCTGAGTTAGACGATGAGGATAAGCAAGAGTTTCTTGAAGCACTTGGTTTGACTGAATCAGGCGTTGACAAGTTGACTCGTGCAGCTTATCACTTGCTTGGGCTTGGAACTTACTTCACAGCTGGTGAAAAAGAAGTCCGTGCTTGGACCTTTAAGCGAGGGATGAAAGCTCCTCAAGCAGCTGGTATTATCCACTCAGACTTTGAAAAAGGGTTTATTCGTGCAGTAACCATGTCATATGAGGATCTAGTAAAATATGGATCTGAAAAGGCTGTAAAAGAAGCTGGGCGCTTACGTGAAGAAGGTAAAGAATATATCGTTCAAGATGGCGATATTATGGAATTCCGCTTTAACGTTTAATAACATTTAATAAATAGTGTCAATTAGGTTGGAAAAAAATTCCAACCCTTTTGGCTTTTGAAAGGAAAAATAAATGACCAAATTACTTGTTGGATTGGGAAATCCAGGAGATAAATATTTTGAAACCAAGCACAATGTTGGCTTTATGTTGATTGACCAACTAGCTAAAAAACAAAATGTCACCTTTACACATGACAAAATATTTCAAGCTGACCTAGCTTCTTTTTTCTTCAATGGAGAAAAAATTTATCTGGTCAAACCAACGACCTTTATGAATGAAAGTGGAAAAGCAGTTCATGCTTTATTGACTTACTATGGTTTGGATATTGAAGATTTACTCGTTATTTATGATGATCTTGACATGGAAGTTGGGAAAATTCGTTTAAGAGCAAAGGGCTCAGCAGGTGGCCATAATGGTATCAAGTCTATTATTCAACATATAGGGACTCAGGTATTTAACCGTGTTAAAATAGGTATTGGAAGACCTAAAAAAGGCATGTCAGTTGTTCATCATGTTTTAAGTAAGTTTGATCAGGATGACTATGTGGGTATTTTACAGTCTATTGACAAGGTTGACGATGCTGTAAATTACTATTTACAAGAGAAAAACTTTGAGAAAACAATGCAGAGGTATAACGGCTAAATGGTGACTTTATTAGATTTATTCTCAGAAAATGACCAGATAAAAAAATGGCATCAAAATCTGATAGATAAGAAAAGACAACTAATACTTGGTTTATCAACGTCTACCAAGGCTCTTGCAATTGCAAGCAGTCTAGAAAAAGAAAATAAGGTTGTGTTACTGACCTCGACTTATGGTGAAGCAGAACGAATTATCAGTGACCTTCTTTCTATCTTAGGAGAGGAACTTGTCTATCCTTTTTTGGTAGATGACTCTCCTATGGTAGAGTTTTTGATGTCTTCGCAAGAAAAAATCATTTCGCGGGTTGAGGCCTTGCGTTTTTTGAGTAATCCGTCTAAGAAAGGGATTTTAGTTTGTAATATCGCAGCGAGTCGGTTGATTTTACCCTCTCCGGCTAGATTTAAAGAAAGTATTATAAAAATTGCAGTTGGTGAAGAATATGATCAACATGACCTTCTTCACAAATTAAAGGTAATCGGCTATCGCAAAGTTACACAAGTACAGACCCAAGGTGAGTTTAGTATTCGAGGAGATATCTTAGATATTTTTGAGATGTCTCAGTTAGAACCTTTCCGAATCGAGTTTTTTGGTGATGAAGTAGATGGAATTCGGACTTTTGAAGTCGAAACACAATTATCAAAAGAAAATCAGACAGAACTTACTATCTTTCCAGCTAGTGATATGCTTTTGAGAGAAAAGGATTATCAACGAGGTCAGTCAGCTTTAGAAAAGCAAATTTTGAAGACTCTATCGCCGATTTTGAAATCCTATCTAGAAGAAATTTTGTCAAGTTTTCATCAAAAACAAGTACATTCAGATAGTCGAAAGTTTTTATCTTTATGTTATGATAAAACATGGACTGTATTTGATTATATTGAAAAAGATACGCCAGTATTCTTTGATGACTATCAAAAATTGATGAATCAGTATGAAGCCTTTGAAAGAGAATTAGCGCAATACTTTACAGAAGATTTACAGAATGGTAAATCATTTTCTGAGATGCAGTATTTTGCAGATACAGAGCAAACCTATAAAAAACAAAGTCCAGTTACCTTTTTCTCCAATCTGCAAAAGGGCTTAGGAAATCTTAAGTTTGACCATATTTATCAATTTAATCAATACCCTATGCAGGAGTTTTTCAATCAGTTTTCTTTTCTTAAAGAAGAAATTGAGCGATACAAAAAAATGGACTACACCATTGTTTTGCAGTCTAGCAATTCAATGGGAAGTAAAACATTGGAGGATGTTTTAGAGGAATACCAGATCAAATTGGATTCCAGAGATAAGTCAAGTATCTGTAAAGAATCTGTAAACTTGATTGAGGGTAATCTAAGACATGGTTTTCATTTTGTAGATGAAAAAATTCTCTTGATTACTGAACATGAGATTTTTCAAAAGAAATTAAAACGTCGTTTTAGAAGACAACATGCTTCAAATGCAGAGCGATTAAAAGATTATAATGAACTTGAAAAAGGAGACTATGTTGTTCACCATATCCATGGAATTGGTCAATATCTAGGAATCGAAACAATTGAAATCAAAGGTATCCACCGTGATTATGTCAGTGTACAGTATGAAAATGGTGACCAAATCTCCATCCCAGTGGAGCAGATTCAGTTACTGTCCAAATATGTTTCAAGTGATGGTAAAGCGCCAAAACTTAATAAATTAAATGACGGTCATTTCAAAAAGGCCAAGCAAAAAGTTAAGAACCAGGTAGAGGATATAGCTGACGATTTAATCAAACTGTATTCTGAGCGTAGTCAGTTGAAGGGTTTTGCTTTCTCAGCTGATGATGATGATCAACATGCTTTTGATGATGCCTTCCCTTATATTGAAACGGATGATCAACTTCGTAGTATTGATGAAATTAAGAGAGATATGCAGGATTCTCACCCCATGGATCGACTTTTAGTTGGGGATGTTGGTTTTGGGAAGACTGAGGTTGCAATGCGTGCAGCCTTTAAGGCAGTCAATGATCACAAACAGGTTGTCGTTCTAGTTCCAACGACGGTTTTAGCACAACAACACTATACGAATTTTAAGGAACGATTTCAAAATTTTGCTGTTAATATTGATGTGTTGAGTCGCTTTAGAAGTAAAAAAGAGCAGGCAGAGACACTTGAAAAATTAAAGAGTGGTCAAATTGATATTTTGATTGGAACGCATCGTGTTTTGTCAAAAGATGTTGTGTTTGCTGATTTGGGATTGATGATTATTGATGAGGAACAACGATTTGGTGTCAAGCATAAGGAAACTTTGAAAGAACTGAAAAAACAAGTAGATGTTCTAACCTTGACAGCAACGCCAATTCCTCGTACTCTCCACATGTCTATGCTGGGAATCCGAGATTTGTCTGTTATTGAAACACCTCCAACCAATCGCTATCCAGTACAAACCTATGTATTGGAGAAGAATCCTAGTGTGATTCGTGATGCAATCTTGCGTGAAATGGAGCGTGGAGGTCAAGTTTACTATCTTTACAACAAAGTTGACACAATTGACCAGAAGGTTTCAGAATTACAGGAGTTGATTCCAGAGGCTGCAATTGGGTATGTTCACGGACAAATGAGTGAAATTCAGTTAGAAAATACTCTACTGGACTTTATTGAAGGTCAGTATGATATTTTGGTGACGACTACCATTATTGAGACAGGGGTAGACATTCCAAATGCCAATACTTTATTTATTGAAAATGCAGATCATATGGGCTTGTCAACCTTGTATCAATTAAGAGGAAGAGTTGGTCGGAGCAATCGCATTGCCTATGCCTATCTTATGTATCGTCCAGAAAAATCAATCAGTGAAGTCTCTGAAAAGAGATTAGAAGCGATCAAAGGATTTACAGAATTGGGGTCTGGATTTAAGATTGCTATGCGAGATCTTTCAATTCGTGGAGCAGGAAACCTCTTAGGAAAATCTCAATCGGGCTTCATTGATTCTGTTGGTTTTGAATTGTATTCTCAGTTACTAGAAGAAGCTATTGCTAAACGCAGTGGCAATGAGAACACAAGAACTAAAGGAAATGCTGAGTTGATTTTACAAATTGATGCTTATCTTCCTGATACTTATATTTCTGACCAGCGACATAAGATTGAAATTTACAAGAAAATTCGTCAAATTGACAATCGTGTCAACTATGAAGAATTACAAGAAGAGTTGATGGACCGCTTTGGAGAATATCCAGATGTAGTGGCATACCTTTTAGAGATTGGTTTGGTCAAATCATATTTTGACAAGGTCTTTGTAGAACGTGTGGAAAGAAAAGAAAATAAGATTACAGTTCAATTTGAAAAAGTCACTCAACGACTATTTTTGGCTCAAGATTATTTTAAAGCCTTATCCGAAACGAACTTAAAAGCAGCCATAGCTGAGAATAAGGGATTAATGGAAGTTGTATTTGATATCCGGAACAAGAAGAATTATGAAATTTTAGAAGGTCTGCTGATTTTTGGAGAAAGTTTTCTAGAGATAAAAGAATCAAAGGAAGCTAATTCTCTTTGATGTTTTTCTTCTATAAGAGGGATAAAAATGGTACAATAATAATTTGAGGTAATAAAAATGAGATTAGACAAGTATTTAAAAGTATCACGAATTATTAAGCGCCGCACAGTTGCAAAAGAGGTAGCAGATAAAGGTAGAATCAAGGTGAATGGAATCTTGGCCAAAAGTTCAACGGATTTGAAAGTTGATGACCAAGTTGAAATTCGCTTTGGAAATAAATTGTTGCTTGTAAAAGTACTGGAGATGAAAGATAGTACAAAAAAAGAAGATGCAGCAGGCATGTATGAAATTATCAGTGAAACACGGGTAGAAGAAAATGTCTAAAAATATTGTACAGATGAATAATTCTTTTATTCAAAATGAACACCAACGTCGTCGTTACTTGATGAAGGAGAGACAAAAGAGGAATCGCTTTATGGGTTGGGTTCTGATTTTGATGATTTTATTGTTTATTTTACCGACCTATAATCTGGCCCAAAGCTATAATCAGTTACTGCAACGTCGTCAGCAATTGACAGAGTTGAAAGAGCAGTACCAAACTCTCAGTGATGAAAAGGATAAGGAATCTGCTTTTGCTGCAAAGTTGAAAGATGAAGACTATGTAGCAAAATATGCACGCGCCAAGTACTATTACTCAAAGAAACGAGAAGCAATTTACACAATTCCTGATTTGCTTCCGAGGTAATGTCATGGAAAATTTATTGGAAGTTGTTGAACAATTTTTAAGTTTATCAGATGAAAAATTAGAGGAATTGGCAGCTAAAAACCATTTATTACGATTACAAGAAGAAAGGGAAGAGAAGAATGCGTAAGTTCTTAGTAGTTTTATTGCTACCTGCTTTTATCATAACCTCAAGAGTAGTTAGCACAGAAAAACAGCTTCCTTACTCTTCGCAAGAAATTTATTATCTAACCGAGTCTGATTATGGATTCTACTATAAAGAAACTCTGGAATCCCCAATGGTATATGGAGAAACAGCTGTCTATGCTAATGAGGATCTTGTCAAGGAGTCTGGTAAATTGACTCCTGAAACCACCTTTAAAATAGTAGAATGGCGTTTGAATAGACAAGGTGTTCCTGTTTTTAAATTAGATAATCACCAGTTTATCCTTGCAGATAAGCGCTTGGTCTATGATCAAAGTCAAGTTCAAACTCAAAATAGGCAAGTATGGTTGGAGCCAGGGTTTGTTATCTACAACAGCCCCTATGATGCGAAAGAAATTTCTTCCTCTTTCTCTCCCTATCAACGCGTAACAGTGGATAGAACCCTTTTTGCTGAGGGACAAGAATTTCTTCATATTGATCAAGTTGGGTGGGTATCAAAAGAGTTCACCTCAGAAGAAGACAATCGCATCCAGAAGGTTCAAGAAGTTTTATCAAGCAACTATCAGAACGAAAATTATTCTATTTATGTTAAACAACTGACTACGGGTAAAGAGGCTGGGGTGAATGAAGATAGTAAACTCTATGCAGCTAGCATCTTGAAACTAGCCTATCTTTATTATGCTCAAGATAAGATAAATCAAGGGGAATATACGCTAGACAGTAGCTTCAAGTATATCCCAGAAGTAAATAGTTTCCCTGGGTCCTATAAACCAGAAGGTAGTGGTAGCTTACCTAAAAAAGAAGATAACAAAGAATACAGTCTTCAACAGTTGATTACCAAGGTAACAAAAGAGTCTGACAATGTTGCTCATAATATTTTAGGTTATTATGTGACCAATCAATCTGACGGGGCTTTCAAAGAAAAAATGTCCACCATTATGGGTGAAGATTGGGATGTGAATGACAAATTGACTTCTTCAAAAATGGCTGGAAAACTTATGGAAGCTATTTATAATCAGAATGGTTTTGTCCTAGAGTCTCTAGGTAAGACAGATTTTGACAACCAACGAATCGCAAAAGGTGTTTCGGTTAAGGTAGCTCATAAAATTGGAGATGCCGACGAGTTTAAACATGACACTGCCATTGTCTATACTGATTCTCCTTTCGTTCTTTCCATTTTCACTAAAAATTCTGATTATGACACCATTGCTAAGATAGCCAAGGATGTCTATGAGGTTCTAAAATGAGGGATCAGGATTTTTTAAATCATTTTCTCCAAAAAGAGTATTTCAAAAAACATTCTAAAGTCTTATTGGCTCTGTCTGGCGGACTGGATTCAATGTTTTTATTCCAGCTATTGTCTACTTACCAAAAAGAGTTGGAAATTGAGTTGATTTTAGCACATGTAAATCATAAGCAGAGAAGTGAGTCTGACTGGGAGGAAAATGAACTAAGGAAGTTAGCTGATGTAGCTGAACTTCCTATTTATATCACAAGTTTTTCAGGAGACTTTTCAGAAGCGCGTGCTCGAGAGTTTCGTTATGATTTTTTTAGGAAAATCATGAAAGAGGTTGGAGCGACTGCCTTGGTTACTGCCCACCATGCAGATGATCAAGTTGAAACGATTTTGATGCGCTTGATTCGAGGAAGTCGGCTACGTCATTTAACAGGAATAAAAGAAAGTCAAGTAGTTGATGGCATTGAAATCATCCGTCCCTTATTGCATTTTCATAAAAAGGATTTTCCACCAATTTTTCATTTCGAAGATCAAACAAATCAGGAAAGTACCTATTTTCGTAATCGCATTCGGAATAGGTATTTACCAGAACTTGAAAAAGAAAATCCTCGCCTTAAATCCGCCCTTTTAGATTTAGGAAGGGAGATTTCAGATTACCAAGTAGCCATAACGGAGCTTTCTGAACAGATTGATGTGGAAGATTTGAATGAGCTATTTTCATACTCTCAACAAACTCAAGGAATCTTGCTCCAGAATTATCTTAATCAATTTCCAGACTTAAATCTGACAAAGGCTCAGTTTGCCGAAGTTCGACAGATTTTAGCAATGAAAAGCCAGTATCGTCATTCTCTTAAAAATGGCTATGAATTGATAAAAGAGTATCAGAATTTTCGAGTTTGTAAAATCAGTCCACAGGCCGATGAAAAGGAAGATGAACTTGTGTTACACTATCAAAATCAAGTTCGATATATGGGCTATTTATTTTCCTTTGGCATTCCTATTGAAGGGGATTTTGTTCAAAAAGTAACGGTTTCACGGGAAACATCTGTACATATTAGATGTCGAAAACCTGGCGACGTTCTTATCCTGAATGGTCATCGAAAGAAATTGAGACGCTTATTTATAGATTTGAAAATCCCCATTGAAAAACGAAAAACAACCCCTATTATTGAGCAATTTGGAGAAATTGTCTCAATTTTAGGAATTGCGACCAGTGATTTGAGTAAAAACACGAAAAATGATATAATGAACACTGTAATTTATATAGAAAAAATAGATAGGTAAAAAGATGTTAGAACACGATATTAAAAAAATCCTCGTTTCACATGATGAAATTACAGAAGCAGCTAAAAAGCTAGGTGCGCAACTAACAAAAGAGTATGAGGGGAAAAATCCAATTCTTATTGGAATTCTGAAAGGATCTATTCCTTTTATGGCTGAATTAGTCAAACATATTGATACGCATATTGAGATGGACTTCATGATGGTATCTAGTTACCATGGTGGAACAGCAAGTAGTGGTGTCATCAATATCAAGCAAGACGTGACGCAAGATATCAAAGGAAGACATGTTTTATTTGTAGAGGATATCATTGATACAGGTCAAACTTTGAAAAATTTGCGAGATATGTTTATTGCAAGAGAAGCAGCTTCTGTTAAAATCGCGACTTTGTTGGACAAACCAGATGGACGTGTTGTTGAAATTGAAGCGGATTATACTTGTTTTACTATTCCAAATGAGTTTGTAGTAGGTTATGGTCTGGATTATAAGGAAAATTATCGTAACCTTCCTTATGTCGGAGTATTGAAAGAAGAAGTTTATTCAAATTAGAAAGATCTATCTTTAATGAAAAAACAAAATAACGGTTTAGTTAGAAATCCATTTCTCTACTTGTTAATTATCTTCTTCCTTGTGACAGGATTCCAGTATTTTTACTCTGGAAATACTGCTGGACGAAGCGAAAAAATTAACTATACAGAATTGGTAAAAGAAATTACAGCAGACAATGTAAAAGAATTAACCTATCAGCCAAATGGTAGCATCATTGAAGTGTCTGGTATTTATAAAAATCCTAAGACTAGTAAAGAAGAAACAGGAATTCAATTTTTTACTCCTACAGCTACAACAGTAGAAAGATTCTCAAGTACTATTCTTCCGTCTGATTCAACAGTTTCAGAATTGCAAAAACTTGCTTCTGAACATCAGGCTGAGGTTACAGTCAAACATGAGAGTTCAAGTGGTATGTGGATCAATATCCTTGTGTCTGTTGTGCCATTTGCTATTCTCTTCTTCTTCCTATTCTCTATGATGGGAAATATGGGAGGAAATAATAGTAGAAATCCAATGAGTTTTGGACGTAGCAAGGCTAAAGCTGCAAACAAAGAAGATATCAAGGTACGGTTCTCAGATGTTGCAGGTGCTGAGGAAGAAAAACAAGAATTAGTCGAAGTTGTTGAATTCCTAAAAGACCCAAAACGATTTACAAAACTTGGTGCGCGTATTCCTGCGGGTGTTCTTTTGGAGGGGCCTCCTGGTACAGGTAAAACCTTACTTGCTAAGGCAGTTGCTGGAGAAGCAGGTGTTCCATTCTTTAGCATCTCAGGATCTGACTTTGTAGAAATGTTTGTCGGAGTTGGTGCAAGCCGCGTTCGTTCTCTTTTTGAGGATGCAAAAAAAGCAGCGCCAGCCATCATCTTTATCGATGAAATTGATGCTGTTGGTCGCCAACGTGGTGTTGGTCTTGGTGGAGGAAATGATGAACGTGAACAAACCTTGAACCAACTCTTGATTGAGATGGATGGTTTTGAGGGAAATGAAGGAATCATCGTTATCGCTGCAACTAACCGTTCAGATGTTCTTGATCCAGCTCTTCTCCGCCCAGGACGTTTCGATAGAAAAGTCTTAGTTGGCCGTCCTGATGTTAAAGGTCGTGAAGCAATCTTGAAAGTTCACGCTAAAAATAAACCTCTGGCAGACGATGTTGATTTGAAACTGGTTGCCCAACAAACCCCAGGCTTTGTGGGAGCTGACTTAGAAAATGTTCTAAACGAGGCAGCCTTGGTTGCAGCCCGTCGAAACAAATCAATCATTGATGCTTCAGATATTGATGAGGCAGAGGACAGAGTGATTGCTGGACCATCTAAGAAGGATAAAACAGTATCACAAAGAGAACGTGAGTTGGTTGCCTACCACGAGGCTGGACATACCATTGTTGGTTTAGTCTTGTCAAATGCCCGTGTTGTTCATAAAGTTACCATTGTACCACGTGGACGTGCAGGTGGCTACATGATTGCACTTCCGAAAGAGGATCAAATGCTTCTATCTAAAGAAGACATGAAAGAGCAATTGGCAGGTTTGATGGGTGGTCGTGTAGCTGAAGAGATTATCTTTAATGTCCAAACGACAGGAGCTTCAAATGACTTTGAACAAGCTACACAGATGGCGCGTGCAATGGTCACTGAATATGGTATGAGTGAAAAACTTGGCCCAGTTCAATACGAAGGTAATCATGCTATGTTTGGTGCACAAAGTCCTCAAAAATCAATTTCAGAGCAAACAGCCTATGAGATTGATGAGGAAGTTCGTTCATTATTAAATGAGGCACGAAACAAAGCTGCTGAAATTATCCAATCAAATCGTGAAACTCATAAGTTGATTGCAGAAGCGTTGTTGAAATACGAAACATTGGATAGTACACAGATTAAATCTCTTTATGAAACAGGAAAAATGCCTGAGACAGTAGAAGAGGAATCTCATGCACTATCTTATGATGAAGTAAAATCAAAAATGAGTGAAGAAAAATAAATTTAGAGAGGTTCGACCTCTCTTTTTATGTTCTAATGTGATGGCTACCGAGCAGATGCCTTGATAGTCGACCCTCCTCGTACAGGCTTAGAGATAAGCTACTGGATACCATTCTGACCTATGTTCCAGAAAAAATGGTCTATGTATCCTGCAATGTTTCGACCTTGGCTCGAGATTTA
>CAJNCU010000007.1:0-46921 GCA_905221355.1 bacterium
TGGCTCGGTAGCTCAGTTGGTAGAGCAATGGATTGAAGCTCCATGTGTCGGCGGTTCGATTCCGTCTCGCGCCATATCTTATTTATAACTTGGAAGGGTAGCGAAGAGGCTAAACGCGGCGGACTGTAAATCCGCTCCTTCGGGTTCGGGGGTTCGAATCCCTCCCCTTCCATTGCTTTAGTTACGGGCATAGTTTAAAGGTAGAACTAAGGTCTCCAAAACCTTCAGTGTGGGTTCAATTCCTACTGCCCGTGTTAATAAAATTATGGCGGGTGTGGTGAAGTGGTTAACACACCAGATTGTGGCTCTGGCATGCGTGGGTTCGATCCCCATCACTCGCCTATTTTATATTATTGGGGTATAGCCAAGCGGTAAGGCAAGGGACTTTGACTCCCTCATGCGTTGGTTCGAATCCAGCTACCCCAGTTACTATTTGCCGGCGTGGCGGAATTGGCAGACGCGCTGGACTCAAAATCCAGTGTCCGCAAGGACGTGCCGGTTCGACCCCGGCCGCCGGTATAGTAATAAAGACAAGGTTTATAATCCTTGTCTTTTTTTCTGTTTATATCTATTAACATCTCAAAGTTACCAAATATTTCCATTTTTAAAAAATATCGTCTAATTTATTTGCTAAATCTTTCTGTTTACTTGGGTATAAATGAGAATATGTATCTATTGTAGTCGTGATTGAGGCATGTCCTAGACGTTCTTTTACTACTAGGTAATCTTCCCCTTGATTGATTAATAAGGAAGCATGCGAATGCCTTAAATCGTGTATACGTATCTTTTTTAGATTATTGTTCCTAGATAGTATTTGCTTAAATTTTTTATCTACCATGTTTTTAGTTATGGCTATCGGTGTACTTTGAATAATTTGAAGACTCTCAGTATCTGTGGTAAATTCCTTAAGTAAATCTAGTTGTTTTTCTTTCCAATCTCTTAGCATTGCCGTTAGTTTATTATTGATTGTAATGAGCCTAGTTCCCGCTCTTGTTTTTGTACTATTGATGTGATTTACATTATTGACAAAGTATGCAGTTTTTGTGACGTGTATAGTGCTTGTTATTAGGTTTACATCATACCAGTTTAATGCTAGTATCTCTCCCATTCTCATACCAGTAAAAAAAGCTATAGTGAAGAATAAGTCATAACTTATTTCATCTTCTGTAATGAGTTTTCTAAACTCGTTAAATTCTTCTACACTCCAGAAACTTATAATTGGCTTACTAATTGGTAATTTTCTTAGATTATCAACAGGATTTTTATCAATCATTGATTTTCTTACACCAGTATCAAAAATTTTTTTGAGAAGTATCATTATTTTATTTACTGTATTGGGACTTAATGTAGAATTACTATTTTGTTTTTTGGACTTAGTTTTGAGATGTTCTCGAAATTCAAAAATGTGTTCATAAGACAATTTGTTTAAGTTTGTATCTTTAAAGTAAGGCTTTATGTGTCGCTCATAGTTATTTTTTTGTGTACTAATATAGCTAATTTTCCTGTTATTTTGTAGGTCTTCCTCTTCAAGTATATTGAAGAGCATATCAGTTGTTACCAAAAAATCAAATCGTTTTTCTCTTAGCTCAACAACTCTGATATGTTGTTCTACATCTAAAGCCTCTTTCTTGGTTTTGAAACCTTTGCGAATGATTCGTATCCGCTTTTGAGTAACTGGGTGAAAACCGTCAGAAATATCAATAGTCCATGTTCCATTTTTGGCTTTTTTAACTGTCATGATGTTCACCTAAAGAAACATCAAAACCAAGTAATTCGTTAGCAATAGTAGCAGGTATAGTACCAATTCGTTTATTTTGATATACTCCAAATCCTCTTGCAATTAGTAGTTCCTTTCCTTGCCTGATAATGCGTTTAGAAGTACCCTCAGAAAACCCAAGAGCAACTAGGTCATTCTTATTTATGGTTGATATCATGTGACTTACTCCTTTATTCTTCTAGTTTGATTTTCTTATACTTTACATGATTATCGAAATACTGACCGTCTTTATAGACCTTACTAGTGTATTCCGTTTCATATAGTACGATTGAACTATTATAGTTAAAATCTTCATAAGTATAAAATTTATCTTCATCAGGCTTTTTTAAGTTGCGTGAAGAAAAATAGGCTTGCTTTCCGAAGTTTTCCAACAATTCTTGTCCAATCCCTTTTTCAAAATACTTTGTGACATATCGACCGCGATTTTCTTTACTGACTACATCAACTTTATTTATCCGTACTGCTCCATGTCCCCAAAGTTCCAAGAGTTGACGGTGTGGTACATAAGGGACGCTGAAAAGCAGAATATGAGCATGCCATGCTCCACGTTTTTGCTTTTCTAATACTGTTAAATATTTTAATTTACTTTTCTTGGTATTAAAGATGTGGTAGTTAAAGCGTTTTATAAAAGTTTTTAGTAAGTCTTTAAAGTGGTTTCTATCAATGATATTTTCTTTAGTAGTCAGGGTTAGAAATGAAGTATTGTCATCATAATTACAATCGACTAATCGGAGTAAGTTCCACTTTGCTTCTAAGCGAGTTTTTTTCATACGCTCAAGACGTTGTTCTTGTTCTTCAGGTGTAAGTTCATCAAATGTTCTACGTTGTGATTTTTCTTTGCTTTTAGTATCTGTATCTGAAATAGGTTTTCCTTTTGAAAAGATTGGCTTGTCATATTCCCAAATTTCAATATAGGAAGAAGTGCGGACTATTTTTTTATTATATGATGTCATAAAAAATAGTTCCTTTTTGGTTGGCTTTCGCCAAAAGATTGTCTATATAATAAATAAACTAGGAGGAGCTTTGCTCCTCCTAACTTTTATCATGTGACCTAAGCACTGCTCTGCTAAACACGCTTTCAGCTTGCCGACCTCCAGTCGGCAGTTTTGCCTAGGATCACATGATTAAAAGTTATAGAAAGTAATATTTCTTGGTAATTGTATCATAGCAAAGAACAGGTATTGTTTTGCTATTATTTACATCTCCATCAATAAAGTAATGACTTTTACTATCATGGTAAATCTTACCTTGGTAAGTTTTATCTTTAGCTACTTCCCAAGAAGCAACATGACCAGAAACAATATCTTTAAAAAATCCACCAGTGGTTAGAGGAAATTTATTTGTAAACATTTCTGAACTCGTTAGCTCTTTCCAAAGCTTGTCAGCTTCTTCATCAATGCCAGCGTGGACAAAAATTTGATTTTCTGTTTCAAAATAACGACTATCTTCATATCGTTTTTGAAACCAGTTTATGAAAGGAACAAACTTAGCATTATTTCTAATTTCGTTTCTAACACCTGTTTCAAAGTTGTTAGGATTCGATTTGAAAATATAGTTCAATTCCTCTGGAGAGAAGAAACTCTTTATTGTTTCTGGAAATGCAGAAGCAGTAGGCTTATCTAAAATCAACCAACCATAAAACCATTCTTCATGATTTCCAAATAGCGTAATAATTTGTTTTGGATAAATCTTTTCGAGTTCAATTATTTTAGAAATGACTTGAAAAGATTGAGAACCGTTATCAATATAGTCCCCAAGTAAGATAAGTCGACTTTCTTTATCAGATAAGTTTATTTTATTGAGAGCGTCTATGAACTCATCTAAATATCCATGTATGTCAGATATCGCGTAAATTTTAACCATAGCATCTTATTTTGATACAGGAAGTACATCAGAGCATGAAAACCAAAGGTTGCCATTATACTGGCCAACATTCAAGTCTTTTAATTTTACAGGGCAAGTTTTATTATTTGCCATTTCTTGTACGGAGGTAGTAGGCGTTAAAGTGTTTACCTTTACCTGAATCATCTCCATAAAAAAATCACTAGTTTCATCTTGAATTGATACATTTAGGCGTAAGGCAGTAGGCTTATTGCTCTCTCTATCTAATACTTCTGTATACCCTTTCACAGCAAAGAAGCGATTGCCTAGTAATTCTGGTTTCAAAAAATCATTTAATTTCATGATAAATTCCTTTCTTTCTAACCTCCTGCAATGCAGTCGGGTTGGCTATTTTTCTCTATTGAAAAGAATTCCTATTCCAACAGAGAAAAATACCGTCATTAGTAGTTTGGCAGTATATTTCTAACCACCTGTAAAAATTCTTGTTTAGTTTTAACATCAACGAACGGAACGATTGTGAGTACAGGCTCAATAGAATTTAAACCATCTGCATAAAATAATGCTTCCCCTCTTCTATCTGAAACTGTAGGAACGTTTTCTAATTCGCACATGCTAAAAGCCATCTTCAATCGGTCAGGACCTGGACCTCCAAGGTATAAGACTGCCGATATTTGATTTCTCAATTCTACTGGAATATTCTCAGCATTAGGGTCTTGGGTACTAAGGCAGAGGTGGCAACCTGCCTGCCGTCCTTTGCGTGCAATCAAGCCTAAGTTTTGTAGAATTTCATTCCATAGCTCTCTACCTTGTTTAGTAGAGCCACAACTATCACGAATAGAAGCGAGTTCATCAACAAATAGAAAGTTTGGTGTCATTCCTAAGTCATAGGAATCTGCATTTAGTGTGCTATTTTGCTTAATAATCTCAAAACGCTCCTGCATAATTTCTATTAGTTGTCTTGATTGCCTAACTAGTGAAGCCGGAGAAGAACCTACTGATATTTTTTCTCCCAGCTCTTCGTGAAGAAGTTTACCAAGAGCATATAAATCAGCACCCTTACCATCTACTATGCCTAAATAAGTATTATTAGCAGTACCACAACCTTTAGCCAGTGCGTTAAATAAGTACCATTGTAGGGCTATTGTTTTCCCTGTCCCTGTTCGTCCATATATACCTATGTTAGTGTTTGATTTTAGACTAAATTGCTGAGTAGTTGATAACTTGATAATTGGACTAGGAATACCGTCAAAAAATCCTCTTGTCAATGTATTACTATTACTATTAAAAACGTATTGTTCAATTTCTTCTATCTGCCCTAACACATATATTGTTTTGTCGATTTCTTCTTTTTTAGAAATTAAGGACAACCCCAAAGTGGGACAGAGATATTCCTCTAAATTTTTCAAGGTTTTCAAATAACGGTTCCCAAATAATGGGACACAGACAATAACTTTGTTATCCTCAGAAACGTCAAAGTATAGAACTGCTGAATCTACTACTTCATTGTCAAGCTCATCATACAAACTTAAACTAACTAACATATAAAACAATTCTTCTCTGATATTGAGTTTGTTTCTCAATTTTTCCATAATATCAGAATGAAAGAATCTCTCTACTAGAAAAAGAAGACTTATAAAAAACATGGAAAAGACTAGACGTGCAATAAATGGGATTGTAGCAACCCACGAACATATCAAAAGTAAAGAGGAAAAAATTAGAATAGATAGTCTAACAATTGTAATATTTCGGGGGCGAATCAAGTAAGGGTATTTACTCTTCACACGAATTGTTTGATTTAACATTCTCATTTTTTTCCTCCTCTCCAGCAGGAGAAGCAATCATATCTACGCAAATAATCAAAAAGACGATAATCATAATGTCCATCAATATTGTAATAGATTCAAAGATAGGAGAATAGACATTCGATAAAAACAATACATAACATAATGTACAAGCAAATCCAATAAAGAACAAATAAAAAAGATATTTATAGACATTCTTCATGATGTAATTCCTTTCTTTTTAAGATATAAGATATAAAAGGGAGATATACTCCCCAGATATCAATTAACTATAAGTAGTAAAACGATGAGGCAATTTACCATTGCAATTATTAAAATCATCAAACATGGTTACCCCACCATAATAATTTGCCTTACTATGAAAATAAAAAGCAACTAATTTTTGTGCGTACTCTTCTTGTGTACGGGTATTTATATTTAACGAATTGAAAAGTTCTGCAAGAGCTTGACTATATAGGTCGGATTTTGTTTTATCTGACAAATGAAGTCTAGCTTGATTGGCCGCGTACTTGCGTTTCTCAGGTGTGTTGAAAACTCTACTCATGTCTTCAGCAGCAAGTTGAACTTGGCTTGGATATTTTTTAATCATTGTTGGTTCTCCTTTTGTTTAATAATTTATTTTCTTTAGCATAAAAAGTTTTGGTGAATCTCTAGCCATCATTAGCGCCCCTTTTTGTATTTGTGTATAAATGTAGTATCTTGCAAATATAGTTTCCCAATTATCCTGAGAAACTATAGATATGATTTAATTCTCATATCAATCAAAAATCTCTCCTTGTTCTTCCTCACAATAATAGGCGTCCATCTCTTCATAAAAATACTCTAATGCCATTTGTTCTTCTGGGGTCATGACAAATTTTCCTTTCTACACGGTGTTTGAGGGAATTATTTACCTGTTGATGATATCTTAGCATATCGTATCCACTATGTCAAGAAAAATACGGTCTTTTTGTCTAATATTTTTAAATAGACCGTTTATTTTAAAAAAGTAGACAAAAAAGATTTGCGATGCTATAATGGTTAGATGGAGGAACAATATGACAACAGTAGATAAAGCAAATAATTTTGTTATTGTAGTAGAAAGAAGAATGACACAAGTTTATAAAACATTGTCACTAATAGGAAATTTATCAAATAAAAGATATTATGAATATAGTGATGAAGAAGTTAATGAGTTGTTTTTAAAATTATTAGATAAAGGAAATGAAATAAAAAAATTTTTTTTAGAATATTCAAATTCAAGAACAGAATTTTATGAAAAAAAACGTAATTTATCATCCTCATTTCATTTTTTATCTCCAAAATTGGAGAATGAAAAAAACGATAATTTTAGAGAAATTGCTGAATCAAGAGTTAGTAAAGTATTTGGGACAATGAACTCAATAGCAAATACTGCTTATAAACCTAATTATGATTATACTAATCAGCAGGTGGAAGAGATATTCGAAGGATATAAGAATAAAATAGTGGAGATAAAAGGTATCTATAGTCCGTTGGAAAAATTCTCGTTTTCAACCCAGAGTAAAATAATAATTGAAAAGTGAGATAAAATGGAATTTTGGAATGACACAATTCAAACCGTCAAAGAGTGGCGACCAGTCAATTATCAAGTTAGTGATAGCGAAGATTTTGAGACGGTCAAGAGGAGAGCGATAGCAGACTTTGAAAACTATTTGAAGCTTCTAAACGATGGTACTGAGGAAAGTCGTAAGAAAGTGATTCATTCTTTTACCTTTAGTAAATTTATTGGGGAAGAATTATGTAATGATGAAGACCTTAAAAATTTAAGTAAAAGAATAAGGCATCAGCTAAGAAATGGGAATTCCTGAAAATTTCCAAAAAATAAAAAAATCCACCGTTTTTACGATAGAAGTAGTCGCTTAGAATATTGTTTTTTATGGGTTCTCACTCTTACAACTCCTTAAGAACCAAACTCAAAATCCAGTGTCCGCAAGGACGTGCCGGTTCGACTCCGGCCGCCGGTATAGTAATAAGAACAAGGTTTTTTGACCTTGTTTTTTTATTTCTTACTAAATTGTATCTTGTTAATAGTGGGATAATGGTTCAGTAATTATTTTTGCGTGATTTTCTAATCTTTTGACTTGTTTTTTGGTATAATATTACTTATTCACAATTTATTTTGATTATGAAAGTGTTGGTGTTTGATGTCTCGTTCGATTGATTTGCTTAAGAAACGCTACTTAGAAAATATAAAAGAGAAACCTGATTTATTTGTGGGAATTGAGCTGGAGTATCCTGTTATCAATTTAGAGGGTAAAGCTACAGATAGTGAAGTTGTTAAGGATCTCTTTCGGTATTTACCATCAGTACTGGGTTTTACTATCGAAAAAGTGGATGATTTTGGGAATCCAATTCAGTTACTTGATCCAGTTAGCCAAGATACTATCTTATTCGAAGTCTCCTATACAACTATCGAGTTTGCCTTTGGTAAGGCGGAATCCATCCAAGAGGTTGAAGTGCGTTTTCGAGATTATATGGATCTGATTCAGAAAAAGCTGAGTAAAGCAAATCATGCAATTATTGGTTCTGGAATCCATCCTTATTGGGATAAAAATGATAATCAACCGGTTGCTTATGCACGTTATCAGATGTTAATGAACTATTTGAAGTTGAGCAGAACTGTTCTAGGGACGGATTTACACGACTACCCGGAATACGGTGCTTTTATCTGTGGATGTCAAGTTCAATTGGATGTTTCAAAGTCTAACTATTTGCGTGTAATCAATGCATTTAACCAGATTGAAGCTGCCAAAGCCTTTTTATTTGCCAATTCTGAGTTTTCAGGGGAAGATTGGGATACCAAAATTTCGAGAGATATTTTTTGGGAAGAGTCTATGCACGGGATTTATGCTGAAAATGTAGGCGTCAATGCCAGACTCTTCAAAGACGAGAATGATTTTTTTGATTATCTAGATCATTCTGCAATCTTTACTGCGGAACGTGATGGCGAAACCTATTATTTTTATCCAATTCGAGCAAAAGATTACTTAGGGACTCCGAAAATTCATGCCTTCGCCCTTGATGGGAGGGAGATCCTTCTTTATCCTCAGGAGAAGGACTTCCAAACTCACCGTAGTTATCAGTACCAAGATTTAACGACTCGAGGGACTATCGAGTTTCGTAGTGTGTGTACGCAACCTCTAGATAGAACCTTTGCTTCAACAGCCTTTCACTTGGGCTTGTTGCTTCATTTAGACAAGTTAGAAGCTTACTTGCGAACTACTCCATTTTTTACCACAGTTGGTCGTGATTACAAGTTTTTGAGACGACAATTTTCTAAAAAACAACTCACAGATGAGGAAGAAGCTGCGATTCTAGAATTTTCTAAAGACTTACTCCTTCTAGCTGAGAAAGGACTGGAGAAGAGAGGCAAGCAGGAAATGACCTATTTACAGCCTTTGAGAGACAAATTGGGATTATAATTTTTGCTATAAAGCGAGAACTTTCTGAAAAATCATGATATAATGGAAGAGACTATAGATAAAGGATAGAGATTCATGACATTAGTTTATCAATCAACGCGTGATGCCAATAATACAGTAACTGCCAGCCAAGCTATTTTGCAAGGTTTGGCGACGGATGGTGGTTTGTTTACACCGCTTACTTATCCAAAGGTGGATTTGGACTTTGAAAAATTGAAAGATGCTTCTTACCAAGAAGTGGCTAAGTTAGTTTTGTCAGTATTTTTAGATGACTTTACGGCTGAGGAGTTGGACTACTGTATCAACAATGCCTACGATAGCAAGTTTGATACTCCAGCTATTGCGCCATTGGTGAAACTGGATGGACAATACAACTTGGAACTCTTTCATGGTTCAACGATTGCCTTTAAGGATATGGCCTTGTCTATCTTGCCATACTTTATGACGACGGCCGCTAAAAAGCATGGTTTGGAGAACAAAATCGTCATTTTGACAGCGACATCTGGTGATACTGGAAAAGCTGCTATGGCAGGGTTTGCGGATGTGCCTGGAACTGAAATTATCGTCTTTTATCCAAAGGATGGTGTTAGCAAGGTACAAGAGTTGCAAATGACCACTCAGACTGGAGATAATACCTATGTTGTAGCCATTGATGGAAACTTTGACGATGCGCAAACTAACGTGAAGCACATGTTCAACGATGTGGAACTTCGTGAAAAATTGGCTGCTAATAAGCTACAGTTTTCATCAGCTAACTCTATGAACATTGGTCGTTTGGTACCACAGATTGTTTATTATGTTTATGCCTACGCTCAGTTGGTCAGGTCTGGTGAGATTGTGGCTGGTGAAAAGGTCAATTTCACAGTACCAACAGGAAACTTTGGAAATATCTTGGCTGCCTTTTATGCCAAGCAAATTGGTCTGCCGGTTGGCAAATTGATCTGTGCTTCAAATGACAATAATGTTTTAACTGACTTCTTTAAAACACGTGTTTACGATAAGAAACGTGAGTTTAAAGTAACGACTAGTCCATCTATGGATATCTTGGTATCTTCAAACTTGGAGCGTTTGATTTTCCATCTTTTGGGGAATAATGCGGTTAAGACAACTGAACTCATGAATGCCTTGAATACACAAGGACAATATGAATTGACAGACTTTGATGCAGAGATTCTGGGTCTCTTTGCAGCTGAATATGCGACTGAGGAAGAAACTGCGGCAGAAATTAAACGTGTTTATCAAACAGATGCCTATATCGAGGATCCACACACAGCTGTTGCCTCAGCAGTGCATAGAAAATACCAAGCGGCTACTGGCGATGCGACTAAGACAGTGATTGCTTCAACAGCTAGTCCATACAAGTTCCCAGTGGTTGCCGTAGAAGCTGTAACAGGGAAAGTTGGCTTGACTGACTTTGAAGCCTTGGCTCAATTACATGAAATCTCAGGAGTGGCAGTGCCACCAGCAGTTGATGGCCTTGAAACAGCTCCAGTTCGTCATAAAACAACAGTGGCAGCTGCTGACATGCAAGCAGCGGTGGAGGCTTATCTAGGACTTTAAGGCAGAGAGAGTAAACTCGGTTGGGAAACCAACTGAGTTTCTTTTCATCAGGAGGAAGGATTGTTTAAGAGAAATAAAGATATTCTTAATATTGCATTGCCAGCTATGGGTGAAAACTTTTTGCAGATGCTCATGGGAATGGTGGACAGTTACTTGGTCGCTCACTTGGGCTTAATCGCTATTTCAGGTGTCTCAGTTGCTGGCAATATTATCACGATTTACCAGGCGATTTTTATCGCTCTGGGAGCTGCTATTTCCAGTGTTATTTCAAAAAGTTTGGGGCAGAAGGATCAGTCTAAGCTAGCCTATCATGTGACTGAGGCGTTGAAGATTACTTTACTATTAAGTCTCCTTTTAGGAGCTTTGTCTATCTTCGCTGGACAAGAGATGATAGGACTTTTGGGGACTGAACAGGATGTGGCCGAAAGTGGAGGACTCTATCTATCTTTGGTGGGTGGATTGATTGTTCTCTTGGGATTAATGAGCAGTTTAGGAGCCTTGATTCGTGCAACGCATAATCCTTGTCTCCCCCTCTATGTTAGTCTTTTATCCAATGCCTTGAATATTCTCTTTTCCAGTCTAGCTATTTTTATCCTTGATATGGGGATAGCGGGTGTTGCTTGGGGGACTATCTTGTCTCGTTTGGTTGGTCTTGTGATTTTGTGGTCACAATTAAAACTGCCTTATACGAAACCGACTTTTGGACTGGATAAAGACTTACTGACCTTGGCTTTGCCAGCAGCTGGAGAGCGGCTTATGATGCGGGCTGGGGATGTAGTGATCATTGCTTTGGTCGTTTCTTTTGGGACGGAGGCAGTAGCGGGAAATGCAATCGGGGAGGTTTTAACCCAGTTTAACTATATGCCTGCCTTTGGCGTCGCTACGGCAACGGTCATGCTGGTGGCTCGAGCAGTTGGAGAGGATAATTGGAAAAGAGTAGATAATTTGAGCAAACAAACCTTTTGGCTTTCTCTGCTCCTCATGTTGCCCTTGACATTTAGTATCTATGCCTTAGGGATACCACTGACTCATCTATATACGACCAATCCTGTAGCGGTTGAAGCTAGCGTTTTGGTGGCACTGTTCTCACTACTAGGGACTCCCATGGCGACAGGGACAGTTATTTATACGGCGGTTTGGCAGGGATTGGGAAATGCTCGCCTTCCCTTTTATGCGACAAGTATAGGGATGTGGTGTATCCGTATTGGGACAGCTTATCTGATGGGCATTGTTCTTGGTTGGGGCTTGCCTGGTATCTGGGCAGGGACTCTTTTGGATAATGGTTTTCGTTGGTTATTTCTACGTTACCGTTACCAACGTTATATGATGTTGAAAGGATAGGAAATGCAAAAAACAGCTTTTATTTGGGATTTAGACGGGACTTTATTGGATTCTTACGAAGCGATTTTATCAGGGATTGAGGAGACCTTTGCTCAGTTTTCTATTCCTTATGATAAGGAGAAAGTGAGAGAGTTTATCCTCAAGTATTCTGTGCAGGATTTGCTTGTGCAGGTGGCAGGAGATAGAAATCTGGATGTGGAAGTGCTCAACCAGGTGCGTGCTCAGAGTCTAGCTGAGAAGAATACTCAGGTAGTTTTGATGCCAGGTGCGCGTGAGGTGTTGAATTGGGCAGACCAAGTAGGGATTCGGAACTTTGTTTACACTCATAAAGGGGACAATGCTTTTACTATTCTAAAGGATCTGGGATTGGAATCCTATTTTACAGAGATTTTAACCAGTCAGAGTGGCTTTGAGCGCAAGCCTAGTCCAGAAGCGGCTACCTATTTGTTAGACAAGTATCAGCTGGATCCTGAGAGCACCTATTATATAGGAGACCGGACTTTGGATGTGGAATTTGCCCAGAATAGCGGTATTCAAAGCATCAACTTTTTAGAATCTTCTTTTGAAGGCAATCACATGATTCAAGCACTAGCAGATATTCCTCATATTTTTGAGAGTAAGTAACGAGAAGATTGTGTCAGTTGTGTGACAGAGACCTAACAAACTGTTTCAAGTAATCGGGTTTGTTACAAGGAATAGACAGTTCTATTAAATAGGCCCGAGAGGGCTTTTTTTCAGCTTTTTTTGTGTTATGATAGACAGGTACTCATTTGAAAGGAATATGAACGAATGAAGAAAAGAATGATTTTAGCCTCAACAGTAGCCTTGTCATTTGCCCCAGTATTGGCAACTCAAGCAGAAGAAGTCCTTTGGACTGCACGTAGTGTTGAGCAAATTCAAAACGATTTGACTAAAACGGACAACAAAACAAGCTATACAGTACAGTATGGTGATACCTTGAGCACCATTGCAGAAGCCTTGGGTGTAGATGTCACAGTTCTTGCTAATTTGAACAAAATTACCAATATGGACTTGATTTTCCCAGATACTGTCCTCACTACAACTGTCAATGAGGCAGAAGAGGTAACGGAAGTTGAAATCCAAACTCCTCAAGCAGACGCTAGTGAAGAAGTGACGACTGCGACAGCTGATTTGACGACGAATCAAGTAACAGTCGATGAACAAACAGTTCAAGTAGAAGACCTTTCTCAACCGATTGAGGAAGCTCCAACTGCAACAGAGATTGAAAAACCAGCAGAAGTAGCGTCAAGTTCAGAAGTTTCTGAGACAGCGACAGTTGCTGAAGAGAAACCATCTACAGAAACACCAGTAGCTGAAGAAACAGCAGAAACGACTCCAGCGGCAGCACCAGTAGCAGAAACAACTAGTCCAGTTGAAGAAGCTCCAAAAGTGGCGACTCCAGCGACCGAAGAAACGGCAGCAACAACTCCAGCAGAAGCACCAGTAGCAGCTGCGCCGGCAACTGAAACGCCTGCTGATACAACAGGAACAAGTGCAGCAGAAGAAACAGCAGCATCAACAGCAACTTCTGACACTGCAACTTCGACTTATCAAGCAGAGCAAAGCCAAACTCCTTCAAGAACTTATTCAGCTCCAGCGGCTCCTGACTATGCAGGACTTGCTGTAGCTAAGTCTGAGAATGCTGGTCTTCAACCACAAACTGCAGCCTTCAAAGAAGAAATTGCCAATTTGTTTGGAATTACATCCTTTAGCGGCTACCGTCCTGGTGACAGTGGAGACCATGGTAAAGGATTGGCCATCGACTTTATGGTCCCAGTGAGTTCAGCACTTGGTGATCAAATCGCGGAATACGCGGTTCAAAATATGGCTAGCCGTGGTATCAACTATATTATCTGGAAGCAACGTTTCTATGCTCCATATGATAGTAAATATGGACCTGCCTACACTTGGAATCCAATGCCAGACCGTGGTAGTGTGACCGAAAATCACTATGACCACGTTCACGTATCAATGAATTAAGAATAATAAGAAGCTATACATTTAAAAGTGTAGCTTCTTTTTGTGTAAAATAGTATTGATAAGTGAAATAAAATCTAAAACATGTTAAAATGTAAGCGGATACAAAACTATACTAACGCTTTTAAGCATAGAGAGAAAGGATGAAGTGAATGACAAATCGATTAAAAACTCCATTTGAGAAAACAAGAGATGATTTTGAAGAGGAATTTTGTGGTGAAATTGTCGAATTCTTGATTTTTACCCTCCAAAATGTAACTGGGGCCGCTTCTTTAAAAGATGGTTGTAAAATGCCGTTCGTTCATTTTAAAGCTAGTGTCAATGTTGCAACCCAGGAATTCTCTGAACGTGAGGGACGTTTGGAATGGGTATTGACTCCTGAGGAATTTGAAGAAAAGAGATGGGGCTTTAGTTTTGAACCCTACAAAATTCATCATATCAAATGTCAAAAACGCCCCTTCATGGAGTTAGAGCCATATATGTCAGAAGTAGCTAATAACTGCTACCACTTGCTGGAATACCTAGATGACCAATCCTCAGACTCTAGGTTAGAGACCTTGATTGAAACCTATCAAAAACCGGTCATCATTCAAGACGATATTGGCGAATTCACCTTAAACAGAGCCTATTCTTGGTTTGAAGGATTTATCACTTACGAGGGTGGTAAGATTCATGCTATCTTTGCTGCGAGTGCAGATGAAAGTCTCCCTCCAAATTCTTTTGATGATCTAAAAAAATTTATGGGAACTTTCCAAGTTCAAGATACTCGGATTAAAGACTATATTGTCAAAGAACTGTGGGAAACAGCTCAAGACTGGATAGATTCAGATGAAAATGATGTGGAGTTAACAGAAGAGTATTTTACCAACTCTCTTTCCTTGAGTGAACTATCGATCAACGAAGACGGGGAATTGACCCTCTACTATGATGATAGCGAGGAAATTTTTGCAGGCCATGCCATCGAAGTTGTCATTGATAAAGAGGGAGAAATCCTTCGAGCAGATTTGGTAGGTTAGTGCTGGATTTTATCTAGAATATAGAAATAATAGCCTTTTGGGATTGAAACCAAGAGGCTATTTTTCGTGAGTAAGCAAAATAGTTGCGTTTTTAATCTTTCTGTAATATACTTGATAAATCAATACTTGATAAATCAAGTGTACGCAAGGAGGTAGAAATGAAAAAAATTAACGACTTACTGTACCAGCTTCATTTAACAGATCAGATGATCACTCAACTTTTTGAGAAACAATTGGGAATTAGTTTGACCCGCTATCAAATCTTGCAGTTTTTACTGCAGCAGTCACCCTGCAACCAGATTGCCGTTCAGGAGAAGTTGCAAATCGACCAGGCGGCCTTGACCCGTCATTTTAAGATACTAGAGTCAGAGGGCTATGTCAGTCGCAAGCGTAATCCGGCCAATCAGCGAGAAGTCTTAGTTGAATTAACCCAAGAAGCCAAGAATCAACTCTTAGTCAGTCCGCCTAAACATCATTTGCGAGTGAAGGAACAGATGGAGAGCATCTTATCGACAGCCGAGCAGAAAGAGCTAACAACTTTACTGACGAAACTAGTGTCAGGTCTAGAAAAAATAGAATTTTAAGGAGAAAACGATGTCAATCATTACTACTATTTTAGCAACTCTCGTTGCTTTAGAGCATTTTTACATTTTTTATTTGGAAAGTGTGGCTACGCAATCAGATACTACTAGTCGCGTGTTTAATGTGGATAAGGAAGAACTGGCTCGTCCTTCAGTGAGTTCATTATTTAAAAATCAAGGAATTTATAATGCTTTGATAGGTGTCTTTCTCTTGTATGGGATTTATTTTTCGCAAAGCTTGGAAATTGTGACCATCTTTGTTTTATTTGTGCTTGGTGCAGCGACCTACGGTTCTCTGACAGCAGACAAGAAGATTCTTCTGAAGCAAGGTGGGCCTGCCATTCTGACTCTGCTGAGTATGTTACTTTTGAAATAAGAAAACCAGCGCCTTTCAGGACGCTGGTTTTTGTATACTCTTATCCATTTCGACGTTTACGGGCCAGTAGGGCTCTGTAAAAGAAGATGTGATTGTTTTGGATATAGGGAAGGATCGAAAAGCTAGCAATTCCAAAAGTAATCCAGTTGAGGAAGTACCAAGGGAGTAGTTGTAGGTCGAGGACAAAGCGTTGAAACTTGTAACCCTTCATCAAGAAACGGCTGGTTTTCAGGATTTGACGGGGTTTAGCCTGTCCTAAATCTAGAGTATCGCAGAGGAGGAATTCTACCTGCGAGTAGGCATAATGTTGCGGGATATAGAGGGCATTTCCTACAATCATCAAGATGAGGCTCGCGAAAAAGTAGAGTCCAAAGGTCAGAAGGAATTGCTCCGTTTCAACGGATGAGAGGTCTAGTTTTGGAAATTCTGGATGTAGGGCAACAAATCTACGAGCCAAGAGATTGCTATAAAAGAGGAAATAAACGCCTACTAAGTTTGGAATGCTCCATAAAAAGAGGTAGAAACGTTTGAGGAGCAGAGTTAGGAAGGTTTGCGAGAAGCGCTCTTCAGCAAAGAGGGCCAGGCTTGATTTTACTGAAAGTTCCGTATCAGGATCCTTGAGGAGTCGGAGTGTCGCAAAAGCAGCACCTGCTAAAAAAATCGTGCTCATAAAAGAAACCACTAACGGGAAGAGATAGGCTTGGAGCACTTGTGCCAGCATGCTGAAAAAGGATTGCTCTAAAACACTTTCCTGGAGACGAGCCAAGGGGTTGAGAAAGCCTGACAAGATGACCAGCATACTAGGAAGGAGATAGACCAGAAGGAGGCGGGGATTTTCAGCCTGAAATTGCCTAGTCTGCAGACGAATGGTTTTTAAATCAATTTTTGGGTATTTCATTCTCTCATTATACCATAGTTCGTGACAGTTCCTAGTTTTTTTGATAAAATCATACAGTATGCCTTTGGGCACAAAGTATGAACTGGGACTGTTTTTCCCAGCTTCGGAGGTAGAAAATGTCAGATTCACCAATCAAATACCGTTTGATTAAGAAAGAAAAACATACAGGAGCTCGTCTGGGAGAAATCATTACTCCGCATGGCACCTTCCCGACACCTATGTTTATGCCAGTTGGGACCCAAGCTACTGTCAAGACTCAGTCTCCAGAGGAGTTGAAGGAGATGGGTTCAGGGATTATCCTGTCAAATACCTATCACTTGTGGCTTCGTCCAGGAGACGAACTTATCGCACGCGCAGGTGGTCTCCACAAGTTCATGAACTGGGACCAGCCAATCTTGACGGATAGTGGTGGTTTCCAGGTTTATTCTCTGGCTGATAGCAGAAATATCACAGAAGAAGGGGTAACCTTTAAAAACCATCTCAATGGTTCTAAGATGTTTCTATCGCCAGAAAAAGCTATCTCCATTCAGAATAATCTGGGTTCAGACATCATAATGTCCTTTGACGAATGTCCTCAATTTTACCAGCCTTACGACTACGTTAAGAAATCAATCGAGCGTACCAGCCGTTGGGCGGAGCGTGGTTTGAAGGCTCACCGTCGTCCACATGACCAAGGCTTGTTTGGGATTGTGCAGGGGGCAGGATTTGAAGACCTTCGCCGCCAATCGGCTCAAGACCTTGTTAGCATGGATTTTCCAGGCTACTCTATCGGTGGACTAGCCGTTGGAGAAACCCATGAAGAGATGAATGCAGTCTTGGACTTTACAACCCAACTTCTCCCTGAAAATAAACCTCGCTACCTGATGGGTGTGGGAGCGCCAGATAGCTTGATTGATGGGGTCATTCGTGGGGTGGATATGTTTGACTGTGTCCTACCGACTCGTATCGCTCGTAACGGTACCTGTATGACCAGCCAAGGGCGTTTGGTTGTCAAGAATGCTCAGTTTGCAGAGGACTTCACACCGCTGGATCCTGAGTGTGACTGCTACACATGTAAGAATTACACACGCGCCTATCTTCGTCACCTGCTCAAGGCTGACGAAACCTTCGGTATCCGCTTGACTAGCTACCACAATCTCTACTTCTTGCTCAACCTGATGAAGCAGGTCCGTCAAGCCATCATGGATGACAATCTCTTGGAATTCCGTGAATATTTTGTGGAAAAATATGGCTACAACAAGTCAGGACGCAATTTCTAAAGTGTAAAAATAGAATACTGGAATCCTAAGTTTTCTCTTAGGATTTTTCTTCTTTTTTTGATAAAATAAGGTGTATTATGGAATAAAATTAGATGTTTTTACGATCTAATTGAGTGGGGAATAAACTCGTATGCGTATTAAATGGTTTTCCTTGATTAGGATTACAGGTTTACTTTTGGTGCTCTTGTACCACTTCTTTCAAACAATCTTTCCTGGAGGCTTCTTTGGGGTAGATGTCTTTTTCACTTTTTCAGGATTTTTGATCACTGCCCTCCTTTTAGAAGAATTTGGGAAAAAACGCCAGATTGATTTACTAGGCTTTTTTAAGAGACGGTTTTACCGCATCGTACCACCTGTGGTTCTGATGGTTTTAGTGACCATGCCCTTTACCCTCCTAGTTCGCCAAGACTATGTTGCTGGAATTGGTGGCCAGATTGCTGGAGTTCTCGGTTTTATGACCAACTTCTATGAGATGTTAACAGGGGGAAGTTACGAATCCCAGTTCATTCCGCATCTCTTTGTTCATAACTGGAGTCTAGCTGTTGAGGTTCACTACTATATTCTCTGGGGCTTAGCGGTTTGGTTCTTATCGAAACGTTCAAAATCTAGTAGTCAATTGAGAGGGATGGTCTTTCTTCTTTCTGCGGGAGCTTTCATCATTAGCTTTTTCTCCATGTTTATTGGTAGTCTAATGGCTAGTTCCCATTCATCTGTCTACTTTTCAAGTTTAACCCATGTCTATCCCTTCTTTTTAGGAAGCATTTTAGCGACGGTTGTGGGTGTTCGTCAGACGAGCGATTTAGTTAAGCAGTTTGACCGGACGTGGGATCTTCGTCAGAATTTACTGGTGTTTGCTGCAGGTCTTTTGGTATTAGTGCTCTTGACTTTCTTTGTCAAGTTCACCTACCTGTTTGCTTATCTATTCGGTTTCTTACTGGCAAGTTTAGCGGCCGTGACCATGATTTTTGCTGCGCGTGTCTTGCATGAGAAAACGCCTGAGATACGAGAGCCTCATATAATCACATTTTTAGCGGATACCAGCTACGCGGTTTATCTCTTCCACTGGCCTTTCTATATTATCTTTTCGCAGTTGATGAGCAATCTGCCCGCTGTTATTTTAACCGTTATCTTTTCTTATTTCTTTGCTATCCTATCCTTCTATATTATTGAGCCATTGATTGCTGGTAAGACCAATGCTTTAGTTAGAAAAATCACTAAACTACATCATATCAAACCCATTAGTGCTAGTATTGTGGGCGCTCTTTCCTTACTTACCTTGATTATCATAGCTATGGCTCCTCAGGTTGGAGCCTTTGAGACAGACTTGATGGTCAATGGTTTCAAGCAAGCTCAGACCAATATAGGACAAACAAAGACTCTGGCTGAACAAGCTGAAGTCAGTCGCCTAGGAATTTCTGAGGGAACGAGTCTGATTGGGGATTCAGTGACTTTACGTGCCAATACAGCCTTAAAAGAGGCACTTCCTGATGCAAATATCAATGCTCAGGTTAGTCGGACGACCAAGCAAGCCAATGACATCATGCTCAATAATAGTCAGAACAAGGCGCTTTTAAAAACAGTTGTCATTGCAACGGGAGTCAACAATCCTGAAGGCTATAAGAATGATTTGGACAGCATCGTGAACAATCTACCGAAAGGACACCATCTGATACTGGTGACACCTTATGAGGGAGACAAGAGCAAGGACACTTACACATCAGTGGAGCAGTATGCGACTTATGCACGGGAATTAGCTGAAAAGAATCCTTACGTGAGCATTGCTGACTGGAATAAGGTCGCTAAGGAACACCCTGAAATCTGGGCTGGAACTGACCAAGTCCACTTTGGAAATGATAGCAACATGATTGAAGAAGGTGCTAAACTTTACGCAGAGACGATTGCAGCTGCTGTTAAGGCCGCTCAAGAACTACCTGTGAAATCAAAATAAAATCAAAGAGTTGGAGAAATCCAGCTCTTTTAAAATATCTCTAGAAAATAGGTCTATACCATTTACAAATGAAAAAGAAAGGTTTATAATGTAATTGACATAATAAATTCTAGAATCAATCTATCAAGGAGGTTATCATTATGCCTAATTATATTAAAGCGGATCAGTTTTTCTACCCACACGGAGTTCGTCGTGGCGGTTACTTGGAACTTGTGGATGGCAAGTTTGGCAAACATGTAGAACAGATTCCTGAAGGAGCTGAGGTGATTGACTATACTGGTTATAGCATTGCCCCAGGACTTGTGGATACCCACATTCATGGATTTGGTGGTGTCGATGTCATGGATAATAACATCGAAGGAACCCTTCATACCATGAGTGAAGGTCTACTTAGCACGGGTGTTACCAGCTTCTTGCCAACGACGTTGACTTCCTCTTACGAGCAGTTGCTTGCGGTAACTGAAAATATCGGTGCTCGTTACCAGGAAGCAAGTGGAGCCAAGATTCGTGGGATCTATTTTGAAGGGCCTTATTTCACAGAGAAATACAAGGGGGCTCAAAACCCTGCCTATATGAAAGACCCTCGTATGGATGAGTTTCGTGCTTGGCAAAAAGCTGCCAATGGCTTGCTCAATAAAATCGCCCTTGCGCCAGAACGCGAAGGTGTAGAAGACTTTGTACGAACTATCACTGGAGAAGGCGTAACGGTTGCTCTTGGACACTCAAATGCTACTTTTGATGAAGCTAAAAAAGCAGTCGATGCTGGAGCAAGCGTTTGGGTACATGCCTACAACGGAATGCGTGGTTTGACTCACCGTGAGCTCGGTATGGTGGGAGCCATGTATGAATTGCCACATACTTACGCTGAATTGATTTGTGATGGTCACCACGTAGATCCAAAGGCCTGTGACATTTTGCTCAAACAAAAAGGAACTGAAAATATTGCCCTTATCACAGACTGTATGACAGCTGGTGGCTTGGAAGACGGTGACTACATGTTGGGAGAATTCCCAGTAGTTGTTGCCAATGGAACTGCACGCCTCAAATCTACAGGCAATTTGGCAGGTTCTATCCTCAAACTCAAAGATGGTTTGAAGAATGTGGTCGAATGGGGCATTGCGAATCCGCATGAAGCCGTCATGATGGCCAGCCTCAACCCAGCAAAATCTGTTCACATCGATGATGTGTGCGGTCAAATCCGTGAAGGTTATGACGCTGACTTTATCGTCCTAGATAAAGATTTGGAATTGGTAGCAACCTACCTAGATGGTGTGAAACGTTATCAAGCCTAAGAAGATAAAAATAGGGGTCAATAAGGGACTCCTATTTTTATTATCAGATGAAAATAATAGGATTAAAGAAATTTCTAATGTGTGAAACAAGCAAAATCCTTTTCTTGTATTAAAAAATTAGATATAATATACGGTACAAAGGAAGTAGTAAGAGAATGTATCGTGTTATAGAAATGTATGGGGACTTTGAACCGTGGTGGTTCATAGAAGGTTGGGAAGAAGATGTCATCATGAGTCAATCTTTTGACAAGTATTATGATGCTCTAAAATATTATAAATCATGCTGGTTTGAGCTGGAAAAGAAGAATCCTCTTTATAAGAGTCGGAGTGATTTGATGACTATTTTTTGGGATCCTGCCGACCAACGCTGGTGTGATGAGTGTAATGAGTATTTGCAGCAGTATCATTCTTTGGCACTTTTACAGGATGAGCAAGTCATCCCCGATGAAAAGCTACGTCCAGGTTATGAAAAACAAACAGGTCAAGAAAAACACCGTTCTTGCCGTATGAAATGGAGATAAAAAAGTAACTTTTTAAGTTGCTTTTTTTATTTTTTTGCGAATAGTTAGATAAGGAGGGCGGTATGGTACAAGAAATTGCACAGAAAATTATTGCTACTGCGAAAGAAAAGAAGGCTCAGGATATCTATTTTATCCCCAAGGAAAAGTCCTATGAACTTCACATGCGGGTTGGAGACGAGCGGTGTCTAGTTGACTCCTATGAGTTTGATGTTTTAGCTGCTGTGATTAGTCATTTTAAGTTTGTGGCGGGTATGAACGTAGGAGAGAAGAGGCGCAGTCAGCTGGGCTCTTGCGATTATCAGTATGGGGAGAAGAAGTCTTCTCTGCGTTTGTCTACCGTGGGAGATTATCGGGGACATGAGAGTTTGGTTATTCGTTTGTTGCACGATGAGGAGCAGGAGCTACATTTCTGGTTTCAGGATATGAACGAACTGGGTGGGCAGTACAGGCAACGGGGCCTCTATCTCTTTGCAGGTCCAGTCGGCAGTGGCAAGACGACCTTGATGCACGAATTAGCCAAGTCTCTGTTTAAGGGGCAGCAGGTCATGTCCATTGAAGATCCAGTAGAAATCAAGCAGGAAGACATGCTCCAGTTGCAGTTGAATGAGGCGATTGGATTGACCTATGAAAATCTAATCAAACTGTCTCTCCGGCATCGTCCTGACCTCTTGATTATCGGTGAAATTCGGGATAGTGAGACGGCGCGTGCAGTGGTCAGAGCCAGTTTGACAGGGGCGACAGTCTTTTCAACCATTCATGCCAAGAGTATCCGAGGTGTTTATGAACGCCTTCTGGAGTTGGGTGTGACGGAGGAGGAACTAGCAGTTGTTCTGCAAGGAGTCTGCTACCAGAGATTAATCGGGGGAGGAGGAATCGTTGACTTTGCAAACAAAGACTATCAAGAACACCAGCCAACTAGCTGGAATGAGCAGATTGATCAGCTTCTTAAAGATGGACATATCACAAGTCTTCAGGCTGAAACGGAAAAAATTAGCTACAGCTAAGCAGAAGAAAATCATCACCTTGTTTAACAACCTCTTCTCCAGTGGCTTTCATTTGGTGGAAATTATTTCTTTCTTGGGCAGAAGTGCCCTGCTGGAAAAGGATTATGTAGCCCAGATGCACCAAGGCTTGTCTCAGGGGAAATCCTTCTCAGAAATGATGGAAAGTTTGGGCTTTTCAAGTGCCATTGTGACCCAGTTATCCCTAGCTGAGATTCACGGGAATCTTCATCTGAGTCTGGGGAAGATAGAAGAATATCTGGACAATCTGGCCAAGGTCAAGAAAAAGTTAATCGAAGTGGCGACCTATCCCTTGATTTTGCTGGGATTTCTCCTGCTAATCATGCTGGGGTTGAGAAACTACTTGCTACCCCAACTGGACAGTAGCAATATTGCCACCCAAATCATCGGTAATCTGCCACAAATTTTTCTGGGACTAGTGCTGGTTTGCTCTCTATCTTTACTTTTAGCCCTCACTTTCTACAAAAGAAGTTCCAAGATGCGGGTTTTCTCGATGTTGGCACGGGTTCCCTTTCTAGGAATCTTTGTCCAGACTTATCTGACAGCTTATTATGCGCGTGAATGGGGCAATATGATTTCACAGGGGATGGAGCTGACGCAGATTTTTCAGATCATGCAGGAACAGGGTTCTCAGCTCTTTAAAGAAATCGGTCAAGATTTGACTCAAGCCCTGCAAAATGGCCGCGAATTTTCTCAAACCATAGCGACCTATCCTTTCTTTAAAAAGGAGTTGAGTCTCATCATCGAGTATGGGGAAGTCAAGTCCAAGCTGGGGAGTGAGTTGGAAATCTACGCGGAAAAGACTTGGGAAGCCTTTTTTACCCGAGTCAACCGCACCATGAATCTGGTGCAGCCACTGGTTTTTATTTTTGTGGCCCTGATTATCATTTTACTCTATGCGGCAATGCTTATGCCCATGTATCAAAATATGGAGGTAAATTTTTAAAATGAAAAAACTCATGACAAATTTTAAAAAAGCTAAGGTTAAAGCTTTCACTTTGGTAGAGATGTTAGTGGTCTTACTCATCATCAGCGTTCTTCTCTTGCTCTTTGTACCCAATTTGACCAAGCAAAAGGATGCCGTAGATGATAAAGGAAAAGCTGCTGTTGTCAAGGTTGTGGAAAGCCAGGCAGAACTTTATCGTTTGGATAAAAATGATGATGCCAGCCTCAGCAAATTACAAGCGGACGGTCGTATCACAGCAGAGCAAGCCAAAGCTTATAAAGACTACCATGCAAAACAAAAAACAAGTCAAACTGTTGCAGATTAAGGCCTTTACTATGCTGGAAAGTCTCCTTGTTTTGGGACTTGTGAGTATCCTTGCCTTGGGCTTGTCCGGCTCAGTTCAGTCCAGTTTTGCAGCGGTGGAAGAGCAGATTTTTTTTATGGAGTTTGAAGAACTCTATCGGGAAACGCAAAAACGCAGTGTTGCTAGTCAGCAAAAGACCAGCTTGAATTTAGATGGACAGACGATCAGCAATGGCAGTCAAAAGTTGACAATTCCAAAAGGAATTCAGGGACCATCAGGACAAAGCATTATATTTAATCGAGCTGGGGGCAATTCCTCTCTGGCTAAGGTTGAATTTCAGACTAGCAAAGGAGCGATTCGCTATCAATTATATCTAGGAAATGGAAAAATTAAACGCATTAAGGAAACAAAAAATTAAGGCAGTGATTTTACTGGAAGCGTTGGTCGCTCTAGCTATCTTTGCCAGCATTGCGACCCTTCTTTTGGGACAAATCCAACAAAATCGACGGTTAGAGGCAGAAATCTTGCAAAAGGAAGAAGTCTTGCGTGTGGCGAAGATGGCTCTGCAAACAGGGCAAAATCAGGTAAACATAAATGGAGTTGAGATTCAGGTATTTGCTAGTGAAAAAGGATTGGAGGTCTACCATGGTTCAGAGAAATTGCTCGATCTTAAAGAGCAGTAAGGTAAGAGCTTTTACTCTTTTAGAATCTCTGCTTGCCCTTATCGTCATTAGCGGAGGTTTGCTCCTTTTTCAAGCTATGAGTCAGCTCCTCATTTCAGAAGTTCGTTACCAGCAGCAAAGTGAGCAAAAGGAGTGGCTCTTGTTTGTGGACCAGCTAGAGGCTGAGTTAGAGCGTTCGCAGTTTGAAAAGGTGGAAGGCAATCGCCTCTATGTGAAGCAAGATGGCAAGGATATCGCTATGGGGAAGTCCAAATCAGATGATTTTCGGAAAACGGATACCAGTGGACGAGGTTACCAGCCAATGGTTTATGGCCTCAAATCAGCACAAATCACAGAGGAAAATCAACTGGTTCGCTTTCGTTTCCAATTTCAAAAAGGCTTAGAAAGGGAATTCATCTATCGTGTGGAAAAAGCAAAAAGTTAAGGCAGGAGTTCTCCTATACGCAGTCACCATGGCAGCCATTTTTAGCCTTTTGTTGCAGTTTTATTTGAATCGGCAAGTCGCCCATCACAAAGACTATACCCTAAACAAAGAGAAGTTGGTCGCTTTCGCCATGGCTAAACGAAGCAAAGATAAGGCTGAGCAAGAAAGTGGGGAACAGGTCTTTAATCTGGGCCAGGTGAGTTATCAAAACAAGAAAACAAACTTAGTGACGACGGTTCATACACCTAAGAGCCAATATGAGTTCATCTTTCCTTCTGTCAAAATCAAAGAAGAGAAAAGAGATAAGAAGGAAGAGGTAGTGACTGATTCAAGTAATCAAGCAGAGAAGAAAAAATCAGAAGAGAAGGTTGAGAAGAAAGAGAATTCCTAGCCAATTCAACTACTTTGTGTTAAACTAAAAGCATGAAACACGATTTTAATCACAAAGCAGAAACCTTTGATTCGCCCAAAAATATCTTTCTTGCAAACTTGGTTTGTCAAGAAATTGAAAAACAGATTGCTCTTCTATCAGACAAGGAAATACTGGACTTTGGTGGTGGGACGGGTCTGTTAGCCTTGCCTCTAGCTAAGCAAGCCCAATCGGTTACCCTTGTAGACATCTCGGAGAAAATGCTGGAGCAATCCCGTTTGAAAGCAGAGCAGCAAGACATCAAGAATATCCAGTTTTTGGAACAGGATTTACTGGTGAATCCTTTGGAGCAACAATTTGACCTGATTGTTGTCAGTCGAGTTCTTCATCATATGCCTGATCTAGATGCGACTCTTGCTATGTTTCACCATCATCTTAGGGAGAATGGACAAGTCCTCATCGCTGATTTTGTCAAGACAGATACCAACCACCACGGCTTTGAATTGGCTGAACTGGAAACCAAGCTCGCCCAGTTTGGTTTTTCGAGCATTGGCAGTCAGATTCTGTACAGTGCTGAAGGTCTTTTCCTAGGAGATTACGCAGAACTTTTTTTAACTGTAGCCCAAAAATCACTCGCTGACTAAAGCAGTGATTTTTTCTCTTCAGATGGAAAAAATAGGGGAATTTTGATAAGATAGGAATATGGATTTTGAAAAAATTGAACAAGCTTATACGTATTTACTAGAGAATGTCCAAGTCATCCAAAGTGATTTGGCGACCAACTTTTATGACGCCTTGGTAGAGCAAAATAGTATCTACCTAGATGGCGAGACCAAGCTAGAGCAGGTCAAGGAGAATAATCAAGCCCTTAAACGCCTAGCACTTCGCAAGGAAGAGTGGCTCAAGACCTACCAGTTTCTCTTGATGAAGGCAGGACAAACGGAGCCTTTACAGGCCAATCACCAGTTTACACCGGATACCATTGCCCTCCTCTTGGTACTTGTTGTAGAAGAGTTGTTTGAACAAGAGGAAATTAGCATCCTCGAAATAGGTTCTGGTATGGGGATTTTGGGGGCTACTTTCTTGACTTCTCTTGCTAAAAAAGTAGATTACTTGGGAGTCGAAGTGGATGATTTGCTGATTGATTTGGCAGCTAGCATGGCAGATGTAATTGGTTTGCAGGCTGGCTTTGTCCAAGGAGATGCCGTTCGTCCACAAATGCTTAAAGAAAGCGATGTGGTCATCAGCGACTTGCCTGTTGGCTATTACCCAGACGATGCCATCGCTTCACGCTATCAAGTGTCTTCTAGCCAAGAACATACCTATGCCCACCATTTGCTCATGGAGCAAGGTCTAAAGTATCTCAAGTCAGATGGCTATGCTATTTTTCTAGCTCCGAGTGATTTATTGACCAGTCCTCAAAGTGACTTATTAAAAGGGTGGCTCAAAGACGAAGTCAGTCTGACTGCTATCATCGCCTTACCAGAGGATATTTTTTCAACGGCCAGTCAGGCCAAGAGTATTTTTGTCTTACAAAAGAAAAGAGACAAGAAAACAGAACCCTTTGTCTATCCTCTTACTAGCTTGCAAGATCCGTCAGTTTTGTTTACCTTTAAAGAAAATTTTCAAAATTGGAGCAAAGGTACTGAAATATAAAAGAGATTTTGTTATAATAGATGAAAACGCTTAAAAAGAGGTATCATCTTATGACAAAAACAATTGCAATCAATGCAGGAAGCTCAAGCTTGAAATGGCAACTTTATCAAATGCCAGAAGAGAAAGTTTTGGCTAAAGGTTTGATTGAACGTATTGGATTGAAAGATTCAATTTCAACAGTAAAATTTGACGGTCGTTCGGAGCAACAAATTCTTGATATTGAAGACCATACACAAGCCGTTAAAATTTTATTGGATGACTTGATTCGTTTTGACATCATCAAAGGGTACGACGAGATTACAGGTGTCGGACACCGCGTCGTTGCAGGTGGTGAATATTTCAAGGAATCAACAGTTGTTGAGGGAGATGTGATAGAAAAAGTTGAGGAGTTGGGACTCTTGGCTCCTCTTCACAATCCAGCCAACGCAGCTGGAATTCGTGCATTTAAGGAATTGCTTCCAGATATTACAAGTGTTGTTGTATTTGATACTTCATTCCACACAACCATGCCAGAAAAGGCTTATCGCTACCCTCTACCAACTAAATACTACACAGAAAACAAGGTTCGTAAATATGGTGCTCATGGTACAAGCCACCAGTTTGTCGCAGGAGAAGCAGCGAAACTTTTGGGCCGTCCTCTAGAAGATTTGAAATTGATTACCTGCCATATTGGTAATGGGGCTTCTATCACAGCTGTTAAGGGTGGGAAGTCTGTGGATACTTCTATGGGATTCACACCACTTGGAGGTGTGATGATGGGAACTCGTACAGGAGATATTGACCCTGCTATCATCCCTTATCTCATGCAATATACAGAGGATTTCAATACCCCAGAAGATATTAGTCGCATTCTCAATCGTGAATCAGGGCTCATGGGAGTTTCTGGTCAGTCAAGCGATATGCGTGATGTGATTGCTGCTATGGAAGCAGGAGACCATGATGCGACTTTAGCTTATGAAATGTATGTTGATCGTATCCAAAAACATATTGGCCAATATCTTGCAGTCCTAAATGGAGCAGATGCAATTATCTTCACAGCAGGTATCGGTGAAAATGCAGCAGATTTCCGTGAGGATGTCATTTCAGGTATCTCTTGGTTTGGTTGTGATGTGGATCCAGAAAAGAATGTCTTTGGTGTAACGGGAGACATCTCAACTGACGCAGCGAAAATCCGTGTCTTGGTTATTCCAACAGATGAAGAATTAGTGATTGCACGCGATGTTGAGCGCTTGAAAAAATAAGTAAATACACGTAAAATTTGATTGTGAAAAGAAGTTGGGAAAGAGATTTTCCAGCTTTTTTTATGTAGAAAATGTCTAAAACCTTGCTGTTATTGGCTTTTTTAAAAAATATGGTATAATAGTAGTAATTTAATAGATGGAGTTGAGTTTTGAAGAAAAGCTTTCGTGTAAAAAGAGAGAAAGATTTTAAGGCGATTTTCAAGGACGGAACAAGTTTTGCCAATCGAAAATTTGTTGTCTACCAATTGGAAAACCAGCAAAACCATTTTCGAGTAGGACTGTCCGTCAGCAAAAAGCTGGGGAATGCAGTTACCAGAAATCAAATCAAGAGACGAATCCGGCACATTCTACAAAGTGTAAAAGGGAGTTTAGTAGAGAATGTCGATTTTGTCGTGATTGCCCGAAAAGGGGTGGAAACCTTGGAATATGCAGAGATGGAGAAAAACCTACTCCACGTATTAAAGTTATCAAAGATTTATCAGGAAGGAAATGGGAGTGAAAAAGAAACTACAGTTGACTAGTTTGTTGGGCTTGTCCTTGTTTATCATGACGGCCTGTGCAACAAATAGTACAGCTAACGATATAACAGCGGATTCGACAGATTTTTGGAGTAAATTCGTCTATTTTTTTGCTGAAATTATCCGCTTTTTGTCCTTTGACATTAGTATCGGAGTGGGGATTATCCTCTTCACAATCTTGATTCGGACGATTCTATTACCGGTCTTTCAGACACAGATGGTTGCCTCTAGAAAAATGCAAGAGGCTCAACCACGCATCAAGGCTTTGCGAGAGCAATATCCGGGTCGTGATATGGAAAGTAGAACCAAGCTAGACCAGGAGATGCGCAAGGTTTATAAAGAGTTAGGGATCAAGCATTCATCCTCTCTCTGGCCAATTCTAATACAAATGCCGGTCCTCTTGGCGCTCTTTCAAGCCTTGAGTCGAGTAGATTTTTTGAAAACAGGTCACTTTTTATGGATTAATTTGGGAGGAGTAGATACAAGTTTTGTCCTTCCAATTTTGGCAGCAGTCTTTACCTTCTTGAGTAGCTGGTTATCGAATAAAGCTTTGTCCGAAAAAAGTGGAGCTACGACAGGGATGATGTATGGTATGCCTGTATTGATCTTTGTTTTTGCCATCTCCGCCCCAAGTGGTGTAGCCTTGTACTGGGCTGTATCTAATGCTTATCAAGTTCTGCAAACCTATTTCTTGAATAATCCTTTCAAGATTATTGCTGAAAGAGAAGCAGTGGCACAAGCAGAAAAAGATTTAGAAGGTAAGAAGAGAAAAGCCTTGAAAAAAGCACAGAAAAAGAAAAAATAAGGAGGAATCTGGTAATGGTATTATTTACAGGTTCAACGGTTGAAGAAGCAATCCAAAAAGGATTGAAAGAATTAGACATTCCAAGAATGAAGGCCCACATCAAGGTCGTTTCGAAAGAAAAAAAAGGGTTCTTAGGCTTGTTTGGTAAGAAGCCAGCTCAAGTTGATATCGAAGCGATTAGTGAAACGACAGTGATCAAAGCCAATCAGCAGGCCGTCAAGGGTGTTCCTAAAGAAGTCAATGAAAAGAATGAACCAGTGAAGACCGTCAGCGAAGCAACAGTTGATTTGGGGCATGTAGTGGAAGTCATCAAGAAGATTGAAGAAGAAGGTCAAGGTGTTTCTGAAGAGGTCAAGGCTGAAATCCTGAAAAATGAAAAGCATGCCAGCACGATTTTGGAAGAAACAGGTCATATTTCAATTTTAAATGAACTTCAAGCAGAAGATGTTATTGAGGAAGTGGAATCTGCTCCGGAAAAAGAAACTGAAACGCAGGAAGCAGCAAGCCAATCGTTGGAAGACTTGGGCTTGAAAGTAGAGCCAAGTTATGACATCGAACAAGTAGTAGCTGAGGTCGCTAGTTATGTTCAAACGATTTTGAATGATATAGATGTCGAAGGTATCATTTCAAGTGACTATAACCGTCGCATTATCAATCTTCAAATTGATACCAACGAACCAGGTCGTATTATCGGCTACCACGGAAAAGTTTTGAAAGCTCTCCAATTATTAGCGCAAAATTACCTTTACAATCGCTATTCAAGAACTTTCTACATCATGATTAATGTCAATGATTACGTTGAACACCGTGCGGAAGTCTTGCAAACCTACGCTCAAAAATTGGCGACTCGCGTTTTAGAGGAAGGACATAGCCAACAAACAGATCCAATGTCAAATAGCGAACGCAAGATTATCCATCGCATTATTTCACGCATGGATGGCGTGACGAGTTACTCTGAAGGTGACGAGCCAAATCGCTATGTTGTCGTAGATGCAGAATAAGCAAAGTAAAATCAGGTTCATCCTGATTTTTTGCTAGGAAAGGAAAGATTCAGATATGCTGAAAGCAGTTAGAGAATATTTATCATTTGCAGGGGTCCAGTATCGTAATCCTGATAAAGCTGGTGATGAAAGAGAAAAGATGCTGGAATTGCGTCACAAAGGCCAAGAGGCTCGGAAGTCTTTTACAGAATTGGCCAAAACCTTTCAAGCAAGTCATTCAGAATGGCAACTCCAACAGACTAGCCAGTGGATGAATCAAGCACAACGCTTACGGCCACATTTCTGGGCCTATCTACAGAGAGACGGACAAGTGACAGAACCTATGATGGCTCTTCGTTTGTATGGAACACCTGCTGACTTTGGGATTTCTTTGGAAGTCAGTTTCATCGAGCGAAAGAAAGATGAACAGACCTTAGACAAGCAAGCCAAGGTTTTAGAGCTTCCAGCGGTAGAAGGAATTTATTATCTAGTCTACTCAAATGGGGAAAGTCATAAGGTGGAGGCTACTGAGGAGAATCGCCGTACTTTACGCGAGAAGGTGAGCAGTCAGGAAGCCCGAAAAGTCTTAGTCAAGTCAGATGTTTCCTTCATTGAAAATCAGTCAGTAGAAGCGATATTGGAGGAGCTAGAAGACGCTTATACTCGTTTGCTCCCGTACTATGAAGTGACGAGAGGATAGACAAATCAAATGTGTTAGATGAACGCAAATTGTTTTATTGCTATTCTATGCATTTTTTCATATAATAGAAAAATAGGATGTGTGATTCATTAATCACCTCAAAGAGAAAGGAAATTCTATGTCAAATCTATCTGTTAATGCAATTCGTTTTCTAGGTATTGACGCCATCAACAAAGCAAACTCAGGTCACCCAGGGGTGGTTATGGGGGCTGCTCCTATGGCCTATAGCCTCTTTACAAAGCAACTTCGTATCAATCCAGCCCAACCAAACTGGATCAACCGCGACCGCTTTATTCTTTCAGCAGGACACGGATCTATGCTTCTCTATGCCCTTCTTCACCTTTCTGGTTTTGAAGATGTCAGCATGGATGAAATCAAGAGCTTCCGCCAATGGGGTTCCAAAACACCTGGTCACCCAGAATTTGGCCACACTGCAGGGGTTGACGCTACAACCGGTCCTCTAGGACAAGGGATTTCTACTGCCACTGGTTTTGCCCAAGCAGAACGTTTCCTTGCAGCGAAGTATAACCGTGAAGGCTTCAATATCTTTGACCACTATACTTACGTTATCTGCGGAGACGGAGACTTGATGGAAGGTGTCTCAAGTGAGGCGGCTTCATACGCAGGCTTGCAAAAACTTGACAAGTTGGTGGTTCTTTATGATTCAAACGACATCAACTTGGATGGTGAGACAAAGGATTCCTTTACAGAAAGTGTTCGTGACCGTTACAATGCCTACGGTTGGCATACAGCCTTGGTTGAAGATGGAACAGACTTGGAAGCTATCCATGCTGCTATCGAAGCTGCTAAAGCTTCAGGCAAACCATCTTTGATTGAAGTGAAGACTGTTATTGGATATGGCTCTCCAAACAAACAAGGAACTAATGCCGTACACGGTGCTCCTCTTGGTGCAGACGAAACTGCAGCAACTCGTCAAGCCCTCGGTTGGGACTATGAACCATTTGAAATCCCAGAACAAGTTTATGCTGATTTCAAGGAAAATGTTGCAGATCGTGGCGCATCAGCTTATGAAGCATGGACAAAATTAGTTGCTGACTATAAAGAGGCTCATCCAGAACTGGCTGCAGAAGTAGAAGCTATTATCGACGGACGTGATCCAGTTAAAGTGACTCCAGCAGACTTCCCAGCCTTAGAAAATGGCTTCTCTCAAGCGACTCGTAATTCAAGTCAAGATGCTTTGAACGTTGTAGCTGCTAAGTTGCCAACCTTCCTAGGTGGATCAGCTGACCTAGCTCACTCAAACATGACTTATATCAAAACGGATGGACTTCAAGACGACGCTAATCGCTTGAACCGCAACATTCAGTTTGGTGTTCGTGAATTTGCAATGGGAACGATCTTGAACGGGATGGCCCTTCATGGTGGACTTCGTGTATACGGTGGTACTTTCTTCGTCTTTTCTGACTATGTGAAAGCAGCTGTTCGCTTGTCAGCCTTGCAAGGACTTCCTGTGACTTATGTCTTTACTCACGATTCAATCGCAGTTGGTGAAGATGGTCCAACTCACGAACCAGTTGAACACTTAGCAGGTCTCCGTGCTATGCCAAATCTGAATGTTTTCCGCCCAGCAGATGCGCGTGAAACTCAAGCGGCTTGGTACCTTGCAGTGACAAGCGAGAAAACACCAACTGCCCTTGTCTTGACACGCCAAAACTTGACTGTTGAAGAGGGAACAGACTTCGACAAGGTTGCGAAAGGTGCCTATGTTGTCTATGAAAATGCGGCAGACTTTGATACAATCTTGATTGCGACAGGTTCAGAGGTCAATCTAGCTGTCGCAGCTGCCAAAGAATTAGCTAGTCAAGGCGAAAAAGTCCGCGTAGTCAGCATGCCATCTACAGATGTCTTTGATAAACAAGATGCAGCGTACAAGGAAGAAATCCTTCCAAATGCAATTCGCCGTCGTGTTGCAGTCGAAATGGGTGCAACTCAAAACTGGTACAAATATGTTGGCCTTGATGGTGCAGTTCTCGGTATTGATACTTTCGGAGCATCTGCCCCAGCACCAAAAGTATTGGCAGAGTACGGATTTACGGTAGAAAATCTAGTCAAAGTCGTTCAAAATTTGAAATAATTGCAGAAATCAGAGTGAAAGCTCTGATTTTTTATAACCATAAAAACAAGGTACAACCTTGTAAAAGTAGCTGAAATTTGATATAGTAGTCCTATGTAAAAGACAAAGGAGAAAACAATGAATCCAAATATTACTTTTTTAATCATGCTTGTAGGTATGATGGCCTTGATGTTCTTTATGCAACGTTCTCAAAAGAAACAAGCTCAAAAGCGTATGGAAAGCTTGAATAAACTTCAAAAAGGCTATGAAGTTATTACAATTGGCGGCCTTTACGGAACAGTGGATGAAGTAGACACTGAGAAGAGAACAATCGTACTTGATGTAGATGGCGTTTATTTGACTTTTGAATTGGCTGCTATCAAGACAGTGTTGCCACTCAAAGAAGCTGTGACACCAGAAGGAACAGTTGTTGACGAAGGCGGAGCAATCGAAGAATAAAACGGGACCTGTCACTCCCGTTTTTCTATGAAGTAAGAGGAAAAGGGATGAGAAAAATAGTATTTGTGTGTTTAGGAAACATCTGCCGTAGCCCCATGGCAGAGTTTGTGATGAAATCCATGACGAGCGATTACCAGGTTGAGAGTCGTGCGACTTCATCTTGGGAACATGGCAATCCGATTCATAAGGGAACGCAAGGGATTTTCCAGCAATATCAGATCCCGTATGACAAAGATAAAACATCGCTTCAGATTGACAGAGAGGACTTTGAATCGTTTGATTACATTATCGGTATGGATGCTTCAAACCTTTCAGATCTGCGTCACATGTGTCCTCAGGAACTACAGTACAAGATCTACTCTTTTGCATCTGAAAGTGTCCCAGATCCTTGGTATACAGGAGATTTTGAGGAAACCTATGCTCGCATCACAAGTGGATGTCAAAGCTGGCTAGATCGATTAGAAAAAGAGAGTGACAATGGAAAAGCTTAAACAAATCTATGAAAAGTATAGAGTTTACCTAACTCGCCCTAGGCTAGAGTTCATTGCAGTAGTCGTAATTGCACTCTGTGCCCTTTCAGTATTTCTACTAAATACACCTAAAAAGGGTGCCCTGACACTTGATGGCGGAGCTCTTGTTTATGATGGCACCTTGGTACGAGGGAAAATGAATGGCCAAGGAACTCTGACCTTTGAAAATGGGGACCAATATACAGGTGATTTCAATAATGGAGCCTTTAATGGAAAAGGGACTTTCCAATCAAAAGATGGCTGGAAATACGAAGGTGATTTTGTAAATGGCCAGGCTGAAGGTCAAGGAAAGTTGACGACAGAGCAAGAAGTTGTCTATGAAGGAACCTTTAAACAAGGCGTTTTCCAACAAAAACAGTAGTCTCCAGATGAGGAGGCTATTTTTAAAAGTAAGGAAGAAAGCGCTTTCTGCACTTGGATTCGATAACTAACTATCAACTAGAAAAACTTTGTGAAATAAAAAAATTTTCTCCATAATTTCACAATCATCCAGTCGAAACTCTCTTGTGTAGCTATATTGAGAAAAAAATCACAATTTCAGAAAAATTCTTTGTGAAATACTTATGAAACTGTTTACAAAGCATAAAAAAAGAGTTATAATAAACTTGTGAAAAAATTAACAAAGGATAACATCCTTAAAGGCTATGGAGGATAATATGGCTGATAAAAAAACAGTAACACCAGAGGAAAAACAACTTGCTGCTGAAAAGCATGTCGATGGTCTCGTGAAAAAAGCCTTGGTTGCGCTTGATGAAATGCGCAAGTTGAACCAAGAGCAAGTTGACTACATCGTAGCAAAAGCGTCTGTTGCAGCACTTGACGCGCACGGTATCCTTGCACAGCATGCAGTTGAAGAAACTGGTCGTGGCGTATTTGAAGATAAGGCGACAAAAAATCTATTTGCCTGTGAACACGTAGTGAACAATATGCGTGGAGTTAAAACAGCTGGAGTTATCGAAGATGATCCAATTACAGGTTTGACGAAGATTGCGGAGCCGGTCGGAGTTATTTGTGGTATCACTCCAACAACAAACCCAACTTCAACAGCGATTTTCAAATCATTGATTGCTTTGAAGACACGTAACCCAATTGTTTTCGCCTTCCACCCATCAGCTCAAGAATCTTCTGCTCATGCTGCACAAATCGTTCGTGATGCAGCCATCGCAGCCGGTGCACCTGAAAACTGTGTTCAATGGATTACAGAGCCATCTATGGAAGCAACTGGGGCACTTATGAACCACGAAGGTGTTGCGACTATCCTCGCAACTGGTGGGAATGCTATGGTTAAAGCTGCATACTCATGTGGAAAACCAGCTCTTGGGGTAGGTGCCGGAAACGTTCCTGCCTATGTAGAAAAATCTGCTGACCTTCGTCAAGCTGCTCATGACATCGTTATGTCTAAATCATTTGATAATGGGATGGTCTGTGCATCAGAACAAGCGGTTATCATTGATAAAGAAGTGTATGACGAATTTGTAGAAGAATTCAAATCATACCATACTTACTTTGTCAACAAGAAAGAAAAAGCGCTTTTGGAAGAATTCTGTTTTGGTGCAAAAGCTAACAGCAAGAACTGCGCTGGTGCAAAATTGAACCCAAATATTGTTGGTAAACCAGCAGCATGGATTGCTGAGCAAGCAGGATTCAAAGTACCAGAAGGTACAAATATCTTGGCTGCTGAATGTGCAGAAGTTGGAATTAAAGAACCATTGACTCGTGAAAAATTATCACCTGTTATTGCAGTTTTGAAAGCTGAAGATACTGAAGATGGACTTAAAAAAGCTCGTCAAATGGTTGAATTTAATGGTCTAGGACACTCAGCTGCTATCCATACAAAAGACGAAGCTCTTGCAAAACGTTTCGGTACGGAAATAAAGGCAATGCGTATTATCTGGAACTCTCCATCTACCTTTGGTGGTATCGGTGATGTATACAACGCCTTCATTCCATCATTAACACTTGGATGTGGTTCATATGGACACAACTCAGTTGGTGATAACGTATCCGCTATCAACCTTCTTAACATCAAGAAAGTAGGAAAACGTAGAAATAATATGCAATGGTTTAAAGTTCCTTCAAAAATCTACTTCGAACGTAACTCAATCCAATACCTTCAAACTTGCGAAGGTATCGAACGTGTCATGATTGTTACCGATAAATCAATTGAAAAACTCGGTTTTGTACAACGTGTGATTGACCAATTGAATCTTCGTAAAAACAAAGTCACGATTCAAGTCTTCTCAGATGTTGAACCAGATCCAGATATCACAACAGTTCGTCGTGGTGTTGAAGTAATGCGTTCGTTTGAACCAGACACTATCATTGCCCTTGGTGGTGGTTCACCAATGGATGCAGCTAAAGGTATGTGGATGTTCTATGAACAGCCAGACGTTGACTTCGGTGACCTCGTTCAAAAATTCATGGATATCCGCAAACGTGCCTTCAAATTCCCATCACTTGGTAAGAAGGCACAATATATCGGTATTCCAACAACATCTGGTACAGGTTCAGAAGTAACACCGTTTGCAGTTATCTCTGACAAGGCAAACAACCGCAAATACCCAATCACTGACTACGCTTTGACACCAACCATTGCAATTGTTGACCCTGCTTTGGTAGAATCTGTTCCAGCATTTATTGCTGCTGACACAGGTATGGATGTCTTGACACACGCAACTGAAGCTTATACTTCTAACTTTGCCAATGACTATACAGATGGTATTGCTCTTCAAACCATCAAGTTAGTCTTCAAATACTTGGAAAAATCTGTAAAAACAGCTGACCCAGAAGCCCGTGAAAAGATGCATAATGCCTCTACAATGGCTGGTATGGCCTTTGCAAATGCCTTCCTTGGAATGAGTCACTCAATGGCGCATAAGATTGGTGCTGTTCACCACACCATTCACGGACGTACAAATGCTATTTTACTTCCTTATGTTATCCGTTATAATGGAACTCGTCCATCTAAAACTACAACATGGCCTAAGTACAATTACTGGAAAGCTGATGAAAAATTCCAAGATATCGCTCGTATGCTAGGTCTTCCTTGCTCAACACCAGAAGAAGCGGTTGAAGCTTATGCCAAAGCAGTTTACGATCTTGGTGAAGCAGTTGGAATCACAATGAACTTCAAAGGCTTTGGAATTGATGAAAAAGCTTGGAAAGACAGCTTGCATGAAATTGCCTTACTTGCTTACGAAGACCAATGTTCACCTGCAAACCCACGCTTGCCAATGGTAGCTGACATGGAAGAAATCATGGCAGATGCTTACTATGGTTATGCAGAACGACCAGGACGTCGCAAATAATTGTTTATCAGCCTAGAGGCAGGAGTTATCCTGTCTCTTTTTTTGTACATTTTCTTGAAAAATGTTATAATAAGCGCATATAGTTATTTGAATATCAAAGTTTTTGAAAAGATTCGAGAGGTAAATGAGAGAAGTGAATGATTTAGGGGAAAAGGTAAGACTCCTTAGAGAGGAGAAGGGTCTTAGTCGTCCAGTTTTTTGTGGGGATGAGTCAGAGTTGTCCGTTCGTCAGTTGGTGCGCATTGAAAAGGGAGAGTTTCGTCCTACGATAAAAACACTGGAATATATTGCGGATAGGCTAGGTATTCCATCGTATGTCTTGATGCCAGACTACAAGGAATTGCCCAAACGTTACCAAGAATTAAAATACTTTCTTCTTCATCATCCTGACTATGGAGACAAAGAGTTGCAGGAACAAAAGGAAAAATATTTTGATGAGATTTTTGAATGTTTTTATGATGATTTGCCACGTGATGAGAAAGTGATAGTGGATTGTCTTCAAGCTATAGATGAGGTGAGGGCGACTAGTAATTCCTTATACGGAAGTAGTGTGATTGAGGGCGGTCTTCAAGACTTACTATCCAGAGATGTATACAGGGCTGAGGAATTGTTGAAATTGAGACTGTATTTCAACTGTCAGTTAATGGATGGTTTAAACGAGGGTGAGATAAAAAAGTCTGAGCATGAAACCATTCTTTGTTTTCATGACAAATTAAGTTCTCAGGTTGATAAGATAGAGTTCGATTGTTTGGACTTGCTTAGAGATTCCTTGTTAGCTTCTTTAGCTTGTATAGAAATTATGGGGCTGTTTCATTATTTTAAGAGAGCAGTTGAGACCTTAAATAAAATAGGACAGAAAACACGAGATTTTCAAAAACAACCGATTGTCTTGATGGTGGAGTGGAAATATTATATTCAGACGGATTATGAAACAGCAAAACAAAAGTATGAAGAAGCAAAAATGATGGCGAGAATGTTTGGCAATGAGCAGTTACTAATTAGTTTAGATAATGAATGGGCTGAGGACCTAGAAAGATATCGTTAAATTGTTTATAGAAGTGACATTTCTGTCATTGGAGGAATGTCACTTTTTTGTTACAATGAATTCGAAAAAAGAAGGAATTTTTTTTGAATCTGATTCTGTTAGATTAATTTATATTAGCATTGTTTATTGTAGTTTGTAACGGTTCACGATATCACAAGTGATTAAAGGAGATTGTAATGTCCATTTTATCCATTAAAAATATTTCAAAATTTTACGTCTTGGATGGGAATAATAAAGAGCAGGCTCTAAGGAATATTAACCTACAGATTGCTGAAGGGAAAATCACTGCGATTTATGGTCCGTCAGGATGTGGAAAAACCAGTCTATTAAATATTATCAGCGGTTTAGATAGGGAGTACGAGGGAATTTTAGACTTTAAAGGAGAGTCTCTCAAGGAATTGTCAGAGGTTGAATTGACGCAATTTCGCAAAGACAACATTGGGTTTGTCTTCCAAAACTTCAATCTCATCCCCCATCAATCTGTTTTGGATAATGTTAAGTTGCCTCTCTATGTCAAAGATTTATCGGATAAAGAAATGACAAGAATAGCCCAAGAACAACTTCATAATTTAGGGATGGAGCCTTTTATGGCTAAGAATGTTAAACAGCTCTCTGGTGGACAAAAACAACGTGTAGCCATTGCGCGTGCTCTGGTAAACCAACCAGATATGATTGTAGCTGATGAACCAACTGGATCGCTCGATTCTCAATCTCAAGAGATGGTTTTAGAAGTGTTCAAAAATTTGGCCCAAGCTGGGGAAACAGTACTGATTGTTACTCATAACCCAGAGGTTACTGAATATGCAGATGTGATTATCAAAATGAAGGATGGTGAAGTCGTTGAAGAAGTCAAAAAATAAAGGATTGTCCTTTAAAAACAAATTCAAACTTTCTTTAAGTAACTTTTTGGAAAGAAAGTGGCGTAACTTGCTGATTGCAGTAGCGACCTCGATTGGTTTTGTAGGTGTATTGGTTTCGTTTGGGCTAGGAAATGCCTTGATTTCGATGATTGATGAAAATACCAACGGGGGGAAGCTCCCTTCCCAAGTTCAGATTGCGCTGAATTCTAGTGTTGCTGGCAGAGGTTTTTTGAACCAAGATGATAAGAACTATATCGTGGATACGATTGGGAAAGAAAATATTAAATATCTAGAAAGTCCTTTTGGCATGACCATGTCAAAGATTAGCATAGACGGACACGAAGTAGAATTTAGCCAATCTATGCCTTCTTATGCTCAAGTCGTGAGTTTGTATGAAGATACAAGTATTTCTGTTAGTAGCAATGAAAAAGAAAAAGTGTTAGCAGGCACTCTTTATACGGATGTTAACGAGCAGGGATTGACGATTCCGATGAGTTTGCTCAAAAATTGGAATGAACAAACAGGGGAAAATCTGACAGCTAGTGATGTTATTGGCAAGCCAGTTTCAGCAACCATTGTAGAAAATGCTGCTGAAGGTAGCAAGTTGGCAGGTTTTCAAACTCATATTGTGCGTGTCATCAATGACGAAGATGATGCAGAGGATAGCAATAGTTTCATGGCTTCCAACCAGATGGAAACTATTTTAAAAGAAGCTGAATTTACAAAGGCTGTATCCTATTTTATTCTGGAACTTAAAGATCCTTCTCGTACGAAAACAGTAATAGAAGAATTGCAGAAAAATAAGAAGTATACAGTTCTTTCTCAACAGGCCGTTCTTGATATTGTGATTACCTTTATTCGTGTCATCCAGGGATTACTGATTGTGCTTTCTTCACAAGCGATTGTGGTGGCAGCAGTTATGATAGGCATCATCATTTATATCAATATTATGCAACGTTCTAAGGAAATCGGTGTCATGAAGGCCGTTGGCTATCAAAATAGAGATGTGAAAGGAATCTTTATCTACGAAGCTCTTTGGATTGTAGGAATTGCCTTGTTTATAGCTTTCATCATTGCTCAAGGGATAGGCAGTCTAGCGAATGTTATTGTTCACCATTTCTATCCATCAATCTCTAAAGTTTTTGAATTAAATCTTCTCTCTATTTTAGGGACATTCATTTTTGCTTTGTTTCTTGGCTATATTTCTGCCTTCTTCCCAGCACGTAAGATTAGCAAAATGGATCCAGTGGAATCCTTACGCTATGAGTAGAGAAAGAAATTACAGAGGCATCCTATCAAAAAGAAACTGACATAGAAAATCAAGGTCAGCACTTGCAATTAAGCTCAAATAGTTATATAATAGGTTCGTTGAAAGGTGATTTGTAGTGATCCAAGTTACTCTTTTCACAATAAAATTTTCAGGATTTTCATAAGGAGGAAATCACTAATGGTAGTTAAAGTTGGTATTAACGGTTTCGGACGTATCGGTCGTCTTGCTTTCCGCCGTATCCAAAACGTAGAAGGTGTTGAAGTTACTCGCATCAACGACCTTACAGATCCAGTGATGCTTGCACACTTGTTGAAATACGATACAACTCAAGGTCGTTTCGACGGTACTGTAGAAGTTAAAGAAGGCGGATTTGAAGTTAACGGTAAATTCGTTAAAGTTTCTGCTGAACGTGATCCAGAACAAATCGACTGGGCTAACGACGGTGTAGAAATCGTTCTTGAAGCAACTGGTTTCTTTGCTACTAAAGCAGCTGCTGAAAAACACTTGCACGCTGGTGGTGCTAAGAAAGTTGTTATCACTGCTCCTGGTGGATCAGATGTTAAAACAGTTGTATTTAACACTAACCATGACATTCTTGATGGTACTGAAACAGTTATCTCAGGTGCTTCATGTACTACAAACTGTTTGGCTCCAATGGCTAAAGCTCTTCATGACAACTTCGGTATCGTTGAAGGTTTGATGACTACTATCCACGGTTACACTGGTGACCAAATGGTTCTTGATGGACCACACCGTAAAGGTGACCTTCGCCGTGCTCGTGCTGCTGCAGCTAACATCGTTCCTAACTCAACTGGTGCTGCTAAAGCAATCGGTTTGGTTATCCCTGAATTGAACGGTAAATTGGACGGAGCTGCTCAACGTGTTCCTGTTCCAACAGGTTCTGTAACTGAATTGGTAGCAGTTCTTGATAAGAACGTTACTGTTGATGAAGTAAACGCAGCTATGAAAGCAGCTTCTAACGAATCATACGGTTACACTGAAGATCCAATCGTATCTTCTGATATCGTAGGTATGTCATTCGGTTCATTGTTTGACGCAACTCAAACTAAAGTTCTTGACGTTGACGGTAAACAATTGGTTAAAGTTGTTTCATGGTATGACAACGAAATGTCTTACACTTCACAACTTGTTCGTACTCTTGAATACTTTGCAAAAATCGCTAAATAATTCTTGAGTCGATAAAAAAGCAAGGCTTTCTGGCCTTGCTTTTTTGTATATATAAGAATAGATGATAATGTCATCCATTCTTTTTTAATTCTTTTTCAAAAGTATCCGATAGAACAGTGAAACTCAATTTTTCTAAGGTGAGTGGATGGGTAAAAGAAAGGCGAAAGGCATGAAGCATAAGCCGACTTGTTTTTGATTTACTATTATAGAGAGGGTCACCCAAGATAGGATGCTTGTGATGAGAGAGGTGAACACGAATCTGATGCGTTCGACCGGTCTTTAGCTTGCAACGGACAAGGGTAGTCTGATTTGGAAATTGCTTTAATCGACTGATATGCGTTTCAGCATATTGTCCATTTTTGGGATCTACTACTCGTTTTCTGCGATCATGTCGATCACGGCCGATTTTATCTCGGAAGATAAGTTCTTTACTCTCTACTCGCCCTTCTATAAGTGCCCAGTACTCACGAACGATTTCCTTTTTCTCCAACAAACGATTGAGGATGGGTAAGATAAAAGGATTTTTAGCAAAAAGCACTAAACCGCTTGTTTCCATATCCAGGCGATGAACGACATAACAGGTTTGGCCAACGTAGGCAGAGACGTGATTGAGAAGGGCAATTTCACCAGGTTGATTTCCGTGAGTTTTCATGCCTTCGGGCTTGTTGACGATAATGAGATGTTGGTCTTGATAAATCTCTTGAACGAGGTCTGAATTGCCCCAAAGGATTTCTTTTTGGGGATAATCTTCCTCGTCAAAAGTCAACTGGCAAATGTCCCCTGGCTTGACCATCTCGTTCCAGTGAACTTCTTTGTGGTTCATTAAGATGTTCTTCTTTATTCTCAAAAAATGACGGATTTTTCTAGGGATGAGTAGTTGTTCCTCTAGGAATTGTTTGACCGTCATTTGAGGCAAGGATTCGGGTAATGTAAATGTGAATTGCATACAGATATTGTAACAAAAAAAGCCCTATTTGGATAGGGAGTAGCTAAATTCTTGAGTTCCTATGGTGAAGATGATAAAATAAACGCATGAAATTAGATAAATTATTTGAGAAGTTTCTTTTTCTCTTTAAAAAAGAAACGAATGAATCAGCGGAGTCTGATTCGACTAGCATGCGTCGTTCCCGGAGCGATAGAAAAAAATTGTCCCAAGTAGGGCCAATTCGGAAATTTTGGCGTCGTTATCATCTGACAAAAATCGTCATCATTTTAGGGTTAAGTGCAGGTTTGCTAGTAGGGACCTACCTATTTGCAATAGCCAAGTCTACCAATGTCAATGATTTACAAAATGCCCTGAAAACGCGAACTCTGATTTTTGACCGCGAAGAAAAAGAGGCAGGAGCCCTATCCGGTCAAAAGGGGACCTATGTTGAGCTGGCAGATATCAGCAAAGACTTGCAGAATGCTGTTGTCGCGACAGAGGACCGTTCCTTCTATAAGAATGATGGGATTAACTACGGTCGTTTCTTTCTAGCCATCCTTACAGCAGGTCGTTCTGGAGGGGGGTCTACCATCACTCAACAGTTGGCGAAAAATGCTTATCTGTCTCAGGACCAAACCGTTGAACGGAAGGCCAAGGAGTTTTTCCTTGCCTTAGAGTTGACAAAGAAATACAGCAAGGAGCAAATCCTTACTATGTACCTCAATAACGCCTACTTTGGAAATGGGGTATGGGGTGTTGAAGATGCGAGTAAGAAATATTTCGGTGTATCGGCTTCACAACTAACGCTTGATCAGGCGGCCACTCTAGCAGGGATGCTCAAGGGACCAGAATTGTATAATCCATTAAATTCTGTTGAAACTTCAACCAATCGTAGGGATACTGTTTTGCAAAATATGGTTGCAGCGGGTTATATTGATAAAAATCAAGAGACCGAAGCAACTGGAACAGATATGGCTTCTCAACTGCAAGATAAGTATGAAGGGAAGGTTTCAGATTATCGTTATCCGTCCTATTTTGATGCAGTTGTCAACGAAGCGGTTTCCAAGTACAATCTCACAGAAGAAGAGATTGTCAACAACGGCTATCGAATCTATACAGAACTTGACCAAAACTACCAAGCCAACATGCAGGTTGTTTACGAAAACACCTCACTATTTCCAAAGGCAGAAGACGGAACACACGCCGAATCAGGTAGTGTTGCTTTAGAGCCTAAAACAGGTGGGGTGCGTAGCGTTGTTGGCCGCGTAGCTGGCGATGACAAACCAGGCTTCCGCAATTTCAACTATGCCACTCAGTCTAAGCGTAGCCCGGGCTCAACCATTAAACCTTTAGTCGTTTATACACCTGCAGTAGAAGCAGGATGGGCCTTAAACAAGCAACTGGATAATCATACGATGCAGTACGATAGTTATCAAGTGGACAATTATGCGGGCATTAAGACATCTCCAGAAGTACCTATGTATCAGGCTTTGGCTGAATCACTCAATTTACCGGCAGTTGCGACTGTAAATGCATTAGGTATTGACAAAGCTTTTGACGCTGGGGAGAGATTTGGCCTGAATATGGAAAATGTTGATCGAGTTCTTGGAGTCGCTCTCGGTGGAGGCGTAGAGACGAATCCCCTCCAGATGGCGCAAGCCTATGCAACCTTTGCTAATGAAGGTCTGATGCCTGAAGCGCATTTTATCACTCGTATTGAAAATGCCAGTGGCCAGGTCATCAAGAGTCATAAAAATTCCCAAAAACGAGTGATTGATAAGTCGGTAGCCGATAAAATGACCAGCATGATGCTAGGAACATTTACCAATGGTACAGGAATTAGTTCGTCGCCAACAGATTATGTTATGGCTGGAAAGACAGGTACTACTGAGGCTGCTTTTAATTCAGTATATACTAGTGACCAGTGGGTGATTGGCTATACTCCAGATGTGGTAATTACCCACTGGCTCGGTTTCCCGACGACGGATGAAAACCATTATCTGGCAGGTTCGACATCAAATGGAGCAGCCCACGTCTTTAGAAGTATGGCTAATACCATTTTGCCTTACACTCCAGGTAGCACTTTTACAGTTGAGAATGCTTATAAACAAAATGGGATTGAACCAGAAAATACTAAAAAACAAGCTATTGAAAATGAGGCAAACCAGTCGGAGGATCCGATAGCGGATATTCGTAGCCGTGCACAAAATCTTGTAGATGAAGCGGGACGTGCGATTTCAGAAGCTAAGATAAAAGAAAAAGCCCAGACAATATGGGACTCATTCCTTAATCTATTTCGTTAAGAGGCTTGTCAAAGCCTAGGTTTCTTGTTATAATAGATAAGATGGAGGCGTTATGGCACTAAAAAAAGCAAGCCTAGCTTGTGCAGTTTGCGGTTCAAGGAATTACTCAATCAAAACTGGTGGGAACCCCAAGCCAACACGACTAGAAGTAAATAAATTTTGTAAACATTGTGGGAAATATACGACACATAGAGAAACGAGATAGGAGAGAACGATGGGTTTTATTAAGGATATTTTTAAACTTCTTAAAGAAACAACGTGGCCAACTCGCAAGGAAAGCTGGAGAGATTTTCGCTCTATTATGGAATACACAGCCTTCTTTGTGGTCATCATTTACATTTTTGACCAGTTGATTGTTTCAGGTTTGATTCGATTTATTAACATTTTTTAGAAGAAAGGCGGAGAACTTCTACTAGTTTCTTCTATTATGAAAGGAAATATCATGGATAGTTTTGACAAAGGATGGTTTGTTCTACAAACTTATTCTGGCTATGAAAATAAGGTAAAAGAAAATCTATTGCAACGTGCACAAACGTATAACATGTTGGATAATATTCTACGCGTTGAGATTCCAACACAAACCGTGCAAGTTGAGAAAAATGGAAAGAAAAAAGAAATTGAAGAGAATCGCTTTCCGGGTTATGTCCTTGTAGAAATGGTCATGACTGATGAAGCATGGTTCGTTGTTCGAAACACACCGAACGTAACAGGATTCGTCGGATCCCACGGCAACAGATCAAAACCAACTCCGCTATTGGAACAAGAAATTCGTGATATTCTGGTTTCAATGGGACAAACTGTTCAAGAGTTTGATATTGATGTTGAAGTTGGTCAGACAGTCCGCATCATTGATGGCGCTTTTGCAGACTACACAGGTAAAATTACTGAAATTGATAACAACAAAGTGAAGATGATTATCTCTATGTTTGGTAATGATACGATTGCAGAAGTAAACCTAAACCAAATTGCAGAATTATAATCCCAGAGAGGCCTTGCCTCTCTTTTTATGTGCCGTTGAGAGAGAAAGAAGTATAGAATAGAGGAAATAGATTCATGTGTTCGTGCATTTTGCTAAACTAAATGCAGAAAGGAGAGGTCTATGAATCTGAAAGAACTATACGAAGAAACGAAGGGGATTGTCCATAAGTGTCGCAAAGATTATCATCTACATCTGTGGGAGAAAGAGGACTGGGACCAGGAGGGCATGATGTGCCTCTATGAACTGGTCAGTAGCCATCCAGAGTTGCTAGAGGGTGAGCGCCATCGACTATATGTCTGCTTTAAAACAAAATTTAGAAATCGCATCCTGGATAATATTCGAAAACAGGAAAGCCATAAGCGCCGTTTCAACAAAGAACCCTATGAAGAGGTGAGTGAGATTAGCCATCGCCTAGGAGAAAAAGGGCTGAGACTGGATGATTATTATCTCTTTCACGAACTTCTGAAGACATACAAATCCGAGCAGAGTAAGGAAAAACAAGAGTTGGTGGACCGTCTCATGGGAGGGGAAATCTTCAGAGGACGCAAGGCGTTACTGAGGGAGCTTTCTATCGTCTTCCAAGAATTTGTATAGGAGATTAAAAAAGATCTTGACAAAGTAGGAAAAGTAGGTATAATAGAAAGAGTTGAAAAGCTCAAGGTCCGTTGGTCAAGGGG
>CAJNCU010000008.1:0-46660 GCA_905221355.1 bacterium
CTCTATTCCGTAACGATCAATCCATTTAATCATGTACCTAAGATTAGAATTGTTTATCCCAAATTTATTTGAAAGCTTCTCTAAGCTATATCCTTGTTTTCTAAGTTCATAGATTTGAACTTTATTTTCATAACTCAATTTCATAATAAAAACACCCCAAAAGTTAGATTTTTTCTGTCTAATTTTTGGGGTGCAGTTCACTAACGGGTGGTTATGATTTTCTTAAATAGCCAAATCAAACTTCAGCTGCGGCTTAACTGGATCGTAGTCGACCAACTCAAAGTCTTCGGCTTTGATATCAAAGAAATTAGTCTTATCTGGCACATTCAAGACCAAACGAGGTTGGCAGTTTGACGGCTCACGACGGAGCAATTCCTCTGCTTGTTCAAACTGATTATCATAGATATGAAGGTTATTGATAAAGTAGAAGAACTTCCCAACCTTCCAGCCGAAATGCTTGGCAATCATCATCTGAAGAGCTACGTACTGCATAGCGTTAATGTGGTGGGCCACCAACATATCATTAGAACGCTGAGTCAAGGTCGCATCCAGATAGATTTCCCCATCAACGCGACGGACATCAAACATGGTCTGAAAGGCGCATGGAAGGAGACCGTCTGTCTCCTCAAATGCTTGGTAATCCCAGAGTGAGATGATATTGCGACGGTTCCAGGGATTGGCTTCCAACTGCTTGAGAATCTTATTAATGATATCGTGTTTCTTAACGACCGCACCGTAGCGTTCACCAATGGTTCCCGTATCTCCCACTTCCCAGTCATTCCAGTAGTGAACATTGTACTTGCTATTCAGCACTTCTAGGCTATTAGACTGATCTTGGTAGATCCAGAGTACTTCCTTGATAGCGGATTTGATTGCAATGGGACGCAAGGTTGTGATGGGAAATTCCCCTTTGGCCAAATCATACTCCGCAAAGGCACCCGTTACGTACTTAGAATTGGCAACTGTCCCATCCTTATACTTAGGACGTGCCTGCTCAGAAAAGACACCTTCCTTAAGAATTCGTTCTATATTTTCTTTAAAAATCGTATCTGCTTTTGTCATTTACTCTCACCTCATTTATTGTCCTAACTAGTATAGCATAAAAAATCTTTTCTACATACTCAGATAATCAATGGCCTTTTTATATTTTTCTAATCGTTCCAAATCCTTGTCAGTAATGGTCTCAAGTCTCGATAAATCTGAATTATGTTTTAGGTCAGCTAATTTTACGGCTCTCGCAAGAGGATTGGATTTCACAGTTTTCAGATAGGTTTGATAGTCTTGTCCCTTTTTCTTTGACAAAATCTGAACGGCTGTAACTACTGTCTCTGGTAAACCCGCATTTAGTAACTCTTCAGCAGTAACACAACTATCCTCAATAACATCATGTAGTAGAGCCACTGCTTTCTCTTCTTCAGAATCAACTTGGCTCGCAACAAAAATTGGATGTTCTATATAATCTATCCCTGCCTTATCAAATTGTCCTCTATGAGCTTCCGTCGCGATAGACAATGCTAATTCAAGCATAGGTTGTTTTGATGTGTTCATCTAGCGATTCCTTCCCAAAATTAAAACCTATTTCGTTTTATTCGACTTTCAAAAAAGAGCTTGATGGATAACCAAGCTCTATTATCAATCTATCTTATTGCAATACAAGTGATGCTGCTCCGATAACTCCAGCGTCATTTCCTAGAGTTGCAAGAGCCAATTTAGTGGATGTGCGTACTTGTGGGAATGTATTTTCGTCGTAGACCTTTTGCACGCCTTGGAGAAGGAACTCTCCCGCAGCTGATACTCCACCACCGATAACGATTGTTGATGGGTTTAGGATTGAACCGATATTAGCACAGGCAATTCCCAAGTAACGTGAGAAGTTACGGTAAACGATCAAGGCAAGGTCGTCCCCTTCTTTTGCGAGGTCAAAGACAGTTTTAGCAGTTACTTCTTCCCCATCGTCAATCAAGCGTTTCAAGGCTGCATCACCTTCGTATTCATCTGCATAACGACGAGTCAAGTTGACAATCCCTGTTGCTGAAGCAACTGTCTCAAGACAGCCTTTTTTACCACAGGTACATGCGATTGGTTGGTCAAAGTCAACAGTGATGTGACCAAGCTCACCAGCAGCACCAGCAACACCGTGAAGCAATTTGCCTTCTGCCACGATACCGCCACCAACACCTGTACCAAGTGTCATAAAGACAACGTCTGGTTGGTTGTCACCAGCGCCCATCCAGCGCTCACCAAGAGCAGCTACGTTGGCATCATTATCGATGAAGAATGGAATGCCCAAGGCTTTTTCGATTTTTTCTTTAATTGGTTGAAGAGTTTTCCAGTTCAGGTTGTAGGCACCGATAACAGTTCCTTTCTCACGGTCAACCACACCAGGTGATCCCATTCCAATCCCTCGGAAATCCGTAGCTGACAATCCAAGCAAGTCCAAACGATGCTGAATAGACTCAATCATATCATCTACGATATGGCTTCCTTCGTCCAAAATGTTAGTCTTGATAGACCATTTTTCTTGGATTTCTCCCTCCTGAGTTAAAATTGCGAACTTGATGGATGTTCCACCAAGGTCAATCCCAATAATCTTTTGACTCATCGTCTTCTCCTTTTTAATTGAAAATGCTTACAGATATAGTATAACAGAATCGTCTGTTTTGTGCAAAGGTTTGCATGATAAAAGTTACATATAACAATTAATAACTATTTATCACCTAGTTTTTGAATGGCATAGTTTGCTTCTTCTTTTGTAAATTGTCCAATCCAAGGAGAAGTTAGCCTCTCATAAATTTTTGTCTTTGATAAATTGGTATTCTTTCGGTATTCTCTTGCTTGAGCTAAGGCATTCACCTTATAGTCTGCTTGCAAATGATTGATAGCATATTGTGCAGTGTCACTATTAAAACCTTCAAAAATTAACATCTCATAAATTCTTTTTTTTGACAAATGAATCCTATTATAAGATTGTGCTCTCTTTAAAGCTGCTGAGTATGGATTCCCGGCTGCTGGTTTTGGTTGCCACACACCATCGTATCCTACATAGTAACGACCACCATCTACCCATTTATCCCTTACCATTTTGCCTTTAGAATCAACATAGTAACGACCGCCATCTACCCATTCATTCTTGGCCACCTTTCCATCTGATTTATAATAATAGTATCCTACCCATTTATTGCGGGCAATGCTTCCTTCTGGTGTTAAATCTAGTTTTTGAATGGCATAGTTTGCTTCTTCTTTTGTAAATTGTCCAATCCAAGGAGAAGTTAGCCTCTCATAAATTTCTTTCTTTGATAAATTGGCATTCTTTCGGTATTCTCTTGCTTGAATTAAGGCATTCGCCTTATAGTCTGCTTGCAAATGATTGATAGCATATTGTGCAGTGTCACTATTAAAACCTTCAAAAATTAACATCTCATAAATTCTTTTTTTTGACAAATGAATCCTATTATAAGATTGTGCTCTCTTTAAAGCTGCTGAGTATGGATTCCCGGCTGCTGGTTTTGGTTGCCGCACACCATCGTATCCTACATAGTAACGACCACCATCTACCCATCTATCCCTTGCCATTTTGCCTTCAGAATCAACATAGTAACGGCCACCATCTACCCATTCATTCTTGGCCATCTTACCATCTGATTTGAGATAATATCTACCTACCCATTTATTACGAGCAGAGCTTCCTTCTGCTGTTAGATAATAATAATATGAACCATAGTTTTTATCATAAATCCAGTCACTTTTAACCTTTTTTCCATCAGAATCAACATAATAACGACCACCATCTACCCATTCATTTTTAGCTCTCTTTCCATCTGATTTGAGGTAGTAATTTCCTACCCAGCCAGACTGAACTTTAGATTGTGATTTATCCTGTTTAGGAGTTGTTCCTTTAGCTTTTTCAGTCGGTTTTGGTGCCGGCTTCAGCGCGGGTTTTGGTGCTGGTTTCGGTGCTGGTGTTTTCGGTTTCTCAGCAGGTTTTTGAGCTGGCGTTTTCGGTTTCTCAGCTGGTTTTGGTGCTGGCTTTGGTGCCGGCTTCGGCGCGGGTTTTAGTGCCGGCTTCGGCGCGGGTTTTGGTGCTGGTGTTTTTGGTTTCTCAGCAGGATTTTGCGCTGGTGTTTTTGATTTCTCAGCTTGATTTGACGCCGAAGTTGTATTCTCTTTTACAACCTTACCGTTTTTAGAAACATCCTTTTCTTGAGCAGAAACATGCTGAGCCGAAAAAGGAAAGGCTCCAGTTGTATCTGTAAGTGAAATGAGTCCCAGTGTTGCAGTTGCTAAGCTGGTGACTAAAATTTTTTTTGATTTTTTCATAAAAATCTCCATTGTTTTTAATGATTTATACCTATAGTATACCATATGCTTTATTTTTCTTTCAAATCAAATATTAAATATTCAGAAATAAATCTAAAACTTAATTGAAAATCTATAGTTATATCACTTCCAACTCATACAAGCCTCTGACCGCATTACAGCCGAATACAGCTTCTGCTTGGTTCAAGTCTGCCAAAGTCAGAATTTTCTCTTCTACCTGTCCTTTTCCTAGCAAATACTGACGATAAATTCCTGGCAAAATTCCTAGACTGATGGGTGGTGTGTAGAGTTTACCATTAATTTTTAAGACCAGATTTCCAATAGAAGTCTCAAGCAGTTCTCCTGACTTATTGTGGTAAATCTTCTCTTGCTCCCCTAGACTCAAATGCAGTCTGTGAGTTGTCTTAAAGTAGGTAAATACTTGCTGTAAATCCGCTTTTTGCAGGCAAAGTTTGGCCTGACAGAAGCTTGGACTAAGAGGTGTTAAGATTTGGCGACTGAGTTCCATCTCTCCAGATTTGCTGAGACTAATTCGCAAACGGTAGTCTTGGTGGGAATCACAAGCTTGGCACTCTATCTCTATCTTTTGTCTCAGGTCTTCCGGATCAAAAGGATAGGCAAAATAACGACTCGCCTTTGTCAGTCTTTTCAAATGTTGCTCTTCAAACAGCAAGCTCTTCTGGCTGATTTTCCCAGTTGTAATCAATTGGAAACGTGCTTGTTTACGATAAAGCACTGCCGCCTTTTGATGGACCTCACGGTATTCAGATTCCCAGGTGCTATCCCAAGTAATCCCTCCGCCAACTCCATAAATGGCTTGACCCTTGTGAAGTTGAATGGTCCGAATGGCGACATTAAAAATCCGTCGCCCATTTGGAAGTAAGAGAGCAATCGTTCCGCAGTAGACTCCTCTGGGTTGTGGCTCCAAGTTCTTGATGATTTCCATGGTCGCAATTTTCGGAGCTCCCGTTATGGATCCACAAGGAAAGAGTGACTGAAAAATTGCAACCAAGTCCACATCCTCTCGCAACTGACTCTTGATGGTCGAAGTCATTTGCCAAACAGTTGAATACTGCTCCACTTGGCACAGACACTCCACATATTCACTGCCCACTTCAGAAATACGGTTCATATCATTTCGCAAGAGATCCACAATCATCATATTTTCAGAGCGATTTTTAGGATCTTGCTCCAACCAAGCTGCCTCTTTCAAATCTTCATCGTCAGTCAGACCACGTTTAGTTGTTCCCTTCATTGGTCGCGTTGTCAACTCACGGTCATTTTGCTCAAAAAAGAGCTCTGGACTCATGGAGATCACTGCCATATCGTCATGCTCAACATAGGCATTGTATCCCGCCTCCTGCTCTACCACCATGCGATTGTAGATAGCAAAAGGATTAGCATTTAAGTCTTGCTTGAGTTGGACAGTGTAGTTGACCTGGTAGGTGTCCCCCTGACGCAAATGATGGTGAATCTGGGCAATAGCCTTTTCATAGTTCTCTGCAGATGTTTCTTCCTGCCACTTTGAAGGCAGATCTACTTCCTCATAAGTCAGAGGAATAGGCGATGTTTCTACGCTATCATGAACAGTAAAATATAGCAGATACTCTGCCAGTAAAGGAGCATTATGAACTGCTAATTTCTCCTCAAATGCAGGTGCAGCCTCGTAACTGACGTAGCCCACCACATAATAGCCTTGCTCTTGGTAGCTTTCCACTTGTGCCAGCAAGTCTGCTACTTCTGATAACTCTCTCGTTTTTAACTCTTTGATTGGCTGGGTAAAGGTGTATCTCTCCCCCAAAGCCCTAAAATCAATCACTGTTTTTCTATGCATACCTTTAGTATAGCACAAAAAAGCCGACCTAGAACAGCTAAATCCAGCTTTGTTTACTGATTTCTATAACGAAAAATCTTCTCTAAGTTTCTTTTTTCTACTTTTTGGCAATTCCCCATCAGATAGCACCACTTCTTCTTTTAAAAACTGCTCTTATTTGGAGCACTTTACACACAAATTCAACAAAAAAGAACAGAGGAAGTCATGGTATCTATACCGTTGTTTCCTCTGTCTTTTGCTTTTCTTCTGTTACTACAGAATAATTTCACGACTTTCTGATAGAATCTTGTGGATACTGCGCACGCGCACCTCCGATGAGTTTTGGGCGACTTGCAAGAGCCGTTACATGGGCGTGCCCAATCTCACGTAGTACCGGTCGAATCGGAACCTGCACATGCTTGACATGCATACCAATTGCGGTATCTCCTATATCAATTCCCGCATGAGCCGTGATGAACTCCACTTCGACAGGGTCTTTCATAAACTTAAAGGCTGCTAGCTGACCCGAACCTCCTGCATGAAGAGTCGGAAGGACGCTGACGATTTCCAGACCAAACTGCTCTGCGACCTGACGTTCAACGACGAGGGCCCGATTGACATGTTCACAGCCTTGAACGGCTAGATGAATTCCTTTTTCCTCTAGGATATCTAGGATGGTCTTCACAATGATTTCCCCAATTTCTTGACTGGATTCCTTGCCAATCTGACCACCTATAACCTCACTAGAAGAAAGGCCCAAAACAAAGATAGCTCCTTGCTTCAAATTGGCCTTTTCTAATACATCTTCAACAATCTGGCTTGTTGCTCTTTGAATGTCTTTTTCCTTCATACTTGATACCTCTTTTGTCACTATCTATCATATCTTTTTTTACTGATTTTATCAAGACCAACTAATCATTCTGATTTTTAATAGTAAAACTCCCAGAATTGACTGGGAGCTAACTTATTTCTATTTTATTAATGTATATTTCAACCGTCGTCCCTTTTGAGGGTACAGAATTGATCTTCATCTGGTAATTGTCTCCAAAATGAAGTTTGAGTCGTTGGTCGACATTTTGTAGGCCAACTCCCCCACGTTTGAGGTTACTCTGACTACTGTCTCCAGCAGCTTGGAAGCCAACGCCGTCATCCTCAATGCGGATGACAAGCCCTGTATCCTTTTTCTGGACAGAAACTCTAATATGTCCCTGACCGTCCTTTTCCTTGATACCGTGGTAAAGAGCATTTTCTACTAGGGGTTGTAGCACCAACTTGGGTAAGACTAGGTTTTCAAATACAGGATTTTCATCAATTTCATATTCCAGCTTATCTCCATAGCGTTGTTTCTGGATAAAGAGGTACTGGCGGACATGATTGATTTCATCAGAAAGAGAAATCAAATCTTTTCCTTGATTGAGCGCCAAGCGGAAATAGGTTGCCAAGGACTTGGTCACCTGAACCACTCGCTGACTATCCTGAAACTCAGCCATCCAAATGATGGTGTCCAAAGTATTGTAGAGGAAATGGGGGTTAATCTGGCTTGACAAGGCTTGAAGTTCATACTGCCGGGTCGTTTCTTCCTGCCTGCGAATATCTGCCATCAGCTGATTAATCTGATCCAACATAGCATTGAACTGGCGAGTCACCTCTCTCAGTTCATAGGCACCCGCTTCCTTGGCACGAAGATTCTGAGCACCAGAAGCAATTTCCAGCATGGTTTCTCTCAAATCCTTCAAAGGAGCAATCCAGCGCTTGAGACTGAACCAAACCAAGCAGAGACAGGCAAGAAGAGATAAGGCACTAGCAGCAAGAAAGGTCCACATGAGTTGACTCCGAACCTGGTCTAACTTCTCCAGTGAAGACACGCCTATAACCGTCCAATCAGTTCCTGCAATCTGTTCCTGACTGACGTAGGATTGGTGATCCAGCGTATAGCCCTGTCCTGTTTCAATGTAGGGTTTCATAGCCTCCATTTCACTTGCTGAGTTATAGACAGTACGTTTAGGATGGTAGACAAATTCATGGTTTTCATTGATGATAAAGGCAAAGCCCTGCTGGCCCAACTGGAGTTGGTTGAGATAGGCTTCCAGAGTTTCATAGGAAATATCCAAGCGAAGCACACCAAGATTGGCTCCCTTTGCATCAACAAGTTCCTGAGTGACAGAAATGACCCACTGGCTGTCTGATTTACGAGCTGGTGTCAAAACCGGATTAGCCCCTTGATGAATGGCCTTTTGGTACCAATCCTCAGCCATCATATCTGAGGAGGTTTTCATCTGCACACTGTCATCAGTGGAAATGACCTGACCAGACTTGGTTACCAACACCACCGTTTTCAAATCCTGGTCTGCCTTTAAGATGGTCAAAAATAGATCTCGGATTCCCTTGACCTTGTCTTGACTGGGATTCTCAGCATAGGCTAGAACTTCCATCTGCTGGGTCAAACTGGTCGAGGTGGTTTCTAATTTTTTGATATAAGACTGGATAAAGTGGCTAGTTTGACTGATGGTCGTTTGGCTATTGCCTTCAATGGTAGCCTCAATGGCTGATGAACTAGATTGATAGTAGAAAGTCCCAACCACAGCTAGGAGAATGAGAAAGACCAGAAAGATGGAAATAACCATTCTGACTAGGAGAGAAGAACGCTTCATCGGCCTTCCCCTTTCTTAAACTGACGAGGTGTCACACCTGCAATCTGTTTAAAGCGTTGAGTAAAGTAGTTCATATCTTCAAAACCAACCTTTTCGGCTATCTCATAAATCTTTAAATCTGTGGTCAGAAGCAAGAGCTTGGCTTGTTTGACACGCTCTCTCACCAGATAATCCTGAAAAGGCAGACCCAACTCTTTCTTAATCAAGGAACTCAAATAAGTCGGGCTAAAGCCCAAATCACTGGCCAAAGACTTCAAACTAAACTGACTGTCAGCTAGATGGGACTGGATTTTCTGAGCAATATTTCCCTCAAACTTATCGGTTAATAAATCTTGTAACTGCTCTTCTTTTTCTTCCTTGTCTAGTTTTTGCTTGATTTTCCCCAACATTTCCTCAATATCCTGACGAGAAAAGGGCTTGAGCAGATAGTCATCGACACCGAGTTTGACAGCAGACAAGGCATAATCAAAATCATCGTAACCCGTCAAAAATACCAGATGCACCTGAGGGTAGGTTTCTCGTACCAGACTGGCCAACTGGATGCCATTTAGCTGAGGCATGTTGATATCGGTTAAAATGATGTCTGGCACCTGCTTTTGAATCAAGTCCCAAGCCTGTCTTCCATTTTCAGCCTGACCGATGATTTCCATATCGTAGGCCGCTACATTGACCAGCTTGGTCAATCCTTGTCTTACCAGATACTCATCTTCTACGATTAAGATTGTGTAGGTCATGCCCTGCTCCTTTATCACTTACTAGTATCAGTATAGCAAAATTCCCCTCTAACTGCTTAGGAAAGACTTCTTAATCAACATAATCTAGTAAATAAGCGTAGCCTTTTTCTGCCATTTGGTCTTTGGGAATAAAGCGGATAGAGAGACTATTGATACAGTAGCGTAAGCCACCCTTGTCCTGAGGCCCATCTGTAAAGACATGGCCAAGGTGAGAATCTCCAACTCGACTTCTCACTTCCATGCGCGTCATATTGTAAGACTTATCTTCCTTGTAAGTGACAACATCTGGACTAATTGGTTGGGTGAAACTAGGCCAGCCACAACCAGACTCAAACTTGTCTTTTGATGAAAAGAGGGGTTCGCCAGTTGCCACATCCACATAGATACCAGATTCGAATTTATCCCAGTAGCGGTTTGAAAAAGCTCGTTCTGTTTGATTTTTCTGGGTAACTGCATACTCCTCAGGTGACAAGGTCTTTTTCAATTCTTCATCGCTTGGTTTAGGATATTTGCTGGCATCAATGACGGGATAGGCAGCCTGATTGACATTGATATGACAGTAGCCATTTGGATTTTTCTTGAGATAGTCTTGGTGGTAATCCTCCGCCACCACAAAATTCTTCAAGTTTTCCTTTTCAACTGCCAGAGGTTGGTCGTATTTCTTAGCCATCTCATCAAAGACTTGGTTGATTACTTCCAAATCCTTTTCATCTGTGTAATAAACACCGGTACGATACTGGGTCCCCACATCATTTCCCTGTTTATTTTTGCTGGTTGGATTGATAATGCGGAAATAATGAAGCAGAATTTCCTTGAGGGAAATTTGATTGGCATCATAGGTGACATGGACAGTCTCCGCATGTCCTGTTTGGTTAATCAATTCGTACTTGGTTGTTTCCCCTCTTCCGTTTGCATAGCCTGAAACGGCATCGGTTACTCCAGACACGCGTGAGAAGTATTCCTCCACTCCCCAGAAACATCCCCCAGCTAGATAAATTTCGTGCAAGTCTGCGTCTTTACTCACTTCTGTTTTTTTCACTGTTTTTCCTCCTTGGCTAACTGACGCTTTCTCAATTTGCGAGCTATCTGTCTGCCCTGTATTTCGCATCAATAGAAAATAGAAACCAGTTATGGCTAGGAGAATGACCCCTGCCAAGACAAAAAGTTTTACTTTATCATTCATAGCCTTTCTCTACCCCATTTCTTTCAATTCTTTTAAAATCATATCCTTATCCATAAAACCTGGTTGCGTTTTGACCAGCTTGCCTTCCTTGTCTATAAAGGCTTGAGTCGGATAAGAACGGACACCATAACTTTCCAAGAGTTTACCTGATGGATCAATTAAAACTGGAAAATTTTTATAATCCAATCCCTTGTACCAATTCTTAAAGTCCGCTTCAGATTGCTCCCCCTTGTGTCCAGGAGACACCACTGTCAAGACCACATAGTCATCACCAGCTTCTTTAGCAATTTCATCCGTATCTGGAAGGCTGGCTAGACAGATGGAACACCAAGAAGCCCAAAATTTGAGATAGACTTTCTTGCCCTTGTAATCAGACAAACGATAGGTCTTGCCATCTACACCTGTCAGTTCAAAATCAGCGACTTCCTGACCTTTAGTCGCAGTTTTCGAACTAACTTGTTCTGTTTTGGATTGCTTCTTCATAGTAGACTCGTCTGACATGTTTTTAGCCGAACAGGCTGCCAAGCAACAAATTGAGCCTACTCCAAGGAGACATGTTTGCCATTTTTTCATTTCTTTTTCCTCTCTATTCAAATAATGTAGTCAAAATGGAAGCATTTCCCAAAAGCACCAAGATTCCCATCACGATAATGAGGAAACCACCCACTTTTTTGAGAATTCCGAGGTAAGGATGGAGTTTTCGGAAATGTTTCAAAACATAGCTGGAAGCAAGAGCTAGAACTAAAAATGGTAGCGCCAATCCCAGCGTATAGACTAACATGAGACCAGCTCCCTGCCAAGCTCCTGAACCACCTGAAGCCGCCAAAGCCAAAACAGAGCCCAAAACCGGCCCTACACACGGTGTCCAAGCAAAACTAAAGGTCAACCCCAGTAAAAATGCCTGACTATAGCCGTTACCCTTTTGCCCCTGTCTCTTTAATTGTAGCCTTCTTTCCTTGTAGAGTCCCTGCAAATGTAAAACTTCCATCTGGTGCAAGCCCAAGAGAATGATAATCGTACCCGTCACATACTGAAACCAAGAAGCATACAGCAAATTGCCTAAAAAACCAGCTCCATAACCCAGTAAGATAAAGATAAAAGAAATCCCCGCTATAAAGGCCAAAGTTCGCAATAAACTAACAAGTGAGATTGAAAATTTTCCACTAGAAGCCTGAGCATCATTCTTATCATCCAACAAGACTCCCGCATAGACTGGCAACAAGGGTAAAATACAAGGAGAAAAGAAGGAAAGAATTCCAGCAAGAAAAACACTGATAAAAAAGATTGCATTGTCCATTACCTTCCTCCATTCTTTGATTTGATAGGTCTATTATAGCTCCAAAACTCCAGAAAAAACAGGGACAATGATAGGGAAAAATAGGAATTTAATCAGTTTATTCAGAAATTTTGCACAAAAAAAGCCAGACAAGTTCTGACTTTGATAGAAGCAGAAAAGAAAATCACCTATCTTTCCTGCTTATCTGGTAATAAATAAGGTCCGCAACGTAGTCTTTTCTCTCCACACCATTGGCAATGGTTTTTAGATAGGACATTCCCGCTTTTTCCATCACACGACCTGAAGCTGGGTTGAGACTGGCATATCGTGCTCTGACTTTTTGAAAGTCTGCTTGAGTAAAACAAAAGTCTAACACAGCTTTCAAGGCCTCCGTCATCATACCATTTCCCCAATAATCTTTTCCTAAAACATACCCAATCTCACAGCTAGAGTCAATCTCATCCACTTCAATAATACTGATATCTCCTATCACATGCTCAGGGTTTTCTTTGAGACAAATAGCCCATTTGTAATAGTTGGGATTGGTATAGGATGCAACCCAATTTCGAATCGAGTTCCGAGTCACCTCAACATCAGGATGAGGATCCCAGGTGACATAGGCCAAATTCTCAGCAGATGAAGCCCAATTTTGAAACATGGCTTTCGCATCACTCTCCACAAATCTTCTCAAGATTAAACGTTCTGTCTGTAACATTTGCGTACCGATTGCTTTCATAATGTTACCTCGCTTTCTAAGCTTAAGGCTCAAGCTAAAAAGGTCCCCCGGACCTTCTTCGCTTTCTCATTTCTAGGCTCAGGGTAAAAACCTCCACTGGAGGTTCCTCGTTTTCCCGTTTCTAGACTCGGGCTGAAAACCTCCACTGGAGGTTTTCACTCCCAAAAGTCATCAAATACGGTGATTGGTAAGTGGCGTTTGTGTTGGCCTTTATGCCACCAGTTTTCAATAATCGCTTGGGCTTCTGGGCTGATTGTTTTGCCTTCGAGGTAATCATCAATTTCATTGTAAGTGACTCCAAGGGCGACTTCATCTGCTAGTCCAGGTTTGTCTTCTTCTAGGTCTGCTGTTGGGATTTTTTCATAAAGTGCAGGATCTGCGCCAAGCTCTTTCAAGAGTTGTTTTCCTTGGCGTTTATTGAGGCGGTAAAGAGGGAGAATGTCTGCACCACCATCACCAAACTTAGTAAAGAAACCTGTGATATTTTCCGCAGCATGGTCTGTACCAATGACCGCTCCACTATGGGCACCCGCAAGGGCATATTGGGCAATCATACGACTACGAGCTTTAATATTGCCCTTGTTAAAGTCTGAAACAGGATTTCCTGTCGCTTCGACTGCAGCTGTCATAGCATCAGCTGATTCCTTGATATTTACAACTAGACTGACATCTGGCTGGATGAAATCAAGGGCTTTTTGAGCATCTGCTTCATCAGCTTGCACGCCATAGGGCAGGCGGACAGCGATAAATTGGTAGCTGTCATCTCCTGTCTCTGCTCGCATTTCTTCCATAGCTAATTGCGCCAAGCGCCCTGCCAAGGTTGAGTCTTGTCCTCCAGAAATCCCCAGTACAAAAGTTTTAAGGAAGGGGTGTTTTTTCAAGTATCTCTTTAAGAAGTCAATGGAACGACGGATTTCTTCCTGAGCGTCAATCACTGGCTTGACACCCAGTTGCTGGATAATGGTCTCTTGCAAACTCATTCTTCTTCTCCTTCACCAAGGGCTTCCTTACGCATCTTATCAATCAATTCCATCTTATCTTGCCAAATATCACGCGCCAAGTCTACTGGATAGTGCTGTGGATTGAGCACGCGTTTATACTCATCCCAAAGCTTGTCAAATTCTTTGCGAGCATAAGACTGAATCTCAGTCAAACTAGGCAAGTTGTAAACTAATGTTCCTGCTTTGAAAATATCCACCAAGAGAGGAACGGCATCAAAATTACGAACGGTCTTTTTGATGTAAGTATAGGTCGGATGGAACATCTTGATTTCAGTCATGCCGCTCACATCCACACCATCATAAGTGATGTAGTCGCCTTCTGACTTGCCTTTTTCACGACTGGTAATGCGCCATACCTGCTTCTTACCTGGCGTAGACACTTTTTCAGCATTATTAGACAGTTTGATGGTATTGCGCATCTGACCATTTTCATCTTCGATCGCAACAATCTTATAAACTGCCCCAAGAGCTGGCTGGTCATAGGCTGTAATCAGCTTGGTTCCCACACCCCAGACATCAATTTTAGCCTTTTGCATCTTGAGATTGAGGATGGTATTTTCATCTAGGTCATTAGAAGCATAGATCTTAGCCTCTGTGAATCCAGCCTCGTCCAGTTGCTGACGGACTTTCTTAGAAATGTAGGCAATATCCCCAGAGTCAATCCGCACACCCATAAAGTTAATCTGATCACCCAGTTCACGCGCCACCTGAATAGCAGCTGGCACACCGATGCGAAGTGTATCATAAGTATCTACTAAAAAGACACAATCACGATGGGTCGCCGCATAGGCCTTGAAGGCTTCATAGTCGTTTCCATAAACCTGTACCAAGGCATGGGCATGAGTCCCCAAGACTGGAATATCAAAGAGCTTACCAGCACGCACGTTACTGGTTCCATTGGCGCCACCAATCACGGCTGCGCGTGTTCCCCAGATAGCTGCATCCATTTCTTGCGCACGACGTGTCCCGAACTCCATCAAGGGTTCATCTTCAATGACTGAACGAATACGTGCTGCCTTGGTCGCTATCAAGGTTTGAAAGTTAACGATGTTCAAGAGAGCCGTTTCGACCAATTGACATTGGGCTAGAGGTCCTTCCACCTGCACAATCGGCTCATTGGCAAAGACCAAGTCCCCTTCCTGAGCAGAACGAACCGTTAGTTCTAACTTGAGATTGCGGAGGTAGTCCAAGAATTCTCCATGATACCCAAGCGTCTCCAAGTAGGCAATATCGCTATCTGAAAAGCGTAAGTCTTCAAGATAATGTACAATTCTTTCCAAACCAGCAAAAACCGCATAGCCGTTCTGAAAAGGTTGCTGGCGGAAGTAAACCTCAAAAACCGCCTTTTTATTGTGAATCCCTTGGTCAAAGTAAACTTGCATCATGTTAATCTGGTACAAGTCCGTGTGCAATGTCAAACTATCATCTGGATACATCTGTTTTCCTTCTTCCTACTTTACAAAGGTATGAACGTATTCTACCACTTTCACACCGTCCGATAAATTAGTACTATTATAACACATTTTACCGAGATTGATAAAAAGCTAACAAGCTATTCTCCATTCTCCAGTTCATCCATATCTTGCTCAAACTTTTTTTGAGCCCATTCGCCATAACTTTTAAGGCCGAGATTGCCGATAAAAACCCAAGGAAGGTAAATCAGATAAGTAATGACCCAAGTAGACAAATATTTAACGTTCAGAGGATTGTGCTGATAAATTTCGATATTGAATTGATAATTCTGTAACATCAAGAGAGTCGTAATAGCGAGAGTTACCAGCAAACACCCTATAATTGTAAAATGAAAACGACTATAGTAGTTCACACCCAAATCTCGAGCACGGCCGAAAAAGTAAGAAGTTCCAATAATGATAATGATGAGAATCATTCTCGGATTAAAAAAACTTGGTGCTAATACTGTAATCATATAAGATAAAAGCAAGAAAGCTATAGAGATATAGAAACTTTCAGCCCCCGCTTTATTCATCAGTTGTTCTTCTCTTTCGTCTAGTAATTGATAATAAAAAAATCTATTTTTCATCTTCTTCCTCCCAAACTTGCTGATTTCTGCGATTCAAGTATAGGATAACTCGGTCCATAGAATAACTCCCAACGAGATAGATGATAACTGCTAGAACCACTTTTAGGGAGTACTTCCAAGTCAATAGACTGACCAGTTCCTCGCGATTGCCTACGATATCAATCAATAAAACCACTATAGAAAATCCCAAAGCAGATAAAATTCTTTCTTTTCCAGTATTCTCAACAATATCCCGAATATCAATTCCTACATACATGCGGCGAATAATGGCATACAAACCTACTCCAATCAATAAAAGTAATTCTGGTGAATAGGATAGAAGCGTTAAATTAAAAATATAAACTTTGGCAAAAATTTCCAGTGCCAAAAATAGGCACATTCCCAAAAGAATTTCTCCTGAAATCTTTCCATCCAATTTTTCCGTACGTTCATCTTTGATCACAAGTTTTTTTCTATTTTTCATCTTCTTCCTCCCAAAATAGTTGGTCTAATGTTTTTCCTAAGCATCTGCAAATGGACTGGCAGAGGGAGAGACTAGGATTGTATTTCCCAGCTTCAATCAAGCCTATAGTCTGCCTAGTAACGCCCACAGCTTCTGCCAAATCCCCTTGTGTTAAATCACACTCCACCCGAGCTAATTTTAATTTTAAATTTTTAGCCACTAGCGTCCTCCTTCACATTCTTAAAAAGTTACGCTTCTTTTAAAAACATTATACCATATATCTAACTTAATGCAATATATAAATGTCATTTTGTAAGATTTTATTAACAAAAAAACTCTCTACCACAAAAAATAGAGAGCGTTGCCTTTAAATATAGGATTTCAAAATATCAACGACATCACTTCTTTTCTTGACCTGATGGGCCTTGATGCCCAAGTTCTGGGCTGCGCTTGTATTGTCCTCAATATCGTCTAGAAAGACACAATTTGTAGGATCTAGCTGATATTTATCGAGAATCCCCTTAAACATTGCCAAATCAGGCTTTATAGCTTTTATATCACAGAATAGGACAAAGCCATCTAAAAGTTCTTTTAAGGGAGATAGTTGCTCTTCCAGCAAGTCATAAAATACCTTTGAGGTATTGGACAATACAAAGATGCGATGCCCCTTTTTCTTTAGTTCTGACAAGACAGGAAAAACTTCCCTATAAATGTCAATGTAGCTAGACCAATTCCAGATAACTTCTTCAACCTTCTTTTGATAGACCCTTCCAATCATCGACACAACTTTGAGCACCAACTCTTCTCTCGTCATGGTCCCAAGATCTAATCTTAACCAGAGCCCCGACTGAAAAATAGCTTTATCTAAAACCAAATATTCTTCCTTCGTATCCGAAACGCCTTGTAAAATCTTATCCTTGTTCCATTCTAACAAGACGTTACCCATATCTAGTATGATATCCATTAGCCCACCTCCATAGTGATGTGAAAAATCCCTCTTTGATTTATACTTTCATATTCAGCTTACAAATCCTTTTGGTAATAAAATCTTTTTCCTGTATAGGGATAGTTTTGCAAGGCAAAGACTTCCTTGTAGCCATGGCTTTTATAAAAATCTGGCGCTTGAAACTGGTAAGTATTGACGAAAGCAAAACGACAGTTTCGATTCTTAGCTTCACTTTCAGCTTGCTGCAATAGTTTTGAACCGATTCCCTGTCCTCGTAATTCCTCTTTCACAAACAAATACTCGATTTCTAGCCAATTTCCGAAAGTCTCTGCTACTAAGCCTGCCAGGAGATTGCCCTTTTCATCTTCAACATAAAGGTTCAGTGGCTCGCTTTCAGCCTCTTCTCTTTTGGAGCGATTATAAGCACGAATCAAATTCCCTATTTCTTGCGCTTTATGCAAGTCCTTATTTTCCAATCTAAAGTGCATCCAAACCTCCTAATAAACTGTTACAGCTTGATTATAATCTTATTTCAATAGACTGTCAAACTAGAAAAAAACTCACCAAGCTGAGTTGATGAGTTCATGAGTTATTTTCTAAATTTCCACTGGCTATAAATTCCGAAACCGATAATCCAGATAGCTGAACCAATTGCTCCCATAAAAGTAGATTCTTGTAAAAAGAGGGTTACAAAGACAAAGATAAAGAAGAGCATGGTTAAAGGATTTAGAAAACGATAATGGGGCATGAGGTAGCCATCAGCCATGAAATCTTGTGACTTGCGGTATTTGAGATGAGCCACCATGATCAAGATATAAATCGCGATGTAAACACCTGATGAAGACGCCGTAATCAAAGCAAAGGCATCGGAAACACCTGGCAAAACATTGATAAAGGCAGCCAGAGCAATTAAGATTGCTGAAGCAATAATAGCATTTTGTGGAACATTATGGCGAGAGAGAGTATCTGCCTTGATCGCTTTTAGGAAGCGATTGGGTGAATCATGGGCAATCTGGTAGAGGTGTCGTCCTGTTGAATAGAGGGTTGAATTAAGAGCAGATGCGGCCGACGTCAAAACGACGAAGTTAATCAGAGCTGCCGCCCACTTGATACCTGCTAGCTCAAAAACCGTTACAAATGGTGAATCTGAAGAAGCAAGTTCTCTCCAGGGAATGATAGACATAATGGCTAATAGAGCTCCACCATAGAAGAAGACAATTCGGAGAGGAATTTCTTTAACTGCTTTTGGCAAAACCTGACGAGGATTCTTGGTTTCAGAAGTTGTCACTCCGATAAATTCAATCATCAGATAGGCAAAAAATACCATTTGAAAGGCCATGACAAAGTTCATGACTCCATTTGGGAAAAGAGAGAACTGATTGCTGATATTTGCCAGACTTGCAGCACCATATGGTGTTTCAAATCCTGTCAAGACCATAAAGACTCCTGTTGCAATCATAGCTAAAATAGCCACAATCTTAACCATAGCAAACCAAAACTCGACTTCCCCAAAGAGCTTAACCGCAATCAGATTGACCAAGGCCAAAATCGTTAAAAAAACAATCTGAATCAGCCAACTAGGCCAAGAAGGAAACCAAAACTGAACATAATGCGAAATCGCGGTGATTTCTGCCATACCGATAAAGACAACAGACAACCAATAAGACCAAACCGAGAAATACCCCCAGCCTTTCCCCAAATGACGGGTGATAAAGTTTATAAAAGTATGTTGTTCTGGATCCTGATATAGCATCTCCCCAACAGCCCTCATCATCAAAAACATAAAGGCTCCTGTAATCATGTAAATCAGGATGATAGAAGGTCCAGTAAGGCTGATAGAACGACCAGCACCTAGGAAAAGTCCTGTTCCGATTGTCCCCGCAATGGCCATCACTTGAACATGGCGATTGGTTAAGCCACGCTCCATTTTATTTTTTTTCTTATTTGAACTCATATAGTCTCCTATTTATTCAAAAAATCAAAAAGGAGTCGAGCAAGTCAAGACCTCCACTACTCCATTTTCATTCTATTTAGGCTGTTTTTTCAACCTTTAAAATTTTGACATCGTAACTACCAACAGGTGTCTCAATCGTAACAATATCGCCTGTTTTTTTGCCGATCAAAGCTTGTCCAATCGGACTTTCATTTGATACCTTCCCAGCGAAAGCATCCGCACCTGCAGAACCGACAATGATGTAGACTTCTTCTTCCTCTTCACCGATTTCTTGGATTGTTACTGTTTTACCGATTGCTACCTCATCTTGGGCAACTGCATCGCTATTAACAATTTCAGCATAGCGAATTTTGGTTTCTAGACTTGAAATTTGTCCTTCAACAAAAGCTTGTTCATCCTTAGCTGCTTCGTACTCGCTATTTTCTGAAAGATCCCCGTACGAACGAGCAATTTTGATACGCTCTACGACTTCAGGACGACGAACGAGTTTCAATTCTTCTAATTCTTTTTCTAACTTTTTCTTTTCTTCAAGGGTCATTGGGTAAGTTTTTTCTGCCATTTTTTCAACTTTCTTTTCTATTACTTTTTTAAAACAAAATTATGTGGAAAACCACATAATTTTAGTTTGAACTACTTGATTGTGTTAATTTACTATTGATATGTTCTGCAACGTTTTGGTCATGCTCTTCTTTTGTCGTTGCAAAGTACACTTTACCGTCTTCAACATTGGCTACAAAGTACAAGTACTCACTCTTTGTCTGATTTACACTTGCTTCAATCGCATCGAGGCTTGGACTATCAACTGGTCCGGGCATGAGGCCAAGATGTGTATAAACATTATAAGGTGAATCAATCGTAGTATCAATTGCAGTATCATCAGCCAAGCTAATTTTTTGGCCAAGTTTTCCTTCAGCATACAAGATAGCAATGTTGCTTTGAAGTGGCATACCAAGATTCAAGCGGTTATAGAAGACTCCCGCAATCAATTTACGATCTTCGGTCTTAGCCCCTTCTTTTTCGACAAGAGAAGCAATACTGAGCAATTCATTAACTGTCAGATTCTTTTCTTTGATCGTAGTGTAATACGGTGACATGGCCTTGTCCATAGCTGCTAACATATCATCAATCAAGCTTTCAACTGTGGTGCTGTCTTTGATAGTGTAGGTTGCTGGGAAAAGGTAACCTTCAAGGCGATAACGAACGCCACTGTCTTTTGTTGGAAGACTTCCAAGAAGGTTTGGATACTTGGCTACTAGTTGGGAGATGAAGGTTTCATCTTGAGCTTTTGCCAGGAAAGCATCCGCTGTAAGAGGTTCTTTAAAATCACCTTGGAGTTGACCTACTGTCTGAGCAATTTGCTCTAAAGTATAACCTTCCGGAATAGTTAAGTTTGCAAGCACTGGTTCTTGAGGTTCAGGAGTTCCACCTTTTTGCAATTCTTGAATCAAGTCATCCGTACTCATGCTCTTCTTCAAATTGTAATAACCTGACTTCAAGTCTGAACCCTTATACTTAGCATAAATACTAAAGATAAGTCCATGTTTGACCAAACCAGATTTTTCCAGAGTGCTCCCAATTTGTTGCACATTTGATCCTTCTGGAATTTGAACTGTCATATACTCCTTAGAGCTCGCATCAACAGGTTTCAAAGAGTCTTGAACATAACCGTACCCAAAGTATCCACCAGCAGCCACAAGCACCAAGAGAACTAAAAAGGTTACTAGGAAACCTTTGGCTTTTGATTTTTTCTTTTTCTTGGTTGGTTTTTTACCTTTACGGCGACGGTTACGACGTGATTCCTCCGTTAATCTGTCTGAGGATCCAGTTGAAGCTAGCGCTTCAGCTTTATTCTCAGAAGAAGCAACTGATGTATTGGCCTCTTCTGTCTTATAAGTCACATCTATCTTGGTCGGAGTATCGTTAAATTCTTTTTCTTCAGGTTCAAGTTCAACTGGTTCCACCTTAGGTTGAACGGACTCCACTACAGGTTCTTCAGCTGGATGAATCGGTTCTACTAGAGGTTCTTCAGATTCTACAACTTCAATCTTGTCAATGACAGGCTGTCTAATCTCTTTCTCTTCTTTCTCTTCTTTTTCATCCGTTTTATCAGCTTCATCACTCGAAAGTGGAGGAACACTCGGCGCATTCTTTAGAATTTTATCGACAACAGATAGGGAATCAGCCATCAACTCTTCTGTTGAAGCATCAGATTCAGGATTTGCAGGAGTTACTGAACTAGCTTGAGATGATGAAGCTGTCAGATTTGGAATGTCTACTTCTTTCTCTCTTTTATCTTGTTCTTTTACTCTCTCTAAATCACGTAGAATCTGCTCTTTAAAGCTTAATTTTTCTTCTTCTCTTGATTTTTCAGTCAAAAGCATTACCTCCTTGTTGACAATCCATAATATTATATCTTAAAAGTTACAGAAAAGCAACAAAACATCCCTTTCTATAGCTATGATTCTCATTTTTTAAGGTTGCCAAACCATATCATACCAACTTTCACCCGCAAAACTTGACTGGGATACTCCTTCATTCACAAATCCATTTTTTTCATAATAAGGGATGAGATAATCATGACAGGTCAAATTAATACCTTCTCGTTCATGTTCTAAAGCAACTTCTTTCAGAGCCCTTAACAGTCTTTTCCCCACGCCCAAGGCTTGTGCCCCCTTAGCTATGGAGAGACAGGTCACAGAGATATAGCCTCCAGGTCGATGGCTATAGTCTTTTATCTCTTCTGTAAAGGACTGATCTTGTAGATGACGATGTGGGACGACTGGACCTTCGATATACCCAAGTATACGTCCCTCCTTTTCAGCTACGAGAAAACTGGTCTGAATTTCACGTAAGTGCGCCTCAAAGACCAAACGAGGAATCGCTTCTTCAAGGGAGAAATTCTCCAGCTCTATTTTTAAAATTTGATCTAAATCCGAAAATCTTGCGTGTCTGATTTTCATACTTCCTCCTGATAAAAAGGATTGGCCCAAATCAGATTCCATCCCGAAAATCTTGCGTACGAAGCCTCTAGCAATTCTCCCGCAACAAAGCCATTCATCTCAAAATAAGAGAGCAAGTCATCAGGACAAGTCAAGCGAAGATACTCATACCCTCCTTCTACCGCCACTTGTTTCAAGCTAGCAAGAAGAAGGGTTCCCAAGCCTTGCCCGCGATGGTCAGGATGAATAGCAAATGATTTTATTTCTATCCATGTGGGATGAAGAGACTGAGACTCTCCTAAAACATAGCCTAGGAGCTGGTTTTCATCTCTAGCTACAAGAAGGGTATCCGCAATCTTACGGATACTCTCTTCTAAAAACTCGTAGTTCACTATTTCTTCTGAGGATAAACAAGATTCTTCAATTGCTACAATTTCTTCTAAATCCGATAAAGTAGCCCGTCCTATGGTGATTGGAATTTCCATTTTTTTCTTATTGGACGTTACTTGTCAAATTAGACAAAAGACGTTCAAATGAGTACTCATAGGTTTGGATATCTCCTGCTCCCATAAAGACATAAACTGCATTATCATGCTCAAGGAGTGGTGATACATTTTCAACTGTGATGACTTGGCTTTTCTTCTTAATTTTATCTGCTAGGTCTTCTACCTTGACGTCACCATGGTCCACCTCACGGGCTGATCCATAGATTTTCGCCAAGTAAACAGCATCTGCCTGGCTCAAAGCTTTAGCAAAATCGTCCAATAGGGCAATGGTTCTAGTAAAAGTGTGTGGTTGGAAGATTGCAACAATTTCCTTGCTTGGGTATTTCTGACGAGCCGCATCTAAGGTCGCAATGATTTCCGTTGGATGGTGGGCGAAATCATCAATAATAATGGTGCCATTGACAACCTTTTCAGTGAAACGACGCTTGACACCAGCAAATGTTTTCAAGTGTTCACGTACCAAGTTCAAGTCAAACCCTGCTGTATAAAGTAAACCAATAACGGCTGTCGCATTCATAATATTGTGACGACCAAAGGTTGGAATGTGGAATTGACCCAACTCTTGTCCGCGGAAATGAACTGTGAAGGTCGAACCAGTCGTAGAACGTAGAAGGTCGCTGGCTACAAAGTCATTTCCCTCAGCATCAAAGCCATAGTAATAGATTGGAGCATTGGCTGTAATCTTACGCAACTCAGCATCCTCACCGTAGACGAATAAACCTTTGGTAATTTGTTTAGCATAGTCATTAAAGGCATTGAAAACATCCTCTAGACTAGTAAAGTAGTCTGGATGGTCAAAGTCAATATTGGTGATAATAGAGTATTCTGGGTGGTAAGGCATGAAATGACGCTCATATTCGTCAGATTCAAAAACAAAATACTTAGCATTTTCAGAACCTCGACCCGTTCCATCCCCAATCAAGAAGCTAGTGTCTGTGATGTGAGACAAAACATGAGACAGCATCCCAGTCGTTGATGTCTTACCATGTGCTCCTGCAACCCCCATGCTGACAAAGTCACGCATAAAGCTGCCTAGGAATTCATGGTAACGTTTGTAGCTGATACCATTTTTGTCGGCATAGGCGATTTCAACGTTATTATCTGGACGAAAGGCATTTCCAACAATAATTTCAAGATCCCCTTGCAGGTTCTTTTCATCAAAAGGAAGAATCGTAATCCCTGCCTGCTCTAGTCCACGTTGAGTAAAGTAGTATTTTTCAACGTCTGAACCTTGAACCTTGTGTCCCATTTGGTGCAACATTAAGGCTAGGGCACTCATCCCTGATCCCTTGATTCCAATAAAATGATATGTTTTTGACATGCTTTTCTCCCTTACTCAGTAATTCTTGTCAGATTCAACTCTTGGGCAACCTGACGTTCCTGTTCTGTTTGCTTATTCTTTTTATTATAGATTTGACTCTTCTTTAGAAAATCATAGTTGTTCTTTTTAGCCTTTTCCGTTTGAGATTTCGGAGTTGGAGCCACTACCTGACCAGCTTCCTCGGCTAGAATATAGTGGGACTGGCTCAAGTTCTTGCTAAACTTGGCAAACTCACCTGGATTTTCCTTTTGAAATGGTGCTGTTGGTTGGTTTCCTTGACGAACAAGTGTTGAACCATTGTGTCGTCTAGTATGACTAACATCCTGAGTCAAATACTTGGCCGAACGTTTCTTCTTCAGATCCGCACGCGCCTCTTCTCGAGCCAATTCAGCATACGTTTTTTCAACTTTTTTAGGTTCTGGGTTTGGTTTTGACTCCTTGCTAGCTGCCGAAGGAGTTACAGCCTGTTCCTCATTGATAGGAGACCATTCCAAATAGTTTTTATCGCGGTAATCACCCTTAATATTGCTAATAAAGTCTGACTCATCGTACAAGTCCATGACTGGCATTTTAGTCAGCATAATCTCATCATCTGACACCAATGGAAATCGATCTTGTTTCATTTTGTATTTCCTTTCAACACTTCATTATAGCGTATTGTCTTGATTTTTCAAGTGCTGGCTTCAGAAATCCCTAAAATTTCTCGAATTTCTGCCAAACTAAGACTCGCACGCGATTCCGTTCCATCCAAAACTTGGGAAACCAGGTGTTTCTTCTGTTCTTGGAGTTCTTGAATCTTTTCTTCAATAGTTCCTCTAGTAATCAAACGGTAAACCTCTACCTTCCGCTCCTGTCCCATTCGGTGAGCTCGTCCGATAGCCTGGGCCTCGACAGCAGGATTCCACCAGAGGTCCACCAGGATGACGGTGTCAGCTCCTGTCAGATTGAGACCGACACCACCCGCCTTCAGAGAGATGAGAAAGATATCCCTTTCCCCTTGATTAAATATTTTGGTCATTTCTTGCCGGTCTTGAGCAGGAGTTGAGCCCGTAATTTTGAAGGAAGTCAAGCCCAAGTCTGGGAGTTCTTGCTCGATTTTTTCCAACATTCCTTTAAATTGAGAGAAAATCAAGACCCGATGCCCACCATCAGCCACTTGTAGCAATAAATCTCGAAGGCTATCCAATTTACCACTGGCTCCATGGTAATCGTCCATGAAGAGGGCTGGCGTATCGCAGATCTGGCGCAATCGCATGAGACCAGATAAGATTTCTACCCGACTTCTCTGGAATTCTTGGTCTGTCACTTGCGCTAGGCGGTCTCGCATCTGTTGCAACTGGGCCAGATAGATGGCCTTCTGCTGATCTTCCAGTTCATTTTTATAGACGACTTCGATCAGGTCAGGCAGTTCTGTAAGAACCTCTTCTTTCTTACGCCTCATGACGAAGGGTTTGATAAACTGCGCGACTCGGTCAGCCGGTAATTTCATAAACTCCTTTTTACTTGGCAAGAGCCCCGGAAGCACAATTTGAAAGATAGACCACAACTCTCCTAAATGATTTTCGATGGGTGTACCTGACAAAGCAAAGACTGCCGGCACCACAAACTGGCGCAAACTCTGAGCAATCTTGGTTTGGGCATTTTTCATGACCTGAGCTTCATCTAAGAAGAGAAAATCAAAAGCCATCTCTTGATAAAGCTCGCTGTCTTGACGAAAGGTTGCATAGCTAGTCACATAGATTTGGTGATTTTCAGAAAGAATTGCTTCTCGATTCGCTTTCAAACCATGAACGACAGCCAAATCCAACTGTGGGGCAAATTTCCTGAATTCATCTGCCCAATTGTAGATCAAACCTGACGGCGCCAAAATCAAGACTCGACTATCTTCTGTTACCTGACTGGTCAAAAAAGCGATGGTTTGCAGTGTTTTTCCCAGTCCCATATCATCTGCCAGGATGCCACCAAAACCATAGTGATGAAGCATCTGGAGCCAACGAACACCCTTTTCCTGATAGTCTCTCAAACTCGCCTGCACCCGTATATCTCCCAAAGGAAAGTCCTCTGGATGGGTCAAATCATGAGCTAAATGCTGAAATTCTTCCGAGAAGGAAATCCTGTCTCGACCTTCAAACAACTGAGACAAACTGTAAGCTAGGGATTTCCGAGCCTGAAAAGAACCATCTTTTAGCTCAACCCCCAGTTCCTGCAAATTTTGACGAATCCGCTTGGTTTCCTCATCAAAAAAGTACACTTGGTCAGAAGAACTGATATAGAAATCCTGATTGCTGGTCAGGGCTTTAAGAGCTTGATCAATCTCTTCTTGGGCAATCCCTTGGAAATCAAACTGGATCTCCAACAGTCCTCCCTTGGACTCAATCTGAACCTGAGGAGCTTGGACACTGTAGAGCTGATTGATTTCATCAGACAAGAAAACCTGACCCAATTTCTCAAAAGCTGGAATCGTATGGTGAAAGAAAGAATAAACCACTTCTGGCTTCAAAGCCTGTCTCCAAGACTGAAAATCAGCCTCAAAACCAGCCCCTAAACAGACTTGAAATAGTTGGTTTTCCAAGACAGCATCACTTGAAAAAGGTAATTGTTCCAGCTGTTGACGACTAGTTACCTTAACATCTCCATAGTCAAACTGGATATTCAAGCGGATGTGGCCGTCATCCTCCCTATCAAAGTAAAAGATTGGTGAAAAGGGTCTGATTTGCAAGCGCTCAGGAGCAGAAACTGTGCCCAGCTGTCCAAACAAAGGCAGACAGGCAGCCAGACGGTCACGATCACTGTTGTCAAACTGGAGGCATTTTCTCCCTCTCTCCTCCTGAGGAAGCTCCTTAATTTCCTTTAGGAGGCTGATTTGTTTAGGGTTTAAGAGATAAAGATTCCCCTTACGAAAGAGAACTGCCCCTCCATAGAATACGTTAACTCGCTCAGTCTCAGAAATTTCCATCTCAAAATAATCAGGATACTCCTGCACTGAAAAAGAGAACAGTTCTGCATCGGGATCTAAATCATGAAAGAGAAGATTTTCATAACTATCGATCTGGTGCTCAAAATGAAAATCTTCCAAATTCATCAGCAACTCCACTCCCTGTTCAAAAAAGGTCAGAGGGAAAAAGAGGTGACGACCTTGATTAGGGAAAAAGAGGTCTTGACTCAGTCCCTCCTCAATCAAGCCACATAAAAAAGTAAGAACATCTTGACTAGCTGTATCAAAAGACCCCCAAGACAAGTCATTTTCATAGTATTTCCCAATCATGTATGGCTTTCGATGAACTAAGACCTTCAAAAAGAGAGGGATGTCACGAATGACATAATATTTTTGACTATCAACTAAACCGATTCGGAGTGTCCAAAGGAGGCGATTGGTTCCAGCTTCTACCTGACCTTGAGCCGACAAAGTGTAGATTTTCTCTCTTTTCTGAGGTTGGATACGCTCCAAAAAACTACCACCAAAACCAACCTTGGTTTCGACCTCTTCTTGCTCTTCATGTCCTTTTTCTAAGGCTTGTAAAATCACCTGGCCTTCTTCATCATTCTTCAGATAATGCTCGAGCGCTGCTAGGTGAACACAGTAACCTCTTTTTTGGAAAAAATCGCAAGCACAAAAAACCAGATCATCCTCTAAACTGTAACGCAAGTCTTCTCCCGCCACACGAGTATAGAGGCGATTCCCTTTTTCCTTAATAATCTCAATGTTGCCCGTTTCATAGAGTGTAACCCCCTCCATGCGCAACTTTCCCGGAATCAATTTAGCCATAGTTACCCCTTTATCTTATCTTTTTATTATACCACATTTTCCCCTACGAAAATAGCCTTCTAGGAAGACTTTTCTCCTAGAAGGCTGGATTTTTAAAGTGTAGCAAAAGTGGTCACGATACGTTGGCAAACTTCTTCTAGTACTGACTTCGGCATGGCTACATTGAGGCGGGCATGAAGAGTTCCCTCCTCCCCAAAGTCCAAACCTCGGTTCAAGATAACCTTGGCTTCATTCTTCAAAAGCTCTTGCAAGCGGTCATCCGTTAGGTCATAGGCTGAAAAATCAAGCCAGATCAAGTAGGTACCTTGTGGTTTCATGACCTTAATCTTGGTTTCGTTGCCCAAAACATCCACTACATAGTTAATGTGGTCCTCAATGACTTCTTTTAACTCTCCTAACCAGTCCTTGCCATAACGGTAGGCAGCTTCTGTCGCCAAATACCCCAAGCCTGAGATTTCATGTTGGTTATTGGCCAACTGGCGTTTTTGGAAAGCCACACGAAGCTTGGGATTTTCAATAACTGCATAGGAATTCTTGGTCCCAGCAATATTAAAGGTCTTAGTGGCACTACTCAAGATAAGGGCAAAGTCTTTAAAAGCTGGATCAATGGTATTGAATGACTGGTGTTTGTGACCAAAGAGTGCCAAATCTTGGTGAATCTCATCTGAAACAAGCAAAACACTGTGTTTTTGGCAGAGATGACCAATCTTTTCTAACACTTCCTTTTCCCAAACACGTCCACCAGGATTGTGAGGATTGCAAAGAATATAAAGCCTCACATCCTCTTCCACCAATTCCTTCTCCAGCTGGTCAAAGTCAATCTCAAACAGCCCATCCTTTTCCACCAAAGAATTAGTAATCAATCTGCGATTGTTCAGTTTGACACTGCGGGCAAAAGGTGGATAGACCGGTGTGTTAATCAGAACAGCCTCTCCTTCTTTTGTAAAGGCTTGAATAGCTGTTGAGATGGCCGGTACCACTCCCTCGATAAAGACGAGGGCATCCTTGTCAAAGTGATACCCGTGTTGATTGGCTTCCCAGTCCTGAACCGACTGAATCAAAGCATCACTTGCATAAGTATAGCCATAGACCAACTGATCTGCGTAGGCTTGTACAGCTTGTCGAACCTCAGGCAAAACCACAAAGTCCATATCTGCTATCCAGGCTGGTAGAACTTCGCGATCAGCTTCCGCTTCTTTCCATTTATAGGTATGGTGCCCAAAACGATTGGGCAGGCTTGTAAAATCATATTTTCCCATATCTATCTTATCCTTCCAAAGCTTGGCGCAAGTCCGCAATCAAATCTCTAGCATCTTCAATCCCAATTGACAAGCGCAAGAGGTCATCTGTTAAGCCATAGGAATGGCGCACTTCTGCTGGAATATCCGCATGAGTCTGAGTTGTCGGATAGGTGATCAGACTTTCTACCCCACCCAAACTTTCCGCAAATGAAAAGACCTTGAGACTATTCAAAATATGAGGAATACGTTTTTCATCCACTACTTTAAAGGAAATCATACCCCCGCGTCCAGTATAGAGCACTTCCTTGACAGCAGGTGAATCCTTCAAAAAAGCAACCACTTCTTGGGCGTTGGCTGTAGAACGTTCCATACGAAGAGGCAGGGTTTTGAGACCACGAATCAACTGATAACTATCAAATGGTGACAAGACCGCACCACTCGTATTTAGATTGTAGAAAAGTTGTTCATATAGTTCTAAACTATTAGTCACAACCACCCCAGCCAAAACATCATTGTGCCCTGCTAGATACTTGGTGGCTGAATGAAGAACGATATCCGCACCATCTTCAATAGGACGTTGGTAAATCGGACTGTAGAAGGTATTGTCCACCACTACCTTGGCACCCTTGGCATGAGCTAGTTTTGTAAGTTTTGCAATATCAAATTCCAACATCAAGGGATTGGTTGGTGATTCAATATAAAGAACATCCACATCTTTCTCTAACTCAGTAAGCAACTCTTCTTCTGTATTGGCATAGGTAAAATGGAAACGGCCTTCTTGCTCGACTTGGTTGAACCAACGGAAAGAACCCCCATACAGATCACGAACAGCCAAGACTTTACTTCCTACTGGAAAGACACTAAAGGCCAGTACAATCGCAGCCATTCCTGAGCTTGTCGCTAGGGCATAATCAGCTGATTCGATTGCCGCCAAGACTTCCTCCGCCTTACTGCGAGTTGGGTTTTTAGTCCGAGTATAGTCAAATCCCGTAGACTGACCGAACTCTGGATGCTGATAAGTGGTTGAAAAATGAAGCGGCGTCACCAAGGCACCTGTTGCCTCATCTGACTTGATCCCTGCCTGGGCCAGAATTGTGTTGATGTGTAGTTCTTTGCTCATACAATACCTCCAAATCTATAGTAACTATTGTATCATTTATTTTCGCCAACTCATTTTCTTGTTTTCAAGAGCTAGTTATAGTTTCAAACTATATAAAAACGATAGTTCCTTAAGAAACTATCGTTTTTCCTGTTGAATAGACTGGTTATTTAACGTGTTTTGCCAGTTCTTCTTGCGCTTTTTTATTTGATTCTTCTTTTTCTTTCTGCCATTTTTCTTTAGCTTTTTCATACTCATCAGTCGTTACAGTCTTATCTTGCAACTTGAGGTACTTGTATGATTCGACACCCTTATTTCCAGCTTGTGAGAATGGCGCTGAGAATGGAACTGTCTTTCTCAAGCTAGGCGTTCCACCAAGGGAAACGTTTGGAATAGCAAGGGCGCTATCAATGAGCCAAGCTTGAACTTCAGCATATTTTTCATAACGTTTTGCTGGTTCTTGCTCCTTGTTTGCTTCTTCTAACATTTGAGTGTAAGTATCCAGACCAACTGCCTTAGCCTTGTCATTGACCTCACCTGGTTCTAGACCAATGTTTTGCAACATACCACCGTTATTGACATTTAAGATATCAAGATAGCTTGATGGATCCAAGTAGTCCGCACTCCAACCGCCATTATAGATATCAAAGTCTTTTTGAGCTGCAGTTTGAGCTAGGTAAGTAGAGTTGTCAAAGTCATCTGTTGATAGCTGTTGGATATCGATAACCACATTCTCAGCTCCTAGAACAGATTCGATGGATTGTTTCAAAGAACTTGCTTCAAGTACACCTTTTTTAGCTGATTGGTCTACAGATACATCCAAGTGGATTGGGAATTGTACACCCTTAGCTTCCAATTCTTTCTTAGCTTCTGCAAATTTAGCTTTAGCTTTATCAGGATTGTAGTATGGGTCTTGTGCATCTGCAAAATTGATTCCTTGCCATTCTTGGCCATAGTTGACCATCTTTTCTGAAACAACATCGCCAAAGTCTTTTCCGTTGATACTTACAAATGTTGGAGGTACCACTAGGTTACGAATAATCTTCGTTGCTCCGTCTTCTCCTTGAGATTGTGCTCCATAGGCTGTACGGTTATAAGCATAGTTGAAGGCTTGACGGAAGTTTTTATTCAGAACTGCTTCTTGGGTTGATTTCTTTTCGATATCTGATGTTTTAGACGTGAAGTTATAAGATTTTCTGTCCAAGTTGAAGTTCAAGTAATAAGAAGTTGCATTTTGCATACTATAGATGATGTTATCCTTGTTCTTCTCTTTAATTCCTTCAAAGCTTGAGCTATTTGGATAGAGACGCGCGTAGCTGTAGACCCCTTCTACGAAGTTACGAGCTAGGGCATCTTGGTCACTACCATCATAGTAGGTCAATTTCACATCGTCCACAAAGACATTTTTAGCATCCCAGTAATTTGAATTTTTCTTGTATTCGATAACAGATTTTGAAACAAAAGATTTCATCAAGAAAGGTCCATTGTACAAAATGCTAGAAGGGTCTACCTTAGCAAAATCGTCCCCTTTTGATTTCAAGAAATCGGCATTGACAGGGAAGAGAATAGTGGACGTAGTTTTTGAGTTCCAGTAAGGTTCTGGTCGTGTCAAAGTGTACTGAACTGTTTGGTCATCAATCGCCTTCACACCGACAGTTGAAAAGTCTGTTGTTTTGCCGTTGATATAGTCATCCAAACCTGCTACAGACTCTTGAACCAAGTACAAGGCTTCAGATTTTTTATCTGCCGCATATTTCAAACCTGTCACAAAGTCTTGAGCAGTTACAGGTGCGTATTCTTCACCTTCGTATGTATACCACTTGGCATCTTTACGAAGTTTGTAGGTATAAGTCAAACCATCCTTGGAAACGGTCCAATCCTCTGCCAAAGATGGAACATAGTTCCCATATTGGTCATTTTCCATCAAACCATCTACCAGATTGGTAACGATATCACTGGTTGTTGCACGGTTTTCTACAAGATAGTTCAAACTAGATGGATCGCTCGAATAAACATAGTTATATGTTTTAGAAGAACTACTTGAGTTTCCACATGCGCTCAGTAAGATACCTGCGCTTAACACGACACCTGCCAGTGTCAGATACTTGGCCTTAGACTTTTTCATTTCCAGAACCTCCTGTTTTAAAGATTTGTCTTATTATACAGCTTTGGTTTTATTTAGTCAAGCGATTTCTGAAGAAAAACTTAAAAAACATATTTTTCTACTCTTAATTTTAGAAAAAGTTCTCCTTTTTTAAGAAAAATGTACTATAAAAACCTTTCTATTATAGAAAGGTTAATTCATTGCTTTTATTTATAAATATTTTACGATATTTTCAATCGTGTACGTAATCGATCTGCTTGGGCTTTGCCTATTATCTTGTCCAAGAGTCGTGTCCGTAGGCTCATCAGACCATACAGACCTCCTCCAAGCCCTCCGATGAGAGCTACGTAAAGGAAACTCCAGAAACGTCCACTTGGCTGGAAGACAAAACCGAGTAGCCATTGTAAGAAGCCAACTAGGATGAACATGACAAGGGTTAAGATGGTAATCAAAATGGTTCGCTTCAAGATAATCTTTCGACGAGCACCCGTTACCTGGCAGATGTCTCGGTACATCAAGACATTAGGAATAATCAAACCGATAGTCGTTGAAATCAAGGGACCATAGCTATGGAAAATAGCAATGGTTGGCAGTTGCAAAACAATCTTAGCAATGGAACCATAGATAAAGTATAGAACTGCCTTGCGGTTTCGGAACATGGCCTGAAGCATAGGAGACAAGACCATATACAAGCCTAAGATAGTAGACTGCAAAACTGCAAAGACAAATAAGCCCATGGCCAGACTATCTGGCTTACCGTAAAAGACTGTATAAAGAGGCTCCCCTACCATGACCACTCCAACCGTTGCCGGCAGTAAAAATAAGAAGAGCATGGTAAGGCTATCTTGGACTAGGCGAGCCGCCGCCTGCAAGTCGCCTTTTACATAGTTTTCCGTCAACAGCGGCAAACCAACACTCCCAATTGAAACTCCCACAGAGATTAAAATCATGGTAATTTTATTAGGATTGGCAGAGAAATAAGAAAACATGACAACCAAGTCTTCATTGCTATAGTTGGTAAACCACTTCATACTATTGATAAAGGTCATTTGATCTAAAATCTGGAAGAGTTGAATGGCAGACCCTGTCAGGATAAATGGAATGGCTTCCTTAATCGTATCAACCAGGAGTCGCTTACTATTGATTTTATCCCGTGTTTCAAAGACTCTTTTAAGCAAACCTTCTTGAGCAAGGAAATAAATCAAAACTGCAAAACTTGCCACCATCCCCACAAAGGCTGCAAAGGTTGACTGAGTAACGGCTGATAAGTAGTCACCAGAACCCATCTTCATAATGAAGAAGGTTGCCATCAACATCCAGATAACACGGATCACCTGCTCGGCGATTTGACTCATAGCATAGGGTTTGAGGTTATTCATCCCTTGGAAGAAACCTCGGATGACACTCATAGATGGGAAAATCAAGACCGCCCACGCCAAACTCTGCATGATAGGTATCAAATCTTTCCCCACACCTGATAAATCTGCTAACCAGGGAGAAAAGAGATACAAAACCAAGGCAAAGACCAGTCCCAAGCCAGTCATAAAGCCTAGGAAACTTCGAATCAAGGCAAAGCTGTGTTCTTCTTCTCGCATGGTATTGTATTTAGCCACTTGCTTGGCGACCGCAACTGGGATACCCGCTGTCGAAATCAGCAAGAACCAAGCATAAATATTGTATCCCATAGTAAAGAGTCCATTTGCCTTGGCAGCATAGGTCCCCATCCAGATATACCAGGGAATAATGTAGATAGCACCAAGGAGGCGACTAATAAAGTTACTAGCTGTTAGCCAAGCAGTCCCTCGCAACATCTGGGCTTGCTGGTGATTGTTTTCGTTAGACATAGCTTCCTCATTCAATTTTGATAACTAGGAAAAGTTCCTTATATTTCATTATAAACTTTTCCTTGTTACTTGTAAAATTCGGGCTTGAAGTTTATAATATAAAGTATGATTAAGATTGAAACCGTATTAGATATTTTAAAGAAAGATGGCCTTTTTCGCGAGATTATTGACCAAGGTCATTACCACTACAACTACAGTGAAGTTGTTTTTGATAGCATCAGTTACGACAGCAGAAAAGTAAAAGAAGGCACTCTTTTTTTTGCAAAAGGTGCTGCCTTTAAAAAAGAATACCTCCTATCCGCTACAAGTCAGGGCTTAGCTTGGTATGTCGCAGAAAAGGACTACGAAGTTGGTATCCCCGTCATCGTTGTGAACGATATCAAAAAAGCCATGAGTTTAATTGCGATGGAATTTTATGGTAATCCGCAAGAGAAACTAAAAATTCTTGCTTTCACAGGGACAAAAGGAAAGACAACATCTGCTTACTTTGCTTACCACATCCTATCTCAACGCTACCCAACAGCTCTCTTGTCAACTATGAATACAACTCTAGATGGCAAGACCTTCTTTAAATCTTCCTTCTCAACACCTGAAAACATCGATCTTTTCGACATGATGGCCCAGGCTGTTAAGAATGGTCGAACCCATCTTGTAATGGAAGTCTCTAGCCAAGCCTATCTTGTTCATCGAGTCTATGGCCTGACCTTTGATGTAGGTGTCTTTCTTAACATCACTCCTGACCATATCGGTCCGATTGAGCATCCTAGCTTTGAAGACTACTTCTATCACAAACGTCTCTTGATGAAAAATAGCCGAGCAGTTGTCATTAATAGCGACATGGACCACTTTTCTGTATTGAAAGAACAAGTGGAAGATCAAGAGCATGACTTCTATGGTAGCCAGTCAAGTAACCAAATCGAGAACTCCAAAGCCTTTAGCTTTTCAGCTACAGGTAAACTCGCTGGTGATTATGATATCCAACTCATCGGCCACTTTAACCAAGAAAATGCAGTTGCTACAGGACTTGCCTGCCTTCGTCTAGGTGCTAGTCTGGAGGACATCAAAAAAGGAATCGCTGCAACCCGCGTTCCTGGACGTATGGAAGTCCTGACTCAGAAAAATGGTGCCAAGGTCTTCATAGACTACGCCCACAATGGCGATAGTCTGAAAAAACTGATTTCTGTTGTTGAAACCCATCAAACTGGAAAGATTGCCATGGTTCTCGGTTCGACTGGAAACAAGGGTGAAAGTCGTCGCAAAGACTTTGGTCTCCTCCTCAATCAACATCCTGAGATTCAAGTCTTTCTCACCGCTGATGACCCCAACTATGAAGATCCAATGGCCATTGCTGAAGAAATCAGCAGCTATATCAGTCATCCTGTCGAAAAGATTGCCGATCGTGAAGAAGCCATCAAGGCGGCCATGGCCATCACAAATCAAGAACTCGATGCCGTAATTATTGCTGGTAAGGGAGCTGATTGTTACCAGATCGTACAAGGAAAGAAAGAAGACTATCCTGGAGACGCAGCTATCGCAGAACGTTATCTATAAAAAAATCAAGGGAATATTTCCCTTGATTTTTTAGTCTTCTTTCTTAAATGAGTTTTTAAGACCTTCAACGGCACCTTCTACAGCACCTTTAGCATCTTCAACTACTTCTTTTGCTTTCGCAACTGTTTTTTCTACAGTGCCTTCTGCTTCTGTCTTGCTATCGCCAGTAACTTTACCAAATCCTTCTTTGATAGCACCAGTTGCTTGATCCAATTTATTTTCAAGTGACATAGCTCTGTCTCCTTTGCTTTTAATACGATAAACGTTATCGCTTACATTCAGTTTATGCTTATTCTTTAGCAAAGTCAAACAATCAGCTCAAAATGAAGCCATTAAGACAAATAGAAAGTCAACCGTTCCTTATCAAAATCAGCAGCTAACTCATACTTTCCATCTTCTTTTTGCACAATATAGCCCAGGACGACCAAACTATCCACAAAGATATCACGGCGTTTCTGCATCAGTTGATCTTTTTTGAGGAATTTTAACAAAAAAGTCGTCATATATTTGAGGGCATACTCAGGGTTAACATCTCCTAAAATATCATAGAGTTCCAGCTGTTTTTCTGTCAAAGGATATTGATTCTTGACCTTGTAGAAATAGTTGGATAGAGTCATCTTTTCTCTTGCAAAGTCCGTACGTTCGACTAAAATGGCGGCATTGGTTTGATTGCGCAATTCTGTCTCAAAAGTCTTCTCCAACAAGGCTTGATAGACTGGACTGTCCTCTCTGATAAAAATTTCTTGGTCAAGGACCAGACTGTCTATTGATTCTAGAAGAGGGAGATTAAGAGAATAACGTTTGTTTTCCCTTCGGATCAAACCTGCCTTTATATACTCTTCCATGAGTTTATCAACTGCCACATCTGGAAACTGGGCCTTGATTTCTCGTAGAATCACATCGTCATGCTGGTCCAGATAGTCAACCAAATCTATAAAAAATGGTTGTCGAGTCAAACGAGAAGGATTAAAAATCTGAATCATGAAGATTCCTTTCTTTACATTTTAAAAGAGGGGATGCCGCTAACTGACTAGGATTGGTCCCTGGCTGATTCAGAGGCACGGCTATTCCTAGTTCTCTATAGTATTTATTCCAGAAATCACTAATTTCCTGCTCCCCGTCCCCAAATTGCATCGGAATAGTCTCAAAAATAGGCAGGATTTCTGCGATATACTGGGAGCAATAGAATCCTTCCCCATCAGGGTAAAAAGAAGAATTATAAGGAGCTCCAAGATGCTGGTTAGCTCTTTTCTTTACTTTTTGAATATCTATTTTTGGATAAAGATAAAGATCATACAGACAAGCTGGCTCTAAGAAGTCTCTTAGTTCTTGACAAATTACACCAGCTTGCCCACTAGCATGGTAAATCATCCCATCCAAATAGATGGCAACATGACTATAGTTCCCAGTAGAATCCTGGATGGCCTGCCCCATATCTGAAAAATCCTTCACAAAAATCAAATCGCCATTTGCTAACATGCTTCTCTCCTAGAAAAAAAGGAGTTAAAACTCCTTTTGATATAAGACAAACTAGCCTTTCCTATTTTGAACTGACACTCAGGAACTTACCCATTAAAGCTTTCAGTCAACTGAGGCACTACTTGTTTCTTACGTGAAACAGCACCTGAAAGGAAAGCGTGGTTGTTTTCAAGTTTGAAGTTAAAGGCTGCTTCCACCTTGTCCATGTTTGATCCAAGAGCCAAAATTTCAGAGTTTGAGTTGACGATGTCTGTAATCATCAAAACAAAGTCAGAGTAGCCGTTTGCCGCATTAGCAGCTTGCATTGCTGCTTCGATTTCTGCTTGGCGTTCCAAGACTTCAGCAATATCAACAGTATTGACTTGGGCAACACGAACCTTATTTCCGTTGAGTTCAAAAGTCTTAGCATCAATGTCAATCAATTCTTCAGCAGATTTGCTAGCCAAGTTAGTACCAGCTTTGAGCATAGCAAGACCGTACTCTTCCAAGTTCACACCAGCCAATTCAGCCAATTCAGGAGCAATGACTTTGTCAGATGGGTGTGTTGTTGGTGATTTCAAAAGAAGGGTATCTGAAATCAAACCTGAAAGCATCAAACCTGCGATTTCTTTAGGAACTGCTACACCATGTTCTTTGAACATACGGTAAACGATAGATGAAGCTGATCCAACTGGTTCCAAGCGCATGTAAAGTGGGCTTGCAGTTTCAAAATTAGCCACACGGTGGTGGTCCACAACTCCGTAAACTTCTACTTCAGCGATATCTGAAACAGATTGTTGGAATTCATTGTGGTCAGTCAAGATGACTTGTTCTGCACCTTCTGCTTTAGCAGATGTGATGACGCGTGGTGCTTCTACACCAAAATAGTTCAAAACAAAGGCTGTTTCTTCATTTGGAGTACCGAGAGCTACTGCTTCTGTATCCAATCCATAAGCCTCTTTTGCAAGATAGGCAAAGGCTACAGATGACCCGATGGCATCTGAGTCTGGATTTTGGTGACCAAATACTAGAATCTTAGACATGATAATACCTCTTTAAATTTATTCATCTTATTTTAGCACTTTTTTCCTCTTTTGACAAAAGTAAGAGGAGTCAAAGGACTCCTCGTTAGACATCAATATCGTTAACTAGATTTTTCTCTTGATTTTCAGATAAAAATCGTTCTTTCTGTGGACGTTTCTTTCGTTTTAGGAGAGCCTCTGCAGACATGGCTTCTTCCTTACTGGCAAAACCCTCTACATAGATAAGCTTGACTGGCAAGCGAGCTCGGGTATACTTGGCTCCCTTACCACTATTATGAACGGCAAGGCGCCTCTTCACATCTGTTGTATAGCCCGTATAGTAAGAACCGTCGCGACACTCCACCACATACATATAGGCTTTATGATCCATAGTAAATCTCTTGAATTTCTGGTGTATAGGAACCATCATCATTGTGAACGATGAGAGGTGGCAAGACCTTAAAGCCACTCGTCGAGCCATCCTTGATAGCTTCGATTAAGAGCATATTGGCCTCCTTCTCACGTTTTGGATAGACAAATTGCAGGCGCTTGGGTGCCAAATTATGGCGTTTCAACATGTCCAAGATATCCAAGAGCCGATCAGGACGATGGACCATGGCCAAACGGCCATTAGACTTGAGAATACTCTGAGCACTTCGGCAGATTTCTTCTAGGTTAGTCGTAATTTCGTGTCTGGCCAGAAGGTAGTGTTCACTCTCGTTAAGATTAGAATGCGGATCCACCTTAAAATAAGGCGGATTACACAAAATCATATCCACCTTACTTCCCTGAATGTGGGCAGGCATATTTTTCAAATCATCACAGATGACCTGCATCTGCTCTTCCAAGCCATTCAACTGAACCGAACGCTCTGCCATATCCGCCAAGCGCTCCTGAATCTCTACAGATATTATCTGCGCCTGAGTACGTGAACTAGCAAAAAGTCCCACTGCACCATTTCCAGCACAAAAGTCCACAATTAAACCCCGTTTAGGGAAGCGAGGAAAGCGTGACAAGAGAACACTATCCACCGAATAGCTAAACACCTCTCTATTTTGGATGATCTTGATATCTGTCGAAAAGAGCTGGTTGATTCGCTCTCCTGGTTTTAATAATTGTTCTTCTTTCATACTTTTATTATAACAAACAATGTTAATATTACAAATGATTTAGATAATCGTATTTATGGCTTCTTCTTTAAATGCTCTAGTGCCTCACGCGTCCAAACAGGCATCATTCGAGCAAGAGGCGCAAAACCGTGTTTGATCCGATCCTTTGAAAAACGTCTCCGTCTTGGCAATTGATGTTTTTCCTCTTCCAAGGTACGTATGGAAAGACTAGCCTTCCCAGTGTATTCGTCAAAATCCACTACCTGAACTTGGACTTCATCGCCAATTTTTAAAATGTCATAGATATTTTCAATAAATCCCGTCCGAATCTCCGAGATGTGAATCAGCCCTGTCACCCCTGTCTCTAACTCAACAAAGGCACCATAGGGCTGAATTCCTGTAATACGCCCAGTTAGCTTATCACCAATTTTCATTCTAGTCCTCAATTTCAATCGTTTCAATTACTACATCTTCAACTGGTTTGTCCATTGCACCAGTCTCAACAGCTGCAATGGCATCCAAGACCGCAAACGATTCTGCATCTACCAATTGCCCAAAAACAGTATGGCGGCGGTCAAGGTGAGGAGTTCCACCTTGTTCTGCATAGATCTCAGCGATTGGTTCAGGCCAGCCACCACGCGCAATCTCTTTCTTAGAATATGGCAAATGTTGGTTTTGCACGATAAAGAACTGGCTACCATTGGTATTTGGACCCGCATTGGCCATAGAAAGGGCACCACGGATATTATAAAGTTCTTCTGAAAATTCATCTTCAAAAGAGTCACCGTAGATTGATTCTCCCCCCATACCAGTACCAGTTGGATCTCCACCTTGGATCATAAAGTCCTTGATAATGCGATGGAAAATCACACCATCATAGTAACCGTCTTTTGACAGAGCAACAAAGTTGGCTACTGTTTTGGGAGCATGTTCAGGGAAGAGCTTGATACGCAAGTCTCCGTGATTTGTCTTAATGGTCGCAAGAGGACCTTCTGCTGTTTCAATGTCTACTTGTGGGAAATGCAATTCTTTTTCTACCATACCAAATCCTTCTAAGGCATCAAAAATGCCATCTTCTTCTACTGTTTTTGTAATATAATCTGCTTTTTCTTTGATTTTTTCATGGGAAACTCCCATGGCAATACTGATTCCAGCATAATCAAAGAGTTCCAAGTCATTGAGCCCATCCCCAAAGACCATAACATTCTCTGATTTCAAGTCTAGATGTTCCACCACCTTGGCTACACCAGTTGCTTTGGATCCTGAAATTGGCACGATATCAGACGAATGTTCATGCCAACGCACCATGCGAAGTTTATCTGATAAAGACTCTGGTAAGTGCAAGTCATCCCCTTTATCCTCAAAGGTCCACATCTGGTATATATCTGCTTTTTCATGAAAGTCAGGATCCACATCCAAGTTTGGATAAATCGGATCAATAGCCTCACTGATTAGTTCTGTTCGCGTGGAGAGTTTGGCGTCATGACTACCAACCAGGCCATATTCAATTCCCTCTTCCTTCGTCCAAGAGATATACTCCTCAACATCTGACTTGTCAATCTGATGCTGATAAATGACCTGGCCTTTTTTGTCTTCGATATAAGCCCCATTCAGAGTTACAAAAAAGTCTGGCTTGAGCTCACGAATCTCTGGAACGACACCGAAAATACCACGCCCAGAGGCGATTCCTGTTAAAATTCCTTTTTCACGTAACTGTTTAAAGACAGTGGGAATCGTAGCTGGAATAAAACCTGTCTTTGACGTACGCAGGGTATCATCAATATCAAAAAAGACGATTTTAATCTTCTTTGCCTTGTATTTTAATTTTGCATTCATCTCTCTACCCCTTTTTTCCATTACTCTTTCCATTATACCATAAAGCTGATGAAATTCCTTTTTTGAAAAAAGATGAAAATCCTATCAAAAAGAGAGCCAGTAAAACTAGCCCTCTCTTTTCATCCTAGAACATCTCTAGAGCAATCATGGTAATCATCGTTGCATCATAGTAGCTCTCTATAGGTAAATCTTGTGTGAAAATGTATTTATTTTGTTGAAGAAGTTTCAGATAACCTTCTCCCTTATCAGACGCATAGGTAATCGGTGCCAGAAAGCTACCTGCCTGGTATTGATTGAGGGCAGTTCCATTCATGTCATAACCAGCATAAATGCGTTGTTCTTTCATAAAGAAATCCATCATCTTTTGAACGAGTTTTTGACTTCTTTCGTCTTGACTTTGAGATAAGTGATAAGGCAAGCGACAAGCATTATAAGAATACGCCCCATCATATTGAGATTCAATAGTATTTGCTTTAGCAACACGCGCACCTGACTTCTCTACCCAGATAAAGTCTGGCAAGAGACCTGTCTCAGATTGAGAACTAATTTGCTCTAATTGCCCAAGCATTTTATCCTTAATATCTAGCCATTGTTTATCACCAGTTAGATTATAAAATACTTGGAAATAATGAGGTAGTGTATCAGATGTTCTCATCAGATAGTAAAAATCTGAATTTTTTTGGGCCCAATTTCCTACTTTTAGGACACCAGTCTTCTCATTATAATTGAATCGAAGAATATCAATCAAGATACTTTTGGCTTGTCCTTCATATTCCTGAGCCTTATCTGGCCACTGCTTGGCAGCTTCAATCAAAGAATAAGCGATGTAGAGATCTCCATCAGTTGCGTTTTGCTTCTCAACCGTTTCGCTACCATTTGTGATCACTTGCTTCCAAGACATCAACTGCGTTCCCTCGATACGATGATTTTGGTAATAGCGATAAAGACTATCAAAATTTGCTTGTGTTGCTTGCCCTTTTTGGGCTGCTAAAACCGTTATGAGCATGCCGTAACTTTGGGCTTCAGATAGAACTGTTGTTCCCTCCGAATCACTCGTCGTACGAACATAAGACTGATCGCCTTTTGTAACAAGAAACTGTTGACTCCATTGGCGGTAAATACGATTGCGCATCTCGATTCTACTCCTTCCCCTTGCCAAAAACAAGGTTAAACAAGAGATAGAAAGAATGAGCACAAACCAGACATATTTTAATTTATTCGTTTTCATAGAACCTCCTATCCTGCAAATCGCTTGGTTTTAACCCACTTGGTTTCTTTCCGTCGGAGTACTTTGTCCAACACGATTGAAGAAATGGAATCAACGGATACAACGATAAACATCTGTGCATAAGAGAAATAGGCTACCAAGGCTAACCAGATTTGTTTTGTCGTCGCTTGTCCAAACTGACTTGCTAATGCCGTCATAATTTGCATCAAATAGAGACCAATCATGAGAATCCAGTTGAAGAGCATGAGCTGGGCGATGTAAATATTATCCGCATCAAAAGCAAATGGAATTCTGACATCTGGGAAGAAAAGATTAAGACAGATCGCTAGCACATTCGCTAGGAAAATCAAATCCGATAGGACAATGGCAAAGTTAAACCAAAAGAAAACACAAGAATAGTTAAAGACTTCTAGTTTAACGCGCCAGTTTGCTCTGCCAAATAAATGCTTAAAATTTGAGAGAACAACTTCGTAGTTTCCTTTAGCCCAACGTTTTCGTTGCATATAGTAACTCTTTAAAGTCTCAGGTTCTTGTTGGAAAGCCTCTGAGTTATAAGCAAGGGCGATCAATTTACCACTCTGCATGATTTTAAAAGAAATATCGGTATCCTCAGTCAAGGCACCATTTTTCCAACCACCGATACTCTTTACAAAGTCGGTTTGAATGATAAAGTTGGTTCCTGGGATACGACCAATTTTAAAGAGATGCCACATCCCAACATGGTGCACCCGCTGGGTAACAACGATTTCTTGGTTTATACAACGAGTCAAGAAATTTTGATTGGCATTTCGAGTCTTGTTGCGACCGAAAGATGCCACGTGGCGTTCTGGGTCCTTTATCACTTCTTTGACAAGGAAATAAAGGGCATTTTTTTCAGGCATGGCATCTGCATCATAAACACAGATATATTCACCCGTTGCCATCTCTAAGGCATCGTTTAGAACGCCCGCTTTTCCTCCCGTACCAGTACGGTCGATAATAGTCAGATTTCTTCCTGCATATTCAGGCATAGCTTGTACAGACAAACATTCTGCATAGGTGTTATCCGAACAGTTATCCGCAAATAGAAGCAACTCCACACGGTCGTGAGGATAATTCATGTCCAATATAGCTTTTGCCGTTTAGGCAATAACCACATCCTCATTATGAGCAGGAACAACAATGGTAACCTTAGGATAATAAGGTAGTGGCGAAGTGTCTACACGAAAATCACTGTGCTTAAACCAAAAGTGCACTGCTGAAAAGAGAATTACCAAACCCCAAGCCAGAGAAATCCAAATAGTAAGCAGGGTAAAAATCATTAACATTTGACTAATCATGATTCACCGCCTTAAAATTTTTGTTCACTCGATGGTAAAGAATATTGTATGCAATAAATAGTATGATAAAACAAATGCCAAAGGCGAGACTGAGTCCCAAAGCAATGCCAAAAAATATATTGGTTAGAGTCATGTTTCCTCCTAATATTCTACAATTACATCTGTCTCTAATTGACGTTTGAGATGACTGGCAACATCCGCGTAGTCTTGGTATTTCCCTCTATTATCAGAGTTAATCACCAAATAGCCTGTTTGAAACTGAATTCCTTGATTGCCATCTTCTCCATGAAAAACTAAACTGCTTAGTTTCTCCTGCAAACCATTCCAATAAAGTTCCTTCAAAGAATGTTGGCTACTACTCGATAGAACGAGAAAATTACCTTCTGAAACATAATAGAGCTTATCATTGTAACTCAATCCCTGAGCAATTACCTCTTGAATGCGACTGAGCATCTGGTTATACTCTTTGGGTTTTATCTGGAAGAACAACTCTTCATGTGCCCAATGAATCAATAGAGATTGAACCGTCACATCACTTTGTGCAGTTACCATAGCCTGGTAATCTGCTCGAGCTTCGTCTTCCTGTTCTTGGACCTTTGAGACCACCTTGAAGAAATAATAACGAACTTTAAGTAGAATCCCAATCAAAAGAGGAAAACTGATTAATAAGAAGACCAGTTGAACGATTGGAATATAAACCACACCCGCAACCAAAACGATAAGTCCAAAACCAAATGTTAAGATAAGGGTCCAAGTAAGCAAAAGGTCAGATAATACTAACACTGCAAACAAGGCTAAAGCTAAAAACAAGATTTGTTCTAAAATGATTACTCGAGCAAAGAAAAAAGAAAGCCCTAAAAGAAGCGACTCGCACCCCAGAAAAGCGAGGAGCCAATTCCTAAATTTATTCCATGTTTTCATCACGCCTCTTCCCCCTCTTTAAATTCAGATACAGATTCAGCCATCCCAAAATAATGTTGTATAGCACGAACGATTCGTTCAGATGCTCTTCCATCTCCATAAGGATTTGGTGCCTGAGACATTTTTCTATAAAGAGTTTCATCTGTTAAGAGTACTACCATAGCCTCTTTCACACGTGCTGGATTCGTACCAACTAACTTCAAGGTTCCTGCACGAACCCCTTCTGGGCGTTCCGTCGTGTCACGAAGGACTAGAACAGGTTTTCCGAGGGAAGGCGCCTCTTCCTGAACACCGCCAGAGTCGGTCATGATAAAATAACTTCTTGAAGCCAAATTATGAAAATCGAGTACATCTAAAGGTTCAATCAAGTGGATGCGATCATGACCAGCTAGAATATCCTTGGCTGCTTCTTGCACAGCAGGACTAAGATGAACAGGATAAACAACTTCAATTTCCTGATGAAGATCTACCATCTCACGTAAAGCTGTAAAGACATTTCTCATTGGTTGACCTTGATTCTCACGACGGTGCATGGTTACCAATACAAGTTTCTTATCTGGATCCAATTGATCTAGAACTTCATGATAGTAATCCGATTGAACGGTTAATTTCAAGGCATCAATGGCTGTATTCCCCGTAATGACAATAGCAGACTCAGGATGATTTTCCTTGAGGAGATTATCTTTACTCTCACTAGTTGGAGCAAAATAAAGATCAGCAAGATTATCTGTCATCTGACGATTCATTTCTTCTGGGAAAGGAGAATACTTGTCAAATGTTCTTAGACCAGCTTCAACGTGGCCGATACGTACCTGATTATAGAAAGCAACTAAACTTGCTGCAAAAGTTGTCGTTGTATCTCCATGAACAAGAATCATATCTGGACGTTCTTGCTTAACAATTGAATCAAACTTTTCTAAAATTTTTCCAGTAATATCTAAGAGGGATTGATTTTTCCCCATAATATCCAAGTCATAATGCGGCTTGATGCTAAAAGTTTTAAGAACTTGATCTAGCATTTGACGGTGCTGAGCTGTCACAACAGTAATTGTCTCAATGCTGTCACTATGTTTTTGCAATTCCAACACTAAAGGGGCCATTTTAATAGCTTCTGGTCGTGTCCCAAAAACAAGCATCACTTTCAGTTTCTTCATTATGGTATCCTTCTACTATAATAAAATTTGACATATCAGATTAATTAGTACATCTGATAGTTCCAATATCAATTAATTTGACTTTCGTAATTATTTTACCGTCAATTAATTTATATGTCAAATCTTTCTAAGTATATTATTGCATTTAATTTAATTTTAAATAATCGTAATATTTTTGTAATGATATAATTTACACTGTGTAAACCTTCCATCTTAAACTTTTATTAAATATTTTTTAAAATTCTAAACCTTACCATCTTTTGAATATTTATTTTTATTTTGATAATTCAAATAATTATATTTTATCGTTTCATAGAATACATCTCTTTTTCTAACAAAAAAATCCCTCTCTAATGAAAAAGGAATTTACGACTTCTTGCTATTTTAAAGTTAAACTTTATAAGATCTATCTTAAATCAAATCTTTTGACAGATATAAAACAAGGTCACCGATATCTTCACAAGTAGCTTTCATCGCCACTGGATGGTTCTGATACCAAACACCCCCCGTCCCATCTGGAATATAGCCTCGTTTGATGTACAATCTCTGGGCAGGCCCATACCCTGAATGGAGCCCAACACCAAGGGTCACCTTATCCGATATGAGCTTAACTCGTTTTTCCGCTTTTTCCATCAAGAGATTTCCAATACCTTGATTTTGAAAGGGCTCAAAGACATTGAAATCTGAGAGTTCTGGATAGATTTCTGCAAAAGGCCCCTGCTTAGCGCAGGGCAAAATTGTGATATACCCCGCTAAAGCACCCTTAACCTCTGCAACTAAGACTTCTCTCTCCCCACATTCTTGTTCAAGAAAATATCTAGCCAAAATTTCTTCTCTACCCGGCCAACCTTGATTGATAAAACCTTGGGATAAGTGTTCGGTATCAGATTCGATCATTTTTCTAATAATACTGTTTCCCTTCATAAGGCACCCCTTTGAAAATTCATACTATCATTATAACACGTTTATAGTCAAAGAAAGAAAAAAGACCCAGTGAGTGTACTGACCCCAAAAAGTTGGACAAATAGTTATTGAAAGGATTTAGTCTTGTATTGCACAGGACTAGGTCCCTTTCTACCATTTGTCAAGTATATCAAGGTATTTGATGAAAAATAGTTTGATTTCCATAGTCAAACTAAGGAAATTGT
>CAJNCU010000009.1:0-21169 GCA_905221355.1 bacterium
ATATTGAGGGCTTCGAGTTTTGCTCCCACCTTGTCCATAGCCTCATAGAAAGGACGGTCGATTTTATCCTTGATGTAAGTGGGAACATTCCCTGCATACCGCTCTAAGGTGGAGAGCTTGGATTGCAGAGTTTGTCCGGTACTTGTGTCATCATGATAGCTATAGGACACAGCACCATCCGTATCCTTTTCTGCTATCAAGCGCTGGACTGTCTCAGAAATCTTGACCAGCTCTTCTACTCGCTTGGCAAATCCGGTCGAAGCTATTCCAGTACCATAGGCTCCTGCTTGAGCATTGGTGTAATTCCCATAGCCACTGCTAGAGATTGTGGCATTTTCAGTGAGGCCTGTCAGGGCTTGGTTCATCGTCTTCCAGGTCGTTGAATGAAGTTCCACATCTTTGGTCATTGGTCACCTCGCGGAATCATTCCCAGAGTTTCTAAGTTTTTTACCAGAGTTGGATTAGAAGAAAGACCATTTAGAAAATCATCTCGCAACTGAGCATCTTGTTGGAGCCACTGTCCCATCATGCTTAAAATCTCACTATTGGCACGCCGATATAAATCTCCAACTTCATTCACTTTGTTGAGCATATCAGAATAGTGATCCATTGCCTTGGAAGCTTCTCCGCCCTCATAATATTTTGTTTCAGAAAGGCTCTTCAATTTTGGAGCCAAATTATTTTGAAATGAAATCTCAACTGTGGTGATGTAACGCATGATTGCCTGTAATTCATCAGGATTCATGACGATTTCGTTAGATCCACCACCATCTATTGTAGTAGCTTCAATTAGAACCATTTTCAAAATCCTCCTCTCTAAACGGAATAGAAAGCCAACTATACAATCTCTCAAGGAAATAGTATTGGCTAAAACGATATAACTCCTCTTGATTCACATCAAATCCCAACAATTCTCCACCTTCTTCAACGAAGAGATAAGAAGCTGTCAATAATGCTGCGTGTCTGGTCTCGCACATTTGTTCCAAAGGATAATACTGGACCATCAGAACTCGATCAGATGCTAAAGCTGTTTCGATATCAGAAGTGAGTTGTCTTCTTTCGGTTAGAAAATCTACCTCATCTTCCAGAGGAATCCTTGTCACAAGTGAGAGCTTATCTTGAAGCAGTAATAAGCGACTCATAGGACTAATCTTGGCAAGTTGATATCCCTGGCCAGTATCAATGATAAGAATAGAGAAGTTGCTGTCACGGCAGTGCATAAAACAGAAATTATTCAGAATGACCAAGGTTGTTCCTAAGCAATACTCCCGTAGAGTTTCAACTATGGTAAAACCTGATTTTGTCAAAGAACCATCCTCATTAACTAGGCCTTTTTTCTCAAGAGCTTCCTTAGCTATCGTCCACACTAGTTCAGAAGCAGTTACAATATCGTCTAGTGTTGGCAAACCAGGTATTAGTTCACCATCAAAGGCACCAATCAGATAATGGAGTTCGTGAATGGAAAAAGTTTCTTTATTTGACATACTTACAACCCCTTAATTGATGCAACTTCCGATGAACTATTATAGTTATCAATGGAGTTTTTCAAACTTGTTACTGCTTTTTCATGTTCTTCCATAATAGATCTCAAATCTTTATGGTATTTATGGATGATGTCTAGATAGGACTCAAAAGCCACCTTTGTTTTCCCAGACCACTTGGCTGACTGGAGATAACTTTTTAATTGAGTGACAGTTTGGTAGGAACTTGTCAATTCCTGATTAATTTCTTTTGAAAGCTGAATAGCTGTCTCTAGATCTTTATATTTTATTTTTAAATCTGCCATAGAGCTTACCTCCTTCTACGGTTTCTTTGCCTACGTTCTTCAGCTTGACGTCTTGCCTCTGCTTCCCTCTCTTGACGTTCTTGCTCAGCCAATCGAGCATAATACTGATATCGTTCATAAGCTGCATCAACCGCATGAGACAATTTGCTTACGTCACTTGATTGATTTGAAATAACTGATTCTACTTTTGTTTTAACTCTATTTTCGCTATCACTAAAAACATCCTCTGGAATAAAACTTAAACTCATTGAAGGTCGAGAACTGTTATAGCTATCGACTTTTCCTTCCATTGTTTTTAATTTAGAATTAAAGCTTTTTAATTGACTGTTCAAGTCGTTATACAATGCTTTATATTGTTCCCTTTTCTTTTCTGTGTCTGTTCCAAACCACGCGTCCCATAATGACATACTGAGTAACCTCCTTTTTTATCATTATTCAATTCAGAAGATAGAGTGAAATCCTGAATTGAATCAGGAAAAGTGACGTCATCTAACCCATCTATTTTTTCACTATCCATTAACATCTGTAAAAAATAAAGTGATTATCTTCTATAAATTTAAATTTCTCATCAAGAATCTAATTTTTTTAACATTTCTGCTTTTTTTCTTTCAAGTTCTTGACGCTGCTCTTCTGTTATCTCGTTCCTATAATTAGGATTTGACCAAGATGGAACATTGGTCTTTTGAGATTCGCCAAAAATTTCTCTTTCAGCGCTCTCGATATCTTCCATCTTCTTCACTCCTGCCTTTTCCCAATTTTCTAACGTCTTAAACAGCCAGCCCGGACCTCTCCTCTTATTCATCGTTACCTTATCTAAGGCTACAACTACTACTTCTTCAGACATACTTTGACAAAATTTAACTAGTCTTTGTCTGTTATTCTTATTGTCATACTCTGGTTTATTACTAAAAGTTTTAAGAAAGAGCTGAATAACATTAAAATACTCTAAATGGTTATCATCACCCTTACTGGCGGATGATTCTTCAAAGACAATATTGCTTCCATTAATGCTCTTAATATAATTCAGATCTATTGAAAATGGTTTAAATGAAAAAATATATTTTACTATCTTTCTATTTTTTCGCTCAATAGTATACTCCAAATCTCTAATAATCTGACGTCCATCATCGTAAGTGAGACTCTGTAATTCTTTAATGGCACTATTTAGAATTGTTAATTTATTTTTTTTAGCGTATGGTGTTGTGAATTTCATAATAATATTTTCAAACACTTCTGCATCAATGGCTATTGGACGGTTTATAGAGCGGTATTCAGCAATCCATCTATATAAATTTTGCCCATATTTTTTCAATTGATTATGTAGTTCACGACCAAATTTTAAATACTTCGTCTCAGACCAATCATCATTATTAAATAAATCAACAACTCGTTTTTTATTCTGAATAATGTTCCCTGCTTCATCCAAAATCTCATTTTGATAAACAGCTTCTGAAATATGAACTGTCAATTCCTGGTTGATATGATCTACTCTAAATTTTTCTGTAAATAAAGGATAATCCTCAAAAACACTATTCCCTTTTTCATCCATCTTAATAAATTTTTTATATGATACAAGTTTTAATTTAGTTTGAATCTCTTCAATAAAACGATTGAAGTGTTTCCCTGTATTGGCATAATACACTCCATCAGAATTTTTTAAAACATTATCCGACATATATGCAATGTCAGAATAAGAGACAGTTATCCCATCAGGAGAATATTTATCGCGAATTTCACCCAATAAAGCATATACAACATTCGCTTCATTCTTTGATAGATCTCCAAGATCAAAATATTTCGGAAAGTCTCTATCATATTGAATAACAGCCCTATACTTTTTTTGATTTACATCTTTTAATTTTGCCATCTACTAACTTCTCTAACTCCGTTTTTTTTAAGGTTATACAGGATTCTCCCTTATATTTTATCACACTTTATATCTAATTAGAAACTATGATAGACTTTCTACTATATGAGGCTATTACTTTTCTAGACTTCGCCTTGCGTTTCTAGGACTTTATCTTACTTTTCTAGACTTCACCTTGTGTTTCTAGGACTTTATCTTACTTTTCTAGACTTCACCTTGCGTTTCTAGGACTTTATCTTACTTTTCTAGACTTCACCTTGTGTTTCTAGGACTTTATCTTACTTTTCTAGACTTCACCTTGCGTTTCTAGGACTTTATCTTACTTTTCTAGACTTCACCTTGTGTTTCTAGGACTTTATCTTACTTTTCTAGACTTCACCTTGTGTTTCTAGGACTTTATCTTACTTTTCTAGATTTCACCTTGCGTTTCTAGGATTTCACCTTGCGTTTCTAGGATTTCACCTTGCGTTTCTAGGATTTCACCTTGCGTTTCTAGGACTTCACCTTGCGTTTCTAGGACTTCACCTTGCGTTTCTAGGACTTCACCTTGCGTTTCTAGGACTTCACCTTGCGTTTCTAGGACTTCACCTTGCGTTTCTAGGACTTCACCTTGCGTTTCTAGGACTTCACCTTGCGTTTCTAGGACTTTATCCTCTCAAAACCCTTGGTATCACTAGCTTTATACTATTCTCTAACTAATATAATTTAAGTAACTTAAGTAACTTATATATAATTAAAATTAACTAAAAAATTATTAGTGATCATTTTTCATAATCATTAAATATGTAATAAAAATCTATACATATCAACACACAAAATAAAGTAAATTTATTTTATAAACATTTAAAATAAACAATGTATATAAAATAAATCAAATACCATATATCCTACAATATTCCTGAAACTTTGATCTTGTTATGAGTTATGAGAAAATAGACAAATTACTTTAATTGGACTAATTAAAGTAATTAAATGAAATATTTAAATTTATTTATGTGCTGTTTGACAATATTATCTAAATTTTGATAGAATAAGAAAGTGATAGTGATTATCTCAGATTGTCTAATTATTTCATGTGTAATAATTAGAATATTAATCCAAGTTGTATATGCTTTTTAAATTATATACATGATATAAATAATATATGTGAAGGAGTGGACTCTATGAGTGTTGAAAATGGCTTCAAAACAGTTACTTTTTATATTGATAAAGGAGGAAGCGCAAAAACAACAAATACTTTTAATTATGTAAAAGATGCAGTTTCTACTAGAAATATTAAAGCATTAGTAATTGACGGAGATAGATCTCGAAATTTAACTAATGTATTTGGAGTAAATGGAGACAAGACAATTGCTGATTTATTTAAATCTGATGGAGAAGATTTCGCTATTTACCCAACTAGTGATCCAAGAATTGATATTATTGTTGGTGATAGTGATTTTACTGACGAAGGGGTCAATATTAGAGGGGCTTCTAGTCCTTACCTAGTCTTATTCACATGGTATTCAATGAATTACCAAATGTTGTCGGAAAAGTATGACTTGATTGTCATTGATACTCATAATGATACCTCAATTGTTACTTCTAATTTAATTGCTGTTAGTGATATTGTAGTATCTGTAACGACGCCAGATGGCCCTAGTTTTACAGCGTGGAGAAATCTACCAGAGTTTATCGAAAAAGTCAAAACTAAAGCACGTAATCCTTTTACTAAAGAGACAGTAGTTGATCTTAAGCTTGGATTGATAGCTAATAATATTATTTTTTATGGCAATAATGTCTCAGCTCCAAGTAAAGAATTCTTATCTTTAGTTGAAAATGATGAGCATTTCTTAGGACTTATTCCCAATCGTCCGATATTTGTAAGTACTTTGCTGGAAGGGAAAAGTATTTTCGAATTAGTAGATGAAATGCCAATACATAAGCAGCAGAAGTACCAGAACCTTCTTGCTGGAGTTAGAGCTATCTACGCAAAAATCAATGCGATGTTAGAATAACAAATGCAATATTTATATAAAATATATAACGTGATATAAATGTAGGAGAAAATACAATGGTAAAAAATAAGTTTGAAGCATTCAGTGGACAACTAAAAAGAAAAGAAAATAACCTCGAAGAGGAGGCGATAATAGTCAATTCTAATAAAATTCCAGAAGTAAAAAAAATTGATGGTCGTTTGAAAAAACCAGAAGATAAAGTTAAGAGTAAAACAATTGCCATGGTACCTAGAGTTGCTAAAATGTTAACTCAACAGAGATTGAAAAATGCCCCCTTACTATCTGATAGTCAATATATACAAAATTTAATTTGGATGGATGCTACTGGGGAACCATTCTTTGATAGTGAGACTAAAGAAATCTTGCCCGGAAGATAAAAGTGTAATAAATAGTTTAAATTATATAAACTATTTAAATACTTTATTTTGTTAAAGTTGTAAAAATAGATTCGATTTTTAATTACGTTACAAGCAAACCACAATATTAAACTGGATTATTTTCCCGTGTTTAATATTGTGGTTTTTAATATTTTAAAAGTTATCTTTCCTGAATTTTATTTAATCTTATAAATACAACACACTCTTTTTGTGTTTATACATTGATTTGCGATATAAAGAATTAGCATTACAAGTTTTCTAAGGAACTATTATAGCGAGTGACGAGTTATAAATTTGGCTCTAGTCTATGCTATACTATAAGTAAATCAGTACATGACATATTTGTAAAATAACATAAAGGAGACATCATGAAGTCATTAAAAATTGTAGGAATTGTTTTAGCTAGTTTGTTGGTTATCGTTGGACTAAGCATAGGAGGATATAAAGTAATGAAAAAAGTAGAACACGATGAGATGGTGAGAATTGTAGAGAGTGAGGAAGCGAAGCAAATTTTTAGAAATAGATTAAAACGAATAGATCCTAAAGCATTTGAACCAGACGGAGTTATTAAAACTTATGCGATTAATTATGAATCTATTGCTTCCAATCCAATGGGAGGTATTATGGTTTCCATATATGTCAATGACAATAAGGATTATATTTTTAGTTTCACTCTAAATAAAAACTTTAATACGAAGAAGCTTACTAGTGAAGGTGGAGTAAATGATCCTACCATAATGAAAAAAGTAGAAGAGAGAGATAAAAATGACTGATACATATACTGACTATGAGAGATTTCAAATAGCAAAAAAAGAGTATGATAAAGAGCTTGCAGTTGATAAGCCTGTTGAAATTGGTGATAATGATAACGCTAAACCCATCGGTACAGTCCGTCAGGTGATAGAAGACGAGACAGGATTGAAGGCTTTAGTAGTTGAGAGTCCAGACAAATCTGAAATATCCGTTCTCTACGAGGGTTCTAAGGAGCCAGGCAAAGATGGTTGGGAAGTGGATTGGAAAGTCAATGATATTCCTATGGCAAAAAATATCATAACCAAAAAGAAAGAAGTGACACCTCAGTTAGAATCAGCGGCTACAACCTTGAATAACGTATTAGAAAATTATCCGAACGCTAAAATCTCAGTTTATGCTCACTCTCTTGGCTCCATGAATGCGCAGTACGCACTAGCTAATGTTAGGGACATTTCACGTATTTCGGGAGCTTATATCTACCAAGGACCGAACATCTATCTGGTCTTGACGGAAGAACAGCGGCAGCGTGTGGATGCGATGAAATACCGGATTCATAATTATATCGATCAACGAGATACAGTTCCGATCGGATATCCCAAGGATGCTCCAGGATACAAAGCAGAATTGAACAGTAAAAATGCTGTTGGAATAGTCCATCATGTGGATTCAAACTTTAACTGGGATCCCTAGCACAACACATGTGGGGTGGTTATGTTTTTAATGAGGATGGTAGCCTTAAAATCAAAAAAGATACCTCATCTTTTGAAAAACGTTATTCATCTATTTTGGATAAGGTTTCCAGTGGCTTGTATTACTATGCAAAGGCTAAAGAGGCATTGGCTTCAGGCGGTTATACGAGTGGTGAGGAACTCTTTTTAGACTCCGAACATGCCTTAACGATTTCATCGGGATTGCATGAAGTCGCAAATGCTGGTCAGGAAGAGATTCGCTCCATAGTTCGTAAAGCTCACCAAAAAGCAGAGAAAATAGTAGCGAGTACCTATCAGGTTCCTTTTGGTTTTATTCTATCACCTACAGAGGTGGCGACAGCCTATTCTGATGGAGGAGTATCTCGTACGACAATCGTAGATGATCTTGATCATTATTTCTATCCAAAAATCAAAAAAGCAGAAAAATTAGCCGAAGATTTTCAAAATTTAGAAAAGCAAATAGCAGATGGTGTCCAAAGGACATTAGATAACGATAAAGAGTTAGCAGGGAATTTTAAAGAATGGATGAAAGTCAAGTAATCTGGCAGGAATTAAGGACAAAGCAAAACAATCTAGATTCATTAGATGAAAGCAATCGTTCTATTCGCCAACAAGGAGAAAAACAATTTGAAGAGCTTCAGCAGAAACGTGACCAATTGTTGCACATGATGGAGAGGAAGTACCAGATGATCCTGCATACCCTGGGACAAGTGGACGTGGATACTACTGAAGAAAGAGCACGGCTAAACAGAATAGCTTCGCACTTTAGTCAGACAGTATCTATGGGATTTACAAGAAATCAACGTGCCTTGGAACAAAGGATTGAAAATGAAGAGATTGAGTATCGACGAGAACGACGAAAATTGGAAGATGATATAGATGCATTACATCGTCGAAAGATGGAACTTGATCAAGAAAAAAGGAAGGGATAATCTATGTTTGAAGAAATGATTAATGACTTCTTTTCAGGAGCGAATAATAATATGACGGAGATTCAGAAGGGACTAGAACGTTTACTAATCATCCATATCTATGCACCACTCAAATTGAATGAGCGTAATAATTTGATGTCAGATGGTGATATCAAAATCAAAACAGAAGCGCAAGCAACGAAGACAGCATTGGGGATGATTTCTAGTCAAATTGATACAACGATGAAGGGTCCTTATTCAACAAAGGTTGTTGAGACTTTGAAGACGAAAGAAAAAGATTATGATACGATTGTGTAGAAGTTATTGTGCCTGAATAGGAGCGATATAAAAGACGATATGAAAAAAATTAAGGTTTAATTCGCTGATGGGAAAAGTGATCTGAACGTTGATTTTTTTATTGCTAAAGAAGGTGCTGTTATAAGCAAATCAAAGCATGTTATGTTGGTAAAGTTTTTATTAAATCATAATCAAATTTTGATATTTATCGGGCTATAAATTGCTTGAAATATTGTAAAAATTACTAGATTTTGAGACTCAATTTTTAACTCATATTTATTTTTTCATTGAAACATATTTAGTCAAATTCTCAAAGAATTTAGTGTAGTTAAAAAAATAAATCGTAGAACAGAATGGAACGTTTTTAAGGAGTGGCAGGTCGCTAATCTGCTCTAGAAATTTATCTCAGCGATTAGCGTTTGACTAAAAATAAAAATTATTTTCAGAGAGAAATTATAACTTAAAAAAATTTATTAAGGCTAACTTTTGATGATGAAATGTTTCATAAACTTATAATCTTTTTTAATCGTTGGTATTTCAATTATTAACTCAAAAAACGAATCAAATAAGAAATCTATTAGACTTAAAAATAAGAATTTTGAATGTTTTATTTTGGGACAGACTATTGTCTGTCTAAAGCCCTCCTAACCCCTTGATATATCTAGCTTTATGTGGGTTGGAAACAGGGGAGAAAGTGCTCATTTTGTTTTGGGACAGACAAGTGTGAGCTGAAACAACAGCTAAACCCTTGGTACATCTGGTTTTGTTAAGGTTGGAAACAGGGGGGACTTTATATGACTTTAACCCCTCTTTAAATAAGGCTTGGGAGAAATAGATAAATTTCATGTCTAAAAATAGAAGTAGTGTAGAGAGCGAGTGCGAAGTAATAGGACGTATTTCAAAGTGTGTAATTACTTGCTAATTATCTGAACTATGGGTGGAGAAAAAAATATTTTTTAACCAGAGTATGCTCTGGTTTATATACTATTTATTGTGACTAAAGTATTTATCAAGAGCCCTCTTTTTGTGATAAATATTATCTCTTAATAATTAAAGAGTTAGATACAAAAACACTTTATTCTTTTTTCAAGAAACAAGACAATGCTACTCTCCTGTTTTGGAGACGATTATAGAATAGGAGGCGGAGCTAAATTCTTATTTGTTAGATGGTACTTCACTCTTGTTTGTTAGATATACTATTTTATAAGTTCAAGGTCTGTCTAAGCTGAAAAATGTGGCATAGTATGAGGAGGATTATAGTTATAATACGAATCGTATTACTAGTAGTAAAAATTTACACTTAGTAAAATGAAATGACGTTGAGACGGTGGTAAAATACATTGAAATAAACAATAAATAATATGATTTAAAAATATCATTTTTAAATAAAAATACTTGTCTAAAAGTTTGAATAATGTTAAAATAAAATAAAAAATATAGTAGGAGTGAAAATATGTCAGGACAAATTCGTGTATCTCCAGAGACCCTCCAATCACGTGCACGTGAATATGGGAAAGCTGCAAACGATATCAGAGTTATTTTGAGCAATCTTCAACGCTTGCAAGATACCTTGCGTTCAGAGTGGGAAGGTGCTGCGTTCCAAGGCTTTGATCAACAGTTCCTTGAATTGAAACCAAAGGTTGAAAACTTTGCTGATTTGATGCAACAAATCAATACACAACTTGATAAGACTGCTCAAGCGATGCAACAAAATGACCAAGACTTATCTAGAAACTTTGGTCTTCAATAATCTAAAGTTGAGGTTGAGGAGAAATCCTCAACTTTTTTACTATATTTAGTTAAGGAGAAAATGTGAAAAAGAAAGTTTTATTTAGTTTAGTATTGTTATTGTTGTTTGTTACAATGATAGTGTCTTTTTTTGCTATTATAAAGCCAACACCTATCAGTCGAACGAACTCAGAGTCTTCAGTACAACAAGTCCCCATCAAAGTTGCGGTTGTTAATGAGGATACGGGTAAGGTATATAATGGACAACCAATTAATATCGCTAATACTTTAGTAAATTCATTTATTTCTAAAAATAATTATAAAGTGGAAGTGGTTTCTAGATCAATTGCTGAAAGTGGTTTAAAAAATGACAACTATCAGTTGATGGTAGTCTTCCCAAGTAAGTTTTCAGAAGAAACTTTAGCTCTTGAATCCACATCACCTGTTCAGGCAAAGTTTCAATATCAAATTCAATCAAGTGATCAATTAACTGTTAAGCAGGCAGAACAAGCTGTAGTAGCTTTTAAAGAGCTTTTTAATAAGGACTTGATTAATATTTATTTTACTAGTATTATTGGAAACTTGAGAACCGCACAAGGGCAGGTCTCAGATGTAGTTGCAAATGAACAAGAGTCACTAGCATCCTTTAATAATAACTTAGTAAATCCTCTTGCTCAATATAGTCAACAATTTAATGGGTTAGGCTCATCACCGAATAATTTATTATCAACCTATTCGTCATTTAACAAAGATTTATTAAATAGTAATGATGCTTTTAAATCGATTATTTCTGTTGATAAAACATACGAGGGAACAATCGAACAAATAAAAGCTCAACAAGAAAAATGGAAACTTTCCTTGGATACTAGAGAACAAGCTTTGTCAAACTATGATAAAGATTTTTCAACATTATCAGTTGAGGAACAGCTATCTAAATTAGCAGCTATAAACACTCATATTACTGAGAACTTATCAGAGCCAGCCATTTGGAAAGAAACTTCTGATACGGCAGCATCCTATAATAAGGATATAGCAGACCTTCTTGATACTTTAAGGAATAATAACAAGGATATTGACGATACTTTATCAAATTATGATACAAAGATTAAAGAAGCGGTAGAGTCTTCCTTAACCCAAAATTCTTCAGCGGTAGATGGAGCTAGTAAAACTCTTGGAAGTTATATCAAGTCTTTAAATACTAGTATGCAGAATCAAATTACGAGCAAGTGGCCAAGTGTATATTACGATGATACAGCTATTAATAATCTGTCCCTGTCCGATACTGATAAACAGCATTTGAAAAATATTAGTGCTTTTATACAGTGGTATAGTAAGAAAACAGGGAAAGAATTGCCAACTCTGCAAGCTACAACGCTTGAAAGTGAAGAATTATCTCATTTAAAAAATGACATTAAATCTAAGAGTACAGCAAAACGTGAGATAACTTTGCCTTCATTTGAGGGGAAAATTTCAAAATTAACGTTAACTGTACCAAGCGGATACTATCTTAAAGAATCAAACTATGGATTTTCTGATCTTGGGGGCGGTAATTATCAAATAAATATCCCTAGTGAAGCTTCTCCAGGGATGGCTATTTCATACACGCTAGAAATCAAGAATGACAATGATATCAGTGTCTTATCGCCTGTTGTCGTGAAGTATAAATTAGATACGACTGAGGATGTGAAGGTTGTAAAGGAAGATGCTCCATACGTAGAGGAAACAACAGAGACAGAGACAGCTCATGCAGCGCCTGTTACTCCCTCTACTCCTGTAGCATCATCTACCGTTTCAGGAACGAGTGCCCTTACTACTGAAGAAAAAAAACCAGTAGAAATTATCACTGTAACGAAGACTATCACAACTACCAAGACAAATCAGACAGAAAAAAAAGTTTTGAATCGCCATTATGAGATGCAAGACATTATTTCTAACTGGGAATATAATCCTACGAAACTAACTCAAGCTATTTATAAAGATGTAGATGCATATCTACAATTGTCAGGTCTTGTCTCTGCGTATTATGGTTTAGATTTATCTAAAAATACGTACTCAGAACATATGTTTATTCCAGCAGAAGGTTCTCTTGCTGCCTTAGCAAATAATGATGACCTCAAGACCATTGTAACAAACTTAATCAAAGGAACGACAGTAGAAGCTCTAAAATCAGATTTGAAGATTTCGGATGAAAAATTGATGGATATTCAGTCTCGAGTAGCTAATGCTGAGAAATTGACATCTAATATTGAACAGCTGAGAACAACAACCAATGATTTACTAACTCAGTTAAGTCAGTTGATTGGGCAGACTGAATTGGTAGATAAAACAATCAAAGGGAAACCTAATTTTGTTGAAACAGAAAAAGTAGATAATACTGATATGGTTACAGTTAGCATGGATATGAACAGTGACCTTGTTAAATTAATGTCAGCCAGTCAAACTTTGATGTCTAATACGCAGGCAAACCAAGCTGTTTCTGAGACGATAGAATCTACTATTCATCAGTTGGCGAATGATGTTAATACATTGGAAAAAGATGGTGAATCATTGAGTGGTCGTGTATCTGAGTTGAAAAATATCATGTCTAGTGAATATGGTTCAAACGAAGAATTTCTTAAAAACTTTTCTTCTGTTTTGAGCAATACTAGGACAGGTAACACAAAAAATGATGCAGTCTATGAATATTTGTCTAATCCTGTCGATGCTTCCAAAATTGGTAATGTAGTATCGGCTGCTACCAATACTCAGGCACAGTCTAATCGTCAAGATGAGAGATCAGGACTTCTTATTATCTTAATTAGCTATCTTGTTAGCTTAGTTATTGCTTATCTTTTCCAACATGCAGATAAAGAAGAATTACAAAGATTAATGAATTTGAAAGATCGTTTATCATGGAGAAATTCTTCTGGTCCTATGCTCTTCCTGAGTGTTATTTCGGTGGTTGCTGGTTTTATAATTGCGACTATTTCTGGAATTAAGCTTGGTTTTTCCGTAGCTCAATTTAGTTCATTTGTAGTACTTCTTGTGTTAGTGAGCCTAATGATGACGTATGGTCTTAATATTCTTATTGATAAGCTAAAAAGTTTCGGATTCTTGATAAGTGTGAGTCTAATACTACTTTATATCATTTCGGCGACTCAATTGTTTGACGAGTATTATGTGAATTCAGCTCCTATTTTAGCAACGCTTTCTCCTTTGACTTATCTTGAAGGTGTAGTGAAATTATTTATTAATCAACAAAACGGAGTTGTTCAGTCAGTAGTTGTAATTGTAGTTTTAACGATTGCTTTAGGAATTGGAAATATTTTCTTGTATCGCCAAGTTAAGGATAGCAAGTAATATGAAAAAAGCCGTTATCTTTATCTTTCTGTTGTTTTCAATTTTTACAAGAGCAAGTGTTGCTTTTGCAAATGATGGATCCTTGCAAATAGATACATCTTTAGATAAAAATACGAAGAAAACAGAGATTCAGTACTTTGAACAGGAGAGTAATTTAACAAAGTTATTTCATCCGGAGACATATAAATTGATTGATACAACTAAAAAAATGGATAAAGAAAAGTATCAATTAGTTAAAACAAACTTATTTATCACTAAAGTGGAATCGGAGAATGTCGTTAATGAGTATCAATCTGCTTTATTTACCAATCAAGTTCAAATCAACCAAAGTGATAAAAAGACTGTTTCACTTAATAACGTAAAGACTCCTGTTTCTTGGATAGCAATTTTATTGTTTATACTAGGAATGATTGTCACGATTTACTCACTCTTATATAAAAAGTTACATACAGCTAAATAATAAAATCGATAGAGAAATATTCAAGAACCTGGGACAATAGTCCCTTGTCTCCAAAAAAAGCAACGGATTTGCCGTTGCTTTTTTGCATGGTTGCGATAGTCTTGGTAAAATAGAATTACCATTTAGAAAGCCGATCTCATACATATTCACTATAATACTTTTATAGAGAGAAAGCTCTTTAATATTCATGTTTTGCATGGTATAATAAACATACGTAATAGTATAAAATTGGGAGGTTTTTATGGAAGAGTATATTAATATCAGTCTTGATTGTTCACCTTTTTTATCTAAAATATTAGATTTAAGAGTTCCTGTTGAGTTAACCATTAAAGAACTGATCCAAATTGTCTCAGATACTTATGGGATAGAGGTTAAGGTATTGAACCCAAGTGTAAGAAATCAGCAATCTGGAGAGATTCTTGCTAGTACTAGCAGTCTAGCATTAGCGAAAGACGGAGTGTTATTAAAATTAGAAAGAATATAATTAGGGAGTAAGGTATGGAAGTTCAAAAAATTGAATTAGTAGTTGGAGATATCAAGGGAAATCGTGAAATAGCTTATGCTCTATTAAAAGCAGAACAACCTTATTTTGTAAACCAAAATGTAATCGTGGAAGAAGGTAAAATAACGATTGAAAGTCTTTTGACAGATGAATATTATTCTTGGGATAAGCTGATTACGATGATTGATGAAGAAAAATTACGTCATCTGATAAATATTGGTCAGTTATTTAACTCGCTGAAGGATTCTATTTATACTTATAAGTTATCACCTAATAATTTAGTTTTTTCTCGAAACGGGGATCCTCGATTTGTTTTTCGTGGTATCAAAGGACAGGTACCACCATATAATGCGTTAACTTTAGATAAGTTTACAGTTAACTTCAAAGCCATGATTGTATCTCTACTAGATAAAAAGGTAAGTTATGAGGAATTGATAGAGGGACAGTTACCGTTTTATAAAGGAAAACTATTTTGTGAAACTATCATGAAGGCAGAAAGTTTGGATGAAATTCTATCTTTATTACTAGAAAATTATCTAGAAGAAAAGGAACAAAATAAAGAAAAATTTTCACGTGTATCTAATCAACTGGTTTCACGATTGAAGTGGACGGCCCTAATCACATCACTTATTGGAGTACTGTCAATTGTTGGGGTACTTTATTTTGCATTGTTCGCTATGCCTAGCCAACAAATGATTTCTGATTTGCGTCTAGCTTTTGTTCATCAAGATTACTCAACAGTTGTATCTACTGTTAAAAATACAGATTCTAAATCACTTAGTCAGGACGATGCCTATATGGTAGCTTATTCTGTAATCAAAACAGAACCTTTAACAGATGCGCAAAAGACAGAGCTATCAAAAATATCAACTCAATCAAATATAGACTATCTTCGTTACTGGGTGTTGATTGGTCAGTCAAAAATTGATGAAGCTATGGATATTGCAAGTTACTTAGATGATCCTCAGCTATTGATGTATGGTTTAACGAAAAAAATTGATGAAGTTCAGAGAAACCCTAGCTTAACTTCTGAACAACGTACAGAGCAGCTGAACAATTATAAGAGTAAATTGGAAGAGTTGAAGAAAAACTATTTAACACCAGAGGCTAACAAGTCGAACACGACTTCAACTTCTACAGAGTCAAGATAGGAGTGGTATATGAATTATTTAATTTTTGAAGACAATATTTATCCACTCTATATAGGGAACACCTATCAAATGGGACCTTCAGTAGATTCTAATATCTATCTTCCTTGCCTTAAAAATGTTACGTTAGAGGCTAAGAAAACGGGAGTTGAACTGCTAGGAAAGACTTACACCCATGGACATCATTTAGTTCCTATAGACGATAAAATAAATATCTCCCTACTAGTTATTGAGAATACAGAGTATTACCTTCTTCCTGAGAAAATACTTTATTTATCAGATAAGAAAGAAGCGTCCATTCGGTTAGTCGATTTTCCTACAGAAATCATTTTGACCTTTGATGGAACAAATAAGACGATTTACAGTGCTAGTTCATATTATGTTAATGGTGAAAGAAAAACTGGAAAACAAGATATTCAAGATAAGGACCAACTTGTTTTTGAACAAGGTGTAGCTTTATCTATTCAAAAACAAATTTTATCGATTCAATCACTATTTTCTATTGAGACGAGCTTACTGCCTTTTTCTGAAGTAATGGTCGAAGATCGTTCAAAAGAATTTCATCGCTCTCCACGGATTATTCTAAGAGAACCCGAGGACAAAGTAACAATTGCTTCAGCACCAACAGAGGATGAAGGTAAAAAGCAATCATTACTAAAATTGATTATTACTCCTTTAGCAATGATTGTTTTTACCTTACTAACGGTTTACTTTACACGTAGTGGTGGAATGATGTTTATGATGATGGGGATGTCTGTCATTACTATTGGGACTTCCATTCATACTTATTTTTCTGACAAAAAATCACATAAAGAACTTCAGGAACAGAAAATTAATGAGTATATGAAATACTTGGAAACCAAGTATTCACAATTAGCTAATTTACGTGAAGAACAAGTTAAGGCTTTGGTGTATCATTTCCCTGGCATGGACCAGATTTTAGAAATGGTAGAAAAGACCGATAGACGTATTTACGAAAAGACACTTTATCATTTTGATTTTCTGTCTTATCGTTTGGGTTTGGGTGAAGTTGGCTCCAGTTTCTACATTGAGTACTCTGATTCAGAATTGACTAAATATAATGCAGTTGCTAATCAAAAAATTCAAGAATTACTTTCCTACTATCGTGTGACTGATCAAGTTCCTATTACTCATACATTAACGAGTCCCACAGGATATATAGGGACACGTCAAATAGTGATTGAACAAGTTCAACAGATGATGATGCAATTAGCGACTTTCCAAAGTTATCACGATCTACAGTTTATTCCAATTTTTCGAGAGGAAGAGTTGGAGTTATGGGATTGGAGTCGTTGGTTACCTCATATGAAAATTAAAGCATTGAATAGCCGTGGCTTTGTTTACAATCAACGTACTCGAGATCAACTATTAACATCGCTCTATCAAGTTATTAAAGACAGAAAGTTAGATAGTGAGCAGGACAAAGGAAAAGAAAAGCAATACAGTCCTCATTATATTCTCTTTATTACGGATTTAAGTCTGATGTTGGATCACAACATTATGGAATACATCAATGAAGATTTATCTCATTTAGGGATTCATTACGTTTTCGTGGAAGAAGTGCTTGAAAGTCTACCAGAACACGTTAAGACAGTTGTTGACTATCGAGGAGATAAAAAAGGTACAGTATTACTTCAGGATGGCAATTATACAAATAAAGAAATTACGCCTCTTCCTCCTGTAAGTTTATCGGAAAAGGAAAATTTTGCGAGAAATCTTGCGGGTATTCATCATGTCCAGACTTTGCGTAATTCGATTCCGAATAGCATTACTTTCCTAGAGATGTATGGAGTCAATAAGGTAGAGGAACTAGATCTTTTAAAACGATGGCAGGAAAATGAAACTTTCCAAACAATGGCTGTTCCTTTAGGAGTACGAGGTAGAGACGATATTCTTTATCTAAACATTCATGAGAAGGCGCATGGCCCTCATGGATTGATTGCGGGTACTACGGGATCAGGGAAATCTGAGCTTATTCAGTCCTACATTCTATCTTTGGCTGTGAACTACCATCCTTATGAGGTTGCTTTCCTCTTGATTGACTATAAAGGTGGAGGTATGGCCAATCTCTTTGCAGACCTACCTCATGTCGTTGGTACGATTACGAACTTGGATGGCAACCAGGCTAACCGAGCTCTCGTATCTATCAAAGCTGAACTTAAGAAACGTCAGCGTATTTTTGCTGAAAATGACGTCAATCATATCAACCAGTATATGAAACTCTTCAAAGAAGGGAAGGTCAAAGAACCACTACCACACCTATTAATCATTAGTGATGAGTTTGCAGAGTTGAAGGCGAATCAACCAGACTTCATGGACGAATTGGTCTCTACAGCTCGTATTGGTCGTTCATTGGGAGTTAAATTGATTTTAGCAACCCAAAAACCTAGTGGAGTTGTCAATGATCAAATTTGGTCGAACTCGAAATTTAAAATAGCTCTTAAAGTACAGGATGTTGCAGATTCTAGAGAAGTAATCAAAACTCCTGATGCAGCAGAAATCACACAGACGGGTAGAGCCTATCTTCAAGTTGGGAATAACGAAATCTATGAATTGTTCCAGAGTGCTTGGTCGGGTGCAGATTACAATCCTGAAGGGCGGAACCATGTTCAAAGAAACACAACTGTATATGAAATTACAAGTAATGGTCAATACAATGCCATTAATAAAGATTTGAGTGGTTTAGTTAATAAAAAAGAAACAAAGGCTATTCCAACAGAACTAGATGCCGTTGTGGATAGAGCAAATAAATTATTTAATAGTCTTCATATTCCGAGGGTATCAAGTCCATGGCTTCCACCACTTGAAGAAAAGATATATGCTAAAGATACACAATCGACTAATTTCAAGGATTATTGGGGACGTTCAGAGGAATTACAACCTATTTTGGTTGGATATCAAGATATTCCTGAAAGACAGGAACAATCTCCCCTTTACTTCAATATGGAACAAAGAGGACATATTTTATTAGTTTCTAGTCCAGGATTTGGTAAGTCCACTTTTCTACAGAACTTTTCGATGGATGTGATGCGTAAGCATACACCAGACCAAGTCCATTTCTACCTCTATGACTTTGGTACCAGTGGCTTAATCTCTATATCTGATTTTCCTCATATTGCAGATTACTTCTCCTTGGACGAAACTGAGAAGATTATGAAATCTCTTCGATTCTTGAATAAGGAACTAAAAACTCGGAAACGTGCTCTTTCTCAAGCAAAAGCCACAAATCTAACGCAATATAATCAGTTGTCAGATGAGAGTTTTCCAACTATTTTCATCGAGATAGATGGTTTTGATAGCGTCATGGATGCTCCATTTGTTGATGCCTTTTATGATACTTTAAATGTCATTGCTCGAGATGGAGCTTCTCTAGGAATCTATCTAGTCGTAACACTTTCTCGTCTCAATGCGATGCGCTTACAGTTACAATCCAACTTCAAGACCAAGATTTCTCTTTTCTTATTTGATAACAGTGATTTATCAGGTGTAGTAGGACGTTCCAATATTCCACTTGATGAAATCAAAGGCCGTGCCATAGCTAAATTTGACGATATTGTCCAATTCCAAGTGATGTTGCCATACAGTAGTGAATACTATACGGACTACATAAAAGAAGTTCGTGCAGAACAAGAAGCAATGGCTGTGGCATACGATGGACCACTTCCTACGGGTATCCCAATGTTACCAGAAAAGGTAACCAAAGAAGTGATGTCAGAAATCTTAGAAAGCAGTCGAGACTTTATCTTGGGTCTTGAAAGAGAGGCTGTTGTTCCAGCAACCTTTAGTTTTGAGCGACCTCTCCTTATAGCCTCAGATAGTCCTGCTTTTGTAACGAATTACTATAAATTATTAGAGTATCATTTGAAACGTTTATCAGGTATGTATAATACGGTTATTTTAGATCCTAGTCAACGTATTAGCAACCAGTTCTTTGATGGCATCCAACGTTTTGATACTTCTTTAGAAGTCGATAATGTCATGAAGACGATATTAGAGGACTTTAAGAAACGGATTGCGTCTCCAAGTCAGGACTATCCAAAATGGTTAATTCTGATCCCTGATATTGCGGCGACAGCTATGGCAGCAGGGATGAATGAAGCAGACTTCAAAGAGCTTCTTACGGAAGGTTCTCGCTATGGAGTAACCTTGGTATTTGTAGGCGCTTATCAGGATCTAGTAACCAATCAATACGATAATTTTGTCAAACTAGTCAATCAGCTAGTAGAACAAGTCTTTCTTGGTGTACGGATTAGCGATCAAGATCACACTCGCTATCCTTACATCACAAATGAGCCTGCACTGAAACCGAACCAGGGATACATTCTTTACCCAGATCGCTATGAATCCATTCAATTATTAGAAATTTAGAGAGGAGATTTATGTCAGATACTAAGTTATTACCACTAGGCAGTGTTATTGTTTTAAAGGGAAGTACTAAAAAGATGCTCATCATTGCTCGTGTGATTGCAGCACCCGTCAAAGGAGATCTCTACCGTTTTGATTACGGAGCTTGTCTCTATCCAGAAGGGATGGTAGGGGATAGCCTTATCTATTTCAATGACGAAGATATTTTCAAGGTTGTTCAAGAGGGCTATAGCGATGATGACAATGAGCTTATGCTAGACCATATTGCTTCGGTTGTCTCTACAACAGATATTCCCAAGGGGAATGTTGCTGAGTTGAATGAAGCAAATGAACTAGGAGGATAATACATGGGGCAAATAGACTATGATCAAATCTATTATCTTCAAGGTAGAGTGAATGCTCACTACTCCAGTATCTCCTCCGCCCAATCACGGATTACTTCTATCGATGAAAAATTGGAACGTCTTCGCACCGCCAAGAAGTCTGTAGGGGAAATCCAACAGAATGTTCACAATATCAAGTATCCCATCATGCACCGAAATATTCAGCCAGATTGGCAAGGCAAACAAAAGGATGATTTCACCAAGCAGTGGGAAACCTTCTCCAGTGACTACACGAGTTTCCAAACGGAGATGAATACCTTCTATGATGCCATCTGTGATGAAATCACTAGGTTAGAGAACCAAAAGAATGAAGAAAACGGCATTATTGGCTGGTGTCAGAGTCAGATTAACAATCTGGGGAATTTCATCGAGAAGCTACTACATACGAAGGAGGGGTAAGGTCATGTATGGAACGATTCAATTATCCGAGGTTCTGTTTAACTCGCATATCAGTAGTTTGACCAAGGCTCAGGCTAGTCTAGCGGGAGTGAGTAAGCCAACCTTTAAAACGACATCAGAATCCAA
>CAJNCU010000010.1:0-12646 GCA_905221355.1 bacterium
CAGCACGGTCATGAACTATAACTTCCTCATGAATCAGGTCAAGAACTTGGACAGCTCCATCATCCAGTACGAAAGCAGCCATGCGGGTCAGGATTTGGTCGCCTTTAAGGAACTTCTAGCTGCGACCAAGGCCTTGATAGCAGAACATGCAGGGAAGACACGTACCGTAGGAACCTATCAGTCGGGAGATTTCGCCAAACTCCAATCTGTCCAATGCTTTGCGATAGCCTACCAACAGGCGACCAAGCAGATGGAGAGTCGCGTTGAACGAGTGAAAGCCGCCCAGGAGCGGGACAAGGCTCGTTTTGAAGCCTTGGCTGCGGAGGATCGAGCCAAGAAGGGGTGGATAGACCTGGGTCTTGGTGTGGTGACCTTTGCGATTGGTGCTTTAGCGATTTGGGCAACTATGGGTGCAGCGACACCCTTAGTTGTTGGATTTGGCCTAACTGCAGGTCTGGGGACAACGGCCTATGGGGCGTCAAATATGTACGAGGCAGGTCAGAATATCCAACTTGGGAATGCAGGGGATATCCATACCAAGGCAAAAAATCCTATCCGAGATACGCTTTTCATGGGGAATGACAAGCTGTATCATCAGGTTGGTGGGCTCTTTGTGACGGCGAGTGCTATCATGATTCCCATAGGGCAGACGCAGAGCGTTGCCAAGGGCTTGACCCAGTTTGCGATAGGAGAAGCCGGCGCTTATACAACGGGTCAGGTTGCCTATCATGGGACCAAGCTCCTAGGTGGAAGTGAAGAAGATGCCCAAACCGCAAACTTTATCGGGAATATCCTAGGAGGCTATGCGGCCTCCTCAGCAGCCAGCAAGTTTAGTCTCAATAAGGTGAAAGTAGAGGTCGAGGCACCGAAGTATAACAGAGAACAGATTTTGAAAAATCTGGAAGAAAGCAAACTTGCGAGGGAGAGTTCAGGGTTTAAAGACTTTGCAACTCGAGAAAGATATCTAGAGAAAGTCTTTAACAAATTAACTTCTGAAGAAAGGGAATTAATTTTTAATATTTCTAAGGACTCACCTAAAGTGGAGTATATTAGAGGTACATATACTAAGAAGGATATACTTGATATTAAGCCCGATTCTCAGAAAGGAATCCTTCGTCCAGATGTTGAGGATTATCTCACTTCTGAATCCATAGAAGCACATAGACAACAATTTAAGAATGGAGCAGCCAGATTCCAAAAATTTCAGCCTAGTGAAAATTGGAATGGAGGTATTGTTGGGAGTGGTGATGGAACAAGTTTCTGGTTGAGCAAAGAACATGCAGATATCATTGAAAAGGTTGCTGATGGAGATAATCGTCTTTATGAAATCATATTAGGACTTGATGAAGGTTATTTAGGAGACGGGCCACTTTATCGTTTAGATGTCACTCCAGAAGTAGTAGCGAAAAAAGGAATTTCAATACCAAGTGGGAATGAAATTGGGGCCAATGACTGGTGGAGACCAGCTGGACGAACTTTCCCAGGAGATATTCCAGAAGGTGTTATGGAAGATATTAGTACCAAGAGAGGAGAACATACATGGAACATAGTAAATTAGGATGGGAAGATGTTATCCAGTTTGAAGAAGTAAAAGGTTACGGTCAGCATATCTGGAGAGATGGTAATCATCTTTATTACGTTACTGAGGAGGGAGGAATTGCCCCTCAGCGTGTTGTTTATGAATTACCAAATGAGTTATTTACCTTACTGGAGAGTGGGGAGAGAACGATACGAGAATTATCTTATAGAGTAAAGAACAATTATTGGCCACCAACGGAAGAAGAAAAGAACGAAATTAGAAAAGATAGAGCTAGAAAAAAGCCAATTGTACTGATTTCCAACCGTAAAAATCAGTTGCTTTTTAGTAATAAAGAACTTGAAATACTTATTCCCCAAGCCGAAGAACAATGGATAGAATCAATGGGCAAACTTCCAGATGATTATGTATCACCACTTAAGTAAGGAATGTATAAATGAAACCAACAAGACTACAATGGGAAGATGTTATCCAGTTTGAAGAGGTAAAAGGTTACGGTCAGCATATATGGAAATATGGTAATCATCTTTATTACATTACTGAGGAGGGAGGAATTGTCCCTCAGCGTGTGGTTTATGAATTACCAAATGAGTTATTTGCCTTACTAGAGAGTGGGGAGAGAACGATACGAGAATTATCTTATAGAGTAAAGAACAATTATTGGCCACCAACGGAAGAAGAAAAGAACGAAATTAGAAAAGATAGAGCTAGAAAAAAGCCAATTGTACTGATTTCCAACCGTAAAAATCAGTTGCTTTTTAGTAATAAAGAACTTGAAATACTTATTCCCCAAGCCGAAGAACAATGGATAGAATCAATGGGCAAACTTCCAGATGATTATGTATCACCACTTAAGTAAGGAATGTATAAATGAAACCAACAAGACTACAATGGGAAGATGTTATCCAGTTTGAAGAGGTAAAAGGTTACGGTCAGCATATATGGAAATATGGTAATCATCTTTATTACATTACTGAGGAGGGAGGAATTGTCCCTCAGCGTGTGGTTTATGAATTACCAAATGAGTTATTTGCCTTACTAGAGAGTGGGGAAAGAACGCTACATGAGGTATCTTGGAAGGTTCAAAACGATTGTTGGCCACCAACAGAAGAAGAGAGAAAAGAGTCTAGAAGAAAATTTATAAGTAAATATCCAGCTTCTTTGATAGATGTCCCTAAAAATAGGTCATTGTTTTCTAAGGAAGAGCTTGAAAGATTAATTCCAATTGCTGAGAAACAGTGGATTGAATCTGAAGGCAAACTTCCAGACGATTATGTATCACCATTGAAATAGCCTGCGAGGAACTTGTTTATACACTGTTAGTTGTAAGCAAGTTCCTGTTTTTACATTAAGTGCCAATCTCCAAGGTCAGGCTATCTCAAGTATGCGCACCTACCTAGTAGAGGTGCATGGAACCCTCCTTCAAACTCTGGTCAACTTGATGAATGACTACTCATCCAACCTCTTGCTTTACAAGGATGGTTACTATCAGATTGATTCAAGCAATCATGCAAAGCTATCAGGTCAGGTGTTTACAACCCTTCATAGTGATTTAAAGAGTTCACGGGATAATCTAAAGAGTGAGATTGAGCTCTTAAACGCGACCAAGGACAAGATTTCAGACTTGGTAAGCTATTCAGGAAGCAGTCATACCAGCACGGTCATGGACTATAACTTCCTCATGAATCAGGTCAAGAACCTAGACAGCTCCATCATCCAGTACGAAAGCAGCCATGCGGGTCAGGATTTGGTCGCCTTTAAGGAGCTTCTAGCTGCGACCAAGGCCTTGATAGCGGAACATGCAGGGAAGACACGTACGGTGGGAAGCTACCAGTCGGGAGATTTCGCCAAACTCCAATCTGTCCAACGCTTTGCGATAGCCTACCAACAGGCGACCAAGCAGATGGAGAGCCGCGTTGAACGAGTGAAAGCCGCCCAGGAGCGGGACAAGGCTCGTTTTGAGGCTTTGGCTGCGGAGGATCGTGCCAAGAAGGGGGTTGGATAGACCTGGGTCTTGGTGTACTGACAGCTGCGATAGGGATTCTCGCAATTGTAGCGACCTGTGGGTCTGCGATCCCCTTGGTTGTTGGATTTGGCTTAACGGCAGGACTTAGGACAACGGCCTATGGGGCGTCTAATGCAGGAGAAGGGATTCATAATATCGAACTTTATTAGATAGTAAAGTCAAAATTGTTGATAAAGCAAAATTACCAGATTAGATTGGAGAATCCTTTACAGATAGTAACTATAGGACGGTTATTACAACAGAGGAAATAACACTCTATCGAACATTTGGTGGATACTCTGATGCCGGAGGAGGGTTTGTCACTACAACCCCTGCTTCAAATCGTATACAAGCTAAACTGCACTATTACCCGAATGGAAGAATACTAGACAATATGAAGCAGTAATAAAAATTCCAAAAGGAGTAGAATTAAATATTGGAAAAGTTGCTCCTCAAACAATAAATTCCTCAGGATTTATATTAAAAGGAGGAGCTGACCAAGTTTTATTACCAAATCCATGGCCATTAGACTAGATAGTGGATATACGAGTTGTACCAAATTAAGGTTTTGAATTATGAAAAATAAATATATGAAGTATACAGACAAATTACAAGATTTAATTGACTTAGAATATCCAAGTCAGAAGTTATACCCGGGAATTATACAAGATATATACAACCTAACTAAGCGTATAGGACGAGGGGAAAATATCAATAATATTAATTTTTTTAGTTTAGCAAGAAGATTTGTAGATGAAACAATGGATTATAAAAGTGAAATTTTAGTAGTCTTAAAACAATTAGAGAAAGAGTTTAAAAAAGAAAATTGATGGACAATAGATTAATTGATTTGATAATGAATCTAAGAATTTGTTATGATAAAAGCATAGAGATACAATTATTTAAAGAATTATTAAAGACAAAATTTTTATACCCTATCAGTATTGATGATCAACAAAATTTAATTATTACTAGTGTAGTAGATAGTAATGTTTTAAACTTTTTACCCCTTTACATAAAGGAAGGTATACCAGAGACAGTTGTAGATCAATTTAAACCAGGCGATTATACAATAGGAAAGATATTTGAATAGGTATTTGTATGACAACAGAAATTCAGCAATACAAAAATTGTGCGATATTAAAAAACAATAATGATTATCAGATTTTGTGGAGTAGAGGAAAAGAAGTGCTTAACTTTCCCATTAGCCAGGAATTAGCAGAACGTGTTTCAAAATCAGACAAAGATTCTTTAGAAGTAATGTTTTATTGTGAAAATCATCGTTGGCCAAAGAAAGATGAGTTAGAAGATTATAATCAATCGGATACGATTGTACATAGAGGCAATGGATTTATTGTATATGAGACAGACGGCTATTACGAAATTAGCTTCTTTAAAGAAATTGGTGGAGCCATGGGTCCAGAAGTTCGCTATCCTATTACTAAAGAACTGATGGATAAAGCATTTGAATCTTCTAGGGGAGCATATGAAGTCATGATTTATGCTGAAACAGGGCACTGGCCCCTAAAGCAAGACGATATTGATAGAAACTACATACGTAATCACCCTGAAACTGTTCTACTAAATATAGAGTATAAATGTGAGTTATTTGATGTTAAAGAGTTTAAATCTCTTGTACAAAAGAATAATCGAAAAATTCATTAGCGAAAAGCGCTATCAATTTTTTATTTATATTTTATCTAATGAAAAAGATACTACTCCTTTCGCAATTCATCTGTTCTTTAGGGATAACTTATTTATGGTAAATTGTAGAGATGATAGGTCTCATATTATTGGAAAAACATTTGAATTTACTAATTTTTTTGAAGCGAAAGAAAAATTTTTCAAGCTATTAGATTTTACAGTTCGTGAAGGCCGTAGAGATGTAGCAGAAAGCAAAAATTATATGTACCCATCTCCATTATGGAACAAGGAAGAGACTGATTAATTCTTCAGAGCTAGTAGTATAAAGATTTTAAATAGAGAAAGAAACAGAAAATATGACTCAGAAAGAACAAGCAATGATCTATCCCTTGCCAACTGATGCACTATTACAGGAAAGAGAAGTAGCGTGGAAAGTTCGACTACCTGACGATTATAAGAATTTTATAATGAGAAAAAATGGTTTTCGTCCTTCTAAACATTTATTTTCTTTAGCAAATAGGTCCTTTTTGATCGAGCGATTCTTGTGTGTGTTAGAGGATTCAAAATACAATCCACTTGGTATCTATGACATTGATGTTGTAATGTCCCAACTGGATGAACGTTTGTTTGTCCATGAAGATATTTTGGGGTTTGAGTTGGTCCCCATAGCAGCATTGTTTGGCGGTGACTTTGTTTGTCTAAACTATATTGAGAATCCCGAAAATCCAAGCATTTGTATCTGGTACCACGAGGAATCCTACGACCTGGAGCCTGCTATAGAGTTTGTAGCTAATAACTTTACAGAATTTTTAGCTATGTTACAGGATTAGCGGTGTGATGCATATTGATTTAGCAAGAATACGAAGAAATCATTAAAAGACTGATTGACGTAAGGATTCTCAGATGTAAGGTGGATACAATGTTAGAATATGAAAAATATAATCTAATAGTAAATGGTAAAGTTGTAAAATGTTTTAAATTTGAAATCCGAAATATAATTGAACACGGTGACGAATTTATTGTTTTATTGGAGATTCCTTTTGATAATGATATTGAAAAAAATAACATTTTAAGAGTTGCTGCTAGTGGAAATGTAGTTTGGACGATAGATAATAGTGGATACAGTAATAATATTTATCCCTTTGAACAGATGACTTTGCGTGATGGCTGGATTTATGCGACTGATTTTCATGGCAGAAGATTAAAAGTCGATATAAAAACGGGGAAAATAGTTGATATAACTATATCAAAGTAATAGAACTTTGAGAATTTCGGAAATATGTGGAGAACCTATAAATGAGTGAACTTTACTTACCAATAAGAGATAGTTTAGGTTATCAGAATGTCAAGAAAGCGTTAGAGCAAGTTTTTTCAATAGATCTTGATACGATTGCCATTCATGAAGGAGAAGATGAAAATTTTAATTTTCCATTCGCGTATAAGGGTTATCATATGACGATGGGGATATCATCAACTGGTAAAAATAGGCAATTGGAAGCTGGAGAGGGTGGCTTGTTTAACATTTGGTTCACCCAAGCTGATGAGCAGAAATTTTCCATTACCTTTTTATCCAAGATAATCGATGATAAGAGCCTAAAAAGAGTGTATGGCCGTGATGAAAAGTCAGTTGAACACACCTTGCAATTATTGAAAGACTTTCTAGATTCAGATAGAGCAGAAGTTTTATTAAAGAATTGACCAAATAGATTTTAAAGAAATGATGTCTTTGAGGAGAATAATATTATGGAATTAAATGAAACCGAGAAGTTTGCTGTAGAAACGAGCCGAATGATTCGAACTTATTTTGGGAATAAGATGGATTCATCTGGCATTTATGATGTTATTGAAGAAGCTATTCATCGCGCGTTTAAAATAGACTTTAAGGCATATGATTACTTTACTATTGAATTTGATTATGAGAATGACCTGTGCGAGTTCTTCATTGTCTTAACGAAAGAAGCAAAAATATCCTTGACTAAAGAGCCAGCTGTATACAGTCAAATAACAGATTGGGATAGTTATTTAAAAGAAATTATGGCGGAAATCGAACTTCGCATTCCGGACAAGTTTTTAAAAGCCAAGGGCTGGTTGTAAGAGAAAAGGAGGAATCGAATGGAAGATAATAAAATGCTTCGACTAGCAGAAGAGACGAGAGAAAAAATCAAAAGTGTATTTGGTGATCGCATCACCGAGCCAAAAATCGTAGACGTAGTTGAATATCCACAGTACAGAGCTTTTAGGCTTGAATTTATAGCGTATGATTATTTCTTTATGATGTTTAACTATGAAGCTGATTTTTGTGGATTTACAATCTCTATTGGTGATCGCTACGGTGCTTCTTTGAACAAAGGGAATAAGCCAACTTTTTATAGTGAGATTAGAGACTGGGACAAATACTTGAAAGAACTCATGATTGAAGTTGAGTCTCGCATTCCAGACAAGTTTTTAAAAGCTAAGGGTTGGTATAAAAGAAAAGGGATATTACAATGTTTGAAAATGAAATGGATATTTTAGCGGATAAATTCTGCGATATATTGGATAGAGTTTTTGCCAAGCGAATTGGAACATTTTGTATATACGATATAGTTGATGAACCCAGTCATCAAACTTTTAAAATAGATTTTAAGGCTTACGATTACTTCGCAATTGAATTTGATTATGAAAATGACATGTGTGAGTTCTTCATTGTTTTAACGAAAGAAGTGAAGCTATCCCTTACTAAAGAGCCAGCTGTATACAGCCAGATATCAGATTGGGATAAATACTTAAAAGGAGTTATGGATGAGATTGAACTTCGCATTCCGGACAAGTTTTTAAAGGCCAAGGGCTGGTTGTAGTCTGAAACTTTTAGAGGAGAACAGAAACAATGTTTAATAGAGAGCAAGAACGAACGGAGCTTCTAACGGAGATTCAAAAACTAGGATATGATAGTTTGAGATTTTCTGTTTTCAATGACCATGGTCCCTGGGAGTGGGAAACGAGAATTGAACTCAATCCCCAAACTCATAAGTATGAGGTATATTTAACAAGGGATAGGGCTGGAAAAGGAAGAGTTTTTGAGTATTCTGATTTTCCTAAAGCAAAAGAAAAGTTTTTAGAGTTGTTAGACCATACTGTTTCAAGAAATAAGTACTATATTGCCAATGGCTGGGTGCCACAATATCCTTCTCCACTATGGGATAAACTAGATATCGATATCGAATCTTTGAAAAATATAGTGGAAAAGGAGATTAAAGAAAGAGGTTTTGAAAGCTTGTCTTATGTCTTGTTTGATGAAGATAGCAGTCAACCTTGGGCAACACATTTGTTTTTTAAAAATGGCAAATTTCAAATTAACAGTAGGGATGAATGCTCATATATTGTGGGGAAAACATGGGAGTTTGATACGATGAAGGAAGCAAAGGATGAGTTCTTTAAGTTTCTTAGTCAAACAGTTCATGCGGAACAGCTGGCTAATGAACTTGGTTTTTCGCACCCCTATCCTTCGCCACTATGGGACGAGGAAGGAAAATGAGTCAGTTAGAGAAGTGTTCTTAGAATTAGTTTAATTGAGCTTTTTTTAAAATGAATAAGATGCTTTCAAGGGAGTTTATCAAATAGTTAAATTTAGAGGCTGTCTACAACTGCGTCAGTATTTTTTAGTAATGATTGCATACGTTTGTGAGGAATAAGATGATAAAACATATAAAAGATGAATTAACAGAGTTACTATTAAAAATAGGGGAGACAAATCTTAATCAGTCGGATTTATTTACAGAAGAAAAACCATCTCTATTCTTACCGGAAGGGCGTACTATTTATTTAGAGGGGGATTATTACTACACTGTTGGTGTCGAACGTGGCAAAATAAATTCTGAGAAAAAATTTGATAATAAGGAAGATATTCTTTATTATCTTTTGCAATCATATGTTACTAGAATTGCATCAAAAAATGCATGGGCTAATGCTAATGGAGATTTTGACCGTTATGATACCTTTTTTCAAGAAGAACAAATTCGCTTATTTAGTATAATTGATCCTAAGTATGGAGAGAGAAGAAGAAAGGAAGCAACCTCAAAATTCTCTTTACTTAAAAAGTCATAAAACTAACGGAGAAACTACAATGACAAAAGAAGAGTTACTTGCTTTTTTAGAGTCTAATCGAAGTAAACTTAAATATTATACAGTCTATCTAAATCAAAAAGCATTAGAGCAGTTTGCAATAGGGTATTTTCTGGATTCGAAATCAAATAAATTTTTGGTGTATGAAGTGACAGAGCGCCAGAGTTTGATAGAAATTGCGTGCTTTAAAAATGAAGAAGAGGCTATCGAGGAAGTTTATGATATAGTCAAATACAGATGCCGAATATAAACTCGGTTTCCATTAATGAGTAAAGAATATTTTGGAGAATGACATGATGACCAATTTAAAAGAAGAACTGACGAATTCGTTATCTGAATTAATAGAGTTTCTATCAAGTTACAAGGAAAAAAATAATGTTAATAATTTCATAGATATCCTTGAGGAAATGCAGTTTATCCTACAAAGTATAGGAAAACCCCAGATACCAGCAGAAACGATGATCCACCTACAGAAAAGGTACAAAAGTATGTTTTTCCCAAGAGATGGTTTATCGGATTTTTATGTTTTTGACTCGGACGCTGCATACATGAAAAGAAAAAATGAACAATTTTCTTTATTGATAAAAAGAATTGACAGCTTATTAGATGACTAGACAACTGAAGGGGAAGTTTATTAGAAATAATCTTGTCTCCTACTATTTAAAGTTTATTTTAAAAAAAGAAATAAAGCTTATTTAACTTTGTTCCTCAACAATATAAGCCCATAGGAGGTTGTCATTATGTAGGAGCAAGTCAACATGGATTAAGCATGGAAATAATTTTAAAGGTGCATATAAATGAAACGAAACTATATTGTAAAAGTAAATAAAAATAATGATAGTCAGAAATTTTTGTTAGTAGAATTTGATAGTTCCAATTGTCACTCCTTATCAAATTTTTTAAATTCGGAGGTCCATAATTTTTATCTGGATGTTCGAGAAGCCTTGGAGAGTGTAATTTCTGGGAGTATGGAAGAATATGCTTTTGATGGTAATCTCTTAGGGATTGAAATTGGAAAAGAAATAACAGAAGTTTACTTTCAATTTGAGGAAGAAATATTAGGGGGACCGTGTTTTATTTCAACTGATGAACTATATAAATTAGTCATTGAGTGGAAGGAAATGGAAGATAGAATGCACAGAGGGGAAGATATTTTTCCGCTGATGGTAGAAGATTAAACTTGAATAAATAGGTAGCGGATCAAATGAAATTTTATAGGTTCCGAGAATATTCTCTTACCAGAGTATAAGTTGATGGAAGAGAGAATATTCCAATCAGGAGACTTGATAAGAATTTTTGAAAGTAAAACTGGTAAACTTATGAAGCAATACGGTTTTACTAAAGATAAGGGCTGGATAGTATTGGAATGAGGGATAGTAATGTACGCAATTTATAAACAAAACAAATTTGAAGCAGAATATGAGAACAAGCATGAAGTAATTTTATATAGTCGTGTTAAATTTAAAGATTTTCAAAATTATATAAGTCCTTGGGGGAGGATATCTGATAATGTATTTACAAAAAACGTCAAGATGGAGGAGCTAGACTATCTATACAGTATTCATTATGAAATTCAATATAAGGGGCATTCCTTTTATGTTAGTAGTGGGATGATTCGAAGGAATGTTGAGAAAGATTGGTTTGAAATAATACCAAGCGCCAACCAAAATCAAATAAAGGATGAGTTGGGATTCAAGCAGATAAATAAGTTAGAATGGGCAAAAGAGATTAGCCGAAAAGACATTGAAGTCTTAAAAATAATCGAAACACCTTTAGGAATCTTTAAAGACCAGAGAGTTAAGGTCAAGAGTTTAGAAGGCCAAGACATCGATAACTTTTTAAATTCTATTGAAAAGTAATGTTGTGATACTGTGGTTTCAATCTAATAGAAGAAAAAAATGGAATCTGATCCGAGGAAATGATAATGTTTGATAATGAATATATTAGCAGCTTAAAAAGGTTTATTAGCAATGTCGAAATTGTTTCAAGAAATAACAAGTTGCAGGCATATGATAATGTGGATCTTATTTATATTCTAGAAAAAAGAGAAGACGATTTTTTTATTTCACTAAATGAAAGAGGGGTTATTTTAGAATACTGTAAAATTCGTAACAAGGAGTTGGCTCAACTCTATTTTGCTATCTTTGTTAAAAGAGGATTTACAGATTTTGAATTTCCACTGATGACTTTAATAAATGATATAGAAGATATTGAAATATTGAAAGAATACTTAACTAGAGAGCAACTGGATGACTTTTATTCGGTTGATTTTAGAACTAAAGGAAAAATAAATTTTTCTACAAAATTAAACAAGATTTATTACATAGATGCAAGTGACAATGAATACAATCTATTTTACCTGCCAAACAGAATATTTCAAACCTTCTATGTGTCAATCGTAAAATTAAAAACTACTAAGGAGTGGATGATTCAACTGAATGGTGATAATGGATTAGTTGATGAATATGAGGCTACCTTGTTAGGGTATAGTTCGAAGGGAGTAGAGAAGTTTTAAATCGGATCATCTTATTGTAAAAAATGAGATATAAAAAAAGCTCACTACAAAACTCTCATGCTCTTTTTAAAGGGGTACCTAGGAGATGGACCACTTTATCGTTTGGATGTCACTCCAGAAGTAGTAGCAGAAAAAGGTATCTCAATACCAAGTGATAATGAAGCTGGAGCCAATAACTGGTGGCGTCCAGGTGGAAGAACATATCCGGGAGATATGCCAGAAGGCGTAATGAAAGATATTAGTACAAAGAGTGGAGATCATACATGGAACATAGTAAATTAGCTTGGGAAGATGTCAGTAAGTTTAAGGAAATAAAAGGTTATGGACAACATGTTTGGCGACATCATGAGAAATATTTTTTTGTTACAGATGAAGGAGGAATAGCTGAACAGAGGGTAGTATATGAATTACCATTAGAACTATTTCAATTATTAAAGTCTGGAGAAAAAACACTTAAAGAAATTCATTTTAAGCTAAAAAAAGACTGTTGGCCACCGAACGTGACACAAGAAGAAGCTAATAGAAATTTCTTGAGGCAATATCCAGAAGCTTTAAGAGGAAATCCTAAAGCGCAAGGCTTATTCACAAAGGCTGAACTGGAAGAAATATTACCCGAAGGGGCTGAAATTCTAGCGAGCAAAGATTAAAATAACCCTTTCTATCTATGTTAGAATTGAATCAAACAAAAGTTTACTAATATTTTATTGGTAAGCTCTTGCTTTAAATAGAATTCTCTTCAAAGCCAAGTAAATCAACACTACTCCAGCATCTCCTCCGCCCAATCACGGATTACTTCTATCGATGAAAAATTGGAACGTCTTCGCACCGCCAAGAAGTCTGTAGG
>CAJNCU010000011.1:0-9380 GCA_905221355.1 bacterium
GACGCCCAAACCGCAAACTTTATCGGAAACCTGGTAGGAGGTTATGCGGCAGCTTCTGCAGCCAGCAAGTTTAGTCTGAATCAACCTATTTCTTCGAATCGATATTCAAAAATAGATTTTACCCAAACTGATTTTGATGTTGAGTTAATAAGAGGTCGATTGAAAACTGATCCAGATACAGCTTTTTTCTGGTCAGGACGAACAGATGGTATTGGAGGAATGGATGTTGCGAAAAAAATAGCAAAAAATAAAGGAGGAGTTACATTAGAATCTACGATTGATGATACGAATATTGTAATGCCTGAATGGGATTTTAATACTCCTTCAAGTGTAACAGCTTGGGAGGAAGCTTCGAATGTTTACGCAGAGCAAGTATCTGGTGAAATAAGAGCTGTAGTTGGTAGCGAACTAAGACCAGGAAATATTTGGGAAAATATCGAATTACCAAGATTGAAGGCCAATCCAAATGTTACTAAGGTTACAACAATAGATCCTAAAACAGGGGTAGAAAAAATTATATTCGAGAGGTAGAAATGAAAATTACAGGAACAAGATCAACAATTACTTTTGATTTAGAGAATGGTTTCCTCTTAAAAGCACAAGGAGAATTGTTGATTAATAAAAAATTTGTTGTTTATAAAGATAGTATGACACATTGGGAACCCCCTCATGAAAATCTTCCGATAACTCCAAGAGAAATAGATAATATTATTAACATGGCTAAAAAAATGGAGAGCGATCAAACTATTCAATTGGACTTTATATAATTATGTTGAACCCTATATATTCTAAGTGAACCTGTGGCAATAGATATCCCCTATGATTCAATTAAGAATTTGAAAGTTCCGATTCGTAATGAAGCATCTGCTTTTGAAGATTTTTGGAAACCGGGTGGTCGTACTTATCCAGGAAATATGCCAGAAGCAGTTATTGATAAAGTGCCATGGGGAGAATTTACAATTAGAAAATTAGGAGGGGATTAAAATGAGTTTAACTAAAATAACATGGGAAGAGTTTGAGAACTTTAAGGCGGTCCATACGCCAGACAATCTTTATATTCGGGAGCACAATGGAAGATACTACACGTTTTTTGAACTTGGTATTGCATCTGTGAGACGAGTATTTGAGATAAACGCTACAGATTTTAAAGCATATCTATCTGGGGAGCGCTCAGGAAATGATTTGTTATTTAAAGCTCAGAATGACTGTTGGCCACCGAATGTGACACAAGAAGAAGCTGATAGAAATTTCTTGAGGCAATATCCTGAAGCTTTAAGAGGAAATCCTGAAGCGCAAGGTTTATTCACAAAGGCTGAACTGGAAGAAATATTACCTGAAGGAGCTAAAATTCTAGCGAGCGGTGACTAAGTAGTGGAAACTAATCTTAATAAAATCAAATGATTAATTTTACAGAGAATTATATAAGTCTGTTCGAAATTGGAAATATGAAAGATTATCAAATGAAAAATTACAGAGAACTCTTATTAAGAGCTATTCAAATTGGCAATGTTGTAGGGATTTTGCGAGGTGAAAAAAGATATCATATAGATCCTCCAACCTCTGTACCAGATGTTTTTCCGACAGATATTTGCCAAGTATTAACTGAGTACTTCTACAAGCAAAATGATATAGACAAGATTCAGAGTATATTAGAAGGCAGTCTTATAGAGTTATCACAGAGTTCTGCCGTTGATTTATATATTTCGGTTTTATTTTTTGATGCAATCCTTTTTATGCAAGAAAAAAATATAGCTAGTTTTACAATCCATACATTGACAGTTGCACAAGCAATCGCTAAGGGAGTTAAGATTTTCCAAAAGGAATTGAACGACAGTATCATTTTTCTAAACGGTCTTGTTAAAATAAAACCCATGAGCCAGATAGAAAGATTAAATAAAAAGTATCAAAATAATGAACAGCTTTCTATTATTGAGCAATAGTGGCGGAAGTTGTAACGCTATATAGATGAACTGTTAGTTGAGATAAATATTATGAAAGAGAATTTAAATTTTAATCTATTAAAACAAGATGTAGAAAAAGAAATTAGAGAAAAAGGCTTTGAAAATCTTTATTATGCTTTGTTTGATGAGCACAGTAGTCAACTTTGGGCTATCCATCTATTCTATCGAGATGGGAAATTTATGGTAAATAGTCGGGACGACCGGACCTATATAATGGGGAAAACATGGGAGTTTGAAAATTTTGAAGAGGCAAAGCTATTATTTCTGAAAAAAATGGAATCTTTCATCGAAATGAACAGATATTTTGTACAGAATGGAGATTCACCCTACTATTCATGTAGTTTGTGGGATAAATAAGAAGGTCAAGCAAAGATGAGAGACGAAGCCAAAGAATGTTTAGAACTGTTGTCAGCCATTCATGATTTAGGATACGAGAGTTTGAGGTATTCTACCTTTAACGAATATAGTCCTGGAGAATGGGAAGTTGTAATCGATTTTGACGATTCTAAGCAAGTCTACAATGTCTATGCTACCATGGATAGAGCAAGTAAGGGAGGAATTTTCGACTTTACAGACTTTTCAGAAGCAAAAGAGAAATTTTTAAAACTTTTGGGAGATACTATTTTTTCAATCGTTATTATGTTCAGGAAGGAATGGGCAAGATGTATTCCTCTCCATTATGGGATAAAATCGATGATTGATATTGAGAACATGAAATGTATAGTTGAAATTAAAATTAAAGAGTAAGGGATAGAAATCGTCAAGAAAGGAAAGAATCGTTATTATTCTCAAGAATTAAAACAAAAAATGATTGATAAAGTTCTACTGGAAGATGGTTCATAAAGAAGTGTACCTCTATATTATACTCTTCCAAACAGTGGATTACTCTTAAATTGGCTGGCAATGCTAATACGATTCTTATCATCAATTCCTAGATAGCAAGAGATGGTACTTGGAGTCAGGTTAGTCAGTCAACTCCGGATGAAGCCTTGTGGTTGACTCTAGACTTTAAGCTAGAATTGATGGACTATATTTAGGGAAAGAGCTATATATTGATTTTACAATTTGTTAATATCAAAAAACACCTGATATTTAACCAGGTGAAGGAAGAAACAAATAAAACTATTAGTACAAATATTTACTAAAGTGACCAATTATACTTTTTTAGGATACGCCTTGTTTATGATTAGGCTGGTAGGTGGAGGTCAAACTTTATTGTCTCCGATACTAATTAGTTTCACTGTAACCGCCTTGATTTATTGCTATACAGCTATTGAATCATTTTTAGAACAAAGAAAAAAATCCAATAGGCGATAGTAAATGCATAAGCTGGATAATTCTTAACAGATTTCTTAAAGAATGCATTAAATCCAATCAATAACGGACTAAGAATGATTGATAGAACTAAAATAATGTAAAAAGCTGTAAGAAATATGGTCTCGCTAGAGTATTGCGAGAAGAGTTCAAATGCTTTTGGTATAAAGCTGTTTAAAAAACTACTTCCTAAAGTTTTCCAAGAAGATAAATCAGGCGTGGTACTCATCTTATCCAATATTGATTGAAAATTAGCTGGGATTTGATTATTAACCGAGAATATTGTTGTTAAAATACTTAGAATAGAAGGAACCATTTCAGTGAGTAGTAGCTTCATGTCTCTAGATTTAAAATAAACATAGCTATTAACAGTGATAAGTAGAATGATTTGAGTTATAATAATTACTTGTTTATGTTCTTGAACAAGACCAAGAATCAGGTTTCCTAAAGTTAGTAGTACAATCACTAGGAAAACGATACCCCACATACCCGAATTATCTGATGAGCCACTGGGTTGAGAATCTCCGTATGTTAAAAATATATTGTTTGTAATACTTTGGTCAATGTGTTGATCACCTTGTCCATAATGAGTTTGATTATTATTTTTATCTAGCATGTTACCTCCATAACCACCTACCAAAAATTATTATAACACAATATATATTTGAGGAATAGTCCTATCTGATAGGCTTAAAAATCTAAGAAAAGCGATTGTCTCAGACAGATAAGGGGCTCAGGGTTGACTAGAGACGTAATGATTTTCGATTTGATGAATACAATGGGATGGACTAGAAGCCATGCTATTGTAGCTATTGATGAGTTAGAATAAACCTATCTTATCTATTTCCCTGAAGCTGGTTACTTGAGATTACAAGTTATAGGAGGATACTAATAGCGGATATCATGATTGGCCAACTAGATACTCTAACTTTTTATCAAATACCAAAAATATTTTTTACTCGTATTCAACACAATGAGAAAGGCTATGTCAAATTGACTAGTTCTTACACAAGTCTTTCATCTAATGCCAAGTTAGCTTATGAGGCGTTGTAAATTAAGTATCAGCTCATTTCAAAAGGGTAATCGAGCGGGAGTTCTTGTTGACTACCCACTCCATCGAAGCGTCATACGAAAACGAAACATAAGTACAAGTAAGTAAAAAGGTAAAGAGAAGCCTTTAAAAAAAATGAAGTTTTAGAGGTATTTCCCCTACTTTCTATACAGAAGTAGCAACCCTTACACTACCGACTAAGACAAATACTCACTTTGCTTAAGCAGTCAAATAACATTGCGACATAATCTGAAAAACTCACCTCCTTATTGAGCTATAAGGATATTTGATTATTCCCTCAAATTTAGACACAAACGTTTGCGAGTGTCATACTTGACAAAAAGTGTGTTATATAATATAATTATCGTGAGATAAAGAGTAAAATCTTTTTTTGGAGATTCCGAGCCTTACTGGAAGTTTTAATTTTGGAGATTCCGAGCCTTACTGGAAGTTTTAATTTTGGAGATTCCGAGCCTTACTGGAAGTTTTAAAATTGGGTTGTCTTACCGGCAGCCCAATTTTTGTAAGTGCATAAGTGAGTAGTTTATTAGAAATGAAATTTTATAAAGTAGATACAAATTACTTAAATGAATTACGTCAAATTGATAACCGTGTTCCTTTTAATAAAGAATTTGTAGGTAAAACTAAAAAAACGCGTCCTTACATTGGAATAATGTTATCAATTGATGACATTGATTATTTGGTTCCTTTAACATCAAATAAAGGGAAGAGGACATCATATGTCAATATGCCTATATTCGATAAAAATAACGAGAAGATAGCTTATTTGTTAATAAATAATATGATTCCCGTTCCAGAACAATATAGAAGCGCTATTAATATGGAAGGTATTCTTATGACTGATCCATTATATTATGACCTTCTTATGAATGAAATCAATTATTTACGTCCAAACAAGGATTCAATAAAAAAGAGATGTAAGGATGTTCGAGCCGTAAAAGTAAAGTCCGAACATAGAATAGCTATAACTGAAGCAACTGCTAATTATTGCTTAGATTTACTTGAACTAGAAAAAATTTATAATTCAAAAAAATAGGATTAAATTCCTATTTTTTATTATTTCCAAAATTTTCACCAATGTTTTGAAACTTATAATAGTTTTGTATCATGATTATGAATTATTCGTTAAATAATTGCTTTTTGAATGACAATATTTAACCTGATTATTATCGAAAATACTTTTAGTAGAAAAAGTATAATTTTATTACTAAAAGAAATTGTGTTATAATAGTACTACTAAACTATGAGGATCGAATGAGATGGCAAATGAAATTAACTTACAAAAAAATATTAATAAACAGCTGGAGCTCCTACCACACTACATAACAGAATGGTACCAATCTAAAGTATTTGCAGGACGTAGCAAACGTACCCTCTACGAATACTTAAATGAGTTTCGTCGATTTTTCATGTGGTTGATTGATTCGGATATTGCTCATGTATCAACCACAAGGGACATCCCACTTGATTTGCTTGAAAATTTATCAAAAAATAACGCTGAAGCATATTTTATATATCTCCGAGAACGGAACCTGTTAAACACAACTCAAAGTAAGTCTAGATCTATGTCTGAAGTAACAATACAGCGCACTTATAGAGCTTTATCTGGACTCTTTAAGTATTTAACTGAACAGACAGAAAACGGACACGGAGAGCCGTATTTCCATCGAAATGTGATGAAGAAATTAGAACTAAAAATAAAACAAAAAGAAACGCTGGCAGCACGATCTAGGAGAATAAAATCTAAGCTCTTTTTAGGAGATGATACTGAAGCATTCTTACAGTTTATATCAGATGATGTAAGTTCTGAGGGATACGTTAAAAAAGCTAATCTAAGTAATCGAGCCAAGTCTTCTTACCACAAAAATAAGGAACGAGACCTGGCTTTCATCGCTCTAATGTTAGCCTCTGGTCTTCGACTAAGCGAAACAGTTAATATTGATATGTCTGATATTAATCTAAATACAATGACTGTTGAAGTGACAAGGAAGGGGAACAAAAGGGACAGTGTTCATATTGCACCATTTGCTAAACCATATCTTACTCAATATCTAAAGATACGTCCTAGCAGATATAAAGTAGATATAGAAGATAATAAACTACCTCTTTTTCTATCTACACAATCCGGAATCGCCAAACGAATGGGAGGTGCCGCAATGGAAAGAACAGTCGCTAAGTATTCTGAGGTATTTAAAACACGGATAACTCCTCATAAGTTGAGACATACGTTAGCTACCAGATTATACCAAGCTACTAACAACGAAGTCACCACTGCCCAACAACTAGGGCATGTTAATACAGCATTGGTAAGTTTATATGCCCATGTTTTAGATGAACAAGTTAAAGATGGTTTATCTGAATTATAGATACTACTTCTACTACTCTCTCTTAGAGAGTAGTTTTTTGAAGTCTTTATTAACCTATAATCGGTTGATAAAAAGCTAACATCTGGAGGAAACAGTAGAGGTCTGCTCTATTTTTAGGTTAAGAGTGGTGAAGATTTTTTCTTAAAATTTTTAACATAAAAAGACAGTGACGCATCCTGCTGTCTAGGTACTATTTTTGTATAGATACTTATATATTTTTACGATTGATAGGAAGTATTGTTATTTGTATCATTTATACAAACTATATGAACTATATAATTTATATAAAATCATTCATTTATTCTTTCTAAGTGTTGCTCCAAGGTAGAGGACTTGGATTGCAGAGTTTGTCCGATACTTGTGTCATCATGATAGCTATAGGACACAGCACCGTCCGTATCCTTTTCTGCTATCAGGCGTTGGACTTGCTCAGAGATCTTTACTAAATCTTCTACTCGCTTGGCAAATCCGGTTGAAGCTGTTCCAGTACTATAGGCTCCTGCTTGAACATTGGTGTAATTCCCATAGCCACTGCTTGAGATTGTGGAATTTTCAGTGAGGCCTGTCAGGGCTTGTTGCATCGTCTTCCAGGTCGATGAATGAAGTTCTACGTCTTTGGTCATTGGTCACCTCTCGGAATCATTCCCAGAGTTTCTAAGTTTTGTACCAGAGTAGGATTAGAGGAAAGACCATTTAGAAAATCATCTCTCAACTGAGCATCTTGTTGGAGCCACTGTCCCATCATACTTAAAATTTCACTATTGGCTCGCCGATATAGGTCGCCAACTTCATTCACTTTGTTGAGCATTTTAGAATAGTGATCCATTGCTTTGGAAGCTTTTCATTTGTGAAAAGGCACTTAAATGAATATTAAGTGCCAATATCAAAAATATTATAGCTGATTTTCTTTCACTTCCTCAAACCATTTTTCAAACTCTAGACGTGGAAGTAATTCTTCATCCTTGTCATAACGCCCTTCATAACTATAGCGACTATCAAGACTGTTTTTCTTTTTCCATAATTAAGATCCTTTTTTTAGAATCTCTGATAGTTTCTCTAATATCGTTTCTTTACTTTTTACGTTCTCAATTAATAGATAGTTTTTAAAGTTATCTAACAACTGTATTTTATTTCCAAGAATGTTTTCCAATTGCTCACTAAAGAATTCTTCTTGTTGAGCTGAATCAATTTCTTCTAGTAATGCAGGTATATATTTTTTCCCTTCAAACTTATAAGCTAATGAGGCTACAGAAGCACCCGCTTCAAAAATACAGTTCCACTTTGATTCATATTTTGGTTCATCCTCTTGCATATAAATAAAAGCCCCTCCAAATTCAGTTCCATCATCAAGAAGGGAATATAAGTAATCTGCAGACACTTCATGATTCTCTACCCATTTCCAGCATACTTCAAGAAGCTCTTCAATCTTGTTATAAAACTGGCTTTCCTGCATTGACTTAGATAACCATGTAGCTATTCCTAATTTATATACAACACTTATATTTTCACTCATTTTCATCTCTCTTTTCTTTATTAATTCAAATACTTCCCATTTTGGATTATAAAATTCAATCTTCCAACTTTTCGAATACCTTCCTTCTCAAATGATGTAACCACAATTTTTAAATTTGGGTATTTTTTTGAAAATTGTAAAAAAATTCCTTCTTTAGCAGATTTATTCGTAATTCCAGAAATACACGAAGTACATACACCACTTGGATTCGATTGATGAATTTCTAACGTACCTCTTACTTTCTCAGAATCCATATTTTGTATAGCAGCTTCAAATTGAGCAAAAATCCCTTCCTCAGCATGATTTCTAGCTCTAGGATTGTTAAATGGCGACCGGACAGTTCTATATGGAAACGCTTCATCTAGATCAGGTAGCCCTGCTTCTTTACGAACTTTAGGTGAGCCACCTTCAAATACTTTCCCTTCAAGACCTGGAACATTGGTTTTTCCTACTGCAATAGTATCAGTTTCAGGAACTTTCCATTTGCGTCTTAAGTTAGATAATTCTTCAGAAGCATCCCACACCACATCATCCACTTTAGTTCCATAAAAAGCATTTCTTGAACGGAGTCTAGAAAGACTTGCATTTTCTACATTCTTCGCTTTAGAAGCCAGATTGTCCATGCTCTTTCCTAGACCTGTATCTCCCAGACTCTTGCTCATTTTTTCAAACCGCATCATTTGACTACCAGTTGAAGCCTCTCGTACGACTCTTACAGTCGGTACTTCCAAAGTAAACTGCTTGGCTCGCTCCAGTCCTTCTTGGGTAGCCTTACTTAGGTTTAAAACTTTTTCATCCACTGAATTTTTTAGCTGATGGGTGATTTGTTTACGGTAAGTAGATAAGGAGTGATAAACATTATCCCCCAAGCCCTTGGCATTCTTCAAGACACCTTTGAAACTATCCAGGTTCTTAGCTCCTTGTTCTAAACCTTTTTTCAAAGTCGTTTTGAGACTATTCTTAACGGCAGTGAGCCCTGCTGTCTTTCCTGTCTTGGCTAAGGTCCCTAGGTATTTCCCTGCTGGTATCAAGTCAAACAAGGCAAAGGTTCCCCTCAGTGTTCTCTCAGTCGCATCCAACTTCCGACCTGTGCCCCAGTCCTTACCAGTCGCTGCCGAGTACATGTCAGCACTAGCCAAGGCCACTCCTGCTAC
>CAJNCU010000012.1:0-5783 GCA_905221355.1 bacterium
ATAATAGGCCACGCAAATGTCTTAACTGGAAAACTCCTTATGAAGTCTTCTATGAAGAAAATGTGCACTTAATTTGATAATTCAAGATACAATAAATAGGCTCCATAATATCCATAGGGAATTTACCCACTACAAATATTATAGAGCCAATAAAGTTATGTAGATTTCTTGTGATTCTGTTTGCTGGCTTAAAATAAGAAGATGAACTGCGAATGATTCTGCTAACTCTGCAATCGGCGTAGCTTTAAAGAGCTAAGTGATGTTTGAAGAAAGTCGCTAAATATGCTATACTAAAGGGGATTAGTGGATTTTTATAGAACGATTCACTCAGAAAAAATAAGAAATTAATCTAACAAAAATAGATCGTCTTTCAGAGACTTTTATGTCATTTCTCAGATGAAAATGCTTGGAAATCAAGGGATTTGTTTTGAGAATTGGTTTATTCTTATGCTTTATCAAGGTGTATCTCTAGGAGACTTCTCCCGTATTATCGCTTGTTCCATAGGAAATATGCACATCTTGAAAATTGGAACTGTCTACAATGAAAAATTGGATGCTAAGGAGATAGAGGGAAATGTTTTACTTTGTACCATCTTGGTATTGTCAAGGTAGGAAATGGTATTCCAGTGCTTTGCCTTTTTATTGTTCACCAAAACAGATGATGTTGGATGATACCATGAATTTATTACAGATGTTTCAACCTGCTAGAAAAGATAGTAGGCTTCTAGTGTTGAACTATTCGCCCCATATTCGAAGCCACTGTTATCAGGAGAAAATCGAACCAGCTGGGATGTGGAATCTATTTGATAATCTACAAGGTTTGACAGATGTTTTGCCTCGAAAGCTCGGTTTGGATGATTTGAAATGGCCACAGGGAGCGGAATTCTTTTATACTCCCTTTCTTGTAGATGTTTATTTAAATCAGAACCACTATGCCCAGATTAATTTTTCTCAGACTGGCAATATTTTCGATATTATCTATTTTAAAAATAATCAGATGGATCACCGTTTGGTCTTTGATGATCGAGGCATAGTTTCTAGTGTGATTTATTTTGAAAATAATCAGCCAGACCATCAAGATTATCTGAATCCACAAGGTCAGTGGCAGTTTAGGGAATTCTTGACAAGAGATAATCATCAAGTGCTTGTCAATCCTGAAGTCCAAGAAGCATTCGCAAAGGATGTTTATAGTGACATTGAGGAGCTAATCAAGGAAAAACTGGACCAGTATTTATCTTCTGCCCTAACAAGAGATGATATGCTCATTGTTTCAGCAGATCGTCAACATAACCATCTTTTCCACAAGGCTAAGAGACACTACAATCTTGCCTTCTCTTTCTTTGGTGAACGCTACTCAATTGAGGATAAAGAAGGAATACTAGAGGATTTGCAGGGGACACCATTCTTTATAGTTGATAGTTTAAGCAAGGTTCAAAAAATGTATGAGCTGGTCGGAGAAGCCCAACTTCCACCATATTATGAGTTAGCCCCTTATGATATCCATTTACATATTGAAGATGTACAGCAGGAAAAGCAATCAACGGTCTATGTCAATATTGATGCTTTATCTGAAGAATATCTTCAAACTGTCTTTACGACCGTGTTTGATATGATGGTAGAGAATGAGTGGATGAAGTTATTGATTGGAACTCAAAGTTTGGAGTCTGAAAGAGTAGTATTTATCAGACAATTTGTCAAAGAATATTTATTAAACAAGCTAGCTTTAGAAGAAAAAACATCAATTCATGGAGGCATAAACTCCATAGATCAAAAAGCTACTTTTGATAATGAGAAGAACTTCAGAGAGCGAATGGAGTTTAGGACGTTCCACAGTTCTGCTGAAATGGCAAAAATGATGAAAGATGTTCGCGTCATCCTTGATTTGGGAAGCCCAGCAGATAAATTCACACAAATTGTTGGGATAAGTGGGGGGATACCTCAGATTAATTTATATAGTTCATCTTATGTCAAGCATGGAGAAAATGGATCGATTCTAACTGATATTTCTGACCTTAAAAATGTAGTCTTGTATTACTTGACGGATATAGATTCTGCATATAAATGCAAGGAACATTCGTCTAGTAAGATCGAACAGTACAAAAAGGGAGAAATTATCGAAATGTGGAAAAACACAATAAAGGAATTAAAGGAAAATGAGAGAGATTAGTGTTCTACAAATTGCTGATGAGAACTGGCAGGAGCAATATGGTATTCCTAGTAATATAAGGTGGACATTTGTTAAGCCAGAGGGGATGGTGTCATTTGTGCCTACTGATATTGAGATGTTGAGTGGATGCAGAGAAGATAGGGTAAGGCTTGCAAAGGTTTATGACCTTATATTGGTGGATACGCTAGAACATTTCGAATACATCACTGTTCTGGATAGCCTGATTCAGCCTTATCGTTTGTTTTACCATGAACGTTGCCAGATTACTACGAAAGATTTGAAAACATTCTTGTTTCGTAAGAGAGCAGTCAAGTCGCAATTTGAAAATCCTGAGCAGATTTTGTACCGTTTTTCTCGTGCTTTTTTTTCTCAGCAAAGTGGTTCCAAGCTCAAAGTAAATCATTTAGCAGTTCATCCTTGCTTTAGTGGCCAAATTAATTATGAAGGAAGCAATTATCTCAGTTTGGCTGGAGAATTCGGGGAGGATTATCAACCCCTAGCGAACTATCAGTATAATATTTATCTGGATTCAGATACCCCTTTGGACTTGTGGCCAGAATTTAGGATCTTAGGAGACTGCTCAGTCCGCTATATTATCAAAGGGTATCCTGTCGCGCTTTCTCCAATGCAAGAATGGATTTATGATGAAGCGGTCTATGACAAGCCTCTAATTTTAGACACGCAGGATTCCTACTATCTAAGCATTAGTATTCAAGCTAAGGGACAAGGCATCGTGAAAATAGGTCCCCTTCATCATCGAGATTCTCATTTAGGCTATGGTGACTTGTTAGTTGGTGGGAATCGCATTATTGATAAAAATAGAGAGGAACTGATTTATTTCTTCCATCCGGGTGATTTGAAACCACCTCTCAATGTATATTTTTCAGGTTATCGTCAAGCAGAAGGCTTTGAAGGATTCGATATGATGGCTGGTATGGGAGCTCCCTTTTTATTAATTGGAGATCCGCGTTTAGAGGGTGGTGGCTTTTATCTTGGGTCAGATGAGTTGGAGCAAAAGCTTATTCAAGTGATTCATCATTGTTTGGATGAATTAGAATTTACAGCTGATCAGCTAGTTTTGTCTGGTTTATCAATGGGGACATTTGGCGCTCTCTATTATGCTTCTAAACTAGAACCTCACACCGTTATTGTCGGTAAACCCTTGGTAAATTTAGGTGATATTGCTGTAAATGAGTCTTCCCTCCGTCCTGGCGGATTCCCAACGTCTTTGGACATCCTTTATCGTACGATGGGCAAGCCATCTGATGAAACAGCAACAAAATTAAATGAGTATTTTTGGAAATCCTTTAGAGCTGCTGATTTTTCAAGGACAAAATTTATCATAGCTTATATGTGTCAGGATGATTATGATGGCCGTGCTTATTCTGCCTTGGAGGAAGAGCTCGAAAATCGTAATGATAAGGTTAGCATGATCAGCAAGGGATTTGAGGGACGACATAATGATGATACGCAGGGTGTTGTTGGATGGTTTTTTAATCAATACATAGCACTATTAATGAATAGTTTTGAAAGGAAGTTTAATTCGTGAGATATAAGGAGGAAGTCTATTTTGCTTATTGGGATATGCAAAGTGTATCTCAGTATTTATATGGTTCATCTGTCAGGGTCTTAGAGGATGGTCGAGTTTTATATGAGAATCAATTTATGCCGTCTGGGACAGTTATTCACGAATGGTACTCGAAAGCCAATTACCAGGATCTGAGAAATACAAGTCAACTTCCTGATTTGAAGCGGGGAGAGAAATATGTCATTGGAAGCTACCTAGAAACTCTTCCTGAGAATTCAACTTATTTAAAAGTTATCTTTATGGATTCGGCTGATGAGGAAATTTTTTCTCATAGTGTGAAACCCGAGGAGATAGCGAGTGTTTATGTGCCAACTGACACCCATCATTATAAAATTCAATTGGTCAGTGGAGGTTGTCAGAGGTTCTTGTTTGAAGGGATTTATATTGCCCAAGAAGGTGTGGCAGACTATACAGTTGCTCGTTATTGGATCTCAGATTTGCTTCATAGGGACAATGAGAAGAATACCATTTACGTTTGCTTTACAGAGCCTGAGTTCAATCGGACAGGTTTTGTTCCAGAAAGAGTGCAGGAACATTTTCCAAATTTGGTAATGGTGAACTCTTCCTACAAAAGTTCACTTTTATACATGGAAAAAGAGTTTTTTGGAATCTTACTCGATAAAATTGAAAGCCTATCAAGACAGTATTCTTTTGGAAAAGTAGCTTTTATTGGCTATGGACCCATTTCAAATATTGCGGCCCTGTTTTACTCAAAACAATTTTCAACTTCCTATGCTTTAGTGACAGATAGTTTTCTAGCTGAATTAGACTATCATCGCTTACTGGAACGTCATCGAAAACGAGTGAATTATCCGATTTTTAGGGATTTATTGCTATATCGCTTTGATCCAACAAGAGTTAAAGAATATGGAAGTTTGAAGATGGAATCTCAGGGATTATCCAATTTTGTCTATATACTAGATCAGTCAGCTTTGTTGAAAAATATAAATCTAGAGACAACTGAAGAGTGGATGAGGGAAAATGTAACCTAAGAATGCCTTTCTATGAACCCCTTGTCCTGAAAAACCGAAGGAAAATCTAATCTGTGTATGACAGATCTTAGCAAAATGTAGTCAATATAAAAATTAGAGTTCAGATTGTCACGACAATTTTCACCTTTTGATGTTGAAAGGATTTGATGAATTTTGTGAGTGAAAAAACAGAAACAGAATGCTATTCATTGTATAAAATGAGAGTTAATTCTATATTGATATGGACAACAAAAGAAAATTAGTGTTCTTTTCTGGGTGATGCTTTGACAGATTGAACTTCAAACCTTATAATAGTAGTGATAAATAGTTTTTTAGGAGAAAAAATAATATAATGAGTAAAAAAGAAGGGTTATCAGGATTTCAACTCCTGTTATCGAAAATCAAGCGATTGATCAAGCGATTGGTCAATGAGGAAGAGAATGATTATGATGTTCACTATTCTGACGTAACTGAATTGAAACCTGTTAGCAAAAAGGTGAAGGAACAAAAAGAAATGGTGAGGAAAGCCAGTGAGAGTTTTGAATTACCATTAGAGTCTGTTTCAGTTATGGAAGTTCTAGAAGCTTTTCAAGAAAAAAATAGTTTAAACATGGCTGAATTGATAAAAAACGTTAGCTTGAGTTTATCGACTAGTGCAATTGCTTCACTAAGTGAATTCATCGCAGTTTCTTATAGTGAATCTTATAGTCAAAGCATTTCTGAAAAGGGCTACTCTTTGCGCAATTCAATGTCTAATTCGTACTCGATTAGTGATTCTTTTTCGGTATCAGAATCTCTCTCTGTTTCTTCTGTTGAAGAATCTATGAGTCATAGTTTATATGTCTCTGATTCGGAAAGCTTATTGTCTAGTCAAAGTGCTAGTGTAGCAGAGTTAGAATCAATTAGTGTTTCGCAGTCCTTGTCAGTCAGAGATTTTTTGTCTGATAGTGAAGAAACCGGCATTTTAGAATCTGAATCATTCTCTGAAAGTTCTTCTGACTTTGTATCAGGAAGCGAGAGTTACAGTGAATCAGAATCCCAACAAGACAGCGACTCC
>CAJNCU010000013.1:0-5250 GCA_905221355.1 bacterium
AAAAAAGATCTTGACAAAGTAGGAAAAGTAGGTATAATAGAAAGAGTTGAAAAGCTCAAGGTCCGTTGGTCAAGGGGTTAAGACACCGCCTTTTCACGGCGGTAACACGGGTTCGAATCCCGTACGGACTATGGTGTATTGCGGTTAAAAAACTTGAAAAAAGTTTCAAAAAAGTGTTGACATAGGTTAGCAACTGTGATATACTAATATAGTTGTCGCTTGAGAGAGATCGAGTGACAAAGACCTTTGAAAACTGAACAAGACGAACCAATGTGCAGGGCACTATAACTAAGGTTATAGTACTGAACAATGAAAAAACAATAAATCTGTCAGTGACAGAAATGAGTGAGAACTCAAACTTTTAATGAGAGTTTGATCCTGGCTCAGGACGAACGCTGGCGGCGTGCCTAATACATGCAAGTAGAACGCTGAAGCTTGGTGCTTGCACCGAGCGGATGAGTTGCGAACGGGTGAGTAACGCGTAGGTAACCTGCCTGGTAGCGGGGGATAACTATTGGAAACGATAGCTAATACCGCATAAGAGTAGATGTTGCATGACATTTGCTTAAAAGGTGCAATTGCATCACTACCAGATGGACCTGCGTTGTATTAGCTAGTTGGTGAGGTAACGGCTCACCAAGGCGACGATACATAGCCGACCTGAGAGGGTGATCGGCCACACTGGGACTGAGACACGGCCCAGACTCCTACGGGAGGCAGCAGTAGGGAATCTTCGGCAATGGACGGAAGTCTGACCGAGCAACGCCGCGTGAGTGAAGAAGGTTTTCGGATCGTAAAGCTCTGTTGTAAGAGAAGAACGAGTGTGAGAGTGGAAAGTTCACACTGTGACGGTATCTTACCAGAAAGGGACGGCTAACTACGTGCCAGCAGCCGCGGTAATACGTAGGTCCCGAGCGTTGTCCGGATTTATTGGGCGTAAAGCGAGCGCAGGCGGTTAGATAAGTCTGAAGTTAAAGGCTGTGGCTTAACCATAGTACGCTTTGGAAACTGTTTAACTTGAGTGCAAGAGGGGAGAGTGGAATTCCATGTGTAGCGGTGAAATGCGTAGATATATGGAGGAACACCGGTGGCGAAAGCGGCTCTCTGGCTTGTAACTGACGCTGAGGCTCGAAAGCGTGGGGAGCAAACAGGATTAGATACCCTGGTAGTCCACGCCGTAAACGATGAGTGCTAGGTGTTAGACCCTTTCCGGGGTTTAGTGCCGCAGCTAACGCATTAAGCACTCCGCCTGGGGAGTACGACCGCAAGGTTGAAACTCAAAGGAATTGACGGGGGCCCGCACAAGCGGTGGAGCATGTGGTTTAATTCGAAGCAACGCGAAGAACCTTACCAGGTCTTGACATCCCTCTGACCGCTCTAGAGATAGAGTTTTCCTTCGGGACAGAGGTGACAGGTGGTGCATGGTTGTCGTCAGCTCGTGTCGTGAGATGTTGGGTTAAGTCCCGCAACGAGCGCAACCCCTATTGTTAGTTGCCATCATTCAGTTGGGCACTCTAGCGAGACTGCCGGTAATAAACCGGAGGAAGGTGGGGATGACGTCAAATCATCATGCCCCTTATGACCTGGGCTACACACGTGCTACAATGGCTGGTACAACGAGTCGCAAGCCGGTGACGGCAAGCTAATCTCTTAAAGCCAGTCTCAGTTCGGATTGTAGGCTGCAACTCGCCTACATGAAGTCGGAATCGCTAGTAATCGCGGATCAGCACGCCGCGGTGAATACGTTCCCGGGCCTTGTACACACCGCCCGTCACACCACGAGAGTTTGTAACACCCGAAGTCGGTGAGGTAACCGTAAGGAGCCAGCCGCCTAAGGTGGGATAGATGATTGGGGTGAAGTCGTAACAAGGTAGCCGTATCGGAAGGTGCGGCTGGATCACCTCCTTTCTAAGGATAAGGAACTGCGCATTGGTCTTGTTTAGTCTTGAGAGGTCTTGTGGGGCCTTAGCTCAGCTGGGAGAGCGCCTGCTTTGCACGCAGGAGGTCAGCGGTTCGATCCCGCTAGGCTCCATTGGTGAGAGATCACCAAGTAATGCACATTGAAAATTGAATATCTATATCAAATAGTAACAAGAAAATAAACCGAAACGCTGTAGTATTAAAAGAGTTTATGACTGAAAGGTCAAAAAATAAGGTTAAGTTAATAAGGGCGCACGGTGGATGCCTTGGCACTAGGAGCCGAAGAAGGACGTGACAAACGACGATATGCCTTGGGTAGCTGTAAGTAAGCGATGATCCAGGGATTTCCGAATGGGGGAACCCAACAGGTACTACCTGTTACCCGCATCTGTTAAGGATGTGAGGAGGAAGACGCAGTGAACTGAAACATCTAAGTAGCTGCAGGAAGAGAAAGCAAAAGCGATTGCCTTAGTAGCGGCGAGCGAAACGGCAGGAGGGCAAACCGAAGAGTTTACTCTTCGGGGTTGTAGGACTGCAATGTGGACTCAAAGATTATAGAAGAATGATTTGGGAAGATCAGCCAAAGAGAGTAAGAGCCTCGTATTTAAAATAGTCTTTGTACCTAGCAGAATCCTGAGTACGGCGGGACACGAGAAATCCCGTCGGAATCTGGGAGGACCATCTCCCAACCCTAAATACTCCCTAGTGACCGATAGTGAACCAGTACCGTGAGGGAAAGGTGAAAAGCACCCCGGGAGGGGAGTGAAATAGAACCTGAAACCGTGTGCCTACAACAAGTTCGAGCCCGTTAATGGGTGAGAGCGTGCCTTTTGTAGAATGAACCGGCGAGTTACGATATGATGCGAGGTTAAGTTGAAGAGACGGAGCCGCAGGGAAACCGAGTCTGAATAGGGCGCTTTAGTATCATGTCGTAGACCCGAAACCATGTGACCTACCCATGAGCAGGTTGAAGGTGCGGTAAGACGCACTGGAGGACCGAACCAGGGCACGTTGAAAAGTGCTTGGATGACTTGTGGGTAGCGGAGAAATTCCAAACGAACTTGGAGATAGCTGGTTCTCTCCGAAATAGCTTTAGGGCTAGCGTCGACATAAAGATTCTTGGAGGTAGAGCACTGTTTGGGTGAGGGGTCCATCCCGGATTACCAATCTCAGATAAACTCCGAATGCCAAAGAATTATGGTCGGCAGTCAGACTGCGAGTGCTAAGATCCGTAGTCGAAAGGGAAACAGCCCAGACCACCAGCTAAGGTCCCAAAATAATTGTTAAGTGGAAAAGGATGTGGGGTTGCACAGACAACTAGGATGTTAGCTTAGAAGCAGCTATTCATTCAAAGAGTGCGTAATAGCTCACTAGTCGAGTGACCCTGCGCCGAAAATGTACCGGGGCTAAAACAATTTACCGAAGCTGTGGATACCTTTATAGGTATGGTAGGAGAGCGTTCTATGTGTGGAGAAGGTGTACCGTGAGGAGCGCTGGAACGCATAGAAGTGAGAATGCCGGTATGAGTAGCGAAAGACAGGTGAGAATCCTGTCCACCGTAAGACTAAGGTTTCCAGGGGAAGGCTCGTCCGCCCTGGGTTAGTCGGGACCTAAGGAGAGACCGAAAGGTGTATCCGATGGATAACAGGTTGATATTCCTGTACTAGAGTATGTAGTGATGGAGGGACGCAGTAGGCTAACTAAAGCAGACGAATGGAAGTGTCTGTCTAAGCAGTGAGGTGTGAATTGAGTTAAATGCTTAGTTCTATAACATTGAGCTGTGATGGGGAGCGAAGTTTAGTAGCGAAGTTAGTGACGTCACACTGCCAAGAAAAGCTTCTAGCGTTTAAACATACTCTACCCGTACCGCAAACCGACACAGGTAGTCGAGGCGAGTAGCCTCAGGTGAGCGAGAGAACTCTCGTTAAGGAACTCGGCAAAATGACCCCGTAACTTCGGGAGAAGGGGTGCTGACTTTAGGTCAGCCGCAGTGAATAGGCCCAAGCAACTGTTTATCAAAAACACAGCTCTCTGCTAAATCGTAAGATGATGTATAGGGGGTGACGCCTGCCCGGTGCTGGAAGGTTAAGAGGAGTGCTTAGAGGTAACTCGAAGGTATGAATTGAAGCCCCAGTAAACGGCGGCCGTAACTATAACGGTCCTAAGGTAGCGAAATTCCTTGTCGGGTAAGTTCCGACCCGCACGAAAGGCGTAATGATTTGGGCACTGTCTCAACGAGAGACTCGGTGAAATTTTAGTACCTGTGAAGATGCAGGTTACCCGCGACAGGACGGAAAGACCCCATGGAGCTTTACTGCAGTTTGATATTGAGTGTCTGTACCACATGTACAGGATAGGTAGGAGTCTATGAGATCGGGACGCCAGTTTCGAAGGAGACGTTGTTGGGATACTACCCTTGTGTTATGGCCACTCTAACCCGGATAGGTGATCCCTATCGGAGACAGTGTCTGACGGGCAGTTTGACTGGGGCGGTCGCCTCCTAAAAGGTAACGGAGGCGCCCAAAGGTTCCCTCAGAATGGTTGGAAATCATTCGCAGAGTGTAAAGGTATAAGGGAGCTTGACTGCGAGAGCTACAACTCGAGCAGGGACGAAAGTCGGGCTTAGTGATCCGGTGGTTCCGCATGGAAGGGCCATCGCTCAACGGATAAAAGCTACCCTGGGGATAACAGGCTTATCTCCCCCAAGAGTTCACATCGACGGGGAGGTTTGGCACCTCGATGTCGGCTCGTCGCATCCTGGGGCTGTAGTCGGTCCCAAGGGTTGGGCTGTTCGCCCATTAAAGCGGCACGCGAGCTGGGTTCAGAACGTCGTGAGACAGTTCGGTCCCTATCCGTCGCGGGCGTAGGAAATTTGAGAGGATCTGCTCCTAGTACGAGAGGACCAGAGTGGACTTACCGCTGGTGTACCAGTTGTCTTGCCAAAGGCATCGCTGGGTAGCTATGTAGGGAAGGGATAAACGCTGAAAGCATCTAAGTGTGAAACCCACCTCAAGATGAGATTTCCCATGATTATATATCAGTAAGAGCCCTGAGAGATGATCAGGTAGATAGGTTAGAAGTGGAAGTGTGGCGACACATGTAGCGGACTAATACTAATAGCTCGAGGACTTATCCAAAGTAACTGAGAATACGAAGTGTGAGGTTTTCTTGGTATTTGATAGATATTCAATTTTGAGTAGGTATTACTCAGAGTTAAGTGACGATAGCCTAGGAGATACACCTGTACCCATGCCGAACACAGTAGTTAAGCCCTAGAACGCCGGAAGTAGTTGGGGGTTGCCCCCTGTGAGATATGGAAGTCGCTTAGCT
>CAJNCU010000014.1:0-5102 GCA_905221355.1 bacterium
GTATCTGCTTCCCAATCACCGACCCTAGCTCGCTTGTTTGCTTCTTCGGGTTTTTCGTGAATGGTATGAGAAATAGAAATTCGCCCTACTTTTCGTATGCACTTAACCAATAAAGAGATTCTAGACAAGTTTTTGAGCTATTCAGAAGACTTGAAACACCACTATAATCTCTATCAACTCTTGCTTTTTCACTTTCAGAATAAGGAGCCGGAGAAATTTTTCGGACTCATTGCGGACAATCTAAAGCAGGTTCATCCTCTCTTTCATACTGTCTTTAAAACCTTCCTCAAGGACAAAGAGAAAATCGTCAATGCCCTTCAACTACCCTATTTAAACGCCAAATTGGAAGCCACTAATAATCTCATCAAACTCATCAAGCGCAATGCCTTTGGATTTCGGAACTTTGAAAACTTCAAAAAACGGATTTTTATCGCTCTGAACATCAAAAAAGAAAGGACGAAATGTGTCCTTTCTCAATCTTAGCTGACTTCAACCCACTACAGTTGACAAAGAGCCAAATAAGTTACTTAGGCTTTCTGAACGCAGACAAGGTGTTTTAGAGGAGATGGTAACATTGGCTCAACCTTTGCCAGAATACGAGATTATTCTCTCTATTCCTGGAATAGCTGAAATCACAGCGACAAGTATTATTGGCGAACTTGGTGACATTCGTCGATTCCACTCTGCCAATCAAATCAATGCTTTTATTGGCATTGACCTCAGAAACTATGAATCTGGGGAATTTCTAGCCAAGGAACACATCACCAAACGTGGGAATCCCTATGCCAGAAAGATTCTCTTTAAGTGCATTCATAATATGGCTTCACCTAGCCACACCAACCCTTGTTATATCACAGACTTCTATGAGAATCGGTAAAATTGTTTATGCTATATTATTATAACACCTTATAAAAAATCACTAGATAAGGTGTTGGTTTTGTGTACACTTTTTACACTAAACTTTAGTTTAAAAAAGACAATTTCCTTAGTTGGACTATGAAACTCAAACTATTTATTATCGAATACCTTGATATGCTTGACAAATGGTAGAAAAGGACTTAGTCCGGTGCAATACAGAACTAAATCCTTTCAATAATTATTTGTCTAACTTTTTGGATAGTATACAAGTCAGCCAACTAAGATTGGCTACAGGCCTTTTCCCACTAAATCATCCATCTTTAAACTATTTACAGTATTTCTTCAATGAATGACTGGACTGTTTATACCTTATAAAAAGTTTATTAATCCTCTTTTTTATGACGTCCTGCCAAACCAAGAATTGATAGAAGTAAGCCTAGACCTGTCAGCGTTGCAAGGTTGGAACCAACTTGAGATTCACCTGTTCGTGGAAGAGTAGGTGCAGGGCGTTCAGAAGTGAACGGTTTCGTTGAAGGCTCTGGTTTAACTGGAGTATCCGGAGTATTAGGAACTTCTGGAGTTACTGGTGCCGCAGTATAATGTACATCCTTAACAATGTTTTCTTGGGTAACTGCTTCAGACGGAACTGTCTCGACATCTACGCTATAACCTGAAATCACTGGCGATGGCACAGCGTTATAGTTAGCCTTGTCGCTTGTCCAAGCCGTCATGCTCACAACAGATCCAGTTACCTTGTCTGTCGTTACTGTACGTGTCCAAGTTGCTGTCTGAACTTGGTCAGCTGGGGTTTGATCACCGGCACCATGGTAACGAACTGTCAAGTTCACAGCCTTGCTTTCTTGGCTATCCGTTGTGCCGTGTTTCACATGAACAACAACATTTTGATCATAGCTACTATCAAGGTCGAATTTAGCTGGAAGCTGGTCTTTCGAAACTAATTCATAACCTTGAGCTAGATAAGCATTCACCATTAAATCATATTTTTCTTGGGCACTATCTGAAAGAGGAGTATCAGAGCCTCCGCTGGTAAGTACTTCCTTATCTTTCAGCGTTTTTTGAGCAGTGTCGTCAATGATGGTATAGGTTACTTTTTGCTTATCTGCTTTATAGGTAACCGTTTCTTCAATATCTGCGCTATCTCCCGTAATCTGTTCAACGGCTACTACAGTTGCCTTATCTGGTGTATAACCATCAACAGTTGGAGAGGTTACCTCTGGGAAGGTGCTCTCTGACGGACTCCAGACGCCTTCCTGGATGATCCGGCCAGCCACCAAATCCTTGGTATTGGTCCGCTTGAACTCCAGCGTCTGAACCTTAGACTCTGCTGCCTGGCTCGCGTCCTCATAGACATACTGGATGGTCTCAATCACCGTTTTCGTTTCTTCAACCGGAACCGTCTTATGGCGCAGACGCACCGTGACATTCTGATCCGTCGCATCGTCGGTATCAAACTGAGTCGGAAGAGATTCTTGCGATACCAACTCATAGCCCTGGGCCTGATAGTCGGAGACTACTTGGTCATACTTCGTCTGCGCCTGTGTTGGAACCGCCCCCTTAGAAACGCCCGTTTCCAGCAGCACTCGTTCTGCCAGAGTGCGGCTGTCTGTCTCATCAATGACCGTATAAGTCAATTGCTGCGCATTGGCCTTGTAGGTGACCTTACGTGCCACATCGTTGCTGGTTGCACTGATGTTCGCAACTGCATCAACTGTCGGATGATCCGCTGTGTACCCTGCAATTACAGGAGAGGTTACCTCTGGGAAGGTGCTCTCTGACGGACTCCAGACGCCTTCCTGGATGATCCGGCCAGCCACCAAATCCTTGGTATTGGTCCGCTTGAACTCCAGCGTCTGAACCTTAGACTCTGCTGCCTGGCTCGCGTCCTCATAGACATACTGGATGGTCTCAATCACCGTTTTCGTTTCTTCAACCGGAACCGTCTTATGGCGCAAATGGACTTCAAAGGTTTGAATAGTTTCATCGTACGTCACACCGACGCTTGGATAATTATCTGAAACAATTTCATAGTGTAGGTTTTGGTAATACTGAAGCGTTGCGGCAGTCCTATAGGTATCTGTTTGGCCATAATAACCCATCAACTCTTTAGTCTCTAAAATCTTCTTATTATCGTCATCATCAAGATAAACAACCCTAGCATTTCCTATTGCCTCAACATAATAGTTATATACATTTGTAATCCCCAACCTCACTGTGCCCATTGCATTTTCACTTGATGATACATATTTATAAACTTTCCCATTGAAATGCACCCGTTCTTCATGTGACGTTACATAAGATTCTCCTGTGGGCGTCCCTTTAGGCTTAATTATTTGTGTTTCGGTCAGTTTAGTAGTTGTACCTTGAATATAATTGTCAAGTAATACAGTCCCTGCTTTATTATAGCTAAAGAATTTATAACTTAAATTAGGCTTAGTTAAAACGAAAGGTGAAGGCAATTTACTTGTAATGGCTAGCCAGTACCCGCTATCAAACTCTGAATCCCTACGCATGGTAAACGAGATAACATCGCCATTATCTATTACACCAGCGATACTAGTCTTATAAAAATCCGGATGGTTATATCTATCTGGGATATTTTGTGTCGGACTACTTGCAGCTAAACGATTATCAGATTGTTTTTCAACATACGAACCAGTTATTTTTACTGGTTTGAAGTTATAATCTGTTATCCCTTCCTCATGAGTTTGTCCCTTATATATCGTTTTTGACAAACTTGTCAGCGCTAATATAGCTGGGTTTTCTTGATTAAATTGAATGAGATTATCATCTTCATCATAAAAACGGATTTTGACACCATACCTAGACGGTGCTGATAAATTATAAAAAGTATAGATTCCTTTTGTTGGATCTTTCTCAGCAAAACCGATTATTCCTATCCCATTATTTAAATTTGTTACTTCATAAACAACTTTAGCAATTTTTGTACCATTATAGCTAGAATTTTGTAGATTTGTGTAAGTAGCTGTTATAGTTTGACCTTTGTTAATTTTGGGAATCACAAAATTCCCTGATGCAGAAGTTTTGTATGCAGCTATTGGATTATTAGCAAATGTCCTACCACTACCTATATATTCTTCATATGAGTACGCTCTAGGCGCATCTTGCTGACCAAATTCAGTTGTACCTGTAATTGATAGGTGAGCATTTGGTTCGTTTTCAAATTTCAGTCCTTGAGTTACAACTTCACTAAGATAACCGGGCTTTTGAGTGTTACTTTGAGCTGTTGCATAATCACTGTTATATTTATCAGTTGACTCTCGTATACTTTGGGCTTGCTCTTTTTCACGAGCAATTGCATCAGCCTCTAAGTTTGCAGCTTCTTCTTGTGTATTAGCTGTTCCAATGATCTCAGTTGGTTTTTGTTTTACTTCAATATTAGAAGCTTGAGCAGTAGCAATAGCATCTTTTAATTCTTGATTTTCAACTGTTACATTTGGCTGTCCTTCAGCAGGGTTCCCAGCAGCTACCATCGAAACAGGCACAGGTGCTGATGAAGCTGCCAACGATTTTGCTTCAGCAACTTCGGCTGCAACAGTTTTCGCTTGAACAATCAAGCTGGTATCAGAAGCTTCTGCTACAGGAGCTAAGGCGGTTGTCTTAGTAGCCTTAATTTCATCAGCTACCACACCTTCATGGAAGCTAAACATTGCAATAATCCCAAATATTAGAACTCCAATCGCACCATAAACTTTATTCTTACGGATTGAACCATGTCCCTTTGTTTCACCAGTTTTCTTAAACATTAATATATTATATTCCTTTTTATAATTAATTAACTCTCTTGATCTAATTCCTCCTAAAAGAGAAATAACAAGAGATTTTTATGCTAAATCTCAAGCTTTTATCATCACTTATAGTGGCTTCATATTTGATTTAATATCAACAATCTATCTTACTTTTTTAGTTTGCTAATATAATAAAACAGATAGTCCAGAGGGTTTAAATAACTATCTCTAAACTGTCTGACGATACTTAAAAAATTAGTCACCTCACATTGTATATTATACTTTAGTGAGTGGAATAATTCAATCAATATGCAAGTAAAATATACAAAGATTGTGTAATTTCGTTTTTGTATAAGATAAATTGCAAGAATAAGCGCAACATTTACTCTAACTCATCCACTAGAGCTTCATAAGCAGTTCTGTAAGCTAAACATTTTCGTGGTCGGTGATTGATATCATATAAGGCCTTGTTCAAAG
>CAJNCU010000015.1:0-4071 GCA_905221355.1 bacterium
CTCATTAAACTCATCAAACGAAATGCCTTTGGTTTTCGGAACTTTGAAAACTTCAAAAAACGGATTTTCATCACTCTCAGCATCAAAAAAGAAAGGACGAAATTCGTCCTTTCTCGATCTTAGCTGACTTCAACCCACTACAGTTGACAAGGAGCCTTTAAAAGTTATTTCACCTAATATAAAAGTATTCACAGCTAAAGAATAGTCTGATATTGTCCTAAATCAGACTGATTTGCTGCTTCTTTCTGTTTAGAAAGAGCCTCTTTCATCTCTGATGAATGAGCAAGGACACTTTGAATCTTCTCTACCATGCCTGAAACATCTTCTGCTGGGTAAATGTGACTATCTGCAGTAAATCGATGGCTATGACAAGTGTTTGTGAAGCTGAGAATCAACATATTGTTCTCAAAGGCCGTGCGACAAGCATTAAGGATTTCATCGCTGATATTGATATCTAAATACAAATCACATTTCTCAAAAAGCTCAGCAACTCTAGCTGGGCGGATATTTGGATAAAGCGAAACATTTGCGAAACGATTTAGTCCCGTTAAATGGCTGGACATTTCTGTAATCGCTCCAATATGAAAATGAACATTTGGTAGCTTGGTCACAAGTTCTTCAATCTGCTCAAGCTGATCACTATTAGTCAAAATCAAGGCTTCCGGATTCATGTTATTAAGGCGTTGATAAGCATAGATGTAACCAAGATTGTGGAAATAGCTTTTTTCTTCAGGAGCCACCAAGTTTTGAATTTTCTCATAAACCTGCTTGTCTTGGACAGCAATACGAACATTTCGATTCGTCAGCTTCATAACCGCTACCATATTACCTGGTAACTCTTCTCCAATAGGCTCTTGCCAGAAAAGAACATCCTCTGCACAACCATTTTTAGGAGGAAGAGAATAGGCCACAAAGAAAGGAGTTGATAGCGAATTATAAATAATTCGATCTGTATCGTACCCACGATATTGGAGGTAAAAGATAATAAATTCTTGTTTGGATTTAAAGATATGTCGTTTTCCTTCAAGTGTCAGGATAATATCATCCGTCAAATGATTTTCCATAATCACCACGACATTGCTCTGGTCAAAATAGCGAGTATGGGTCGGACGTTGTGACTTATCATAAGTTATCTGCGCAAAAAGTCGCCCTTTACGATTGTAAATATCTGCTACTCGAACTTGTCCCTCTGAATCCAACCATTCGACAGCCCGAACGCGTCTTTCGTGAGTTGGTTGACGATAAAAAATATTAGCACGTTTCTTACCCATGTCTAGAATTTCGCCATTCACATTACTAGAGCGAATTTCCCATAAGTGAGGTTTTGGAACCAGATTAAAATAAAGAGGTCGACTTTCTGGTGTCTCTAAATCTCCTGTGAAATAACTATAAGGAGACTCAACATCTGGAACAAGATAACCATCGTCTTGTACAACAACAACGGGACAATCTAGCCCTGCTGTTTTTAGTGAACGTAACAAATCAAAACTTGCCTGATCACATCGTTCAAACAAACAAATCATAGTTTTTATACCTTTCTTTCTGAATACTATTTAGTTTGTCTGAGCAGATTGGACAAGATCAGACCAACGCTGAGCGATATGCTCATCAAGATAAGGTTTGGCTACCTCATAAGATACACGAGACAAATCTTCCTGAGAATGTTGAGTTAATAACTGAACAATCTTTTCCGCATATTCTGTCGTCATGGCGTCCAGATTATCTGGGCGAGCCTTGGGAATCAGGTAGCCATTTTCTCCATCGCGAATAAAGGTCGGATTACCATAACGTACATCAAATCCAATAATAGGCAGACCAGAGCCTACTGCTTCTAGCAAGGTCAGACCAAATCCTTCACTAGTGGATGCAGTCAAATAAGCTGAATAGTTCTTATAAACATCTGTTAGATGATGATGCCCCATTAAACGGATATAATCTCCTGCCTCCAAATCTTCAATCAAGTTCCGAAGCATAGCCTCCTCACTACCAGTACCATAGATGTCAAAAGTGAGCCTTGGCAAATGTTCATGTGCCTTCACCACAGAGCGAAGCAGCCAATCAATGTGTTTTTCACTTGCTAATCGAGAAGCTGTTATCACACCAAAAGCCTTCCGTTCCCCCTCTGGTCGACGTAGCTTATCCAAACTCCCCACAGGAATAGTCCATATTTCCTTTGGTTTAATATTTGTATACTGTGCAAACTGCTCTGTGAGAAGTCTTGTCTGAACATCCGTCGAATTGATGATGTAGTCTACCTCATCAGCATATTCAAACTGATACTCGTAATAATTATTCCACAAGATATAGTCTTTTTCTGCAGGATTTTCACTGAAGTGGTCAGCATGAACGATAACAGCTAATTTGGCCTTCCCTTTATTAGCAAAAATCGGTTGCCCAATATCTGTCCCCCTATCCAAAATCAGTAAGTCTTTGTCGGTCAACTCTAAACTTCTCATGAAATGGGCAACAAATTCCTGCTTGGAGTAGAAAACATGATTTGGAAAACGATAGATTTGTGTCTCCTGCTTGCCGTTCACCTCATCGATAATCTCTTCATAGGCTACACTACCATCTTCATTAAGCCAGGTCCGTTGGTAGAGACGAGCACGACCATCTACAGGACTATAATACTCAACAAAGTTCTTGACGTAAGTATAATATTCCTTCTGAATCAGACATCCCCGTGAAACAATTTCTGCTCGATCAATCAACTCATTATCCATATCGCTAGCATAACAAGTCACAAAATCATTGTCTCCAAATATAACTCGGAAAGTTTTATTTTCAGGATTACGGATAATCTCTAGGGGCTCTCTATCAAAACCACCTAAAACGTGAGCTAGGGTGTAGGTCGTGGGCGCAATTTCAACATCAGTGAAATACTGATAAAGCCAGATAACTTCAGAATCTTTGAATCCGATATTTCTGGTCAGATGCTCAATATTATTAGATGAAATAAAATCCATAAAGATGAATTTTGCATCTAAACTCACACTGCGAAATAATCTTGCTCGATAGATTTGAGCATACTCCACTCCACTGCTCGCCCAGCCTATTCCCAGATTGATGTTATAAATTGTCATAAATCATATTCCTCTTACAAAAAGGTATCGTCTTCAACTCTTGAAAGATGTTTGGTATTTTCCTCTTGTTGCTCTTCTTTAGTTAGCTCATTCTCAAAAGAAATGAGGTAATTAACAGGAGCTGAACTTTCTGAACCTGTCTTGGCAGTAATGTTTTCAATCTTTACAACTTCTATTTGAGGTACGGAATCCTTTGACTTCTCTTCCTCTCCTGCAAACAAGTCTAATTCTTCTTGCTCTTCGTCAGCCAAAGAATCTTCAAACAGAGTTGCAGCATCAATTTCTTTATCTAGATTTTCATCTTCTAAAAAGCCATCAACCTGATTTAGAAGCTTCTTTATTTTTTCCTTTTGTAAATGATATAATCTCTCAGCTTCTATACGTTTTTTTGTCAAGATATCAATCTCTTCCAGAATAGATTCGCGTATATCCAGATAATCCTTTTGTGCTTTTTCTAAAACTTCTTTAGCTTCTTGCTCTGCACTTTTATGAGCCGAAATGACAAGTGATTTCGCATAAATAACAGCTTCACCTATTTCTTTTTCTTTATCCTTCATAGAATCAATTTTTTTACGCAAAGATTCGATTTTTTCATTTTTTTTCCGAATTTCACTATAAAACTCTTCCTCCAAGGATTCGATGCAATCGTCAACTTCCTTCGCACGATAACGGCCGAACAATGTTTTTCTAAGTCGCATTCTGCTCCCTCTATTCTTTATTTATATAATATATACCACGATACCCATTGTAGCATAGATTAGCTTGTATTGCCATTATTTTCTAACTCTCACACCCCAAATAACGGCCCATATCTGGACAGTTTATAAAACTATAAACAACGGCTCTATAATATTTGTAGTGGGTAAATTCCCTATGGATATTATGGAGCCTATTTATTGTATCTTGAATTATCAAATTAAGTGCACATTTTCTTCATAGAAGACTTCATAAGGAGTTTTCCAGTTAAGACATTTGCGTGGCCTATTAT
>CAJNCU010000016.1:0-3526 GCA_905221355.1 bacterium
CTCATTAAACTCATCAAACGAAATGCCTTTGGTTTTCGGAACTTTGAAAACTTCAAAAAACGGATTTTCATCACTCTGAACATCAAAAAAGAAAGGACAAAATTTGTCCTTTCTCGATCTTAGCTGACTTCAACCCACTACAGTTGACAATGAGCCTACGAAGTCAACGTTCCTAGGTATAAGCGAGAAATAAACTTTATGATTATTTCTCTTCTTTGCGCTTACTGAAACCAAGGAGTGACATTGCTGATACCATCATCGCTAAACCAAGAACAGTTGCTTCACCATGGTCTTTTTCACCTGTTTCAGGCAAATTAGTTCGAGGTGTAGTTGGAACTACTGGCGGTGTCTGAGGTTTTTCAGGCGGTGTCTGAGGTTTTTCAGGCGGTGTCTGAGGTTTTTCAGGCGGTGTCTGAGGTTTTTCAGGCGGTGTCTGAGGTTTTTCAGGTGTTACCACAGTTACCGTATTCGAATCGTGCTCAACATTATTGATGATTTCTGTAAAGGTATTCTTCACTGTACCATAGTCAAGCTGTTTCACTTGCATGTAACCAATCGCTTGGAATTCACTATCATCAGAAATCTTGCTCAAGAAGTCACTAGAGAAGCTGTAGACAACTGTTCTAGCCTGATGATCAATATCTTGGTTGACATATCGGGTCAAATCAGTTCCTTTGGCAATCTTCGTGTTATCTTTCAAGAGAATATCTGTATTGGCAATCCATTTGTGAACGCCATTATATTCCACAAGCGGTGAATAAGTATCCTTCACTTCAATTTTATCAATAGACTGACCACGTTTCGCTGGCAAGTAAGAAGTGTTCAACTCGAAGTTATAGACAGCGCCAACTTTAACCGTCTTGCCATCCAAAGAGTTTTGATCTTTCAGACCATCTTCAACTGTCGCTACAATATCTTTCTTCGGATTAATCTTCGGAATATTATTCGTTACGACATTGGTTTCTGCAATACCGGCAAAGTCAATTTGATAAGCCTTGTTCTCATACCTGCTAGCTTCCTTAATATATTTCTTAACAGTTGTTGGGAAGATCAATTTCAGGTTGATACCTTTCAAGGCATAGTCATTCGTGTAGGCTACTGGATCATCTGAAGTTGTTACCGCAAACTCACCATCAATTGTTAAGCCCTTAGCCTTGATATAATCTTGAACCTTTTGTGGAGCTTCTGCAACAGACTTGTAAATCTTAGTCGTAAAGCCACTAACAACCTTGCCATCTTCTGTCGTCATACGAACAGCATCTAGATTTGGTGTTACAAATTTGCTATCGTATTTCTCAACTACCATCAAGCCGGCTTGTTTGTCTTGATCAACCAGACCTGTTGTGCCCTTGTATTGGTCGTTGTCAATGTTAATTGTGTAAACCTCTGTTGAACCAGCCAACATCGTCTTACCATTAACATCTTCACCCTTAGCATTGGTACCTAGCTTCTTAGGTTCTGCTTGAACAGCCTTATAGACATAGGTAACTTCTGTTACACCCTTCACAACCTTACCTCGTTCTTGACCTTTGGTCTTTTCAGGTACAATGTTGTAAACTGTGTTACCATGCTTGATAGAGATGCTCTTATGATCTGTTGTGTCATAGTCTTCGCCAACCTTACCTCGAGCAGTATCGGTCACATCTTCCTTGATCTTCTTACCAGACTCATCCACATAATGAACAACAACATCACCGTATTCTTTTGGTGATACGAGTGTTACCGTGTTAGAGTCGCGTTCAACATTATTGATGATTTCTGTAAAGGTATTCTTCACTGTACCATAGTCAAGCTGTTTCACTTGCATGTAACCAATCGCTTGGAATTCACTATCATCAGAAATCTTGCTCAAGAAGTCACTAGAGAAGCTGTAGACAACTGTTCTAGCCTGATGATCAATATCTTGGTTGACATATCGGGTCAAATCAGTTCCTTTGGCAATCTTCGTGTTATCTTTCAAGAGAATATCTGTATTGGCAATCCATTTGTGAACGCCATTATATTCCACAAGCGGTGAATAAGTATCCTTCACTTCAATTTTATCAATAGACTGACCACGTTTCGCTGGCAAGTAAGAAGTGTTCAACTCGAAGTTATAGACAGCGCCAACTTTAACCGTCTTGCCATCCAAAGAGTTTTGATCTTTCAGACCATCTTCAACTGTCGCTACAATATCTTTCTTCGGATTAATCTTCGGAATATTATTCGTTACGACATTGGTTTCTGCAATACCGGCAAAGTCAATTTGATAAGCCTTGTTCTCATACCTGCTAGCTTCCTTAATATCTTTCTTCACAGTTGTTGGGAAGATCAATTTCAGGTTGATACCTTTCAAGGCATAGTCATTCGTGTAGGCTACTGGATCATCTGAAGTTGTTACCGCAAACTCACCATCAATTGTTAAGCCCTTAGCCTTGATATAATCTTGAACCTTTTGTGGAGCTTCTGCAACAGACTTGTAAATCTTAGTCGTAAAGCCACTAACAACCTTGCCATCTTCTGTCGTCATACGAACAGCATCTAGATTTGGTGTTACAAATTTGCTATCGTATTTCTCAACTACCATCAAGCCGGCTTGTTTGTCTTGATCAACCAGACCTGTTGTGCCCTTGTATTGGTCGTTGTCAATGTTAATTGTGTAAACCTCTGTTGAACCAGCCAACATCGTCTTACCATTAACATCTTCACCCTTAGCATTGGTACCTAGCTTCTTAGGTTCTGCTTGAACAGCCTTATAGACATAGGTAACTTCTGTTACACCCTTCACAACCTTACCTCGTTCTTGACCTTTGGTCTTTTCAGGTACAATGTTGTAAACTGTGTTACCATGCTTGATAGAGATGCTCTTATGATCTGTTGTGTCATAGTCTTCGCCAACCTTACCTCGAGCAGTATCGGTCACATCTTCCTTGATCTTCTTACCAGACTCATCCACATAATGAACAACAACATCACCAAACACTTCTTTGTAGACATAAGTAACATCTGTATTACCTTCCACAATACGACCCTGCTCTAGACCGATAGTCTTCTCAGGAATGATTTCATAAACACGTCCATCCTGAGTAGTAATTGTCTTATGAGCATGATCACGAGTGTCATAGAGGGTGTTGATTGGAGCACCTGTTGTATCTTTTTCTGGATCCTTAATGACTTTACCATTTTCATCTTTATAATGAACTGTTACATCACCGAGAACTTCATCATAGACATAGACAACACGAGTTGTTCCCTTGACAACCTCACCGCTTTCTTGGCCTTGTGTAGCTGTAGGGTCAATGCGGTATGTCTTACCATTAGACGATACGATTGTCACAGGCTTATGATCTGTTGTGTCGTAGGCTGTTCCTACTTTCGCTGTTGGTGTATCAACAATGCGTGGTGCAATAGTGTTGCCTTTCTTATCTTGATAATCAACAACAACATTACCGTACTCTTCTGGAGTTTTCACAAGATCATAGTAGTAAACGATATTGGTGTTGCCTTCGACCACTTTACCAGTTTCTGCTCCTTGAGTTGCGGTTGG
>CAJNCU010000017.1:0-3419 GCA_905221355.1 bacterium
ATATTGAGGGCTTCGAGTTTTGCTCCCACCTTGTCCATAGCCTCATAGAAAGGACGGTCGATTTTATCCTTGATGTAGGTGGGAACATTCCCTGCATACCGTTCCAAGGTAGAGAGCTTGGATTGCAGAGTTTGTCCGGTACTTGTGTCATCATGATAGCTATAGGACACAGCACCGTCCGTATCCTTTTCTGCTATCAAGCGCTGGACCTTCTCAGAAATCTTGACCAGCTCTTCTACTCGTTTGGCAAATCCGGTCGAAGCTGTTCCAGTACCATAGGCCCCTGCTTGAGCATTGGTGTAATTTCCATAGCCACTGCTAGAGATTGTGGCATTTTCAGTGAGGCCTGTCAGGGCTTGTTGCATCGTCTTCCAGGTCGATGAATGAAGTTCTACATCTTTGGTCATTGGTCACCTCGCGGAATCATTCCCAGAGTTTCTAAGTTTTTTACCAGAGTCGGATTAGAAGAAAGACCATTTAGAAAATCATCTCGCAACTGAGCATCTTGTTGAAGCCACTGTCCCATCATGCTTAAAATCTCACTATTGGCTCGCTAATATAGGTCGCCGACTTCATTCACTTTGTTGAGCATGTCAGAATAGTGGTCCATTGCCTTGGAGGCTTATCATTTGCGAAAAGACACTTAATTTACAGTTAAGTGCCAATATCAAAAATATTATAATTATAGCTGATTTTCTTTTACTTCCTCAAACCATTTTTCAAACTCTAGACGCGGAATCAATTCTTCATCCTTGTCATAACGTCCTTCATAACTATAGCGACTGTCAAGACTGTTTTTCTGAGCATCATAAATCAACCACATTTCAGTTGGATGTTCACGATTGTATTCTTGACAAACATCAATCAATTTCTGTATATCTTCAGCTCCATATCCCAATACAGCAAATGCCATATTATCGGAATCATCTATTTTTTTTGTCGCAACTTCATTAACTTTATCCATTTCAATTACAACACTATTAATCTTATAAAAAACTTTATATGATTGCAATGCTTCCTCAGAAATGCAATAAATATATACTTTTTCTGCTTGATTTTGGACATATTCCATTGCTAACGAAACCATATCAATCTGGATTTCCATAAATTTATCTTCAAATTGTGTCATATTATTCTCTCTTTATCTGTTTATATTTGGAATTATTTCATTATATTTTTCCCATCAATCTTATAATTAACTTCAAAGCTAGTTGGTCTCATTGAAGAGCCCTCGTAGTTAATTTAAACGTCTACTTCAACTTTCTTTGGTGGGTTTGATTTTAAAGCATCTGCCCAATCACGTTCAATACGACGATATTCTTTTAGGTTGACATCTTTAGCTTATGAAACAAGGTTATCCAACTCCGGTGATCCACCAAATAAATCTCCGAATATATGCCCTGCATGGTCTCCTATTTCTTTATCTGGAGTATTGGAGTTATGATGTAATCTACCTTCATGGAGTTTTAGTTGTAAATCCTCGGCATACGCCCGATCGATACGCCCCACCTCATCAGTTCGGTAAAGATAGCTATGCTCTCCAGCCTCATATACAACATTAGGTTTCGGAACTTTTCCATCCAGATGACTTTCATCTTTCAAGATTTCACTAGCCTCTTCTATCCAATGTTTAGTTTGCGAGGTTCCTAGTCTACCTCCAGTTTGACTTCCTAGTCTAGAAGTTTTCCTAACTCCCAACTCCACGACATCATCCACACTACCATCTAGATTCTTCGCAAAAGCACTGAGATTATCTGCCAGATGAGATAACTTTCCACCGCGCTCTTCTGTCTTCCATAGGCTAGACGGGCATTCTCATCAAAAAGACCAGCCTCATAGCGTGCAACGGATAATGGTCTGAGCTTACTGCCTAAGAATTTTCTTATAATACGTAAGAGACAAAGCAAGAACTCTGTCTCTTATATTCTTTAATATAGGGAATGATTACTTATCGTCTGCATCAGAAACTTCATGAGCTTTTTTCAACAATTCTTCAAATTCTTTTTTGGAGAAATAGCGTCTCTTTCTATCTGTATCAATAAGAAGAAATTCTGGATTATCTCTTAAAAATTGTATGTTAGCATCTTCTTGACTGATTTTTGATTTCCAAAATCCGAAATTAGCATAATTAATTAATTCTTCACCATCATGTTCTCCTGCTAAATAGCTATCCACTGCTTCTTTAGGGATTTCTTTAATAACCTCTGGCATGGTGATATTGAAAGTTGGATACTTTAAAATATACTTACCATTGGCTTCATAAATTTCTAACATATCACCTTTTTTTGTTGGTATTTCTTTCATTATTATTCACTCCACAATTCTTTAATATGCAATTTATCTTTAGGAACTCTGTCAATCACAGATTCTGGAACACCACCCGGATAGGTCTTACCACCCGGACGCCATTGAACATTCCCGCTTGCTCCACCCTCATTGCCACTTGGAATCCTCAGATTTTCAACTTCCTTAGGTTCGATCATAATTGGATTATTTCCAAGACTACCTTTATCAAGTCCCAAAAGTTTTTCAAGTACATGGGGATCACCATCAGCTTCCTTGACCATAGCTTCAGCTACATCTTTTGGAAAGACAAATGCACCATCCGGTCGACCAAAATAACCTTCTTTTTGAATCCAATAATCATTTTTAGCAAAAGCTGCCACCCCTTTGTCAAATAAGGCATTATGTTCTTTAATATAATTAGAACTCAAATATTCCTCTGGATCTGGTCGTTTAATTGTTTCACTTGGTTTAATATTGACTATCTTTTCTGATTGTCGTTCTGATAATCCTGAATCCGGAAAACTTTTCTGCAAATTATGCCACTCTGAGGAGAACCGGTTGGCTTCCACAACATCATCCACACTACCATCTAGATTCTTCGCAAAAGCACTGAGATTATCTGCCAGATGTGTTAGCTTCCCTCCACCACTTGATAAAACACCATCTGCTAGTTGAGGCTCTAGCCCAATATTCAGACGGAAGTTCTGTGCGGCTTCACTTAGAACAGTATCCGCATGGCGCAAACCATCACTTAGAGCATCTGCCGAATTCGATAGAATCTTACTTGGTCGGAGATTGTCTAACTGTTTGCCGTAGTTTTTAATTTGGGAAAGGACATAATCCCCCAAGCCCTTGGCATTCTTCAAGACACCTTTGAAACTGTCCAGGTTCTTAGCTCCTTGTTCCAAACCTTCTTTCAAAGTCGTTTTCAGACTATTCTTAACGGCAGTGAGCCCTGCTGTCTTTCCTGTCTTGGCTAAGGTTCCTAGGTATTTCCCTGCTGGTATCAAGTCAAACAAGGCAAAGGTTCCCCTCAGTGTTCTCTCGGTCGCATCTAACTTCCGACCTGTGCCCCAGTCCTTACCAGTCGCTGCCGAGTACATGTCAGCACTAGCCAAGGCCACTCCTGCTAC
>CAJNCU010000018.1:0-2433 GCA_905221355.1 bacterium
TTGGATTCTGATGTCGTTTTAAAGGTTGGCTTACTCACTCCCGCTAGACTAGCCTGAGCCTTGGTCAAACTACTGATGTGTGAGCTAAACAGCACCTCAGATAATTGAATCGTTCCATACATGACCTTACCCCTCCTTCGTATGTAGTAGCTTCTCGATGAAATTTCCCAGATTGTTAATCTGACTCTGACACCAGCCAATAATGCCATTTTCTTCATTCTTTTGGTTTTCTAGTCTAGTGATTTCATCACAGATGGCATCATAGAAGGTATTCATCTCCGTTTGAAAGCTCGTGTAGTCACTGGAGAAGGTTTCCCACTGCTTGGTGAAGTCATCTTTTTGTTTGCCTTGCCATTCCGGCTGAATATTTCGGTGCATGATGGGATACTTGATATTATGAACATTCTGTTGGATTTGAAGAGAATTCTATTTAAAGCAAGAGTTTACCAATAAAATATTAGTAAACTCTTGTTTCATTTATTCTACCATAAAATAGGGTGTTATTTATTATTCTGTGACATCATCCCAGAGGAGGGAGGAATATTCAGGAACTTCTCCACTTTTTATAGAAGCTCTATTTATTTTCACAGTGAGGTCTAGTTTTTCTATAAATTTATTTTTCGCATCCTCAAAATTATCAAATTCCAATTTTTTGTTATAACTTGCTCTATCCATTGTAGCGTAAACAAAATAGTGTTCACTGATAGAATCAAACTCAATTCGAACTTCCCATTCACCTGGTCTATGATCATTGAAAATGGAATATCTCAAACTTTCATATCCCAATAATTTAATTTCTTCCATCAGTTCTTGTTTCTCTTTATCTAAATTTACCATTATTTTACCTCTCTCAATAACCCTAATTTTTCATACCATTCAACTGATGTTATAAACTTAATTTGTACTCCCCCGCCTTGCCCAAACACTTTATCTATTTTACCTTTTAATGGATTAGCTAAGTCATCAAATGTAAAATCAAATTTTCTCATAGCATCGTTTAGTTTTACTTTATCAATATCAGATAACCTAGAAAAGCCAGCTTTGATATTTTCTAAATTAATATCTTTGACAACTTCATACTGATGGTAGACTTGATATCCCTCAGGAGATGGTAAAACTCTAGTATTAAAATATTGTAAATTTTATTAAAGCTGAACTCGATGACTCTAGTTTAGATTTTAATATGCTAAACCAAGTTTTGTCCATTTGCCTGTATCTAGATTTAATAGGAAATGAAAACGATTGCGACCGTAGGAATCTAGATTCTCCTCAATAACTGCATCGCAAACAACCTTTATTTGGTTACTGAGAATATCTGTGACATAAACCATAGTATAACCCTCAGGGGATTTAGCTTGATAAGTAAGATTACCATACAAATCAAATATTTTCATCTCAGTTACCGAAGTTTGTTTAGATGAAGTTCTATAAATAACTAAAATCAGTTTTTGATTAGGATAGAAAGAGACTGTTTCTTTATAAGGAATCTCTATTTCATGTTTTTGATTATAGCCCCAGGAAATAATGTCAGTCGAATCATGATATTGGAATATTAACACCCCGTCGATAGAGTAATAGTAAAAATCTGATGCAGTAAAATTTTTTCCAACTCCAATAAAAATAGCATTTTTATCTTTATCAAAGTCTGCAAATATTATATTTTCTATGTTGATTTCTATGGTTTTTCCATTATTTTCCCACTTAACACTTTTGTCAGTATATCTAACTCTCATATAAACTATCCTTTCTCTATTCTATGTTGCGAATTCCAATTATCTCTAAAAAATTCATTTTTTCTCTCCCCATCAGCATTTCAATCTGATTGGGACCACCTGGCAAATACCTGTTGATTTCCAAGTCTATTTGAGGTCCAATAGGTCCTACATTTGCAGGGATTTCACTACCTTCTTTAACTCTATATTGAACAACTCTATCAATATCAGGTTTCCAATTATATTTTACTGCCAATCTGTCTCTAACATATTGACTGTCCGATATTGTATTTATATCTGTAGCAAAATTTCCAGGCCATGTATCCAACTGTTTACTTCGTGGAGCCATTGCCATTTCAAATGTATCTCCTCCTTTAAGAATTTTAAAAGAAGGTTTGACGTTTAGTGGCCATGGATCTTGCTCATACAATATTTTATTGTAATCGTCAATTGTACCATTTGGTATATTCTTTTTAAAGTCTTGCCATGTTTCTTCAGATCCCATACCTTTACTACGCCAATAATCGCTATATCTCTTAGCTTCAATTGGATCCATCAAATCGCCAGTATACGGCCTTAAGTCTTTCTTCAGAATCTGTTCTCGGTTATACTTCGGTGCTTCGACGTCTACCTTCACCTTATTCAGACTAAACTTGCTGGCTGCAGAAGCTGCCGCATAACCTCCTACCAGGTTTCCGATAAAGTTTGCGGTTTGGGCGTC
>CAJNCU010000019.1:0-2360 GCA_905221355.1 bacterium
AGCGAGAGTTACAGTGAATCAGAATCCCAACAAGACAGCGACTCCGTTTCACTCATCACATCAGACCTTGTGTCCGATAGTGAAGAAACCGGCATTTTAGAATCTGAATCACTCTCTGAAAGTTCTTCTGACTTTGTATCAGAAAATGATTTGGATGAAGTAGATTCGAAACATCTAATGAATTTAGTAGAAATTGGAGATAATGTAGGTGAGTTTGTGTATGAGACAAGTATTCAAGTAACTCAGCCATGGGGGGATTCTGAGAATGGAAATTCATGGATAGGGCAAGAGAAGGAAGGGAATATGCAAGAACCAGATTTTCAGCAACTATCTCGTGAGTTTAAAAATGTCGTAAGTAGATTATCTGGTTTGAGCTCTATTATTCATAACAAGGGCAGAAAGAATCATTTAATAAATAATGATATTTTTAAATAATAACAATCTAATTTATAAAGAAAAAAATAGAAGGAGTTGTCATGATTAGAAATTTTTTGTCAAATAGTGGGAAAGGTTTAGGAACAACAGATGTTCTTCCAGTCGGTGAATTTCGTGGAGGAGTATTGCACGGGAAAATCGATTATAAAACAGTACCACTAGGTTTTTACGATTTACTAGGACAATCTAAACCGATTAGTTCAAGAAACTATATTGAGGATTTGAATTTGATTCAATCTATGAGCTTTAATGCCTATCGTATCTCTATCTCTTGGGCTCGCCTATTTCCAACTGGAGAAGAGTTGCAGCCAAGCGAAGAAGGATTGAAGTACTATGAAACCATCATTGACGAAGTTCTGGAGAAAGATATCGAACCAATTGTTACGCTCAGTCATTTTGATATCCCTCTTAACCTACATGAAAAGTACGGTGCCTGGAGAAGTCGCCAGATGATTGAACTATTTGAGCGCTACGCAGAAGCTGTTTTCCATTATTTTAAAGACAAGGTAAAATACTGGATTACATTCAATGAATTTAATATTTTGCACCATTTACCATTTTTGGGTGGAGGCTTGTTATTTGAAAATAGAGATAATCGTGAACAGTTAATCTGGCAAGCAGCTCATTATCAATTAGTTGCTTCTGCCCGCGTCGTTCAATTAGGTAAAACAATCAATCCAGAGTTTCAGTTTGGTGGAATGCTTGTCGTTAGTCAAAACTATAGCCAGCAAATTGACAATGCTATGGATGCTATGGAAGCTGAAGTTAAGAATCGTAAAAACTATTTATTTACGGATGTTCAAGTTCGTGGTTATTATCCGAACCACTTCTTGCGTCGCTTGGAACGTGAGCAGATTGCTTTAGATATTTCAGATGAAGATCTTTCTATCTTAAACAGAGGTACAGTTGATTTTGTAAGTTTTAGTTATCATGCATCTAATAACTCTGAAGAAGTTTTTGCTGATAAGTATGTAGCTGAGACTAGAACTAAAAAATCAGCTAATCCAGTCGGTCTTCGTTTGGTTATGAATAGTCTATATGATCGTTACCAAAAAGCATTGTTTGTCGTAGAAGATGAACTCGTCTTGGATGATGCAGATAACTCTGTTATGGAAGAATTGAAAACAAATATTCAAGGAATCGTTAAAGCAGTAGAGTTTGATGGTGTTGAACTTTTAGGCTATACACCTCTCAGCTGGGTGGAACTTGATTTTTAAAATAAAAGTGGCTCTTTGTCAACTGTCGTGGGTTGAAGAAAAGTTACAACCTGGAGAGGATCATTTTGTTCCTCTCCTTTTTAATGTTCAAAGCGGTGAGAATTCTAGTTTTAAAGTTATCAAAGTTCCGAAAGCTGAAAGCATTGCACTTGATGACCTTGATGAGGTTGTTAGTAGCTTCAAGTTTTGCATTTGAGTAGGGAAGTTTTAGCGCATTCACAATATTGTCCTTATCTTTCGATAAATTGTAAAATATAGTGCAACCAAAAAACTCATAGCGTTTCATTGGTGTAAACTGTAAGTAACCACACAAACAGAACCCGAGGAAAAACTATGAGCTACTTCCATCTTACCATAACCGACCGAATAAAGATAGAAACCTACTTGGAATTAGGTTTGAAACCTTGCCAAATTGCAAGTAAACTTGGCGTCTATAAGTCTACCATTTCAAGAGAGTTAAGACGATGCCAAAATGCTTACTCCGCCGTCTTAGCACAGGAGCAGTACGACCACAGGGCTAAGCAAAAAGGTCGGAAGTCTCGTTTGACACCAACGTTGAAAAAGGAAATTGAGGACTGTTTAAAATGCTCCTGGTCGCCTGAACAGATTTGTGGTCGCTATCAGCTTGAAAAAAAGCCAATGGTAGTTTTTAAAACCATCTATAACTGGCTCTATGCTGGTTTGATTGATCTGGATTTAAGCGTCCTT
>CAJNCU010000020.1:0-2293 GCA_905221355.1 bacterium
CGGGATAAGGCTCGTTTTGAAGCCTTGGCTGCGGAGGATCGAGCTAAGAAGGGTTGGATAGACCTGGGTCTTGGTGTGGTGACCTTTGCGATTGGTGCTTTAGCGATTTGGGCAACTATGGGTGCAGCGACACCCTTAGTTGTTGGATTTGGCCTAACTGCAGGTCTAGGGACAACGGCCTATGGGGCGTCAAATATGTACGAGGCAGGTCAGGATATCAAACTTGGGAATGCAGGGGATATCCATACCAAGTCAAGAAATCCTATCCGAGATACGCTTTTCATGGGCAATGATAAGCTGTATCATCAGGTTGGTGGGATCTTTGTGACGGCGAGTGCCATCATGATTCCCATAGGGCAGACCCAGAGCGTAGTCAAGGGCCTAACCCAGTTTGCGATAGGGGAAGCAGGGGCCTATACAACGGGTCAGGTTGCCTATCATGGGACTAAGCTCCTAGGTGGTAGTGAAGAAGACGCCCAAACCGCAAACTTTATCGGAAACCTGGTAGGAGGATATGCAGCCTCCTCAGCAGCCAGCAAGTTTAGTCTCAATAAGGTGTCCACTAATCCAAGAGAATATAGTTACAATATGATTGAAAATCCTGGACCACTACTAGAAATTAATGAGACTGCAGCTAAAAGTTTCGCTAGCGGTAAATATAATGTAAAAATATTAGAAGAGGATACGGTCTTTTTTAGAGCTGGAAGTTCTGATAGTCCTTTAGGACAATATTATACAAGGGATATTCCTGAGTCAGTAATAAAAGTTAGGATCGAGTCCGCAGTTAAACCTCAGTGGATTGATAGAGATACAGGAGTCTTAACAGGTACATCAGAACTGACTGATGTCTATGCTACTAAGTTTCCAAAAGGTACCGTCTATTATGAAGGACCTACAGGCTCTCAAGGAGGAGTATATATTGGTGGCAAAGAACAGATATTTATCAATAAACCCTGGACTATTGATGGAATTCTTAATAATACAACACATTTAGGAGGAATAAGGTGATGGTAAATTTCAAAGAAGAACTAATGGAATTGTTAGTTGACCTATTAGGGATTCTATCAGAACATAAGCAGCGTCATAATGTTAACTATTTTATAGAGACGCTTAAAAATATGATAGCAATCATACAAAATATAGAAAATCCGGAACTCCCAAATGAATGTATAGAGCAACTTCGAAAAATGTACAAAAGTATGTTTTTCCCAAGAGATGGTTTATCAGATTTTTATATTCTTGATTCTGATGCTACATATATGACAAAATGTAATACTCAATTTTCGTCATTATTAAATAGAATTGATGCTTTATTAGAAGAATGAGGAAATTAATGTTAGATTTGAATCTTTTATATAATATATATAAAGAAAGTAACAGGGATTCAGACTGGAAGAAATTTGCTATTGCTCTTTCAAAATCATATTTGTTGGTACCTTTTACTACAATTAATAGTTCTGATATTCTAATCACATTAAATGGCAGTGATGATAGACAGTATTTGCCTGTATTTACTGATTTTGAATCTATCAATTTATCTAGTTCATTATTTAATAAAGGTGTTAAGTTCGCCAAAGTGGATATAGTATATATTTATAAATTTCTAGAACGTAATTCACCTGTAAAATATGTTGTATTGAATCCTTGTGGAATCAGTGTTTTTATGGACAAAGATTATATGGAATCGATATTATCTTTAATCAATTCACGGAAAATACTTTTTGGAAAGCCGATTGAGGATACAACGTTGATTGAAAACAAGCTTTCAAATATTTTCAAGGAAATTCCCTCAATTAATAATGTCTTTTTCGTAAAGATACTAGTGAAAGAAGAAAGTAGTTACTTACTAGTCATAGATTATGATAACTCCCAAAATGAGCCGCTTCTTTTTGAGAAAATTTCTAAAAAAATTGCAAGTCATAAAATAGACTCTGATTGTCCTTTTGATTTGATATCAAGCAATACAGAGTTAGGAGAAGAAATAATGAAGGATAATTCTCCCATTTACACTCGCTAATATTTTTCAAAGGAAATATAAAAATATAAAAAAGATGGTCATCATTGCTCGTGTGATTGCAGCACCCGTCAAAGGAGACCTCTACCGTTTTGATTACGGAGCTTGTCTCTATCCATAAGGGATGGTAGGCGATAGTCTTATCTATTTCAATGACGAAGATATTTTCAAGGTTGTTCAAGAGGGCTATAGCGATGAGGATAATGAGCTTATGCTAGACCATATTGCTTCGGTTGTCTCTACAACAGATATTCCCAAGGGGAATGTTGCTGAGTTGAA
>CAJNCU010000021.1:0-1942 GCA_905221355.1 bacterium
CAAATTAAAAACTACGGCAAACAGTTAGACAATCTCCGACCAAGTAAGATTCTATCGAATTCGGCAGATGCTCTAAGCGATGGTTTGCGCCATGCGGATAATGTTCTAAGTGAAGCCGCACAGAACTTCCGTCTGAATATTGGACTAGAGCCACAACTAGCAGATGGTGTTCTATCAAGTGGTGGAGGGAAGTTATCTCATTTAGCAGATAATCTCAGCGCTTTTGCGAAGAATCTAGACGGTAGTGTGGATGATCTTTCAGAAAACACAGTTAAGTTTTTTGAAAAGCCTCTTTCTACTATGGACAGATTTAATGAGATAGATATTGTTAGTTATGCGGAAACTATGAAAAAAAATTATACAGAAATTGATGTTGCTAAATTAACTGATTTAACAACACACAATACAGAATCAAATACCGCCTTACTTGGTTATTTTCAACCTAATAGTGTAACTTCTTATGAGCAAGTAGCTCATGCTAATGGCTGGACTTATTTTGATGCTGGAAGTGATGGATGGAATGCAATGTGGAAAGTGGATCCAGACTTAGCTTATAAAGTAAATGATGAATTCTTGCTAAAACAGATTCAGGAAGGAAAGAATTTTATATTGAGTTCCAATCCAGAAGCTGCAGATTTTGTATTTCATACGACTGGTAAAGGGGAATCATTTATGAATGAAATGAATATTCTAAGAGAAAATGGATATAAGTTTGAGAATTTTGGAAATATGTGGAGGGCTTATAAATGAGCGAAGTATACTTACCTACAAGAGATAGTTTGGGTTATCAGAATGTCAAACAAGCTTTAGAGAAAATTTTTTCGATTGATCTTGATATGATTACGATTAATGAAGGAGAAGATGAAAATTTTAATTTTCCGTTCATGTATAACGGTTATCATATGACAATAGGTATTTCGTCAACCGGTAAAAATACGCAATTGGAAGCAGGAGAGGGTGGCTTGTTTAACATTTGGTTCACTCAAACTGATGAACAGAGATTTTCAATCACCTTTTTATCCAAGATTATTGATGATAAGAGTATAAGAAGAGTGTATGGCCGTGATGAAAAATCAGTCGAACGAACTTTGAATATATTGAAAGACTTTCTAAATTCAGATAAAGCGGAAGTTCTATTGAAGAATTAAATCCATGTCTAAATTTTGTCATGGGAGTGGTGGATCTAAAGAAATCGTCATGAATCCTGATGAATTACAGGCAATCATGCGTTATATCACCACAGTTGAGATTTCATTTCAAAACAATTTGGCTCCAAAATTGAAGAGCCTTTCTGAAACAAAATATTATGAGGGTGGAGAAGCCTCCAAGGCAATGGACCACTATTCTGACATGCTCAACAAAGTGAATGAAGTCGGCGACCTATATTAGCGAGCCAATAGTGAGATTTTAAGTATGATGGGACAGTGGCTCCAACAAGATGCTCAGTTGCGAGATGATTTTCTAAATGGTCTTTCTTCTAACCCTACTCTGGTAAAAAACTTAGAAACTCTAGGCCTGATTCCGCGAGGTGACCAATGACCAAAGATGTAGAACTTCATTTATCGACCTGGAAGACGATGAAACAAGCCCTGACAGGCCTCACTGAAAATTCTACAATCTCTAGCAGTGGCTATGGAAATTACACCAATGCTCAAGCAGGAGCCTATAGTACAGGAACGGTTTCAACCGGATTTGCCAAGCGAGTAGAAGAGCTGGTCAAGATTTCTGAGAAGGTTCAGCGCTTGATAGCAGAAAAGGATACGGACGGTGCTGTGTCCTATAGCTATCATGACGACACAAGTACCGGACAAACTCTGCAATCCAAGCTCTCTACCTTGGAACGGTATGCAGGGAATGTTCCCACCTACATCAAGGATAAAATCGACCGTCCTTTCTATGAGGCTATGGACAAGGTGGGAGCAAAACTCGAAGCCCTCAATAT
>CAJNCU010000022.1:0-1643 GCA_905221355.1 bacterium
GTGTCATCATGATAGCTATAGGACACAGCACCATCCGTATCCTTTTCTGCTATCAAGCGCTGGACTGTCTCAGAAATTTTGACCAGCTCTTCTACTCGTTTGGCAAATCCGGTCGAAACTGTTCCAGTACCATAGGCCCCTGCTTGAATATTGGGGTAATTCCCATAGCCACTGCTAGAGATTGTGGCATTTTCAGTGAGGCCTGTCAGGGCTTGTTTCATCGTCCTCCAGGTCGATGAATGAAGTTCTACATCTTTGGTCATTGGTCACCTCGCGGAATCAGTCCCAGAGTTTCTAAGTTTTTGTGAGTGTAGAAGACTTGTTCGATAAAAACTGGGTAGAAACCCAGTTTTCTTAGTTTTCTTGGACTAGAAGATTGTATGAAATCAGAAAAATACTGTAATTAGAGGAAGTTGAATACTTTTATTCTAAATAATGATCATTTTACGATAAGAAAACACTAGATATCTTAAAAAAGACTCTCAATTAGACTAGAAAAACTTGAACAAACAAAGGTTGACTCTTTAAAATCATCATAGTTCTTCTCATGATCCCAAAAAACTATGTTTTTATCAGCTGAATAGTCAAAACATAATAAATTTCCAAAACCATCTTCTGCAAATGGAATCAGTTGGTCACCTATTCGATCTTGTAAATCCTCAAGAATTTCATATATATTATCGTATTCGTTTTCATCTAGGCTGATTAAATTGTTGAAAATTTCTTCCTTCTCACCTACCTTAAAATGATTAGGATTAGGATAACCTCCATCATATTTTAAAACAAATTGCTTATAATCATCTGGTAGATTAATCTGTAATCTATTCTCCACACTTTCTATTATATCTATGGAAATATCTTTATAATTTAACCACTTCATATTCTCACTTAATTTCCTTTCCCCCAAATACTGTAACCACCTGTATGCCCTGTCTGTCTATGTATACGTCTATCTACTAGTTGCATTAAGCCAGGTTCTTGATGGTGATGCCAAGTGAACCTCTTTGGAACACTACCATTTTTAAATAATTCTATTTCCTCTTGTGTGAATTTCTGTGCCAATTCATCGTTGATCATAATTTGTTGGTATAAGTCTTTGCTAGCCCTATCAAAATGAGTTCCTCTCGATTTTAGATAATCTTCTGGTTCTAAGTACATATCTCCGAAAGAATCAAAAATTGGAAATCCGTCTTGATCAAATTTTATTCCAGTTTTAGGATGGCTCTTATTTGCTAACTCTAATCTTCCCAAAATTTTATCATCAATATCTTTACTAACCTTACTTCCAGCTTCCACCACATCATCCACACTACCATCTAGATTCTTCGCGAAAGCACTGAGATTATCTGCTAGATGTGTTAGCTTCCCTCCACTACTTGACATGACACCACTCGCTAGTTGTGGCTCCAGCCCAATATTCAGACGGAAGTTCTGTGCGGCTTCACTTAAAACATTATCTGCATGGCGTAAGCCATCGCTTAGACTTTCTGCCGAATTCGATAGAATCTTACTTGGTCGGAGATTGTCTAACTGTTTGCCATAGGTTTTAATTTGGGAAAGGACATTATCCCCCAAGCCCTTGGCATTCTTCAAGACACCTTTGAAACTGTCCAGGTTCTTAGCTCCTTGTTCCAAACCTTCTT
>CAJNCU010000023.1:0-1485 GCA_905221355.1 bacterium
TTCAATTTTGGAGCCAAATTGTTTTGAAATGAAATCTCAACTGTGGTGATATAACGCATGATTGCCTGTAATTCATCTAATACAGACTTTCTATTTTATTAGACCTAAATTCTCTAATTCTTTTATAGCATTATCTTTTGAAGGTGAGTAATCATTCCTTACAAAGTTTTTAATTTCTTCAACATGTTCATAAAACACTGTGTTTATTTCTTTTAAATTCTCAATAAATAAGTCTGATATACTTGAATCTACATTTTCCAAAGGAGAAGGCAGTTGTTTCTGATTCTCAAATAAATATGCTTCCTTAGCAGTTGCTGCAATTGCATAGCTAATGTTATCCCACATGGAAATATTTTGTTCATCTTCATCTAATTGCATATAAATAAAGATCCCATTAAAGTCCGTTCCATCATCTAATAAAATATAGAGATCCTTTCCTATCTTATTTTTATTTTCCAAAAAATCCCAACAATCATCTAAGGAAGCACGAATTTGAGATTTATATTGCGTTTTAATTTGGGTATATATTGCCTCTGAATAAGTTAGCATGAAATACAGATTATTTATTCTCATATTCTCAATTATAATCTTCGAATAAAAACTTAAAATAATAAGCCACTAATTTGTCTTTTAAATACTCTTCATTCTGAAGTGAACTATTCAAACTTAATAATTCTTTATATGATTTTATTAATTCTTTATAATTAATAAAATAATCTTTAAGTGTTTCTTCATCGACACTTTCAATGGTTTCAGGCAAATATTTTTCGCCAGTAACTTTATAAGAGTAGTAGCTAACAAGCGCCGAGAAATTTGCAATACAGCCCCATACAGCTGGATTTGTATCTTTATCTAGTTCAAAATAAGTTAAAATATCTTCTTCATCTATGTTTTCTAATCTACTATAGAGTAAGTCTGGATCCGACTCTCTCATATTATTGATAGATTCACTCGTTAGTTCTAATGTCTTATTTACATATTCTTTATAATCCGAATTTTTTATATATTCTTTTAGAGGCTCTGTTAGTCTCTGCATAAAACATAAGAGATTAATATTCAATTCCATTCCTGCTTCCTTTCTAATTTATAACATATTTACCATTCTCAACTATAAATTGTAAGCGTCCATTTACTTTTACACCTTCAAGCACCTCTGAAGTTACCTCGATTCTAAGTTTCGGAAACATTTCACTCAATTGTTTAATAACTCCAGAAGGTTTGGCTGGGTTCCCAAGTCCACTTAAACAAGTTGGACAGACACCTTTTGGATTTGATTGGTGTATTTTGAGTGTTCCAATAACATCTTCCGCTTCTAATCCTACTTCTTTTATAGCATTAATAAAATCGTTTACAACATTCTCCTCAGCATGTCGAGTAGCTGAAGAAATCTTTCCTGAACTTCTTATTTTTCTATATGGAAACGCTTCATCTAGATCAGGTAGCCCTGCTTCTTTACGAACTTTAGGTGAGCCACCTTCAAATACT
>CAJNCU010000024.1:0-1476 GCA_905221355.1 bacterium
GCGAGTGCCATCATGATTCCCATAGGGCAGACCCAGAGCGTAGTCAAGGGCCTAACCCAGTTTGCGATAGGGGAAGCAGGGGCCTATACAACGGGTCAGGTTGCCTATCATGGGACTAAGCTCCTAGGTGGTAGTGAAGAAGACGCCCAAACCGCAAACTTTATCGGAAACCTGGTAGGAGGATATGCAGCCTCCTCAGCAGCCAGCAAGTTTAGTCTCAATAAGGTGAAGGTAGACGTCGAAACACCGAAGTTTAACCGTGAACAGATTCTAAGGAATCTGGAAGAAAGCAAACTTGCGAGGGAGAGTTCAGGGTTTAAAGACTTTGCAACTCGAGAAAGATATCTAGAAAAAGTTTTTGACAAATTAACTTCTGAAGAAAGGGAATTAATTTTTAATATTTCTAAGAATGCACCTAAGGTCGAATATCGTCCTGGTAAAACATCCAAAAGTGTGTTATCAATACCGAAAAACGATCGTCCAAGTGTCGAAAAGGTTTATAGCTCAGAATATATCAAAGGACATAGACAACAATTTACAAATGGAGCATCCCGATTCCAAAAATTTCAGCCTAGCGAAAATTGGAATGGAGGTATTGTTGGAGGTGATGATGGAACAAGTTTCTGGTTGAGCAAAGAACATGCAGATATCATTGAAAAGGTTGCTGATGGAGATAATCGTCTTTATGAAATCATATTAGGACTTGATGAAGGTTATTTAGGAGACGGGCCACTTTATCGTTTAGATGTCACTCCAGAAGTAGTAGCAGAAAAAGGGATTTCAATACCAAGTGGGAAAGAAGCAGGAGCCAATGACTGGTGGAGACCAACTGGACGAACTTTCCCAGGAGATATTCCTGAAGGTGTAATGAAAGATATTAGTACTAAGAGAGGAGAACATACATGGAGCATAGTAAATTAGGCTGGGAAGATGTTATCCAGTTTGAAGAGGTAAAAGGTTACGGTCAGCATATCTGGAGAGATGGTAATCATCTTTATTACGTTACTGAGGAGGGAGGAATTGCCCCTCAGCGTGTAGTTTATGAATTACCAAATGAGTTATTTGCCTTATTAGAAAGTGGAGAGAGAACGCAGTTAGAAATATTAAGTAAACTTCAGACCGATCGTTGGCCACCGACGGAAGAAGAAAAGAAAGCTAGTGAGAAACGATTCATAGAAGAGAGTCCTACATCATTAATTGATTTACCTGAAACTAGAGAGTTATTTACTCATGAAGAGCTTGAAAGATTAATTCCGATTGCTGAGCAAATGTGGATTGACTGGAGAGGAAAACTTCCAGACGATTATGTATCACCATTGAAATAGCCTGCTAGGAACTTGTTTATACACTGTTAGTTGTAGGCAAGTTCCTGTTTTTTACATTAGGTACCAATCTCCTACTTTACAAGGATGGTTACTATCAGATTGATTCGAGCAATCATGCAAAGCTACCAGGTCAGGTGTTTACAACCCTTCA
>CAJNCU010000025.1:0-1319 GCA_905221355.1 bacterium
AGTACAACCGAGAACAGATTCTGAAAAATCTGGAAGAAAGCAAACTTGCGAGGGAGAGTTCAGGGTTTAAAGACTTTTCAACTCGAGAAAGATATCTAGAAAAAGTCTTTGACAAATTAACTCCTGAAGAAAGGGAATTAATTTTTAATATTTCTAAGGACGCACCTAAAGTGGAGTATCAACCAGATTATTCTTTTGATAGCGTATTATCAATATCTAAAAACAACCGTCCGAATGTAGAATATGTATATACTCCGGAATACATAAAAGCACACAGACAACAATTTGAGAATGGTGCTATTAAATTTCAGAAATTTACACCCGAAGAAGGTGGTTATAATAATGGTGCAGTTGGTAATGAAAAAGACCATGTTGCCTTTGTTATGCCTAAAGAATCTGGTGAAACGTTGATTAAAGTGACTAAGGGAGATCCTGAATTGTTGGAAGACATATTAGGACTTCATCGAGGAGATCTAGGGTCTTCCCCTGTAGCTATTGAAATTCCACCAGAATCTATAAAAAACCCAAGAATTCCAAGCGGAAATGAAGATTCTGCTTTTGATGGTTTTTGGAAACCAGGAGGAAAAACTTTCCCAGGAAATATGCCAGAAGCAGTCATTGACGAAGTTCCGTGGGGAGAATTTACAATTAGAAAATTAGGAGGAGATTAAAATGAGTTTAACTAAAATAACATGGGAAGAATTTGATACCTTTGATAAGATTGAGTCGCCGAAGGGATATGATTTTCGAACACATGAAGGAAAATACTATACTTTTGGAGAGTTTGGAGTAGCTTCCGTTCGTCGTATCTTTGAGATTAATCCTTCTGATTTTAACGAATATTTATTAGGCAGGAGAACAGCACGTGAAATTGATTTTAAAGCGGAGAACGATTGTTGGCCACCAACGGAAGAAGAAAAGAAAGCTAGTGAGAAACAATTTATATTAAAAGGCTTAACTCCCTTGATAGCTAGTCCTAAGAGTTGGGAATTATTTACTCAGGAAGAGCTTGAAAGATTAATTCCACTTGCTGAACAAAAATGGATTGACTGGAGAGGCAAACTTCCAGACGATTATGTATCACCATTAAAATAGCCTGCGAGGAACTTGTTTATACACTGTTAGTTGTAGGCAAGTTCCTGTTTTTTACATTAAGTACCAACCTCTAAGGACAGGCCATCTCGAGTATGCGCACCTACCTAGTAGAGGTGCACGGGACTCTCCTTCAAACTCTGGTCAACCTGATGAATGACTACTCATCCAACCTCTTGCTTTACAAGGATGGCTACTATCAGATTGATTCAAGCAATCATGCAAAG
>CAJNCU010000026.1:0-1193 GCA_905221355.1 bacterium
ATGTCGTTTCCACTCGCAACTAATACTAGACGGATGACGATGAAGCAACTTAGCAATTTGAGAAAAATTTAGGCCTTGCATACGGTAAATGAGAATACTCTCACGCTCATCTATGGTAAAATGATGGTAGCTCATAAGATTTCCTTTCGTAACTAGTTCGTTCAATTCTATTTTACTAGAAAATCTTATGAGTTTTTATTGTGCACTTATATTGTATATTCAAGGTAGAAAAAAATCCCATAAGTTCTATAATGAAAAGCGACCAAACCATCATTAGAAAGAATCATATGGAACCATTACATTTTATCACAAAACTACTCGATATCAAAGACCCAAACATCAAAATTCTAGATATCATCAATAGGGATGCACATAAAGAAATCTTCGCTAAACTAGATTATCCTACTTCTAAATGTTCCCAACTGCCAAGGACAAATGGATAAATATGATTTCTAAAAAGAATCTAACCCCCTATCTAGACTGTGCGGGATACCAGGCTCTGATTCGCCTAAGAAAACAGCGCTTCCACTGTAAAGTCTGTAGAAAAGTGAGTATTGCTGGGACTTCCTTAGTCAAGAAGAGCCCTCAAATCTCATCTATTATTAACTAGAAAATTACTCAAAAATTAATCAAGAAAGTTCACTTGACGGTCATCACTAAGAAACTCTTTTCTTCGATCGTTTTCACATTGTACAACATATCAGCCGAGCTATGAGTCGTATGCGTGTTCAAATCATGAATTAGTTCGATAGAAAATCCCATGAATACAAGGCTATCAAGCGCGACTGGAAGCTCATTCAACAGGATAGTCGTAAACTCAGCGATAAACGATTTTATCGCCCTACTTTTCGCATGCACTTGACGAATAAAGAAATTCTAGACAAGCTTTTGAGCCATTCAGAAGACTTGAAACACCACTATAAGATCTATCAGCTCTTGCTTTTTCACTTTCAGAATAAGGAGCCTAACAAATTATTCGGACTCATTGAGGACAATCTAAAGCAGGTTCATCCTCTTTTTCAGACTGTCTTTAAAACCTTCCTCAAGAACAAAGAGAAGATTGTCAACGCCCTTCAGTTACCCTATTCTAATGCAAAATTAGAAGTGACTAATAATCTCATTAAACTCATCAAACGAAATGCCTTTGGTTTTCGGAACTTTGAAAACTTCAAAAAACGGATTTTCATCACTCT
>CAJNCU010000027.1:0-674 GCA_905221355.1 bacterium
TACTACTATGATCTTGTTCCAGACACACCAGCTAAGAAATATGGTGATGTCACAGTTGAGTACAAGAACAAAGATGGAGTGACAATTGCACCGAAAGTGACGGATACACCACGTTCTGAAGTAGGTACGGCTTACGATACTACGGATCAACGCAAGGATACCATCACTACTGTAGATGGTAAGAAGTACAAGCTGGATCTAACCGCAACTCAAGGAGCGGAAACTGGTAAAGTGGTCGAAGGCAATACCAATATCGTTTACTACTATGATCTTGTTCCAGACACACCAGCTAAGAAATATGGTGATGTCACAGTTGAGTACAAGAACAAAGATGGCGTGACGATTGCACCGAAAGTGACGGATACACCACGTTCTGAAGTGGGTACGGCTTACGATACTACGGATCAACGCAAGGATACCATCACTACTGTAGTAGATGGTAAGAAGTACAAGCTGGATCCAACCGCAACTCAAGGAGCAGAAACTGGTAAAGTGGTCGAAGGCAACACCAATATCGTTTACTACTATGATCTTGTTCCAGATACACCAGCTAAGAAATATGGTGATGTCACAGTTGAGTACAAGAACAAAGATGGAGTGACAATTGCACCGAAAGTGACGGATACACCACGTTCTGAAGTGGGTACGGCTTACGATACTACGGATCAACGCAA
>CAJNCU010000028.1:0-670 GCA_905221355.1 bacterium
AAGGACGCTTAAATCCAGATCAATCAAACCAGCATAGAGCCAGTTATAGATGGTTTTAAAAACTACCATTGGCTTTTGTTCAAGCTGATAGCGCCCATAAATCTGTTCGGGCGACCAGGAGGATTTTAAACCGTTCTCAATTTCCTTTTTCAACTTTGGTGTTAAACAAGACTTCCGACCTTTTTGCTTAGCCCTGTGGTCGTACTGTTCCTGTGCTAAGACGGCGAAGTAACCATTTTGGCATCATCTTAACTCTCTTGAAATGGGAGACTTATGGACGCCAAGTTTACTTGCAATTTGGCAAGGTTTTAAACCTAATTCCAAGTAGGTTTCTATCTTTATTCGGTCCGTTATGGTAAGATGGGAGTAGCTCATAGTTTTTCCTCGGCTTCTGTTTGTATGGTTACTTATAGTTTACACCAATGAAACGCTATGAGTTTTTTTGTTGCACTATATTTTACAATTTATCTATAGAAAAAAACGCTCAATTGAACGTTTCGATTTATACTCTTATACTCCGCCAGTAGGACTCGAACCTACGACATCATGATTAACAGTCATGCGCTACTACCAACTGAGCTATGGCGGATAAAAGCTAAGCGACTTCCATATCTCACAGGGGGCAACCCCCAACTACTTCCGGCGTTCTAGGGCTTAACTACTGTGTTCG
>CAJNCU010000029.1:0-620 GCA_905221355.1 bacterium
TAGAGCTTCATAAGCAGTTCTGTAAGCTAAACATTTTCGTGGTCGGTGATTGATATCATATAAGGCCTTGTTCAAAGCTTCATCAGATATAGCAGCTAAATCTGTTTTCTTTGGGAAGTATTCTCTTAGTAAGCCATTTGCGTTTTCATTGCTTCCTCTCTGCCAAGATGAATAGTCGTCCGCAAAGAAAAAGGAAATTCCTAAATTCTCTACCAGAGGATAGCAGGCGAACTCTTTTCCCCTGTCTGAAGTAAAGGTTTTAAGAGTCTCTTTTGGAAATAGCTTACAAAGTTATTCGATGGCTGAAAACATGGCTTTGGCTGTTCTGTCTGGTATCTTGAAAGCTAAGTAAAAGCGCGTTTTTTGCTCTAGAAAAGTCGCTAAACACCCCTTGCTTTTGCCTCTGGAAGACACTACAGTATCAAGTTACCAGTGACCATAAGTTTTACGATTCCGAATCTCTTTAGGACGTTTGGCAATCGACGTGCCAATCCTAAACGTCCCACGTGTTTCTTTGGGTTGTCGAGTTCTTCCTTTACGACGAAGGACGCTTAAATCCAGATCAATCAAACCAGCATAGAGCCAGTTATAGATGGTTTTAAAAACTACCATTGGCTTTT
>CAJNCU010000030.1:0-563 GCA_905221355.1 bacterium
ATCAGTAGTTTGACCAAGGCTCAGGCTAGTCTAGCGGGAGTGAGTAAGCCAACCTTTAAAACGACATCAGAATCCAAGGTGCTCGATTTGTATCAGGAACAATTTGAAGAGCTCTGTCAGCTGATGACGAGCTATACATCCTTATTGGGAACAGACATCGCCTTGATGGCAGCTACAGGAAAAGAATTGGCTCGTACAGATACGGTATTGGGACAAGCTCTATTTCCTGGTTTGCAGTAGGGAGGTGCCATGAGTTACAAGATAATATTTGATGATATCACCTCTGTTCAAGTGGAAAGTCAAAAGACGATGAATGCTTGGGGAGAGGCCATCAATAATCTCAATACCGCTATGACGGACTTTATCAATAACACCAACCTCCAAGGTCAGGCCATCTCAAGTATGCGCACCTACCTAGTAGAGGTGCACGGAACCCTCCTTCAAACTCTGGTCAACTTGATGAATGACTACTCATCCAACCTCTTGCTTTACAAGGATGGTTACTATCAGATTGATTCGAGCAATCATGCAAAGCTACCAGGCCAGGTGTTTACAACCCTTCA
>CAJNCU010000031.1:0-515 GCA_905221355.1 bacterium
TACATCAAGGATAAAATCGACCGTCCTTTCTATGAGGCTATGGACAAGGTAGGAGCCAAGCTCGAAGCCCTCAACATTCAACAGTATAAAACGACTAACAAGGTTGGTTATAAGCGAATTGAATCTGTGACAGATCCCTATGGCCATCCCGTCGGTACCAAGGAAGTCGTCCCCGCTGAGATTGGGATCGACGAACTCTATAAGGTTGATAGTCCTTATAGAACGGCTCTACAGAAAAGCTATGAAGAGTTCAAAAAAAGTAAGGAGTATAAGGAACACAAGCTGACGGAGACGGAATATGTCCAAGCTATGCATCAAACCCGAGCTTTCGAGTATGTATCGATTGATGACGAAAAGTCCAAGATAGAGATGTGGCGCGATATCGCTCTGGGAGCTGGCCTTGTTGTCTTGAGTATTTTCTGTCCCCCAGCAGGAGCCGTAGCAGGAGTGGCCTTGGCTAGTGCTGACATGTACTCGGCAGCGACTGGTAAGGACTGGGGCACAGGTCGGAAGTT
>CAJNCU010000032.1:0-510 GCA_905221355.1 bacterium
TCAAATTAAGTGCACATTTTCTTCATAGAAGACTTCATAAGGAGTTTTCCAGTTAAGACATTTGCGTGGCCTATTATTAAGTTTGTTCTCCCACAGCTGAATGGTGTGCTCATCAACGAATGTTAAATCACTTCCTTTTGAAAAATATTCTCTTAGTAGTCCATTTGTATTCTCATTAGTCACTAGTTGCCAAGGTGCATGAGGGTCAGGAAAATAGACCTATACCTTTAATTTGTCAGTCAAGTCTTGATGATTCGTGAATTCTTTTCCTCTATCTGGAGTGACGGTTTCTTCCGGTAAGGGCTCCAACATTTGTACCATAGCCTCTATGACAAGTTTGCTTTTCTTGACAGCTACCTTCTGAATTTTTAGAAAACGAGAATAGCGATCCGTTAGAGTCACTAAGCAAGCTTTTCCAGTTTTACCTGTAACCGTATCTGCTTCCCAATCACCGACCCTAGCTCGCTTGTTTGCTTCTTCGGGTTTTTCGTGAATGGTATGAGAAATAGA
>CAJNCU010000033.1:0-506 GCA_905221355.1 bacterium
AGACTAAACTTGCTGGCTGCAGAAGCTGCCGCATAACCTCCTACCAGGTTTCCGATAAAGTTTGCGGTTTGGGCGTCCTCTTCACTTCCTCCTAGGAGCTTGGTCCCATGATAGGCAACCTGACCCGTTGTATAGGCCCCTGCTTCCCCTATCGCAAACTGGGTCAAGCCCTTGGCAACACTCTGCGTCTGCCCTATGGGAATCATGATGGCACTCGCCGTCACAAAAATCCCACCAACCTGATGATACAGCTTGTCATTCCCCATGAAAAGCGTATCTCGGATAAAGTTTTTTGACTTGGTATGAATATCCCCTGCATTCCCAAGTTGGATATTATGAATCCCTTCTGCTGCATTAGAGGTTCCATAGGCAAACGTTCCAAGTCCTGTCGTTAAGCCAAACCCAACAACCAAGGGGGTCGCAGAGCCACAGGTCGCTACAATCGCTAAAGCACCAATCGCAGCTGTCAGTACACCAAGACCCAGGTCTATCCACCCCTTCTTGGC
>CAJNCU010000034.1:0-366 GCA_905221355.1 bacterium
ACACCAAGACCCAGGTCTATCCAACCCTTCTTGGCACGATCCTCCGCAGCCAAGGCTTCAAAACGAGCCTTGTCCCGCTCCTGGGCAGCTTTCACTCGTTCAGCGCGACTCTCCATCTGCTTGGTCGCCTGTTGGTAGGCTATCGCAAAGCGTTGGACAGATTGGAGTTTGGCAAAATCTCCCGACTGATAGCTTCCCACCGTACGTGTCTTCCCTGCATGTTCTGCTATCAAGGCCTTGGTCGCAGCTAGAAGCTCCTTAAAGGCGACCAAATCTTGACCCGCATGGGTGCTTTCGTACTGGATGATGGAGCTGTCTAGGTTCTTGACCTGATTCATGAGGAAGTTATAGTCCATGACCGTGCTG
>CAJNCU010000035.1:0-366 GCA_905221355.1 bacterium
CTTTGTATCAGGAAGCGAGAGTTACAGTGAATCAGAATCCCAACAAGACAGCGACTCCGTTTCACTCATCACATCAGTTCTTGTATCCGATAGTGAAGAAACCGGCATTTTAGAATCTGAATCACTCTCTGAAAGTTCTTCTGAATTTGTATCAGAAAGCGAGAGTTACAGTGAATCAGAATCCCAACAAGATAGCGACTCCGTTTCACTCATCACATCAGACCTTGTATCCGAGAGTGAAGAAACCGGCATTTTAGAATCTGAATCATTCTCTGAAAGTTCTTCTGACTTTGTATCAGAAAGCGAGAGTTACAGTGAATCAGAATCCCAACAAGATAGCGACTCCGTTTCACTCATCACATCAGA
>CAJNCU010000036.1:0-360 GCA_905221355.1 bacterium
TCTGTCACATCCGTATAGCACTTTTCCATTGGCCTTGATGCTTCAAACTGGCGTTGAATGAGATCCTCTGCTTTCTTGCCAATCTCTCCTTGGTAGGAAGAATACTTTCGTTTCCGACGAATCCGAGCCGTTAAACCAAAGTCCTTCATCAGACGTTGAACTTTCTTATGATTCACTACAAAACCACGATTTCTTAGTTCAAGAGTAATTCTACGATAGCCATAATTTTCTTTATGGTCATTATAAATGGCCTGAATTTCGATTTTAAGCTCTTTATCTTTGTCAAGCCCATCTAGTTGCTTCAACTGATAGTAGTAAGTTGAGCGAGGTAAACGAGCCACTTCAAGAAGTAAATCTAGT
>CAJNCU010000037.1:0-305 GCA_905221355.1 bacterium
AAGAAATATGGTGATGTCACAGTTGAGTACAAGAACAAAGATGGCGTGACAATTGCACCGAAAGTGACGGATACACCACGTTCTGAAGTGGGAACTGCTTACGATACTACGGATCAACGCAAGGATACCATCACTACTGTAGTAGATGGTAAGAAGTACAAGCTGGATTCAACCGCAACTCAAGGAGCGGAAACTGGTAAAGTGGTAGAAGGCAATACCAATATCGTTTACTACTATGATCTTGTTCCAGACACACCAGCTAAGAAATATGGTGATGTCACAGTTGAGTACAAGAACAAAGATGG
>CAJNCU010000038.1:0-294 GCA_905221355.1 bacterium
TCTGCTTTCTTACCAATCTCTCCTTTGTAGGAAGAATACTTTCGTTTCCGACGAATTCGAGCACTTAAACCAAGGACTTTCATCAGCCGTTGAACTTTCTTATGATTCACTGTAAAACCACGATTTCTTAGTTCAAGAGTAATTCTACGATAGCCATAATTTCCTTTATGGTCATTATAAATGGCCTGAATTTCGATTTTAAGCTCTTTATCTTTGCCAAGCCCATCTAGTTGCTTCAACTGATAGTAGTAAGTTGAGCGAGGTAAACGAGCCTCTTCAAGAAGTAAATCTAGT
>CAJNCU010000039.1:0-262 GCA_905221355.1 bacterium
CTTTACAAGGATGGTTACTATCAGATTGATTCGAGCAATCATGCAAAGCTACCAGGTCAGGTGTTTACAACCCTTCATAGTGATTTAAAGAGTTCACGGGATAATCTAAAGAGTGAGATTGAGCTCTTGAACACGACCAAGGACAAGATTTCAGACTTGGTAAGCTATTCAGGAAGCAGTCATACCAGCACGGTCATGGACTATAACTTCCTCATGAATCAGGTCAAGAACCTAGACAGCTCCATCATCCAGTACGAAAGCA
>CAJNCU010000040.1:0-209 GCA_905221355.1 bacterium
TCTGATGTGATGAGTGAAACGGAGTCGCTATCTTGTTGGGATTCTGATTCACTGTAACTCTCGCTTTCTGATACAAAGTCAGAAGAACTTTCAGAGAGTGATTCAGATTCTAAAATGCCGGTTTCTTCACTATCGGACACAAGGTCTGATGTGATGAGTGAAACGGAGTCGCTGTCTTGTTGGGATTCTGATTCACTGTAACTCTCGCT
>CAJNCU010000041.1:0-208 GCA_905221355.1 bacterium
CTTTGTATCAGAAAGCGAGAGTTACAGTGAATCAGAATCCCAACAAGACAGCGACTCCGTTTCACTCATCACATCAGACCTTGTGTCCGATAGTGAAGAAACCGGCATTTTAGAATCTGAATCACTCTCTGAAAGTTCTTCTGACTTTGTATCAGAAAGCGAGAGTTACAGTGAATCAGAATCCCAACAAGACAGCGACTCCGTTTCA
>CAJNCU010000042.1:0-200 GCA_905221355.1 bacterium
ACAAGATCATAGTAGTAAACGATATTGGTGTTGCCTTCGACCACTTTACCAGTTTCTGCTCCTTGAGTTGCGGTTGGATCCAGCTTGTACTTCTTACCATCTACTACAGTAGTGATGGTATCCTTGCGTTGATCCGTAGTATCGTAAGCCGTACCCACTTCAGAACGTGGTGTATCCGTCACTTTCGGTGCAATTGTCAC
>CAJNCU010000043.1:0-187 GCA_905221355.1 bacterium
TTACAGTGAATCAGAATCCCAACAAGATAGCGACTCCGTTTCACTCATCACATCAGACCTTGTATCCGAGAGTGAAGAAACCGGCATTTTAGAATCTGAATCATTCTCTGAAAGTTCTTCTGACTTTGTATCAGAAAGCGAGAGTTACAGTGAATCAGAATCCCAACAAGATAGTGACTCCGTTTCA
>CAJNCU010000044.1:0-162 GCA_905221355.1 bacterium
AAATAGTCCGTACGGGATTCGAACCCGTGTTACCGCCGTGAAAAGGCGGTGTCTTAACCCCTTGACCAACGGACCATATCCATAGATGGGCACGAGTGGACTCGAACCACCGACCTCACGCTTATCAGGCGTGCGCTCTAACCACCTGAGCTACGCGCCCAA
>CAJNCU010000045.1:0-158 GCA_905221355.1 bacterium
AGCGAGAGTTACAGTGAATCAGAATCCCAACAAGACAGCGACTCCGTTTCACTCATCACATCAGATCTTGTATCCGAGAGGGAAGGAACCGGCATTTTAGAATCTGAATCACTTTCTGAAAGTTCTTCTGAATTTGTATCAGAAAGCAAGAGTTACAG
>CAJNCU010000046.1:0-157 GCA_905221355.1 bacterium
TTTGGGAGTTTAGCTCAGCTGGGAGAGCATCTGCCTTACAAGCAGAGGGTCAGCGGTTCGATCCCGTTAACTCCCATTTTAGCGGGTGTAGTTTAGTGGTAAAACTACAGCCTTCCAAGCTGTTGTCGCGAGTTCGATTCTCGTCACCCGCTTTGAA
>CAJNCU010000047.1:0-156 GCA_905221355.1 bacterium
ATGGTCCGTTGGTCAAGGGGTTAAGACACCGCCTTTTCACGGCGGTAACACGGGTTCGAATCCCGTACGGACTATTTGTTGGAGGATTACCCAAGTCCGGCTGAAGGGAACGGTCTTGAAAACCGTCAGGCGTGTAAAAGCGTGCGTGGGTTCGAA
>CAJNCU010000048.1:0-152 GCA_905221355.1 bacterium
GCGATAATTTCGCTATTAAAGCCATCTAAAACAGGCGATAAATACAATTTCTGTGTGCTATTTGGAATGGCAAACTCTGTCACATCCGTATAGCACTTTTCCATTGGCCTTGATGCTTCAAACTGGCGTTGAATGAGATCCTCTGCTTTCTT
>CAJNCU010000049.1:0-144 GCA_905221355.1 bacterium
GTATCTGCTTCCCAATCACCGACCCTAGCTCGCTTGTTTGCTTCTTCGGGTTTTTCGTGAATGGTATGAGAAATAGATGTTTGATGGTATTACTCAAATTGTGGTCTATTTCAAGCATCCGTTTCCGCCCACAGTGTGATTTAG
>CAJNCU010000050.1:0-142 GCA_905221355.1 bacterium
CTGATACAAAGTCAGAAGAACTTTCAGAGAGTGATTCAGATTCTAAAATGCCGGTTTCTTCACTATCGGACACAAGGTCTGATGTGATGAGTGAAACGGAGTCGCTGTCTTGTTGGGATTCTGATTCACTGTAACTCTCGCT
>CAJNCU010000051.1:0-128 GCA_905221355.1 bacterium
GTCGGTGCCTTTGGCTCTACTGGCGCTGTCGGTGCCTTTGGCTCTACTGGCGCTGTCGGTGCCTTTGGCTCTACTGGTGCTGTCGGTGCCTTTGGCTCTACTGGCGCTGTCGGTGCCTTTGGCTCTAC
>CAJNCU010000052.1:0-124 GCA_905221355.1 bacterium
CCTTGTGTCCGATAGTGAAGAAACCGGCATTTTAGAATCTGAATCACTCTCTGAAAGTTCTTCTGACTTTGTATCAGGAAGCGAGAGTTACAGTGAATCAGAATCCCAACAAGACAGCGACTCC
>CAJNCU010000053.1:0-119 GCA_905221355.1 bacterium
CGGGACAAGGCTCGTTTTGAAGCCTTGGCTGCGGAGGATCGAGCCAAGAAGGGGTGGATAGACCTGGGTCTTGGTGTACTGACAGCTGCGATTGGTGCTTTAGCGATTGTAGCGACCTG
>CAJNCU010000054.1:0-119 GCA_905221355.1 bacterium
CAGGTCGCTACAATCGCTAAAGCACCAATCGCAGCTGTCAGTACACCAAGACCCAGGTCTATCCACCCCTTCTTGGCACGATCCTCCGCAGCCAAGGCTTCAAAACGAGCCTTGTCCCG
>CAJNCU010000055.1:0-107 GCA_905221355.1 bacterium
GCTGTCGGTGCCTTTGGCTCTACTGGCGCTGTCGGTGCCTTTGGCTCTACTGGCGCTGTCGGTGCCTTTGGCTCTACTGGCGCTGTCGGTGCCTTTGGCTCTACTGG
>CAJNCU010000056.1:0-96 GCA_905221355.1 bacterium
TCTCTGAAAGTTCTTCTGACTTTGTATCAGGAAGCGAGAGTTACAGTGAATCAGAATCCCAACAAGACAGCGACTCCGTTTCACTCATCACATCAG
>CAJNCU010000057.1:0-94 GCA_905221355.1 bacterium
AAACGCATCATAAAATCAAACGCATCATTAAATCAAACGCATCATTAAATCAAACGCATCATTAAATCAAACGCATCATTAAATCAAACGCATC
>CAJNCU010000058.1:0-93 GCA_905221355.1 bacterium
ACTTCTATATCACACCACTTCTATATCACACCACTTCTATATCACACCACTTCTATATCACACCACTTCTATATCACACCACTTCTATATCAC
>CAJNCU010000059.1:0-90 GCA_905221355.1 bacterium
CTGATGTGATGAGTGAAACGGAGTCGCTGTCTTGTTGGGATTCTGATTCACTGTAACTCTCGCTTTCTGATACAAAGTCAGAAGAACTTT
>CAJNCU010000060.1:0-89 GCA_905221355.1 bacterium
CGGATACAAGAACTGATGTGATGAGTGAAACGGAGTCGCTGTCTTGTTGGGATTCTGATTCACTGTAACTCTCGCTTCCTGATACAAAG
>CAJNCU010000061.1:0-89 GCA_905221355.1 bacterium
CGGACACAAGGTCTGATGTGATGAGTGAAACGGAGTCGCTGTCTTGTTGGGATTCTGATTCACTGTAACTCTCGCTTCCTGATACAAAG
>CAJNCU010000062.1:0-88 GCA_905221355.1 bacterium
CGGACACAAGGTCTGATGTGATGAGTGAAACGGAGTCGCTGTCTTGTTGGGATTCTGATTCACTGTAACTCTCGCTTTCTGATACAAA
>CAJNCU010000063.1:0-86 GCA_905221355.1 bacterium
CTTCACTATCGGATACAAGAACTGATGTGATGAGTGAAACGGAGTCGCTGTCTTGTTGGGATTCTGATTCACTGTAACTCTCGCTT
>CAJNCU010000064.1:0-81 GCA_905221355.1 bacterium
TGTGTCCGATAGTGAAGAAACCGGCATTTTAGAATCTGAATCACTCTCTGAAAGTTCTTCTGACTTTGTATCAGAAAGCGA
>CAJNCU010000065.1:0-78 GCA_905221355.1 bacterium
CCCCCCCCCCCCCCCCCCCCCCCCCCCCCCCCCCCCCCCCCCCCCCCCCCCCCCCCCCCCCCCCCCCCCCCCCCCCCC
>CAJNCU010000066.1:0-78 GCA_905221355.1 bacterium
AAGCGAGAGTTACAGTGAATCAGAATCCCAACAAGACAGCGACTCCGTTTCACTCATCACATCAGACCTTGTGTCCGA